>CALVOX010000004.1 GCA_944350425.1 uncultured Bacilli bacterium
TCGAATTTTATCGAGAATTTTTGTAATATCTATTGTTCAAAGTCTAAATTTTAAGGTGTTCAAAATCTAAAAACGGGTATATGATTTTTCTTTAAATCTTGAATCAAATTATAAGTTACAAAACCCTTTAGATTTAATTATTGCGTTATATAATTTTTACGTTTATGCTAAGAAAGATTATTTGATCTCTTATTATCAAAATTAGCGATTTTATTGCTATTTTTTCTTGCTTTTAAACTTTCCTTTGTTATATAATTCCTGCACATGCTTTCTTTGAGTGAAAATTAAATAGAAAGTAATTCAAGGCGGAAGGAGTAAGATTATGAAAGAAGGAATTCATCCAAAGTATAAAAAATGTACTGTAACTTGTGTATCTTGTGGAGCAACATTTGAAACTGAATCAACATTATCGGAAATTAAAGTTGATGTTTGTTCAAATTGCCATCCATTTTATACAGGTAAACAAAGATTTACACAAGCTGATGGTAGAGTTGATAAATTCAATAGAAAATACGGTCTTAAAAAAGACAATAAATAATAGAAAATTAAATTTAAATAAGAGTTACCTCTAATAAAAAGATGTAACTCTTTTTTATAATTTAATATAAATAAAGACGATAAAATGGTATTATATTTTAAGTTTTAAAATGAAAGAGGGTATTATGGCAAGTACAAAGAAAAGATTTTATATTACAACACCAATTTATTATCCAAGTGGTAATGCTCATATCGGACATGCATATTGTACAACTTTATGCGATGTTTTTGCGCGCTATAAACGAATGAGACATTTTGAAACTTATTTTTTAACTGGAACAGATGAACACGGATTAAAAATTGAAAAGAATGCTAAAGCAGCTAATCTTACTCCAAAAGAATATGTTGATGGAATAGTTGCTAAATTCAAAGATCTATGGAAAGTAATGGAAATTTCTAATGATGGTTTTATTAGAACAACTGATCCAAAACATATAAATGTAGTTCAACATGTTTTTTCTCATATGATTAAAAATGATGATTTATATTTAGGCTCATATGAAGGATGGTATTGTGTTCCTTGTGAATCTTTCTGGAGTGATGCTCAAGTAGGAGAAGAACATCTTTGTCCGGATTGTGGAAGACCAGTAGAAAAACAAGAAGAAACTTGTTTATTTTTCAAAACACAAAAATATCTCCCAGATTTAATGGAAAAGTTCTTTGATAAAGATAAAACTATAACACCTGAAGGTAGAAAAACTGAGATGTTGAATAACTTTATTAATCCAGGACTTAGTGATTTATGCGTTTCTAGAAGTTCTTTTAAATGGGGAATACCAATTAAAGAATATGAAAACCATGTTTCTTATGTTTGGGTTGATGCTTTATTTAATTATGTTAGTGCTTTAGGTTATTTAAGCGAAGATGATTCCTTATTTAAAAAGTTTTGGGAAGATGAAGATAGTGAAATAATTCATGTAATTGGCGCAGACATTACAAGATTCCATACTATTTATTGGCCAGAATTTTTATTATCCATGGGTCTTAGACTTCCTGATAGAGTATTTGTTCACGGCTTACTTATGATGAAAGATGGCAAGATGTCTAAATCAAAAGGAAATGTCGTTTCACCTTATCCATTAATAGAAAAATATGGTGTCGATGCACTTCGTTATTATTTGGTAAGAGAAATTATTTTTGGTAGTAACGGACAATTTACACCTGAACAATTTATCGATCGTATTAATATGGATTTAGTTAATTCATATGGAAATTTAGTTTCTAGGTCTATTTCAATGGTTGTTAAATATTTTGGTGGAGTTATCCCAAGTTATAAAAAGAATATTAATAAAGAAGATAATGAAATTGATTCTTTAATTGATTTAACTATAAAGAAATTTATTGATGAATTAGATGATTTGAAAATTACTGAAGGATACATCGATGTAATGAATCTAATTTATAGAGCAAATAAATATATAGAAGAAACGCTTCCTTGGGCATTAGCAAAAGATGAGACTAAAAAAGAAAATCTAGAATCAGTAATGGTTCATTTATGCCGTGTAATTTTCGTTTCAACTAAACTTCTTGAACCTGTTTTAGTAAATAAATCAAAAGAAGTTTATAAACAACTCGGATTACTTTTAGAAGAAGCTGATTTTGATAATATTTATAATGAACATCTTTTAGATAACAAAAAGGTTAATAAAGGTGAGATTTTATTCCCTAGACTTGATGTAAATAAAGAAGTTGAATACGTCAAATCATTAATGAGTTCTAAATAATGAAAAATAATTTAAAAGAATTAAGTTTTAAACGAGGAGATGTAGTAAGAGTAAAATGTGTTGATTTTACTTTTGACGGACAAGGTTTGGCAAAACATTTAAATCGCGTAATATTTGTCCCATCTCTTTTAATTGGTGAAGAAGCAGAAGTTGAAATTTTATATCGTAAAAAAGATTATGATATTGGGAAAATAACTAAAATTATTACTTTTTCACCTTTTAGAATTAATCCTCTTTGTAAATGCGCAACCGCATGTGGAGGATGTTCTTTTCAAAACTTAGATTATCAAAAAGAATTAGAAATCAAGAAAAATCTTGCAATCAACACCTTAAAAACTGTTGGAAAAATTAGTTTTAAATTTTTTAGCCCTAAAATAATTGGAATGGATGATCCTATATATTATCGAAACAAAATGCAAATACCTTTTGGATATGATAAACAACATCGATTAGTTTATGGATTATATAAATATAAATCTCATGATATTGTTCCAATTAATGAATGTATTATTTCTTCAAAAGAACATGTCTCAATATTAGCTAATATTAAAAAACTAATGCTTGAAATGAAAATTAAAGCTTATGATGAAGACCTCGAAAAAGGTGTTTTAAGACATGTCTTGATTCGTGTTGGGAAAGCATCAAAAGAGGTAATGGTTGTTTTAATAGTTAATGAGGTTAACTTTAAAAATAAGAAAAATTTCGTTAATGAACTTGTTAAACTTAATCCCGAAATAACTACTGTTATATATAATTATAATTTAAGAAAAACAAATGTTATTTTGGGAGAAAAAGAGGAAGTTGCATATGGCAACGGCTATATTTATGATTACCTTTTGGGCGTTAAATTTAAGATTTCTTCAAAATCTTTCTATCAAGTTAATCATGATCAATGCGAAAAACTTTATTCTTTAGCGATTCAAAAAGCAATGCTTACGAAAGAAGATGATGTTCTTGATTTATATTGTGGAATAGGAACTATTGGCTTAATCGCGGCAAAATATGCAAAAAAAGTTCAAGGAATTGAGATAGTAAAAGAAGCAATTATTGATGCTAAAGAAAATGCAAAAATAAACAACATCAACAACATTAACTTCTTGGTTGGTGATGCAAAAGATGTTTTATTAAAAAAATCATATGATGTAATATTCTTAGATCCTCCAAGAAAAGGTTTAGATTTAAGTTTAATCAAACAAATAATGAATTCACACCCTAAAAAGATAGTGTATGTTTCATGTGACGTCGGAACCCTTGCTAGAGATTTAACCTATCTTACAAAAAACTATAATATAGATTCTATTGATTTCGTAGATATGTTTCCTAGAACATTCCACGTGGAAACTGTAGTTCTTTTGTCAAACCGCACCGCTAAATAACATATCAAATAGTTAAATAGCAACGCTAACACAAGTAAACAAAAAAACGTTTTAATGTTAGACAATTGTTACTCTTTATATGGCGATATAAAAATAAGATAAATATACCATAAATCTGCACTTTAAAAATTAATTTGTATAAACTTTTATTATATTTTTCTTTTTATCAAAAATATTAGTTGAAATGTTTGTTAGCCTATGCTAACATAATTACATAATAATTAAGCTTTAAAAAATACTGCTTGATTTTCTCCTTTATTTACTGAGTGGAAATGGTGAGTTCACTCAGTTTTTCTTTTAGTATTTATTTAGGAAGTTTATAATTATTTATATAAGTTATTTAAAGGAGATAAAATCATGAAGGAAGAGTATAAATCCCTCTTTACACCTTGGAAAATCGGTGATGTTGAAATAAAAAACCGTATTGTTCTTTGCCCTATGGGAGGAACCTCGCTTTTTGGCTGGATGAAACCATCATCTTTCAATAAAATTAATGCCGATTTCTTTTTAGAAGTTGCAAAAAATAATGTCGGTTTAGTAATTCCAGGAATTGCTCCAATTAGAGATATGATTGGAAGAAGATGGCTTTACAAAAACGAGAAGATGTATGAAGACTTAAAAAAATATATGGAAGAATTCCACAAAACGGGCGCAAAATTATTTGTTCAGTTGACAGCTGGTTTTGGAAGATCTTTTTCAATAACTAAGGCTCTTGAACTTTTGCATGAAAATAAATTTTTAGGAACACTTGCTAAACCTATTATCGATGCAAAATATTTGACTGCTTCACCAAGCGAACTTCCTTGTAGATGGGATGATAAAGTTAAATGTAGACCATTAACTATCAAAGAAATTCATGAAATGATTGAAGCTTTTGGTCTTACGGCAAAAAAATTAAAAGATGCTGGTGTTGATGGTGTTGAAGTCCACGCTGTTCATGAAGGTTATTTATTGGATCAATTTGCTACAAAATATACAAACTTTAGAAAAGATGAATATGGCGGTTCGTTAGAAAATAGATTAAGATTTGCTGTTGAAATCTGTAAATCCATAAAAAAGGCTTGTGGTGATGATTATCCTGTATCAGTTAGATATAGTATAGTTTCGAAAACAAAAGGATTTGATTCTGGCGCTTTACCTGAAGAAAGAGATTCTTACACTGAAGTAGGAAGAGACTTCGAAGAATCCATTCAAGTTGTAAAAATCTTAGAAGAAGCAGGATATGATATGCTTAACTGCGATAATGGTACGTATGATGCTTGGTATTGGGCACATCCACCTGTATATATGCCAAACAATTGTAATTTAAAAGATGTCGAAGCTATTAAAAAATATACAAAATTACCAGTTGTATGTGCTGGAAAGATGGAATTAAGTGCTGGTAGTGAATCTATTAAAGAAAACAAAATTGATGCTATCGGTATAGCTAGACAATTCTTAGCTGATCCAGATTGGGTAACGAAAGTTATTGAAGGAAAAGAAGAAGACATTTTACCTTGCATAAGATGCCATAATTATTGTTTTGCAATGGCACATTATAAAGGTGTACCAAATGATGAATCGATGGCAGATTTGAACCATATGTCTAGATGTGCTCTTAATCCTTCTACTAGAACTGGAGAATCTTATAAAATTAAATCAACCGAAACTCCTAAATCTATTGCAATTATAGGCGGGGGAATTGGCGGAATGGAAGTTGCAAGAGTAGCAAGTTTAAGAGGCCATAAATGCACTATTTTCGAAAAAACTAATCGTTTAGGCGGTGTTTTTAATGAAGCTGCTAATTTTGATTTCAAAGAGGCCGATAAATTATTACTTAAATGGTACGAGCATCAAATGAAAACACTTGATGTAGAAATTAAATTCAATCAAGAAATCAAAGATATTAGAGATTTAGTACAATACGACAAAATTGTAGTTGCTAGTGGTGCAGTTGCTAAGATTTTACCTGTTAAAGGTAGTGAAAGATGTCTCGAAGCTGTTGCTTATTTAAAGAATAAAGACTCTTTGAAAGATAAGAAAAAAGTTGTTGTTATCGGTGGGGGACTAACCGGGTGTGAAATTGCTTATGATTTATCTTTGAAAGGAAAAGAAGTTGTTATTATCGAAACTTTACAAGATTTAATGGTTGGAAGAGGTTTACCTTTCCCTAATACTTCATATTTAAGAGATTACTTTAAATTACATAAAACAGAAGTTCATTTAAATGCTAAAGTAGTTGAAATTACCGATAAGGAAGTTATTTTCATTGATGAAAAACAAAATAGAGTTTCTGTTTCTTATGACTGTGTAATTTCTTCAATTGGCTATAAACCAGCTCCTACATTTGAAAGAGGTAATAATATCTCTGTTATTGGCGATGCTAATAAAGTAGGTAATCTTAGAAATGTAATTTGGGGAGCTTATGAATTAGGCTTAAGATTGTAGGTGAAAAAGTATGATTGACTATAAAATGACTTTAACCGATGAACAAAAAGAAATTTTAGAAGGTAAAAAAGGTGAAACTCTAAAGAAAATAATGGAAACTGTTGTTTTGTTTGGAGATATTTTCGATGCTAAAAGATTAGTTCCTGTTACCCATTTAGAGGGGCATTTAGTTACTTCTTTTGGTATTCCCTTACTTCATCCATTGTTTGATACAATGAAAGAACTTAATGATCAAAACATTAAGGCTAAAGGTGGATTCACTATGGATCCAAGGCCTTTAGATTATCAAAACGTTAAATGTAATTTTCTAGAAAAAATTGTTTTTAATAAAATTTTATACGGCAAACAAAAAGACTATGAAGAACAACTTTTAAAAGCCGGGTTAACAGATAAAGATTCTTTTTCTTGTACTTGTTATTTAAAAGAATGTGGAAATAGACCTAAAAAAGGAGATATTTTATCTTGGGCAGAATCAAGTGCAGTTGTTTTTGCTAACTCTGTTTTAGGAGCTAGATGTAATAGAAATTCAGGTATGCTTGATTTATTTGGCTCTATACTAGGTTTAGTTCCTGAATTTGGATTGCTTTTAGATGAAAATAGAAAAGCTAGTTGGGTGATTGAAGTAAAAACTTCAAAAATTCCTGAAGCACAAATTTTAGGTTCAGCTATTGGATTAAAAGTAATGGAAGATGTTCCTTATATAAAAGGTTTAGATAAGTTTTTAGGTACAGAAATTAATGACGAAACAGAAAGTTATCTAAAGGATATGGGTGCAGCCAGTGCTTCAAATGGTGCTGTTGGTTTATTCCATGTTGAAAATTTAACTCCTGAAGCAAAAGAACAAGGAGAAAAATTAATTAAAGAAGGCGCAAAAACTTACGTTATTGATGATGCTGAACTTGAAAGAGTTTATAAATCATATCCAAATATGTGGAAGGTAAAAGACGCTGATCCAGAACTTTGCTTAATTGGTTGCCCTCATTTATCTTTATATCAACTAAAAAAATGGCATGATGATATTATTTCTTCTTTAAGAGCAAATAATAAGAAAAAGGTCAATTGTAGAGTAGTTTTAACAAGTGCTCCAAAAGTAGTTAATGAATTTAAAAAGCACTATGAAGATATGTATAATGAGCTTTATAGAGTAGGTGTTACTATTTCTTCTATTTGTCCTTTAATGTATACTAACAATCCATTAGTACATTCAAAAGCTATTATGACTAATTCTAATAAACTTAGAACCTATTCAATGGCTAGATACTTTAAAGACGAAGAAATCTTAAGATTAATTACAAAGTAGGTGAAGAATATGAGTGAAAGTAAAGTTTTTAAAGGCAGAGTAATTGCTAAAGGTAATTTTAAAGGAGAAGCAGTAGTATCTCATGAAGGTTTTAATACTTTAGCGTCGTTTCAAAAAAGTGCTTTATTAAATAAAAAGAATGTTATTGTTTCTGATCAAAACAATAAAGATTTATATGGTAAAGATATTACAAATAAGATTTTATGTTTGCCTATAACTATTGGTTCAACTACAGGTGGATTAGTAATTCAAACAGTTTGCAATATGAAGATTAATCCTAGAGTATTCTTATTCTCTATGCCAATTGACTCTTTAGCTGCAAGCGGTATTGTTTTAGCAAAAGTCTGGCAAAATTCTGATGTTATTTGTGTTGATAATTTAGGAGAAGAATTTTTAAATACTGTTAAAACAGGTGATACTTTAGAAGTTAAAGAAGATGGAACGGTAACGATTCTTTAATTAATCTTATTTATAAAAAATGAGAGTTATCTTGCTTTTAGAAAGGTAACTCTTTTTATTTGATAATTATCGATTAAATTTATTTTCACGTGCTAATTATTCAGTATTTCTTCAAGATTATTTATATTTTTAATTAAATTATTAAAAGCATCAGTCAACGGAAAGCCATCGACTAAAGTGTGAGAGACAGTAATATTTAATGTAACATAATAATTATTATCTAATTCATTGTAATAATATTTATCCCAGAAAACTCTAGGGACACTATTTGAAACATAATTATAAGCTGGTGTTGGGTGTTTCATACTCTCCATAGATAAAGATGTAATACATGAAATATAGTAAACTGCTAAATCATCCGAATTATAATCAAGTACGATATCTTCTTTATTTTTAAAGTAGTCTATAGTGTTTCGACAGTTAGTATAAAACTCTTTAAATGAAGCAGTTAAATCAGTTCTAGCATTATAAAAGACACCATTTTTGTTGGATAAAACAGTATAAGTAGGATTAATTTTAGGAAAATAAGCAATTGTCTTTTCATTATCAATTTCTCTTAGATGCATTTCATAAACTTCATTCATTGAAATGGTGACTAAATATATGAATGTAATAAAGAACGAGTAGTGATGTTTTTTATTAAATTCAATTAATTTAGTTACATTAATTTTCACATTAAATCCATAGGTTGGATCAGGAAAGGTTCTAAACCAATTATATTGACTAATTTTTTTGAATTTTGACTTATCAATAATTTCGTAATGCTTATTCATAATTATTTCCTTAAACGTGGTTTATTTTATCATATTTATAATGATACTTGTATTTTCTTTATGGTAAAATTAAGTTGTTTGAGGTAGCTTTATGAATAATGAATTTGCAGTAAATGAGATTGAACTTAAAGAGAAAATTAAATCTTTACCTATAGAAGAAAAAATCGCATTTCTTCGTGGAAAAGATTTCTGGGCAACTTATCCTTTACCTACTTTGAATATTAAATCTATTTGGCTTAGTGATGGGCCTCATGGAATTAGAAAAGAAAGTTTAACCGAAAAGGATGAAAGTGGTCTTAAAGCTAAAGTTTTTCCTTCAACATGTTTTCCAACAGCTTGTTTGACTTCCTGCTCATTTGATGAAGACCTCCTTTATAAACTAGGAGAAACAATTGGCAAAGAATGTTTAGACCAAGATGTACAAATTATTTTAGGGCCTGGAATTAACATTAAAAGAAATCCACTTTGCGGTAGAAATTTTGAATATTTTAGTGAAGATCCATTTTTAGCGGGAAAACTAGCTACAAGTTTTGTCAAAGGCGTACAATCAAATAATGTTGGTGTTTGCTTAAAACATTTTGCTGTAAATAGCGAAGAAAACGAAAGATGTAGCATAAACGAAGTAGTTGATGAAAGAAGTTTAAGAGAAATTTATTTAAAAGCTTTTGAAATGGTTGTAAAAGAAGCAAAACCTGTTTCAATTATGGCATCTTATAATCGAGTAAATGGATATTATGCTTGTGAAAATGCACATTTATTAACAGATATTTTAAGAAAAGAATGGGGATTTGACGGATTTGTTGTTTCTGATTGGGCAGCAGTAAATAATCCATTAGATTCAATAAATGCCGGATTAAACTTAGAAATGCCTAATTCATTTAATGTTAACTATTTCAAATTATTGAATGAGTATAGAAAAGGAAATGTTAGTGTTGATGTAATAAATCAAAGAGTCTTTGAAATTGCAAAACACGTTTTATATCTTCAAAATAATAAAAAAACTAGAGTGAATTATGAATTAGATCACAAAATTTCTAAAGAAATTGCAGAAAATTCAATCGTATTACTTAAAAACAGTAATAATATATTGCCTATTAGAAAAAGTGACTCGATATTGGTGTTAGGAGAATTTGTTAAAAGGCCAAGATATCAAGGAAGCGGTTCTTCAAAAATTGAGCCATTAAATTTAACCCCACTATTAAAAGAATTAGGAAAATATTCATCTCATTATACATATTTAAGAGGATATGATTCAAATTCTGTATTAAAATCAAGATCCCTAATTAACGAAGCAGTCAAAAATGCAAAAGATAAAGATGTTATTATTGTATTTTTAGGTTTGCCAAATGAGATTGAAAGCGAAGGTTTTGATAGGAAAAATGCTTCTTTACCTGCCCCTCAAATAGAACTTATCAATAAATTATATGAAGTTAATAAAAATATTGTAGTTGTCTTAGAAAATGGTGGTGTTATTGAACTTCCTTTTGTTGACAAAGTAAGTGCAATTTTAGAAACTTATCTTGGTGGTGAAGCAATTAATGAAGCTATTTTATCTACTATTTATGGAGAAAATAATCCAAGTGGAAGACTTTCAGATACTTTCTTCAAATCTTTAAAAGATTCCTATATAAATAATTATTTAGAAAATAATTCAATCGATAATGTCCATAAAGAAGGAATTTTTGTTGGATATCGTTATTATCTTTCACATCCTTCAACAATTCTTTATCCTTTCGGCTATGGATTATCATATTCTAATTTCCTTTATAAAAATATAAGTATCGATAAATCATCATTAGAAGAAAACGAAGATATTAAGATATCTTTAGATGTTTATAATGACTCTGATTTTGATGGAAAAGAAGTTGTACAAGTTTATATTGCTAAACCAACTAAAAATATCTTTAATCCAAAAAGAGAGTTAAAGGGATTTAAAAAAGTCTTTATTAAGGCTCATACAAGTTCCCACGTGGAAATTTCTATACCTTATTCTGAGTTTGCTTACTTTGATAAAGGACTAAATAAGTGGGTAGTTGAAAAAGGAGTTTACCAAATTGAAGTTGGTAAAAATTCCTATGAAATTGTAGAGTCTTATAATCTTTTAGTAGAAGGTATTAATATTGAAAATAATCCTCCTTATATAAGAAGTAGTGTTCAAAAATATTTTAAAGTTGATGTTGATTTAATAAGCGATGAAGAATATTTGAAAATGAATCCTGAAGCTAAATTGTTTGATGAAAAAACTGATAAAGTTGTTTTCGATGAAAATTTCTCAATTAATAAAGCAATAAAATTTAAATCAAAAGGGGCAAAATTATTAGGTTTCTTAATAAAACGCATTCCAATGCTTAAAAAAGATTCATTTATTTATTCTTTAGCATTTGATGCACCAGTTAGACAGATGAGATATTTTGCTGGAAATTTTTTAGGAAACGAAGAAGTAGAATTACTAGTCAAAATAATGAGTGACGATCACTATATTTCTAATACATTTAAACTATTCAAGCGCATAATTAAAAGCGCCAAAGCAATACAATAAGTTAGTTTTGAATTTTATAACTATATTTAATATAATTTTTATTCGTGTATGAATGAAAGCCTTTTAAAAACGAAAAAAGAAGAAATTGGAGGAAGTTTAATACTTATATTAGTTGCCTTTATTTGGGGTGTTTCTTTTGTTTTCCAATCAAATGTAACTAAATATATGGATTCTTATTCCATATTATATTTACGTAGTTTTATTGGAATAATTGCCTTATCTCCATTTCTTATTTTTACTTTATTAAAAGATAGAAAAAATAATATTAAAAGAAATAAAAAAGATTTAATTTTAGGACCTCTTTGCTGTGGAATTTGTCTATTTTTAGCATCTTTATTTCAACAAATAGGTTTAGAAACAACGAGCGCAGCCAAAACTGGTTTCATTACTTCATTATATATAATTTTAGTTCCAATCTTTTCTTTGTTTTTAAAGAAAAGATGCGGAATTAATGTTTACATAAGTGTAGTAATTGCAGTTATTGGATTACTTTTTCTTTCTTTAGATTTTAGTCAAGGGTTTAGCTTTACTCTTGGTGATTTATTTGTTTTTATAGGTGCAATATTTTTTGCCTTACAAATTTTATCAGTTGATTATTTTTCTAAAAGACTAAATATTTATTATTTATCTAGTTTTCAACTTTTAACTCAAGGAATAATTGCTTTGATTATCGCCTTAATTAAAGGAATAACTATAACGTCTTTTACTTCGATGTTTACTCTTGAATCTACTATATCAATATTATTTATGGGAATAATTTCTAGTGCTGTTGCTTATACTTTACAAATGGTCGGGCAAAAATATGTAAATCCTACAGTTTCTTCTCTTATTTTATCTTTAGAAAGTGTTTTTAGTGCTTTATCTGCAGTTATAATTTATCAATTTTATAAATTTAGTGATGTAAATCAAAATATGACTACAGAAGAAATAATAGGATCAATTATTGTATTTTTAGCAGTTATTTTATCTCAACTTCCAATATCGATATTTAAACGTAAGAAAAAGGATGATTTGAAAGAAAATTAGTAAATATAAAATAAAAAGATTTCGAGCGTAAGTTATTCATTTATTTTGGCTTTGAAAAGATAATTTATATTTGTTTATCACATATGTTCTAGTTAATAATATAAAAGTGAAATTTAGGAGTTTTTTATGAATAAAGTTGCAAGACAAATTAATAAGATCTGTTTGGCCGCAATGTTTTTAGCTCTTTGTTGGCTAATGCCTTTTTTAACAGCATCTAATCCTGAGCTTGGTAATATGTTTTTACCAATGCATATCCCAGTATTTATTGCCGGATTTGTTTTAGGGCCATTTTATGGCGGATTAATTGGTTTACTTGGTCCAATTACTAGAACATTAATTTTTGGAGCCCCACCTATTTTTAATTCTATTCCAATGTGTTTTGAACTTGCTACTTATGGATTTATAAGTGGATTATTATTCTCTTTATTAGTTAAGAAATTAAATAAAGTTGATAGTTTACTTGCTATTTATATCGCTTTAATTTCTGCTATGGTAATAGGAAGAATTGTTGGTGGTTTTGTTTCTTATATTGTTACTTTCTTTAATGCAAATAGTAACGGTTATACATGGAGCGCTTATTGGACAAGTTACTTTGTTATGGCTTGGCCAGGAATGATCTTACAACTCGTTGTTGTTCCTGCTCTTATTAGATTACTTTATGGACTTAATTTGCTTAAAAATACCAATACTTTTAATCAAATTAAAGAAAAAAATAATAATACTGATAATATTAAGAACAATAATAAATAAAACATGGATTTATCGATTTATTACATAAATAAAGATATAAAAATTATATATAAATATATTGATGAATTATTAGAAAAGAATAATTACGTGACAATATTTATAGATGGTTTTGCTACAAGTGGCAAAACCTCTTTGGCATTAAATGAGTTGAAAGAAAAATATAACTTAGTTGATAAAATCGATATTATTCATATAGATGATTTTTATTTGCCTAAGTCAAATAAAGATAATATTTTTAATAACTTAGATAAAATTGATACTTATTTAAATGGGAATATAGATTACTTTAGATTTAATAATGAAGTTAGTAATAATTTAAATAAGTTATTAAAATCTAAAACTATATCTTCATTTAAATATGGTATTTTTTCTTGTAAAGAACAAAAAATAAGCGAAGAAATAATAGTCGATATTAAAAATAAATCTAGATTAACAATTATTGAAGGAACGTATTCTTTCTCTAGAAATATTAATTTAAATAGCGATTTAGATATATTTTTAATATTAACTAAAGAAGAAGAACTAGAAAGATTAAAGATTCGTGAAAATGAATCTAATTATAATAATTTTTTAAATATCTGGATGAAGCTCGAAAGAAATTATTTTTCATCTTTGAAACCTAAAAATAACGATTTGATTCTTTTTAAATACTCTAAAGAAGATGTAAGTATTTCAAACGAAAGTAAATAACATTTAAACGAAAGTAAACGAATAAAAAACGAACCTAAATTCAATATTCTGTTGTTTTTATGAAAGAACATCGTTAAACTTAAAATAACAATGTAAGGGCTTTCATGTTATGAAAAATATATATCTCAACCTCAAAAGATTTGATATTCCTACGAGTTTAGATGGAATTAACAACGGTTTTAGAAATGAAACTTATGGTGAAGAAATAACTAAAGGAATTGAAGACATGCATTTAGATATTCCTATTACCATATTTTTTCAAGAATCTAATTTAATTAGTGCAAGAAAAGTTGCAAAAGAGATTAGAATTGGCTGCCAAGGAGTACATTATGCTGATGTTTCTAAAGGTGGCAATTTTGGTGCGTTTACAACTTCTAGAACTGCAAAATCAATGGTAGCAATTGGAGTAAACGATGCTTTAATCGGCCACTGCGAGGAAAGAAATCACCTTAACTATTTAACTTCCTTAGGCGGAAATAAGGTTGATATAAACGAAATATTAAATAAAGAAATTAAATGTGCAATTGATGCTAATATGAATGTTCTTTATTGTATTGGTGAAAAATTAGAAGAACAAAGCGATAAATATAACGTTTTAAGAAATCAATTAGAAGTTGGATTAAAAGATATTGATTTATCTAAAGTTACAATTGCTTACGAACCTGTTTGGGCAATCGGCCCTGGAAGAACTCCACCTGATAAAGAATACATTGAAGATATTGTTAAATTTGTTAAATCTGTTAAAGACGTTAAAGTCGTCTATGGTGGTGGATTAAAAATAGATAATGCTAAAATGTTAGCTTCAATAGATGAACTTGATGGCGGGCTTATCGCTTTAACAAGATTTGGCGCTGATTTTGGTTTTTATCTCGATGATTTCAAAAAAATCGTCGAAACATATAAAGAGGGGTTAAAATAATGAAAGTAAAATTAGAGTATGGTGATGGCCAAGTAGAAGTAAATGTACCTGATAACAGTGACATATTCGAAACTGGCGTAACCGTTAAAGACCCTAAAGGTCTAGATGATGTTAAACAAGCTACACTAGACGCACTTCATCATCCATTAAATATGAAAACAATTCCTGAACTTGTTCATGAAGGAAGCAAAATTACAATTGTTTTCCCAGACAAGGTTAAAGGCGGTTTTCAAGATGATTCTCATAGAAAAACATCTATCCCATTAATTATTGATGAATGCTTAAAAGCTGGAGCAAAAGAAGAAGACATCATGCTTATTTGTTCTAATGGTCTACATAGAAAAAATAAGCCAGAAGAAATCAAAAAGATCTTAGGTGATGAATTATTCAATAGATTCTGGGATAAAGGCCAAATCGTAAACCATGATAGTGAAGATCCAGAACATATCGTTGATTTAGGCTATGAACCAAAATTCCATGCAAAAGTTGTTATTAATAAATATGTTTTTGATTCTGATGTATGTTTCTTAATTGGACATGCTCAAGGAAATCCTTATGGTGGATATAGTGGTGGTTATAAACACTGCGCAACAGGTATTTCTAACTGGGAATCAATTTCCTCACACCATTGTCCAGAAGTAATGCATAGAAAAGACTTCGTTCCTGTTACTTCACATTCACTCATGAGACAAAAATTTGATGCTATTGGTGAGTGGATGGAACACGGAATGGGCAAAAGTTTCTTCTGTGTTGATGCAGTACTTGATTCATTCTCACATCAAATCGCTGTATTTGCCGGTGAAGCTCATGCAGTTGAAAAAGCTTCGTGGGAAATTGCAGATAAACGTACCTATGTACATTGGGCTAAGAAAAAATATGATGTAATTATTATGGGTCTTCCAAATGATTTCCAATATGGAACAAGACAAGGAAGAAATCCTATCTTAATCGAACAAGCTATTGCTGCTCAAATCGTAAGATTAAAGAGAGTTATGGTCGAAAACCCTGTAATTATTGCTCTTGCTCAATGTGATGACTTCGGTGATGAAGAATTCCCAGCAATGAAAGATGTCTATGATTATTATGTAGCTCATGGCAATACATTACCTGATATTGAACATTACTATGATGTGATGGATCAAAAGAAATATATTGATGCTTATAGATTCAATTATGCTTTCCATCCATTCCATGCATTCTCAATGATTTCTTGCGCACATATTGCTGAAAGAGATTGCAAAGCTGTCTATATCGTTGGTGCTAAAGTACCAGGATATGCAAGAGAAATGGGAATGAAAACAAGAAATACAGTAATGGAAGCATATGAAGACGCTAAAAAATATGTCGGAGACAATCCTAATGTATTAGTTCTTCCAATGACATTTAAACGTCCATCAGTACACTTATGTATGGAGGATGATAAAAATGAATAATAAAGAATGGTTATCTTTAAAAGGAGAAGCACTTACAAAAGGTAAAATCCCTATTGATATTTATAAAGATAAAGAAACAACTTTTAAAGAAATGGCACTCTTAATGGCTAATACCATTAAAGAAAATAACGAAAAAGGAAAGAAAACATTATTCATTGTCCCGCTTGGACCAGTTGGTCAATATAAATACTTTGTAGAAATCGTGAATAAAGAAAGAATCCCCCTCAAGAAGGTTACCTTCATCAACATGGATGAATACATGGTTGATGAAGATACACTTCTTAGTGAAGAAGATACTCTTTCATTTAAAAACACAATGTATAGATTGTGCTATAATCAAATCGATAAAGACTTATTGATGGATGAAAGCCGAAGAATATTCCCAAATCCTAATAATATAGACTTAATTGATAAGATTATAGATGAGCATGGTGGAGTTGATATTTGCTTCGGTGGTATAGGTATTACCGGACACGTTGCTTTCAATGAACCACCTCATGTTAATGAAACGATTGATGGTGCTGCTTATAAAAATTTAGGAACTAGAGTTGTAAAAATCTCTGAAGAAACTAGAGTAGTTAATTCAATGGATGATTATGATGGTGCTTATTATTTAGTTCCAAAATATGCAATTACAATTGGTTTCAAAGAAATCTTAAAAGCAAAGAAAATTAGATTATATTGCTTTAGAAACTGGCATAAATCAGTTGTTAGAAGAGCTAGTTTCTTAGATAAATCAGTATTCTTCCCTGTAAGCTTACTCCAAGATCATTCTGATACTAGAATTGGAATAAGTGAAGAAGTTGCTGAGTAAGGAGAAAATTATGGCGGAAAAGAAAGTAAAAACTCCAAAAGAGAAAAAGCCTCATGGTTGGCTAAAAGAAAAATTAACTCCTCGTTTTGTTAAAAATCATACAGCAAAAAGAAACGCTGCTATTGCTGCTGTTGATTTGACTAGATTGTCAAAACCTGTTAATGATGTTGCAACTAGTGGCCCTAAAAAAATGAAAGACTTTAGCTTGTGGGCTGGTTGGAAAACTGCACTCGTTGGTTTAGTTGGTGTTATTTGCGTTATAGCAATATGGTGGCTTTATTCTTATATTGCTGTTGATGTAATGGGAGAAAAAAGTTGGTTGTCATCCCCTCCAGAAGTAGTTGCAAAATTTATTGAAATGGCTAGCAACGGAAGATTGTGGCAACACTTAGGTTACTCTGTTCAACGTGTTCTCGTTGGTTTCTTAATTGCTTGCGTAACTTCGATTCCTGTAGCATTCTTAATGGCTTGGTATAAACCAGTTAGAGCATTCTTGGATCCGTTCGTTCAATTTATGAGATGTATTCCACCATTAGCTTATGTTCCAATCGTTGTTGCAGCATTTGCTGGTGGCGAAGGTGCTAAATATTTCATTATTTGGTTAGCCGTTTTCTTAACAATGACTGTTACAATTTATCAAGGTGTTAGAAATGTTGATTTAACTCTTGTTAAAGCCGCATATACATTTGGCGCTAAAGATAGAAATTTATTCTTAGGTGTTATTGTTCCAAGTGCATTCCCATTTATTCTTACAGCTATGAGACTTGGTGTTGGTGCTGCTATGACTACATTAGTCGCAGCTGAAATGAGTGGTACTCAATTTGGTTTAGGCTTCTTCATTAATTCACAAGGTAACCAATTAAGACTAGATTATTGTATCATGGGCATCATTGTACTTGGCTTATTTGGAATTTTATTAGATAAGATATTATTAGTAATCGAGAAAAGATTAACCAGATGGAAATAATAGGAGAATTTTATGAGTAACGAAGGAAAAGTTGTTATAAAGATTGATAACGTTAAAAAGATTTATCCTGTTGAAAACGGCGAAGATGTTGTTGCTTTAAATGGTGTTAATCTAGAAATTAGAGAAAACGAGTTTATATGTGTTGTTGGCCCATCTGGCTGTGGCAAAACTACATTATTAAATATAATTGGTGGTCTCGAACAGCCAACAAGCGGAGAAGCGACAATTCATGGGAGACCAATTCTTGGACCTGGGCCAGATAGAGGAATTATTTTCCAACAATATGCTTTATTCCCTTGGTCAACAGTTAAAAAGAATGTTATGTATGGTACAAAATTTATTAAGCATGAAGTACCAGTAATGAAAAAAAATAAAAAAACCGGCAAGATGGAACAAGTTTACACTACCGATAAAGATGGCAATAGTGTTCCACTAATGAAGAGAGTTAACTACTCTAAATTGGAAAGGGAAGCAATTGCTCAAAAATATATCGATATGGTTCAACTTAATGGATTTGAAAATAAATATCCAAAAGAACTATCTGGTGGTATGAAACAAAGAGTTGCTATTGCTAGAGGATATGCTTTAAATTCAGAAGTTTTGTTACTTGATGAACCATTTGGTGCATTAGATGCTCAAACAAGATCTCAACTACAGGAAGATTTGCTAAGAACTTGGGAAAAAGAAAGAAAAACTTGTTTCTTTATTACCCATGATGTTGATGAATGTGTTCTTCTTGCGTCAAGAGTTATTATAATGAGTGCAAGACCTGGACAAGTTAAAGAAATTATTAATATTGATTTACCTTATCCACGTACTCAAGCTACAAAACTTGAGCCAAAATTCCAAGAATATAGAAATCATATTTGGGATGTTGTTTATAAGATGTACGTTGATAGTACAAAACATTAATTAGGTTACACAAAATTTTTGTGAAAATAAGTATTTTATAAGGAGAATTTATGAAAAAAACAAAATTTTTATCTTTATTAACTATAGGTTTACTAGGATTAGGTACCATTGTTGCTTGTGGTCCAAAAGATAATCCTACACCAAATCCAAATCCTAATCCAGAACCAACACCTGAGGTTGAAAAAATCAAAATTGGGTTACATAGCAATTTAGGTGCTGGCGCTGGCTACAGTGCTATCAATCAAGGATTCTTTAAGGAAGAGGGAATTGAAGCAGAACCAGTTGTTGGTGCTGGTCCAGCTTTAGCTACTCAAGTTATGAACGGCGACATTCAACTTTCTTTCATGGGTGGTGGTGTTGCTTATAATTATTGGGCAGAAGATCCTCAAATTAAATTAGTAGCACTTGATAATTTAACTGATGATGATAGATTATTTGCAAATCCAGCAGGACCTGGCAAAAATTTAACACTCGACTCATCTTTAGAGGAAATCGGAAACGCTTTAAAAGGAGCATCAATCGGTTTAGATTTAACTCAAACTCCTGGTACTTTCCTTACAACACTTATTAATGGCGTTAATGGAGTCATGGATGAAGGAGAAGCTATTTGGTATACAGATTCAACAGGTAAAAAAGTCCCAAACAATCTTACAACTTATAATCCTGATAACGAATTAATTGTTTCACAAGTTGATTCTGCTTCAACTGCTGTTCAAGCAACTAACTATGATTTCGTTATTGCATTTGCACCTTCTGCAACATTACTCGAAGAATTAGGAACAATGAAAGTTGTTTGTAAAACATCAACTCACTTTGCTGATCAATATAAACCATCAACATGGGCAGTCAATGCTGATTGGTTAGAAAACAACGAAGAAACTTTCAAAAAAGTTATGAGAGGTCTTGTTAAAGGCATGAATTTCCGTAGAGATAACCCAGAAGAAACATGCAAAGATATTGAAGAAATCACCGCTGGTTCTGTTGCTGCAGATTCTTTATCAACCGACATTGCTATTTGGTTAGGGGATCAAGAACAAATTGATTTATATGATGAAGGAAAGATGGTTCAATATGCCCAAAATATTTTAGATGCTGATAGAACTGGCGCAAATGCTGATAAAGTTTCGGCTGATGCATCTGTTGAAAAAAATGCTGACTTCTCATATATCTATGAAGCTGCAAAAGAAGTTTTAGGCGAATAATTCTTAATTAAAAATCAATCAAAAAAGAGGAGTTAATCCTCTTTTTTTAGATCTGCAAACGGATTGGTGTGTTTGAGTGTGTTTCACGAATGTAAATTCGTTGGCGGCTGTGTGTATTAATCGACTAATTTGTTTAAAGAGTTCAAAAAATCAATGGTAATTGAGTATTAAACAGTTCTTTTATTAAAAGTTTTCTATTTATGATTTAAAATCTTCTGATAAATAGTTGTAAAAAAAGAAAATAGGGAAATCTCAAATGATTTTAAATGCGAACAGGAAAGTAAATTAAATTAGATTCTACCCTGAAATTATTTCGATTTGCCTATACAAAATTTGGCTTTGTAAATTTATATTAAACGGTGCATTAAATGTTGTTGATGATATTTAGTCTATTTTACTTGAATCAAATGCTAAAAAATATTCTTCTTACTTAGGAATAAAAAATAAATGTAAAGAGTATAGTTACGAATATAAATTTCAACGTTGAAAGAGTGATTAATCACTGCTTAATTTTTTTAGTTTTTGAATAGCCTCTTTTATAAGCCGATAATAATTGATAAACTATTTTCTATGAAAAAGATTGTAATATTACCTTTAATTTTGTTTTCTTTTATTCTTTCTTCATGTCTATTTCAAACTCCAACATATGAAGCCATTTTTAATGAAATAATTGAAGAAAATAACTTTGATAAAATATATTGTTTCACTGAAGATTCAGCTATTACAAATACATTAATACCAGAAGAAGAACAAAATTACCCTTATAGTGTGATCTATACTATTTATGGAGAAATTGATAAAGAAGACGTAATTCTTACCTATGGTTATGCAGAATGGGGAAGAATTTTTGGTCCTTTAGAATCTTCGCGGCCTATGGCTCATAGTTACGATGAATGTTTAAACCTGTATAGCGAAAATTTAAACGGTAGATTATTTAATAAAGATATATCTGACGGAATTACTTTTTTAACTAGAACAGATAACATAGAAGAATTATTTGATGGGAATGATTTACCAGATAATAATTTTATGCTTAGGTACAACCAAAATTATTATATATACGAAATGGATGGCGAATTATTGTTTGATTATATTGAGCTATAATAAAAGAGATGATAATTTTAACTAATTAAAGCTAACGAACTATTAACAATAATATAAATATTAATCAAAATGATTGCGACAGTAGTTGCTGTATAAACAATAGAAACACCTTTATTGGTCATTTTCTTATTAAACCATGTACCAAGAAGTGAACCAATAATTGAAACTGGAACAAGAATAACTAAGAATAACCACCATACTTGGTCAGGACTACCGTTTGCTAAATCGGTTGTACATTGTGAGAAAATTGTTACAAAAGTTCCATCAATTCCAGCCATTACAATCTTTGAAAGTTGAGAGAATATAATTGTAATAAGTGAGTTAATGGCAGCTTGCTTCATATCCATTCCAAAGAATAAAAGTAAAACAGCAACATTGATTGGACCACCACCAATTCCTAAGAATGTTGAACAAATTCCTAAGAAGATGCCAATAATTATTGTAACAATGAAGTTTTTAATATGCATGACTTTACCTTTTGGCAAAAATATTTGCATATAAACAATAACAAATAAGAGTAAAACGATAAGAATAACTGATTGAGTTATTTTCAAAATATCATCATTCGATGCATTTTTAACAAAACCAAATAAAAATTGTCCAATAACTCCACCAATTACTGCACCTACTCCAAGGAAAACAGCTGTCTTCCAGTTTTCAATCTTCGATTTTGAAGCGATATGTCTAATAATCGAAGTAGATGTACCAAATACGACACAGAAAGTTGATATCATATTGGTGATTTCGGCAGTTTCAAAATAGTTAAAAGCATCCAGTACTGGTCTAATAATAACACCGCCACCAATACCAGCTATTGCTCCAACAATTGAAGCAATAATTACAACTAATGGAAAAATAAAATAATAAATCATACATGGTTATAATACTCTTATAAATATCTAATTTAAAGACTATTATTATTAATACTTATATTAATAATAATAAAATGAAAATATTTCTTTCGTTTATGTAGAAGAAACGAAAGAAATATAGTATAATACGAAACATAGTTCGAAATAAAAAAGGAAATTTAATAATGAAAATAAATAAAAGACAAGCCAAGATCGTCGAAATGGTCGATATCGAAAAGAAAATTAGTGTTAAAGACTTATCTACTAGATTAGAAGTAAGTGAAGTAACAATTAGAAAAGATTTAGATATATTAAATGATTATGGGGTTTTAATAAGACATCATGGTTATGCATTAAAAAAGAATACAGCTGATATTGTAAATAGATTATCAATTAACTATGAAATTAAAAGAAAAGTAGCCGTAAAAGCCGCTTCTTTAATCGATATGAATGAGTCTGTTTTAATTGGCAGTGGCTCAACTTGTGCTCTACTTGCTGAAGAAATAGCTAAAACTAAGCCTGGAGTTACCATCATTACTCATTCTATTTATATCGCTGAACACGCATCAAAATTAGGAAATAATCATATTATTTTGCTTGGTGGGGAACTTCAAAAAGACGCACAAGTCTTAGTTGGGCCTCTTGTAAGAAGTAGTTCGAGACAATTTTTTGTTGATAAAATATTTATTGGAACAGATGGTTTTGTCAAAAATGCTGGTTTTATGGGTAGTGATTCTTTAAGAACAGATGCTATTAGAAATATGGCCGAATCAGCAAGAAAAATCATTATTATTACTGATTCTTCAAAGTTTGACAAAAGAGGTTTACTAGTTCAATTCCCAGTAAACCAAGTAAGTGAATTAGTTACAGATTCTAATTTATCTAAAGAATATATAGATTATTTTAATTTATATAAATTAAAATTAGATTTAGTTGATATTAATCATTAAAAACAAATTCTAAAGAATAACAATATTCATTAGTATTAAAAGTTTTATTTATAAAAAGTCTATCTGTAATTGAACTAGATTCATTTACATAATTAGAAATACCCCACCAAGGTTCAATACAGACGAATTCCCCTTTATCTTTATTGGACCATATTGCATATAAAGGAGCATTAAAAGAGTATTTAACTTTGTAATTAAATCCACTATCTAAAATAACTTCATCAGAATTATTTTTGAATACTAGAGTGTCATATTTCTTAAATAGTTCTTTATTTAAGGAAATATTAGGATTATTATCATTTAATTCTAAAAAGTTTACTGAACGATCAAAATCTATTAAGCCATTCTTATCTAATGGATAAAAAACGATCTCCTTGTTTTCTGTATTTGAAAGCAAAATACTTCCTAAAGATGAAGATGCTTTTAAGCCAGTATGGGATCCGTAAGAATAATAAAGAGGATTTTCTTGAACATCATCATTATCATTATAAATTTTAGTTCTAACCACAATTTTATTTTTTAATAACATGTAAGTTATATCAAAGGTAAACTTGAATGGATAGAAGGCTAAGTCCTCTGTTACTGATTCATATCTTAAAGTTACTACTATTGAAGATTTATCGATAACTCTAAACTTTTTATCTCTTACTAAACCATGTCTTAAAGGAAAAGAGTAGTAAGTATTATTAAATTCATACTCTCCTTTACCAATTAAAGGGAATAAGACTACATCTTGGAAAGCCCAAGAACCTTCCTCAATTTGATAAAGCAATTCTTTATTACGTTTTAAAGAAAGAATTGAAGTTAAGGATGCACCAACTTCATTTATTGATATTTTAAGATATTCGTTGCTAATTTCTTCCATTTGAAACTCCTTTTTCTTTTAAACGAAAAGTTTAAATATTTTTCATTAAATAAGTCAAAAACTATGATAATTATGCTATAATTTGATTGATTTTAAAAGCAGTATTTAGTGCTTATTATTAGATAAAAAAGGATAGAAAGTACTATGAAAAAAATAAAGAAATTTAAAAATATTTTAGTGGTAAAAGAAGACCGCGAAGAATTCGATGATATTTGCTTTAATGAGAAGTTTCTTTCAAATGAAGCAAACCAAGATCTAGAAATAGAAGAAGTAGATTATAGTGGGAAAATCATGGTTCCAGGATTTATCGATGTTCATACACACGGTGGAAATAACTATGACTTTACAACTGTTAAAAGTGTTGATGAAATTAAAGAAGTTTTAAAATTTTATCATTCTCATGGTGTTACTGCATTGCTTCCAACTTTATTAACAGAACATGATGAAGTAATATTTAGACAAGAAGCTTTAATTAGCGAAGCAAGTAAGAGTGAGCCATCAATAATCGGAATTCATCTTGAAGGGCCTTTTGTTTCAAAAGAATACAAAGGAGCGCAACTTGAAGAATGCTTGCAAAATCCTTCAATTGAAAAGTGCAAAGAATTTATTGAACATTCTAATGGCTTGTTTAAATATATGACAATTGCTCCAGAGCTTCCTGGAAGTGTTGAAACAATTAAATTTTTAGTTTCTAAAGGAATTAAAGTTTCAATGGGACATAGCGCTGCAACTTTCGATGATTGTAAAAAGGCAATCGAAGCTGGTGCAACTAATATTACTCATTGTATGAATGCAATGAAAGGTCTTCACCAACATTTCCCATCAATTACTACCGCTGCTTTCTATTTTGAAGATTTATATAACGAATTAATACTCGATGGTATACACGTGGTACCTGAAATGGTCGAATTTGTTCGTAAAATTAAAGGAAATGATAAAGTTGTAGGTATTACAGATTCTTTAAGTGCTGCAGGCTTACCAGATGGCGATTATATGCTTGGTAATACACCAATTTATGTACTCAATCATGATTGTAAGATTAAAGGAAGCGATGTTAGAGCTGGCTCAACATTAACTATGGAAAGAGCATTTTCTAATGTAAAGAACTTCACTCATATTGATGATGTTAAGGCTTCTCATATCACATCTTTAAATGCTGCAAGAATGCTTGGTATAGATGATTTATATGGTTCGATTAAAGTAGGAAAATTTGCTGATTTTGTTATTATGAATCGTAATTACGAAATAGAAGAAGTTTACGTTCATGGAAGTTTAGTATATAAAAATTAAAAGGGGAATATTTATGTCAAAAAATTTACTTATTGCTCATGGCGGCGGACCAACTGCTGTAATTAATGCTTCACTTTATGGTGCATTAAAAGAGTTAAAAGATTCTAAATTTGGTGGGAAAATTTATGCTCCAAGATTTGGAAGTGATGGATTAGTTAATGAAGATTTTGTCGATTTAACTAATATTTCTGAAGAGGATTTAGAACTTTTAAAAACCACACCAGGAAGTGCAATTGGTTCATCAAGATTCCCTTTATATGATAAAGAATATGAACAAATCATCGATGTTTTAATTAAATATAATATAGGTTATGTTCTTTTTACTGGTGGAAATGGCTCAATGGACACAATCGGTAATATATATAAACACGCTTTAAAGAGAAATTATGATGTAACTTGTGTTGGAATTCCAAAAACTGTTGATAACGATCTTGGTATTACTGATCATGCTCCAGGATATGCTTCTTGTGCAAACTACATTATTCAATCAGTAAAAGACGTTTGTAACGATGTAAAAGGATTCCCAATCCATGTATGTGTTATCGAACTTATGGGTAGAAATGCTGGTTGGCTTACTGCTGCTAGTGCTCTAGCTAGAGATAAAAAAGGCGCTGCACCACATTTAATTTATTTACCAGAAGTACCATTTGATGAAGATAAATTTATTGAAGATGTTAAAAGAGAGTGGGATAAAAATCATGGTGGAGTAGTTGTTTGTTGTAGCGAAGGTTTAAAAGATAAAGATGGAAAGCCAATTGTAAAACCTATATATAAAACAGAAAGAGCAACATATTTTGGAGATGTTTCAACCCATTTAGCCACATTAGTTATTCAAAAACTTGGTATTAAAGCTAGAAGTGAAAAACCAGGTCTTTTACAAAGATGTTCTTCAACTTTAACTTCAAAAGTAGATGTTGATGAAGCTGTTTTATGTGGAAAAGAAGCAATTAAAGCGGCTTTAGCACATAAAAATGGCGTAATGGTTGGTATAAAAAGAGTCTCATCAAATCCATATAAAATTGAAACTATCTTAATTCCAATTGATGAAGTTATGATGAAAGAAAGAACATTCCCTTTATCTTATATTAAAAATGGTAACGATGTTAGTGATGAGTTTGTTGAATGGTTAAGACCTCTTGTAAATGAACCTCAAAAAACTATTTCTTTTGTTGATAAAGATTAAAATATAAAAAATAATGTAAACAAAAAAAGGAACTGATTACAATTACCAGTTCCTTTTTAATATGTTTTTATTAAATTATTTAACTGTTTTCATAATTTCAACAGCATCACCGACGCTACCGAAATATGAAGAAGCACTTAAGACAATTTCTTTTACCGCTAAAACAAGTAAAGGAGCAATTTCGTTTAATTCTTCGTTCCAACCTTTGTTTGTTTCGAGTTCATTAATGTATTCTCTTAAGTATTTTCTATATTCGAAAGACTTTCTATCAGCAACTAAAAGTGGATAAATCTTGGATGTTTCTCTTTTTTCTTTGTGTTGATCAAAATATTCAAGTAAGTTTCTAGTTGTTGCAAGTCTAATGTCTGTATCCATATTAATTTTGGAGATACCTGAAGGAATGACTTCCATTAATTGATCTAATGGAATTCCGTGACCGCCAACTTCTCCACCTAATGCATTGATTTCGTTTAAGATATATTGAGGAACTAAGCTTGAACCATGGGAAACAAGAGTTGCATCAATTTTTTCATGCATCATATTTTCCATTGTTGCAATAACGATTTCTTTTCTTAATTTAACATTATCGCCTTTTACTGCACCGTGTTTTGTTCCATAAGAAATAGCTAACGAATCAACGCCAGTTCTTTTTAAGAAATCAACTGCTGTAATTGGATTAGTATAAGTGGAAGATGCAGCAAATACATGGTCTTCTACGCCAGCTAAAACACCGAGTTCAGCTTCAACAACTGCACCATGTTTATGAGCATAGGTTGCAACTTTTTTAGCTAATTTAACATTTTCTTCATAAGGAAGCGAACTTCCATCAATCATGACGCTATTAAAGCCAGCATCAACGCACATTTTTGCGGATTCATAACTTCTACCATGATCTAAGTGTAATGAAATTGGAACAGGAGATTTTTCTGCTAATTTTTTAACATATTTAGCAATTCTTTTAGCACCTAATTTTTTTTCTTCCATTGTTCCGTTTAAGAAGTCAGGATTTCCACCAATATAAGCTAATCCTGGTTCAGCAACTTGAATAATTGCACCACATCTTAATTCTTCGCAAGCTTCGATGATAGCTTTAGCTTGGATTAATGTGTTGACGTTAAAAGCACCGTGAGCAATTTTGTGGTCTCTAGCGTACTTTAAGATGTAATTTGATGATACATATGGCATATTTTTTACCTCTCTTTTAATATAAGTAATTATATTATCGATTATTATTTGATTATATTCTAAACAAATAGTTTAATAATTTTACTTTTTTTAAATATATTTTCGTTTATAAATACATATGGTTTTAAACGAAAGATAAATCGTCAGAATTGATAAATGACTTTAATATGAATATCATTAAATTTTAGTTTAATCCAACTTATTTTTTATATAAAATATATTTAAATTAATTAAAAGAAGGATTTATTATGGAAAAAGTAAATATAGGTGTAGATGTCGGTGGAATGTCTATTAAAGCCGGTTTAGTAAATCATAATGGCGATATTTTATTTAAAAAATCTTGTGTTACTGATGGTAAAAATGTTCCAAAGTTTTTGGAAGATATGAAGAATCTTTTAAAAGAAATTATTAAAGAAGGAAATAAACTCAATTTAGAGATTGGTGGTATTGGTTTTGGTGTTCCTGGAATGGTCAATAATAAACTAGGAACTATTGATAAAATGGCCAATATTAGCGGAAGAAATATCCCATTAAGAGAATATCTAGCTGATTTAAACTTGCCTATTTATATTTCTAATGATGCAAATGTTGCTGCTCTTGCTGAACAAAAATTTGGCGCTGCTAAAGGTTATCAAGATGTTATTTTATTAACTCTTGGTACCGGAGTAGGTGGAGGAGTCATCTGCGATGGAAGGCTTTATGAAGGAAATGAAGGAAAAGGAGCAGAACTAGGACATGTTTGCTTAATACTAAATGGTAGACAATGTGGTTGTGGAAGAAAAGGCTGCTTAGAAACTTATGCTTCTGCTAGTGCTCTTTTAAGAGATACAAAAGAAATGATGGAAGAACATAAAGATTCGATTATGTGGGAATATGCAAACAATGATATAAATAATGTCTCTGGTTTAACCTCATTTGAATGTGCAAAAAAAGGAGATAAATGGGCTAACGAAGTTATCGATAATTATGTAATGTATCTTGGCGAAGGTATGCTTGATTTTTGTAATATTTTTAGACCAGAAGTATTTGTTATTGGTGGAGGGATTTCTAACCAAGGCAAATATCTAACTGATAAGTTACAAAAATATCTTGAAGACCATAATTATGGTTATGAAAGTGCTCCAAAAAGTGAAGTAGTTGTTGCAAAACTTAAAAATGATGCTGGAATTATAGGGGCAGCTTCATTACTTATTGATTAGTTTAATAATTAAAATAATTTAGAATAATAAAGACCATTAAATCGTTTTTCTAGATTTAATGGTCTTTATTTATTTATATTAGTTTATTACATTTAATTGAATGCTTATTTTATATATAGCTTTTATATTTCTTAGGTTTTAAAACGATGTGAAATTTTTCAATTTATGCTTTTTTATATTATCTAATTTTTATAAAATATTAGAGGGCTACTCCTAAATAATAAAAGAAGGGAGTCTTTTTTATTTTATGAATAAAAATATGAAATTTATATTTGTTACAGGCGGAGTCGTTTCTTCTTTAGGCAAAGGAATTAGTGCTGCTTGTATAGGGAGATTACTTAAAAGACGTGGACTTAATATATTTTCTATTAAATTAGATCCTTACTTAAATGTTGACCCAGGAACTATGTCACCATATCAACATGGTGAAGTTTTTGTTACTAAAGATGGTGCCGAAACTGATTTAGATTTAGGTCACTACGAAAGAATCATCAATTCATCTTTAACCAAAGAAAGTAGCGTTTCTAGCGGACAAATTTATTCAACCGTTATCGAAAAAGAAAGAAAAGGTGAATATTTAGGGGCAACAATTCAAATTATTCCTCATATTACTAATGAGATTATTTATCGATTAGAAAAAGGGTTTAATGCAAAAGGTGATACTGATGTTTGCATTGTTGAAATAGGTGGAACTGTAGGTGATATCGAATCGCAACCATTTATAGAAGCTATTAGGCAAATTAGAAGAGAGTTAGGTTATAAAAATACATTTTTTATTCATGCAACTTTAGTCCCTTATCTTAAAACCAGTGGAGAAATTAAGACAAAACCTACCCAACACTCAGTAAAAGAATTACTGGGTTTAGGAATTCAGCCAGATGCCTTACTTTTAAGATGCGAAAAAGAAATTGATAAAATTAGTAAAGACAAAGTCGCATTATTCTGCAATTTACCTAAAGAAAATGTTATTTCTGTTAAAGATGTCCCAATCGTTTATCAAGTAGCTTTAGAGCTTCAAAAGCAACATTTAGACGATATCATTTTAGAACATTTTGGTTATAGTAACCTTCCTCAAGCAAATATGGATGATTGGAAAGGATTAATTAAAAAGATTTCTGATTTAAAAGAAAGTGTCAATATTGCTTTAGTTGGAAAATATGTTGAACTTCATGATGCTTATATTTCTGTTGTTGAATCACTTAAATATGCCGGGTATGAAGTAAATAAAAAAGTTAAAATTACCTGGGTAAATTCTGAGCATTTAGATGAAACTAATATAGAAGAGACATTTAATGGCGTTAATGGCGTTGTTGTTCCGGGAGGCTTTGGAAATAGAGGAATTGAAGGTAAAATACTCGCAATTAAGTTTGCACGTGAAAACAAAATACCATTCCTAGGCTTATGTCTTGGTATGCAACTCTCATTAATTGAAATTGCTAGAGATGTTTTGAACTTAAAAGACGCTAATTCAACTGAATTCGATTCAAAAACTCTATATAAGATTATAGATTATCTACCAGATCAATATGAAGGAATTAAACTTGGTGGTACTATGAGACTTGGAGAATATGATTGTAAAGTTTTAAAAGATACTTTAGCATATTCTTTATATAATAAAGATTTAATTAAAGAAAGACATAGACATAGATATGAATTTAATAACGATTTTAAGAAAGAATTTGAACAAAATGGTGTAGTTTTCTCTGGTATTAATCCTCAAACTAATCTTTGTGAAATGATTGAACTTAAAAATCATCCTTACTTCATAGCTTGTCAATTCCATCCAGAATTTTTATCTAGACCTTTACAACCACACCCTTTATTTTTAGGTTTAGTTAAAACCGCTATTAAAAGAGAAGAACATGAATAAAAACTATAAAGAAAATTTAAAAACAAGAAATATTAAAGAAACTAAAAAAAGATTAGATATTAAAGAATATAAAGTTAAAGAATCAAAAGAATTGCTTGAATACTTGATTATTAACTTAGGTTTTTCAAGAAATAATGCTAAGTCTTTATTATCGCATCATTTAGTAGCAATTAATGGTGCGCCTATTTCACAATTTAATTTTATGTTAAGTAAAGATGATGATCTGATTATTTCGAAAAAACCTATCAAAAGAAAAGAAAGAAGTAATTTGCCTATTATCTTTGAAAATGATGATATTATCGTTATCAATAAGCCTTATGGATTGCTCTCAGTAGCTAGCGATAAAGAAAAATCTTCAACCGCTTATAGAATGGTGATGGATTATCTTCAAGAAAAAGACCGTAAAGCTAGAATTTATGTTGTTCATCGTTTAGATAAAGAAACTAGCGGTGTTTTAATGTTTGCGAAAAACGAAAAAGTAAAAGAAGCTTTACAAGAAAAATGGAATGATATCGTTTTAAAAAGAGGATATTATGCCGCCGTAGAAGGAGTTATGGCAAAAAAAGAAGATCATATTGTGAACTATTTAAATATGAATTCTTTAAATCTTATGTATATATCCTCTAAATTTGATAAAAAAGCTCAGAAATGTATTACAAATTACAAAGTTATAAAAGAAAATAAAAAATATTCTTTGCTTGATGTTAATATTGAAACAGGAAGAAAAAACCAAATTAGAGTAACTCTTGGCTCTTTAAATCATTATGTTTTAGGCGATGATAAATATGGAAATCCTGAAAATCCATTAAACAGATTATGTTTACATGCTTATAACCTTACTTTTATAAATCCTTTAGATAATAAAAAATACGATTTTACTGCACCAATGCCTAAAGAATTTTCAAATTTATTTTAATTATCAATTTTACTTTCAAAAAAACTTAAAGTATTATAAATTATAACTAATGAACAAAGTGTTGAATTTTCAAAATTTTAGATCTATTTTCAAAGAGATTTTTACTAAATTTCTCGAATCTTTTATGAGCGTTCTACCTATTTTAGTAGTAGTAGCTGTAGTTTATGGTTTTCAATTTTTATTACTCGACTTAAATTATATTAATAAAGAAGTTATCAGTTTATCTTTGCTTATAACTTTTATTATTTCTGGCTTAGTTTTATCAATAGGGATGGGAATATTTTCTTTAGGTGCTGATATGTCAATGACTTCAATTGGACGATATGTCGGTGAAGATTTGACTAAAAGAAAAAGCATTCTTTTAATGGTAATAGTTGGGTTTTTACTAGGAACTTTAGCTACAATTGCTGAGCCTGATTTAACTGTTTTAGCTGAGTATATTCCTTCAGAACAACTAAATCCTTTAGTTTTTAAGGTAGTTGTAGGAATTGGAATAGGATTATTTTTAGTTTTCGGAATTTTAAGAATTTTGTTTAGTCAATCAATTAAATTATGGGTAATCTTGCTATATGGAATAGTATTTATGATCGCTTGTTTATATGGCGATGGAAACGAAGCGTTTTTAGAGCTTTCTTTTGATGCTTCTGGGGTTACTACAGGGCAAATCACTGTACCGTTTTTGATTTCTTTTGGCGTAGGAATTGCTGGAGTTAGAGGCGGAGCACATGATAAAGATAACTCTTTCGGTATGAGCGGAATTGCTTCGGTTGGGCCTATTATTTTAGTTTTAATATTTGGACTTATTCTTGGGCCTGTTAATTTAGAATCTCAAACTAACGACACATATACCTTATTTGAAGCCTTTATGGTTAGTTTAGAAGACGTTGGTTTAGCAATTGCACCTATTTTAGGTTTCTTTATTTTGTATGACATTATCTTTTTAAGATTACATAAAGAAGAGTTATTTAGAATTTTAGTTGGCTTTGTCTATACTTTTGTTGGTTTAGTTATATTTTTAACAGCTGCTAACTATGGATTTATTCCTGTTGGGAAAGCTTTAGGAGTAGGATTTATCGAGGCTAAATTTATGTATATTATTCTAGCAATCTTCTTTGGTGCTTTAGTAGTCCTTGCTGAACCTGGTGTACATATTTTAAATGAACAAGTTGAAGATGTTTCTAATGGTAGAATTAAGAAAAAAACATTACTTTTAGGACTTTCAATAGGTGTTGCTTTATCAGTTTTAATCTCGGTTTTGAAAGCTTTATACTTTCCTCATTTATCTTTATTATATATTCTTGCTCCTGGTTATATTGTTGGATTTATTTTATCTTTATTTATTGATGATATGTTTATAGCGGTAGCTTTTGATGGTGGCGGAATTGCTGCTGGATCAATGTCATCTGCCTTTATAATGCCATTTATTATAGGAATTGCTTCAGTTGCACCTATAAAATCTAACGGATTTGGTGTAATCGGTACAATGGTTATGTTCCCTTTTGTTACTATTGAACTTATTGGTGTTATCTCTAAAATTGATGCTGTTATTTCTAATAAAAAAGCAAGGGATAAGATTAGAAGCGAATACGATGCTCAAATTATTACTTTTTAGGAGTTAATTATGCTTGAATTTAACATTAGAAATAAATTTTTTAAAAGGAAAACGGTAGAGAAGAAGGATTCTAAAAGTATTAATAAAGAAAAGAGATCTTATCAAGAACTTTATAAAACTGAAAAATTATATCTTTCTATAATTATTGTTAATCGTTATCAAGGTGAATATTATGTTGAACGATTTATCAAAGAAGGTTGTTCTTTATCTTTTGTCATTTATGGAAAAGGAACTGCACCTAGTGAACTCTTATATGTTCTAGGAACTCCTCAATCAAAAAAAGATGTTGTAATTAGTGTTATCAAAGAGTCTTTAAAAGATAAAGTTAATTCAATTATTGATGAACGATTTAATTTTTCTAAAAGTGCTAAAGGCATAGCATTTATGATTGATTTTGATTCGGTCATGGGTGTTTTATCTTATAGATATTTAAGTGATACAAGAGTTAATGAAAGGAGAGATGGAAGTGGAAAATAATGAAAATATGCTTCAAAATGGTAATAACTTCTTCCTAATTATTGTAATTGTTAATAAAGGTTTCTCTGATTTAGTAATGGAAGCTGCAAGAAAAGTTGGAGCTAGAGGTGGAACAATTTTAAATGCAAGAGGAACTGGAAAGAAAGAAATTGAAAAACACTATGGAATTGTTATCCATCCGGATAAAGAATTAGTTTTAATTGTTTCTAAAGAAGATACTAAAAATAATATTATGAAAGAAATTTATAATGAATGCGGATTAGATTCTAAAGCCCAAGGAATTATTTTTTCTCTTAAAGTAGACAACGTTAAAGGAATGAGCGACGAACTTAGAAACATCGTTGATTAATAAACTATCTTTTTTATTGAGTTTTTGTTGATTTTATAGATTATTGAAAGAATATTAATTGCATCTTTTGAACTAAAATTAGATTTAAGAAGCTCATCATATTTATCTTTGATGAATTCATGGTCTAATTTTGGTTCGTTTTTATTTATTTTGCCTTCAATTACTAAGACAAGTTCACCTTTGTATTCTCTTTGATTAGTAACGAGATTTTCCAAGGTAGAATAAATAAATTCTTCGTTTAATTTCGTTAACTCTCTTGCAATAGTGATATTTCGATTACCAAAGATTTCGTATATATCTTTTAAGGAATCATTTATTCTATGAGGCGCTTCATAAAAAATAATAGTAAAACTATAATTTTTTAAGGACTCTAGTTCTTTTTTTCGTTCGCTTGATTTTGAGTTTAAAAAGCCATAGAAAATAAAATGTGATGTATCTTGATTAGAACCTACAAGAGCATTGATAAAAGCGTTAGGGCCGCTTAAAGGTGTGACTTTTATATCATTTTTAATACATTCTTTAACTAAGATTGAACCTGGGTCTGAAATTGCTGGATATCCAGCATCTGACATATAAGCTATATTTTCGCCATTTTCTAATAATTCAATGACTTTAGAAGACATTATTTTTTCATTATGTTCATGACAAGAAATAGTTTTTTTGTTTTTACCTAATAAATTTAGCAGTTTTTGTGTATTTCTTGTGTCTTCACAAAAAATACAAGAAACTTCATCAATTGTTGATAAAATACGAGGACTAACCTCTTTAAGGTTACCAATAGGAGTTGGAATAAGATATAAAATGCCTTTATTTTGCATTTTTAGGTCCTTTTTTTACATTTCCTTTGTTTGCGGAGGCTTTAATCAATTTCATTGCTTCATCGTATTCAAGAAATTGAGTATCATCGCTTGATTGGAATTTCATAACTTTACTTAAAATATTGTAGGAAGTAAGTTTATACTCACTATCGTTTAAATTAATTTTAGTTCCTATAGCTGGAAATTTTTTCTTTTCTTCTGTATAAGCATCATCTTCAAATTTCAAACAGCACATGAGTTTGCCACAAACGCCTGAAAGTTTAGGAATATTTATAGATAACATTTGATTTTTTGCTCTATTTAAAGATATAGACTCAAATTTATTGATAAAAGTAGTACAACATAAAGGTCTTCCACATTGGCCATATCCTCCAATGAGTTGAGCCCTTTCTCTAGAATTTACTTGTCTTAATTCAATACGGCAATGTAGTTCATTGGCAAGTTCTTTCAATAATTCTCTAAAATCAACTCTTTCTTCGCTAACATAAGTGAACAAAACTTTACTTCTATCTAAAGTATACATCGCGTCGATTAAGTTCATATTTAAATTAAGTTTTGCAGTATAGTTAGTAAATATTTTTTTGATTTTTTGGGAATCTAAATAATTAATTTTATATTGTTTTATATCTTCTTTAGTTGCTCTACGAATTATAGGCTTAACTTCTAAAGCAAAATCTAAAGATGATAAGTCGCCTTTATCTCCGATAACTATTCCCATTTCTTGACCAACAATAGTTTCTACAACAACTAAATCGCCATCCTGAAGTGTTTTATCGTCACTAGCAAAATAATAAGTTTTATTGCTGTTATGGAATTTTATATTTAAATAATATTTCATCATAATTTTAACCTTGCGTTAATAAAAATAGTTTACTCTAAACTTGTGTAAATCTCAACGAAAGTTAGGTTTACTTTTACTATTATTTTTAACTATTACGATATAAAATTAATAAATAAACTTTTTAGGAGAATAATAATGACTTATTTAGAGAAAGAAGATTTAGAACTATATAATTTAATAAAAAAAGAGGAAATAAGACAAGAGGAACATATCGAGCTTATAGCTAGTGAAAACTTTGTTTCTAAAGCTGTTTTAGAAGCACAAGGATCGATTTTAACAAACAAATATGCAGAAGGCTATCCTGGCAAAAGATATTATGGTGGATGTGAATTTATTGATAAAATCGAGGATTTAGCTAGAGAAAGATTAAAAAAATTATTTAATGTTAACTATGTAAATGTCCAACCTCATTCGGGTTCACAAGCTAATATGGCAGCAATAAGAAGTTTAATCCAACATGGTGATAAAATTCTTGGAATGTCTTTAGATGCTGGTGGACATTTAACCCATGGGTATAAACTATCATTTTCTGGTCAAGATTATCAGTCTTTTACTTATGGAGTAAATCCTGAAACTGGTTGTATCGATTATGAAGAAGTACTTCGTATTGCAAAAGAGGTAAAACCGAACTTAATTATTTGTGGGGCAAGCGCTTATCCTAGAGAAATAGACTTTAAAAAGTTTAAAGAAATCGCTGACGAAGTAGGGGCTTACTTGATGGCTGATATTGCGCATATTGCCGGACTTATTGCAACAAATTATCATAATTCACCTATTCCATATGCAGATGTAATTACTTCAACTACTCATAAAACTTTAAGAGGGCCAAGAGGGGGAATAATTATGACTAATAATGAGGAAATAGCTAAAAGAATTGATAAAACATTATTCCCTGGTTGCCAAGGCGGACCTTTAGAACATATTATTGCGGCAAAAGCAGTTGCTTTTAAAGAAGATTTAGAACCTTCTTATAAAGAATATATTGGTCAAGTTATTAAAAATGCTAAAGCAATGGCTAATGAATTTATTAAACTTGGATATAAAGTTATTTCTAATGGTACAGACAATCATTTATTTTTAGTAGATGTTAAAACGTCAAAAGGACTTACAGGGAAAGAAGTAGAAGACTTACTTGGCAAAATTAGTATTACTTTAAATAAAAATTCGATTCCAAACGATCAAGAAAAACCAATGTATACTTCCGGAATAAGAATTGGTACACCTGCTATGACTACTAAAGGATATAAAGAAGAGGATTTTATAAAAGTTGCTGATATTATTGATAAAGCGATAACAAATAAAGATAACGAAGAAGTTTTAACTTTATTAAAAAAAGAAGTTATAGAATTAAACAAAACAAAAGAATCTTTATGGATGAAATAGAAATAGTTAAATGTGATTTATCTTATTTAGATGAATTAATAAAAATATATGAAAACGCAAGATTAATGATGAGAAATAGTGGAAATCCCAACCAACGGAAAACCACTGATCCAAGTGTAGAAACTATTAAAAATCGTATTATTTCTAATCATTTTTATATTGGAAGATATAAAAAAGATATTTCATCCCCAATATTATTTGCGTTTGCTTTAATTGATGGGATTGATCCTACTTATACAAATATTTATGATGGTAAGCGGCTAAATAATGAACCTTATATGACTATTCATTCTTTGGTTTCGTCTTTTATTATTAAAAATACTTTTTCATATATTTTAAATTATGCTTTAAAATTTACGAAAAATATTCGAATCGATACTCACCAAGATAATAAGATAATGCAACATATTTTAATGAAAAATGGGTTTAAACATTGTGGAACTATTATTTTAGCTAATGGTGAAACACGTCTTGCTTTTCAACTTTCAGTTAAATAATTTCGTTTTACTTATTATAAATGTAAAAATATCCCTCTATATGTTAGGGGGATATTTCAGTAATTTTGTCAAAATTAAAAGAGCTCAGACAACTTTATTTCCTTTTTTGCTTTAATCAAGTCTTATTTAACCCGGCAACTTAATTAAACCTTAATTGGATTATTCTTCATTCGGGATTTCTACTTTCACTTCCAATAACTAGTACTTTTACTTTTCCTTCTTTAAGGGATTCGTTTAAGACTTACGTTATATTTTCCACAATTTACCCTTATCCATACCTATTTCATCAAGAATCTCGTTTAATTGTTTAATTATTATACCTCTATCCTTGTTTAATTTTTTAATATTATATTTTCACTAGAGGTGAGATTCTATTCAATAGGTTGAAGAATCTTTAAGTTCTTTCTGAACTCTTTTATTGTCTATATGTTAGAATCTTTTTTAATTTTTGACAAGACTTTTATAAAATAAAAACTTGACAATTGTAAAAATTTAATTGTCAATTAAAAAATTTCGTTTTATATTCTTAAACAAAACTTATGAAATAATAGCTTCAAAAGTATGTAATATAAGTAAGTTTAGATTGATATTGTTTTTAATTTGGTATTCATCTTGTAGGATAGTTAGTATAGTTTTATTTAAATCATTTATTCTTGATTTTAAAATATTAACAAGTGGTTCAATTGATGAAAAAACTATTTGATTAACATATGTTTTATTCAAAGCTTGATTTAATAATGAAATCAATAAATCATATAAATAGTAAGCCATTTCCTTGGTGTTAATAAATTTTAAAACATTAGATTCTAGATAAAATCTAGCACTATATTTATCTATAAGTCGATTAATTAACTCTTTTAAGCAATCTACTACCAAGGTGAAATTTTCGTTTTTGCATAATTCAATTATCTCTTCATAATCATTAGAAATTAAAGCAGCATATTGAAAATAAGGAGATTCAAAGTTTTGTTTTTTAGCCATTTCTAAAAAATTATGTTTATCTATATTTTTGAATCTAATAATTTCACATCTTGATAAAATTGTTGGTAAAACTCCGCTTTCATTTTCACTTGTAAAAATAGCGTAAGTATCACTTGGTGGTTCTTCTAAAAATTTAAGTAAGACATTTAAACCTTGAGTAGATAAATATTCAATATTATTAATTATATAAATCTTAATTCCTCTTTTTTCGCTTGCACTTTGAGAAAAAAGACCTTCAATTTTATCTCTAATGGCATCAACTTTAATTGAATCTTTTTTTGCATCAAAGACTAATAAATCACCATAAGTTAAATCATTAACTCTATTACAAATTGGACAGTTATCGCAGGCAAATATTGAGCTATTGCAAAGTAAAGACTTGGCTAAGAATAGTGCAATGTTATGTAAAGAAGATCCTTTTGGTCCACTTAATAAATATGCGTGAAAAAAAGTATTCTTTGAAAGAACGTTTTTAAATAGTTGATAAGTATTTGGCTGATATTTAGCTAAATATTCTTCAGTGTTCATTAGTTTTTAAAGTTTCCTCAATAATATTGTAAGTTTCTTCAATAACTTCCTCTAAAGGTTTTGATGCATTGATTACTCGATACCTATTAGTATATTTTTTTGATAGTTCAAGATAAGTAGTTCGGCAGTCTCTATAAAAATTTATTTTTTCTAAATCTAATCGATTAACTTCTCTATTTTTATTTTTGTTAATTCTTTCTAAAGCTAATTCAGGGGTAAGATCATAAAGTAGAGTTAAGTCAGGAAGAAGATTTTCGGTTGCAAATAAGTTAATATTTAATATATTTTCAACACCTATTTTTCTAGCTCCTCCTTGATAAGCTAAAGAAGAGTCTATAAATCTATCACATAAAACAAGTTTATTTTCTTTTAAAGCAGGAATAACTTTTTCGACTAAATGTTGTCTTCTAGAGGCTGCAAAAAGAAGGGCCTCGGTTCTTTCGTCTAAATTAGTATTATTTTTATTAACTAAAATGTTTCGAATGTCTTCGGCAATTCTAACCCCACCAGGTTCTCTCGTTAGAATAACGTTATAGCCTTCTTTTTCTAATTTTTCATATATTGACTCAGCAACAGTTGATTTTCCTGAACCATCAATTCCTTCAAATGTTATAAACATAAAATATCCTTATTTAATCTTTGTTCTATTTTCAATTGCTTTTAAAAGAGTTAATTTATCGCTATATTCAATGTTGCTTCCGATTGGAATTCCATGAGCAAGTCTAGTTATATTTATATTTTCGTTTTCAAATAATTTTGCAATGTAAAGGGCGGTAGTTTCGCCTTCTACCGTTGGATTTGTAGCTAAAATTAACTCTTTTATATGTTCTTTTTTTATTCTTCCCTTAAGTTCATTAATGCGTAAGTCATTTATTGATATTCCTTTAATCGAAGAAAGTTCACCATTTAATGAATGATAAATACCATGAAAATTATCCATTTTTTCAAAAATCATAATATCTTTAGGATAAGGGACGACTATACATGTATTATGATCTCTTTCTTCGTTGCAATATGGGCAATTAGGAGTATCGATTAAAGCTCCACAATTTGGACAATGTCTTATATTTTCTTTTACATCAATAATTGAAGACATAAGAAACTGGATTTGTTCTTGATCCATTTCAAGTAGAGCATAAGCCATTCTTTCTGCAGTTTTTTCTCCTATGGAGGGAAACTGAGAAAAAGCCTTAGTGAGATTTACTATTGAAAGAAGTTCTCGCATTTAAAACAACATCCCTCCAGGTTGTTTTTGGAATTTTGCTGTTAATTCATCTTCTTTTGACATGATTTGATCTTTAGCAGATTGATAAGCAAGTTTAATTGATTCTTCTAAAGTGTCTTTATCATCTTTATTTAATATATCATCGTCTAAAATTTCAATTCTATAGATGGTGAAATCACCTTTTAAATATACTTTAACAACACCATTAGCAGAACCTTCAAATACGGTTTCTTCTAGTATTTTATGTTGTTTTTCGTATTCTCTTTGCATTTTTTTGACTTGTTGTAACATTTGTTGCATGTTCATAAATAAATTTTCTCCTTAAAATTTAATTTCGTCTAGATTAACTTCCCTAGCTTTTGGAAGTTTTCTTACCTCGTCTAAGTTACGATATTTGGTTATTAATTCTGTGCCTTCAATTCGGTCTAAAGCGTAAATTTGTACACGTTTTAGTAATATTTTTTCAACACAGTCGGCTAATTTTGATTGATTAGCTTTGATGTTAGCAATATTAGAATCTTTAGAATAATTAAACATCAATACTAAAATTGTATCACACAGAAGATATGGTATGCCCTTTAAAAGTAGTTCAACATATGGTTTTAATTTAGCATCTTTTTTATATGCTTCTAAATATTTCCATCTTTTTAGTAATTCTTTTTTAGCTTCTTTGTTAGAAATAACGGTAAGTTTAATTAAAGAATCAATATCTAAAGAATTCTTTTCGCCAGTTATTTCTAAAGATGGTTCGTTTTTTATTGATGGAGTGTCTTCAAAAATAGGTTTTAAATTATCTATAGCATCCATCATTTGGGTTGGAGTTTCATCTTTTTTGATTGGCTCTTTAGTTTGCCTAACTTTAGTCACATCAACATTGTGTTTTGGCAAAGAAGTAGCTAAAGATTCAAATTGTTGAGATTTTTCAGCTTCTTTGTTGACAACTGGCGCGCTAACTTCTTTGACAGCTGTATTTTCTTGTTGAATAATAGGTTTAGTTTGAACAACTTTAGTTTCAACGACTACATCTTTAGTTTTATTAATTGATTCAATCATTTTAATTAAATAAATTTCAGCAACTAAAGAAGGATTATTTGAAATTTTAATTTCTTTTAATAAATCTAGTAAAACATTAATAAGATTTTCTTCTTGGTTTTCATCAAAATATTTGGAAACAAGAGAAACATACATATCATTACTATCTCGTTTTGTCTTTTTTGAGATTAATGATTCTTTTAATAAAGTTAAAATTTCGTTGATAAATCTTATTAAATCAATATTTTTTTCAGTAAGTTGAGAAAAAGTTTTAAGTAGAGATTGATAATCTTGTTTTTTTATAGATTCAAGTAATACAATTTTTTCTTTTTTAGAAGTTAGACCAAAAAGAGATTCGATATCACTTAATTTGATTGAATTACCAGAAAAAGATATGGCTTGATCTAGAATTGATAAAGCATCTCTTGCACCTCCATTAGCTAATTCTACAATTTCTTTTATAGCTTCTTCTTCATATGTTACGTGTTCGTTTAACAAAACTTTTTTAATTAAAGAAGTCAATTCGTCATCAGTTAATTTTTGGAATTCGTATCTTTGACATCTTGATACAATTGTAGGTAAAACCTTATATAATTCAGTAGTACAAAGAATAAAAACTACATAGGAAGGTGGCTCTTCAAGCGTTTTAAGAAGTGCATTGAATGCACTATTAGACATCATATGTACCTCGTCTATGATATAAACTTTATATCTAGATTTAGTAGGGGCATATTTTACTTTTTCAATTAAATTTCTAACTTCATCAACCCCGCTATTGCTGGCAGCATCAATTTCAATAACATCTGGTGAAATACCTAATGCAATTTCCTTACAATTAGAACATTTATCGCAAATTGTTCCTAAGCCTTCTTCACAATTTAAAGCTTTTGCAAATAGTCTTGCGATTGATGTTTTTCCTGTTCCTCTTGGACCAGAAAAAAGATAAGCGTGAGCTATTTTGTTAGATTTTAGTGCGTTTTGTAATGTTTTTACTACGGCTTCTTGACCATAAATTTGTTCAAAATTCGTTGAACGATATTTTCTATAAAGTGCTTGATATGACATAATTTTTAATAAGAATATTTTATATAAAAATAGTACAATAAAAAAGTATAATTAAGAATTTTATTAAATAATATTATTATTTAAAAAGAACTCACTTTTTAATATAATATCTTCGTTTATGAGATATTAAATTTATTTTTATAGATTTTATATTGGATTATAGATAGTTTTTGTTGTGGGAGGAAGAATATGGAAAAAAACATGGAAGATAGACTTATAGCTAGTAAAAATAGACTTTCAGAAATAGATGATTTATTACTTAAAGAAGAAACAGCTAAAGATATGAAATTATTTAAATCACTAAATAAAGAAAGAAGTGATTTAGAACCTGTTGTAGAAAAATATAATGAATATAAATTAGCTGAGAAAAATAAAGAAGATGCTTTAATAATGGCAAATGATTCTGATCCTGAAATTTCTGCTATGGGCAAAGAAGAAATTAAAAATAATGATTCTTTAATGGAAAAAATTATTGAAGAACTTCGAATTTTGTTAATTCCTAAAGACCCTAATGATGGCAAAGATATTATTTTTGAAATAAAAGGAGCCGTTGGTGGTGACGAAGCTAATATCTTTGCTGGTGATTTATTCAGAATGTATATTAGATATTGCGATAAAGAAGGCTATAAGGTAAAGATTTTAGATGAAACTCCTTGTGGCGTGGGCGGCTATTCATATGTTTCTTTTATCGTTAGTGGTTCTGATGCATATTCTCATTTAAAATATGAAAGCGGTGTTCATAGAGTCCAAAGAGTTCCAAAGACAGAAGCTAGCGGTAGAATTCATACTTCTACAGCAACAGTTGTTGTCATGCCTCAAGTAGAAACAGATGAAGTTCATATTAGAACAGAAGATTTAAGAGTTGATAGATATCGTTCTCAAGGTGCTGGCGGACAAAATGTTAACAAAACTGAATCTGCTGTAAGAATTACACATATTCCTACTGGGATTGTTGTTTCTTGTCAAACTGAAAAATCTCAAATTCAAAATCATGAAATCTGTATGCAAATGTTAGCATCTAAATTAGCTCAACTTGAAGAAGAAAAGAAGCAAGCAAAAGAAGCTTCTTTTAGATCGAAAGTAGGTTCTGGTGATAGAAACGAAAAGATTAGAACCTATAACTATCCTCAAAATAGGGTAACCGACCATAGAATTGGTTTTACTGTTCAAAAACTCGATAGAGTTATGGAAGGTGAATTAGACGATATTATTGAGGCATTGACTAACTACGAGCAAGAACAATTGATTAAGGGTAATAAAATTGACTAATAGAGAATTATTTTTTGATATGAGAAAACATAGAGTTAGTGAATATTTGACTGACTCTATGCTTTATGAAATATTAATTCATGTAAACGAATTAAATTCATTTACTGATTTAATCATTAATTTTGACAAAGAGTGTAAAGATGAAAATATGGCTCAAAATTTATTTTCACGTGCAAATAACGACGAACCATTAGAATATCTTTTTAATAAACACGAATATAATGGAATGAAGTTTTATGTTGATAAAAATGTTTTAATTCCTCGACCAGAAACAGAAGAACTAATTCAAGAAACTATCGGAGTTGTTCGTGCTAATAAATTACCACGTGAAAATATTATTGATGTTTGCACTGGATCTGGAATCATTGCTATTTCTTTAAAGAAAGAATTTAGCGAGAGCAATGTGTATGGTAGCGATATTTCTTCGCAAGCGATTAATATTGCTATAAAAAATGCTGAAGATAATGGTTTAAATGTAAACTTTTTAACTGGAAATATTTTAGAATCAGTAAAATCCTTAAATAAAAAATTTGATATATTAATTTCAAATCCGCCTTATGTTGAAAAAATCGAAGATATTGCTGAAAACGTCAAAAAATTCGAACCATTAAACGCAATATATGTTGAGAATGGAACATACTTTTACGAAGAAATTTTTAAAAACTATAAAGATATAATGAAAGATAAATTTTTGATAGCTTTTGAAATTAATTATGATCAAGAGGATAAACTCACTGATTTAATTTACAAATATTTTGATGAGAATAATTCAATGTATCGCTTCCAAAAAGATAGTTTTGGTCGCACAAGATTCTTATTTATTTTAGGAGGCTATGAAAGTGATGATATTTCTTAATGAAAATCAAATTGTAGAAGCTTGCGAATGCTTAGAAAAAGGAGAAATTATTGCTTTTCCTACAGAAACCGTCTATGGTTTGGCTGTTTTATCAACTTCAAAAGAAAATTTCGATAAATTAGTAAAAATCAAACATCGTCATCCAGACAAACCATTCACTTTGATGATTTCAAATATAGAACAAGTAACAGATTTTGTTGAATTGAATGATTTAGCAAAAAAAATTATTGATAAATTTACTCCTGGAGAAATCACAGTTATTGTTAAATCAAAGCCAAATATACCTGAATATTTGGATTTAGGAACTGGATTTGTTGGAATAAGAATTCCAAATTCTCCATATGTTTTAAATCTTATTAATACTTTAAACAAACCTCTTTTAGTACCTTCAGCAAATCCAAGTGATTTGCCACCAGCAAAAAATTCAAAAGAAGTCTATGACTATTTTAGGGAAGGCTTAGGAGCTATTGTTGAAGGAGAAACAAAATCTAATGTTCCTTCGACTGTAATTAAAATTGATGGAAATAATGTTATACTTTTAAGACAAGGAAATGTCAAATTAGACGATATTTTAAAGGAGATTAATGGATAATTATGAGAATTTCTATTGGATCTGATCATGGTGGATTTGATTATAAAAAAAGATTAATTCAAGATTTAGAAAAAGAAGGTCACACTTTAATTGATAATGGCACATTTTCTAAAGAAAGTTGTAATTATGCAGAGTTTGCATTAAATACAGCATTAAAAGTCGCTAATAATCAAGCAGATTTTGCTATTTTAATTTGTAATAGCGGAGAGGGTGTTTCCATTGCTGCCAATAAAGTTAAAGGCGTTAGATGCGCAATTTTATATAATGATGAAGTTGCTCATCTTGCAAAAGAACATAATAATGCAAACGCCATTGCTTTTGGTGCTAATTTTATGACTTATGAAGAAGTTTTGAAAAGAATACATATTTATATGAATTCAAAATTTGAAGGCGGAAGGCATGAAAAAAGAGTTCAAACTATAATCGATTTCGAAAATAAATAATTTTTAAATTTATAGGGATAAAATATCTTCTTCCATACATTCTTGTATAGTATAGGGGGGGTGATTTTATTAACTATGTTTGCCCGCTTTGCGGTAATAAAGACGAAAAATATTTAGGAATTAGAAATGGTAAAACTTATTGTAGAAGATGTATATCTTTTCAAGGTGAAGTAGTTGACGAAAATATATATAACAAAACCAAATATGATAATGATTTACTAACAATAAATTATACACTCTCACCTGAGCAAGATAACATTTCCAAACAAGTTCTAGAAAACTATAAAAATAAGGTTAACACGCTTATTTATGCAGTTTGTGGAGCGGGCAAAACAGAATTAGTGTTTAGATTAATAGAATATGCGCTAAGTTTATCTCAACATGTTGGTTTTGCAATTCCAAGAAGAGATGTTGTTATTGAATTAAGAAATAGACTTGCGAATTCATTTTCTAAAAATAAAGTTATCGCCCTTTATGGAGGTAACACCAAAGAAAAGGAAGGAGATATTATTGTTTTAACGACTCATCAACTTTATCGTTATGAGCATTATTTTGATCTTCTAATTTTAGATGAAATCGATGCTTTTCCATATCGAGATAATGAGGTTTTACATGCCTTGTTTTTAAGATCAATGAAAGGTAATTATTGTCTTATGTCAGCCACTCCAAGCGACAAAGTAATTGAAGAATTCAAAAAAGAAAATCACGAAATGTTAACGTTATTTCATCGCTATCACCATCATCCTTTGCCAGTTCCACAGATTAAAATAAGATATTTTATATTTAAGGAATTATTTGTAATCAAAAAATTAAAAGAATATGAAAAAGAGAATAAACCTGTACTAGTGTTTTGCGCAACAATTAGAGAATGCGAATCGCTTTATGAGATTGTAAAACTCTTTATAAAGAGAGGAAATTATGTGCATTCAAAAAGAAAAGAAAGAGCGATATTAATCGAAGATTTTAGAAATAATAAATATTCTTATTTAATAACAACATCAGTTCTAGAAAGAGGTGTTACTTTAAAAAATTTACAGGTAATAATTTTTAATAGCGATAACGAATTATATAATTCGGCAGCTTTAATTCAGATTGCAGGAAGAGTAGGAAGAGTAAAAGATTTTCCTAGTGGAGATATATATTATGTTTCTAAAAAAAGAACCAAAGAAATGGATAAATCAATTAGAACAATTGAAGACTACAACAAGGATTTGTAAAATTTGTTTTAATCGAATATATACAAATAATATTCATTCATTTCTTTATAATGAACCAATATGTAGTAAGTGTTTAAAAGAGTTAAATCCAGTATTTAAGAAATTTAAAATCGAAGGAATAGAATCTATTGCTATTTTTGAATATAACGAAACTTTGAAAAAATTAATTTATCAATTTAAAGGCTGTTTAGATTATGAATTAAAAGATATATTTCTAGCCTATTTTGTTAAAGAATTAAAAGAAAAATATAAAAAATACTATATTCTTCCGATTCCATCTTATAAACAAAAAGACCTAAATAGAGGTTTTAATCAAGTTGAAGAAATATTTTCATGTTTAAACCTTCCGATTTTAAAAGATGTCTTAATAAAGAAACGTGACGATGATCAACATTTAAAAAGTTATGTTGAAAGAACAAAAGTAAAAGATAACTTTTTATTATTAAATAAAGAAATATTAAGAGATAAAAACATATTGATTTGCGATGATATTTGTACCACTGGAAGCTCTTTAAAAGCAACTATTGAACTAACTAAAAATTATATAAATAAAGATGTAAAAATACTAGTAGTTGCTAAAAGAGAATTCTCGAAAGATGAACTAGAAAAAATAAAGGATAAAAGGTTTGTTTTATCGTGATTATTATGATTTGCCCAAGTTTGTTTATAATGGTAAAATATTTAAGATTTTTATATATTTAAGGAAAAGATATGAGCGATATTATTAATAAAATATTTAGAGTAGATCAAAGATTATTAAAAAAATACAGAAAACAAGCACAAAAAGTCGAAGCACTTGAAGATACTATGAAGGCTTTAAGTGATGATGAACTCAAACATAAAACAGTTGAATTTAAAGAGAGACTAAAAAATGGTCAAACTCTTGAAGATATCAAGATTGAAGCTTTTGCTGTATGTAGAGAAGCAGCAAGACGTGTTCTAGGAATGTTCCCTTTTGAGGTACAAATTATAGGTGGTTTAGTTTTAAATGATGGTGAAATTGCCGAAATGAAAACTGGCGAAGGTAAAACTTTAACCGAAACTATGCCAACTTATCTAAACGCACTTGAAGGAAAAGGGGTTCACATTGTTACAGTTAACGAATACTTAGCCCAAAGAGATGCTAATGAAATGGGTCAAATTTATCGTTGGTTAGGTTTAACTACTGGCGTTAACTTACATTCTTTAACAAATCCTGAAAAGAAAGCTGCACATGCGTGTGATGTCACATACACAATTAACTCTGAACTTGGCTTCGATTATCTTCGTGATAATATGGCTCCAACGGCTGAAAAACGCGTTTTAAGAGGATTGAATTACTGCATTGTTGACGAAGCCGACTCTGTTTTAATCGATGAATCTAGAACCCCACTCATTATTTCTGGTGGTTCAAAGGTTGCTGCTAGCGCTTACCAAGTTGCTGATAGATTCTGTAAAATGCTTAAAGCTTCCACACAAGTAGATGAAGAATATAAGAGAAAACATCCAGAATATGAACCTGATGGAGATTATGAAATCGATGTTAAATCAAAAACTGTAAATTTAACAAATTCTGGCGTATCTAAAGCTGAAAGAATGTTCGGCATTCAAAACTTATATGCACCTCAATATCAAGAATTAGTTCATAGAATTCACCAAGCTTTAAAAGCAAACTTTATTATGGGTAGAGATGTTGAATACCTTGTTGATGAAAACCGTGAAATTCAACTTATTGACCAATTTACCGGACGTGTTTTAAAAGGTAGAGAATACTCCGATGGTTTGCAACAAGCGATCCAGGCTAAAGAAGGCGTTGAAATTAAAGAAGAAACAGTTACAATGGCTACTATTACTTATCAAAACTTCTTTAGATTATTTAAAAAATTATCAGGTATGACTGGTACTGCAAAAACTGAAGAAGAAGAATTTAATAAAATTTATTCTATGAAAGTTATTTGTATTCCAACTAATAGACCAGTTATTAGAAAAGATTTAAACGATTTGGTTTTTGCTAATAAAGCTGCAAAAATGAAGGCTTTAATTAAAGAAGTTCAAAGAGTACATTCAACTGGTCAACCAATATTAATTGGTACACCTTCTGTTGAAGCTTCTGAAGAAGTAGCTCGTGAACTTGATAAAGCTGGACTTCGTTATGAAATGATTAATGCTAAAAACCACTCTCGTGAAGCTGAAATTGTTGCTCAAGCCGGCCAAAAGGGAAGAATTACTCTTGCCACTAATATGGCTGGTAGAGGTACTGATATTAAACTTACTGATGAAACAAGAGCCTTAGGTGGCTTATACGTTTTTGGTTTTGAAAGACATGAATCAAGAAGAATTGATAACCAACTTAGAGGTAGAAGTGGTAGACAAGGAGATCCTGGTATTAGCCAATTTTTTGTGTCTTTAGATGATGAGTTAATGGTTAGATTTGCAAGCGATAGTCTAAGAAAAACTTTTGCCTCATTCGGCGATGAGCCACTTGATATGAGAATCATGACTAATGCCATCACATCTGCTCAAAAACGTATTGAAGGACAAAACTTTGATGTTCGTAAAACATTACTTGATTACGATGATGTTTTAAGTAAACAAAGACATATTATGTATGCACAAAGAGACCAAATTTTGTTTGCAACAGATATCAATTCCTTATTAATCGAAATGTTCGATAAATGCGGCGTTGCTATTGCGAAACGTTCAACAAAAGAAGACTCAAAGAATTCTACTATCGATGGCAATAAACTTTTAAGCATTGTTACACCTCGTTTCCTTGCTGAAGGAATTATTAAACCTCAAGTTTGGGATGATGCTAGTGTCGAAGATGCAGCAAGTGATTTAACAGAACTTTTATTACAAGCTTATGAAGATAAGAAGAAAACTTGGGGAAATCCTGAAGAAGCTGAAAAAATTCAAAGACAAATCACTTTAAGAGTTATTGATAGAAACTGGACTCAACAAATTGATAATATGACAAGATTTAGAGAGTCAGTCACTTTAAGAAGTTATGCTCAAACAAATCCACTTCAAGATTATGTTAATGAAGGTTGGGGATTATTTAGAGAAATGCAAGAAACTATCGCTTTAGAAGTTGTTTTAAACCTCTTAAACCTTAGAATTGCCAAAAAAGAGGAATTCACAACTGAAATTAAACCAGGAACAGGAAACACTCCTCAAAAAGAAGGAAATGCCGAAGGATTAAAAGTTAATGTTGATGAGAAAACAGCTACAACTACTGCAACTTCAACAAGAACAAGACGTTTAAGTGAAGAAGAATTAAGAAAAGAAAAAATCAAGGAATACATTATGAATAGACAAGCTCAAATGGATGCTCAAAGAAAGGCACTTCAAGAGAGAAAAGCAAGTCAACCTGTTGTAGAAATTCAATCAACATTAGATGGTTCAGCTAGACCAGTTGTTACAGCAACTCAAAGTTCTACTATTACTGAAAGTGTAGCTCCTCAAAGCGCTATTAAACCTGAAACTCCTGAAATTGTCGGAGATGAAACTAAAGATACTACTGAAGTAGAAGAAAAAGTTACAATTCAAGATAAGCCAAAAGAAAATATTGTAACTAATACTGATGAAGTTAAGGCTAATTTAAATATAAGCGAAATTGATAAAGATAAAGAAGCAGCCGAAGATACAGATTTTGACTCAATTCACACTAATTAATTATGGATTTATTAAAACTTAGAAACGAAATAAAAGAAAAGGAAGAACTTTTAGAAGCTCTTGGTGACTCACTTTGACAACTCTACAATTAATCAAAGAATAGAAGAAATAGATAAATTAATTTTAGACGTAAATTTTTATTCAAACCAAAGAGAGGCTAAAAAATTAATTGATGAGAGAAATTCCTTAGTTGAAAACAAGGAAAAGTTTATTTTTTGTAAAAAAAGAATAAAAGAAGTTTCTGATTTTGCTTCATCTTTAGATATAGATGATAATGAAATGATAGATTTACTTGAAACTGAAGCTGATAGTTTATTTAAAGATATTCAAGATTTAAGAATTCAAGTATTGTTTTTCGGGGAATATGATCATTCAAACTGTATTTTAGAAATTCATCCTGGCGCTGGTGGTACTGAAGCTTGTGATTGGGCTGATATGCTCCTTAGAATGTATGAGCGTTTTTGTGAAAGAGAAAAACTAAAATTTTCTATAATCGATTTTCTTCCAGGAGAAGAAGTTGGTATAAAATCAGTCACAATGTTAGTTGAAGGCAAAAATGCCTATGGTTTGTTAGAGTCAGAAAAAGGTGTTCATAGATTAGTAAGAATTTCCCCTTTTGATTCGAATAAAAGAAGACATACTTCCTTTGCAAGTGTATCGGTTACTCCACAATTTGACGATTCAATTAATATAGATATAAATCCAGATGATTTAAAAATTGACTTATATAGAAGTGGTGGCGCTGGCGGGCAAAACGTTAATAAGGTTTCAACAGCAGTAAGAATAACACACATTCCAACAGGTATAGTCGTTTCTTCTCAAGTTGAAAGAACTCAGCTTAGAAATAAAGAATTAGCAATGAATATGCTAAAATCTAAACTTTTTGAAAGAGAAGAGTTGATTAAAAAACAAAAATTAAAGAATATTATAGGTGAGCAGAAAAATATTGAATGGGGTTCTCAAATCAGATCATATGTTTTTTGCCCATACACTTTAGTCAAAGATAATCGTACTAATTATGAGATGACTCAAATTGATAAGGTTATGGATGGCGAGATAGAAGGATTTATTTACGCTTATTTAGAAATGAGGAAAATGAATGAAAGTAAAAATTAACGAAAAGTTAACAAGAAAAGCAATATTTAAACATATTCTAAAAGCATTTTTAGTTATTTTTGGAACTTTTATTGTAGCCTTTGGAGCTGCGGTGTTTTTAGTACCTTTTAATATTGTTTCCGGAGGATTATCTGGCTTAGGAATTGTTTTATCAAAATATATTCCAATCGATGTTGATATTATTGTAACTATTTTTACTTGGGCTCTTTTTTTTCTTGGTTTAATTTTCTTAGGACTAAAGTTTTCTGTAAATACTTTAATTTCTTCTATTGTCTATCCAATTATATTCTCTATTATTTTAAGAACAGGAATAAGCGAATATATTCTTAATTTATTAATTAATGACGGAATGTCTGTTACAAATAGCGGTGGCGTCGTTGAAATTATTAACCTTGAGTTATTACAACCAGGAAGACTTATAATTATCGGCCTTGTTGGAGGGGCTTTAACGGGAATCGGCTGCGGAATTACTTTTATTGGTGGTGGTTCTACAGGAGGCCTAGATATTTTAGCCTTTATCTTAAATAAATTTACAGGTATAAAAACCTCAAATTGTGCCCTTATATTTGATGTTTCTATTGTCTTAACTGGGATAATTATTCAATTAGTTGAAAACTCATCCTATGGTTTCTTAGCATCTTTAATAGGTATATTTTCAGCGGTGCTCTGTTCATTGATGATTGAATTTGTTTACGTTAGACAAAGTGGAGCATATTTTGCGGACGTTATTACAGATAAGCCAAAAGTTCTTAGAGATAGAGTCATAAAAGATTTAGATAGAAGTGTGACAGTATATAATGTTAAGGGTGGTTATTCTGATGAGGATAGAATCTGTGTAAGAATTATTTTTGCAAGAAACGAACTTATTAATGTAAAAGATTTAGTTGCGGAAGTTGATAGTAAAGCATTTATGATTATTGGCGAATGTTCAACTGTAGCAGGCGAAGGCTTCTCAAAATTACATTCTAGTAAAGATAACTCAATAAAAAAGATTAAAAAATTTGCAGAAGATAAAAAAGAAAATGAAGAAGGTAAAAATGATGAACCAAAATAATTTTGAATTAGTTTCAAAATTTAAACCAACAGGAGATCAGCCTAAAGCCATTAAAGAATTGGTCGAAGGAATTAACGAAGGTAAAAAGTTCCAAGTATTACTTGGTGCAACTGGTACCGGTAAAACTTTTACTATGGCAAATGTTATAACGGCTGTTCAAAAACCTACTTTAATATTAGTTCATAACAAAACTCTTGCTGGTCAATTATATCAAGAAATGAAAGAACTTTTTCCACATAATAGAGTTGAATATTTTGTTTCAAATTTTGATTTTTACCAACCTGAAGCTTATGTTGTATCTAGTGATACATATATTGAAAAAAATGCTGTAATGAATGAAGAAATTGAAATGATGAGAGTTGCTGCTGTTAACTCTATTGTTTCAAGAAGAGATACAATTGTTGTAGCTTCAGTTGCCTCGATTTATGGTTTGACTGACCCTGAAGAATATAAAAAATTGGCTTTTGAAGTGCGAGTCGATGAAGAACTAGACTTAAAAGATTTTACTACTAAATTAATTAATTCTGCTTATACAAGAAATGAAATAGATCTTGCACCTGGTAGATTTAGGATACATGGAGATACTATATCCATTATGAGAGCGGGCGATAAAGATGAGTATATTCGTATAGAACTCTTTGGTGACACAGTTGATGGTATTTATAAATGTAATTATTTGACAGGAGAAATTTTAGAAAGTTATCAAGTTTTATCCTTTTTCCCTGCTTATGACCACGCTTCTACAAGAGACAGAATTACTAAAGCTTGTGAAAGAATAAAAGAAGAATTAAAAGAAAGAATTGAATATTTTAAAAGCGAAGGAAAATTATTAGAAGCCGAAAGAATTGAGCAAAGAACTAATCACGACATCGAATCGCTTCTTGAATTTGGAATGTGTCCAGGAATAGAAAACTATTCTCGCCATATAGATGGAAGAAAAGAAGGAGAAAAACCATTTTGTTTAATGGATTATTTTCCTAAAGATTATTTAATGATAATCGATGAAAGTCACGCTACCATCCCTCAAGTTAGAGGAATGTTTAATGGTGATAAATCAAGAAAGCAAAATTTAGTTGATTATGGTTTTAGATTACCTTCTGCCCTTGATAATAGACCACTTAATTTTGATGAATTTGTCGAAGAATTTAACCAAGTAATCTTTACTAGCGCAACTCCAGGACCTTTCGAATTAGAAAAGACTAATGGAAAATTTGCTGAACAAATCATTAGACCAACCGGACTCCTTGATCCGAAAATTGTAGTTAGACCAACTTTGGGTCAAATTGACGACTTATTATTGGAAATTAAAGAACGTGTAGCTAGAAAAGAAAGAGTTATGGTTGTTACTTTAACTATTCGAATGGCTGAAGATTTAACAGAATATCTTAAAGGTAAAGAAATTAAAACTGTTTATTTACATAATGAGTGTAAAACTTTAGAAAGAGGCGAAATTATTTATCAATTAAGAAAAGGTAAGTATGATGTTTTAGTTGGAATCAACCTTTTAAGAGAAGGCTTAGATATTCCTGAAGTTTCTTTAGTTGCTATTTTAGATGCTGATAAAGAAGGTTTCTTAAGAAGTGAAAGGAGTTTAATTCAAGTAGTTGGTAGAGCTGCAAGAAATGCTAATGGTGAAGCAATAATGTATGCTGATAAGATTACAGAATCAATGGAAAAATGTATTAAAGAAACAAATAGAAGAAGAAAGGTTCAAGAAAAATATAACGAAGAATATGGCATTATTCCTACAACCATTATTAAAGAAATTGTCGATCCAATTCATGCAATTACATTTGAAGATAATAAACTTACTAAAATTAAAAATGAAGAAGTTAAATTGTCTAAAAAAGAAATTGAAGAAAGAATTAAATTTGTTGAATCTGAGATGAGAAAAGCAGCTAAGGTTTTTGATTTTGAAAAAGCTATAGAGCTAAGAGAGCTTCTTTTTGAATTAAAGCAAATGAAATAATTCGCAAAACTAAAACTTATGTTATAATATCTAAACTATGTGGTACGATACACTTTATGAAGTATTAACTGCCATTAATAATGTTATTTTATATTTTATTGGTGTGCCTTTTTTATTACAACTCATTTACATGTGTCTTTTTTGGGTTAAAAAAAAGACATATAAAAAGAGCGATAAGAAACATCGCTGCGCAATTCTTATTGCTGCTAGAAATGAAGAAAGTGTTATATATAATACCATTAAAGATTTACTAGATAATCAAGATTATCCAAAAGATTTATTCGATGTATATGTAGTTGCACATAATTGTACTGATGGTACAGCCTTAAAAGCTAAAGAAGCTGGGGCAAAGGTTTTCGCTTTAAACGATCCAGATAAAAGTCATCATATAGTTTGCTATGCATTAAAAGCAGGAGTACAAGAGATATTAGATAGTAATATAAATTATGATTTTATTATTAGATTAGATGCTGACAATCATGTAAATAAAGAATTTATTTCTTTAATGAATGATGCTTTTTCTAGTGGTGTAAAATTAGCTAGGCCTTATGAATCAGCTATAAATATAAATCAAAGTGGTTATACTAAAGCTTGCGGATTATATTATGTTTTCGATTCTCGCTTTTCTTCTAGAGTTAGAGAAAGACTTCATATTGATGCTCATTGTCAAGGTCCTGGATTAATGTTTTCTATGGAAATTGCTAGAAAATATGGCTTTGATGCAGTAACAATTTGTGAAGACACAGAATTTAACTTTGAAAGAATCCTTCAAGGTTATCGTGCTCATTATGTTGAAGATGCTGTCGTTTATGAGGATTTACCATCGACTTTTAAAGATACTTACGCTCGTAATATTCGTTTAGGCTCAGGTAATATCTTGTTGTTAAAAAGATACTTCTTTAAACTTTTTGGCAAGTTCTTCACTACATTACATTTCTCGTATATTGAACAAATTTTAACTTTCTTATTTATCCCAATTTGTCCAATACTATGTATTTGGCTACCTCTTTATTATATTTATGCAATAATTTTTCTAACTATAACTGGCCAAATGCAAGCCCTTTATACGATGTTGATAATTATTGGAATAGTTTTATTGATATTATTCTTATTTATGGGAATTTTACAATCTTCTTTGTTAGTTATTTTAGATTATAAAAAGATGGGCGCAAAAAGAAGAAGAGATTTAATCCCAGGCATAATACTTTTCCCCGTTTTTACTATAATCTATTGTATTACAATAACTATTGGTGTTTTCTCAAAACCAAAATGGATTCCCGTTAGAAGAAATCCTCAAGAAACAAATAAAAAGTAGGTTAGCAAGGTCTATTTAATTTATAAATAAAAGTAGACTTAATTAAATTTAAAAGATAAAATATTTAAGCGTTCAAGGAGATTTAAAATATGCAATGGTATGATTGGATATTCTGGATAATTTGCTTAGTAATCATTGTCTTGGGGTTACTTCAAGGTGGTAAAAGTGAAGGCGCTTCTGGTGCTATTACTGGTGGCGGATTAAACGTCTTTGTTAAAACTAAAGAAAGAGGTTCTGAATTAATTGTTTCTTATCTTACACTTGGATTTGGAATTGTATTCTTGTTCTTAGCTTTACTTTCTACTGTTCTTACTAATGTAAGTACAAGTGAAGAAACAGCTACAACAGCAATTCATTTTGTTCAAAACTTTTTGCTCTAATTATCTGATATGAATGTTAAAACTTAGTCGAATAGACTAAGTTTTTTTAATAAAAAAAGAGAATTCATATAAACATGAATTCTCAAGATTTAACTATAATTTATTTTATTGAATTGGAGTTCTTAGATATTTCATTGTTAGCCACATAGCTCTAAATCCATAACACATTACATAAATCATGGACATAATTTGTAAAGAAGAACCCATAATATAACCTAAAATCATAGTAATAATTGCAGGGGTTAATGTAGCATGGAACGTAATACCCATTACTTGATAGAATTTTAATATTCTATTAGGGTTATTTTTACCTCTAGACATCAAGAATAAGATAGGAAGAATAAGAAGAGTAATACCACCATTGATACCAAGAATAATTCCGACCATCATACCAACTTGTTGGCCTCTGATATCAAGATAACCTTGGTCTGCAAAGGTAAAGAAGTTAGTCATATAAGCTTGTTTGATTTCATTAATATCTTCAAGCGAAGTTGCGTTTTGCTTTAAATAACTTTTGAAGGAGGCAATATCTTCGATATGCCCATATCTACCAGCTGTGTTGCCAACCATTTGAGTGGAACCTTGTTGATAAATGGAAATAGAATATTGATCACTTCCTAAGAACATAGCATTAGAGACATTAGGATTATTCTCTAAAACAGAGTTAATTTGATCGGTGAATGATACGCCTGTATCGGTATCAAAATAATAAATATCGAATCTTAAATTACTTCTTTGGTAATTATAAATTAATGAATTTGATACTGGTTCAACTGTTGATAACTTATGGTCAACAATTTTTAAATCAGGGGCAGTTTCATCCTCAACATAGTTATAAATTGCTTCAACTAAAACATCATTGTATTGGTTGTTTATGCTCGAAGAACCATTTCTAGTAGCTTCAGTAGTTAATGTAGGCATAACACTAATAAATAGTGAGAGTAACATAACGAATATAGAACTAATCCAATGTTTTATACCTATTTCTTTAACAACGCCGTTATTAATTAATGATTTTAAGTAGAAGAATACTTTATTAAAATTAAACTTTTTCTTTTTTGGTTTTAATACTTTCGCGTTTTTACTTGCCATTTAATAATCACCTCAACGTTTAAATAGTATATACTATTTAAGGTATAATAACAAAAATTAATTCGAGATTTTTTAAATTTTATAGGTAATCAAAATGGATAAGAAATATCAAAAATGCATCTTAACTAATATGATTCTCATTTATAAGGAAGACGAGATATTAGTAGTGGATAGAAAGAAGGAAGATTGGCCAGGATTAACATTCCCTGGTGGGCATGTTGAAAACGGCGAAACAATTATCGAAAGTGTTTTTAGAGAAGCAAAAGAAGAGACTGGTTTAGAACTTCTTGAAGTTAAACCTTGTGGAGTTTTTGAACGGCCTTGGGAAGCAGGTAGTAGGTACATCGCCTTTCTATATAAAAGCAATAAATTTAGAGGTGCTATTAAATCTAGCAAAGAAGGAGAAGTTTTGTTCCTAAATAGGAACGATATAAACAAATTTGATTTATCGCAAGATTTTGTTGAGTTACTAAATATAATGATTGAAAACTAAGTTTTTTGACACTTATAATTAAATTACTGGGGATGTCTTGGTTTCGACATATCTTGACTTGGCATTATGTGCAGCGGAGTTGTGACCTAATCACTATAAAAATATCTGGCAACAGAACACAAAATTTAGCATTCGCTGCTTAATTGCAGAATTAATTTAGTTTAAAGGAATGTGCAAACATTAAACGTTCAATTTCTTAAGTTTATTGTTTGAATTAGTTAAGAAGTCTAGTTAGACGATGATTATAAGTTTAACTTAGTATTCATAATCTCGTTTCTTAAATGTTTGTAAGAATAACTTTAGGAAATTAAATCTTCTTTCTTACTAAGCTGTAGAAGTAATGTAGGGTTATTTATGGACCGGAGTTCAATTCTCCGCATCTCCACCACTTTCTAAAAAACGTTTAAATATTTATTTTATTAATTATTAAAAACACATTAAACAGTTCTTTTTAACAATTTGAATTGATAATAGGGTAAACTTATGATTCAAACTCAAGATTTAATCAATTGCATGAATATTCTTGAATACTTGCAAACACATTCTCCTGAAATTATTTCACGCGATGAAATAGCAAGTATATTTAATATTGACATTAGAACTGTCTCAAGATATGCAAAACGTCTTCAACCTTTAGGTGTCGTATCTAGAAAAGGGAAAAAAGGCGGTTATTCCTATGAAGGAAAAAAATTATTTAATTCAGCTTTTGACTCTATAGATGATTTATACGCAGTTAATTTAACATTAAATTCACCAAGAGTTTTAAAAATGTTTAATAACAAGAAAATCGGTGGAATAATTCTTTCTGAAGATGTTATTTTCCATAATGATACTATTCCTGATAAGGCATTAGATAAAATGATTAAAATTCTTGATGCTATAAGAACTAAAGAAGCGATTAGAATTAAATATATTAAAGAAGGAAAACCATTTGAATGTACAATAGAACCACTATGTTTTAAAAATTATGATGGTTTTGTTTATTTGTTCGCATATTATAGAAATTCATTAAGAATATATTCGGTTAATAAACTTGAGTTTGTTGATTATATTCCAGAACAAAAGTTTGAAAGAAACGAACAAGATGTTGAATTAATTAAGAGTTTACCAAATCACGAAATTTACGGAAAAGATCCTCTATGTTCTTTTTCAATTGAAGCTTCAAAAGAAATATATAATAGATTAAAAAAATCTTTTAAAAATACGATTAAAATCGATTATACTAAACCTTCCCAAATCGTTAATATTGTCACTAGATCTTATAAAGAAGTTGTTTCAATTCTTTTGTCTTGTGGTATTTATGTAAGATTTTTAGATAAAAATAACCCTGTTTATACTCTTTATAAAGATACAATTAACCTAATGCGAAAAACTTTAACAGATTAATAACTTTCGTATCAATTTCATTTTAAATTTATTTATATTTTTACTATAATTAATATGACTTTAAAAAGGAGATACTTAAATGTCAGAAATTATTGATGTACACGCACGTGAAGTCTTAGACTCCCGTGGAAACCCAACAATCGAAGTTGAGGTTACACTTGATTCAGGTGTTTATGGAAGAGCTATCGTCCCATCCGGCGCTTCAACAGGTGAAAGAGAAGCTTTAGAGTTAAGAGATGGCGATAAAAATAGATACGATGGCAAAGGCGTTTTAAAAGCAGTTCATAATGTTAATGAAGTTATCGCTCCTGAAATCGTTGGTTATGATGCCTGCGATCAAATCGGTGTTGATAAAAAATTATTAGAATTAGATGGCACACCATTCAAAAAGAATTTAGGTGCTAATGCATTACTCGGTGTTTCTTTAGCAGTTGCTCATGCTGGTGCTGCTGATGCAGGATTACCACTTTATCAATATTTAGGTGGCGTTAACGCAAAAGTTTTACCTACTCCAATGATGAACGTTATTAATGGTGGTGCTCACGCAGATTCTACTGTTGATTTCCAAGAATTCTTCATTATTCCTGCAGGTTTTGATACTTTCCGTGAAGCTTTAAGAGCTGGCGTTGAAACATTCCATGCTTTAAAAGGTGTTTTAAAAGAAAAAGGATATTCTACTGGTGTTGGTGACGAAGGTGGATTTGCTCCATCTTGTAAAGAAGGAAATACTGAACCATTAGAATTAATCGTAGAAGCTATTAAGAGAGCTGGCTATGTCCCTGGAAAAGATATTTTCATGGGTATGGACGTTGCTGCTAGTGAATTCTATGATGATGAAACAAAGACATATAACTTAAAGAAATCCGGCCAAGGTGTTAAAACTAGCGAAGAATTAATTTCTTGGTACGAAGAAATGGTCGAAAAATACCCTATCCTCACAATCGAAGATGGTTTAGGAGAAAAAGACTGGGATGGTTGGAAAGTCTTAACAGAAAGATTAGGAAACAAAATCCAATTAGTTGGTGATGATTTATTCGTTACTAACCCATCAATCTTAGCAGAAGGTATCAAAAAAGGTATCGCTAATTCAATCTTAATTAAAGTTAACCAAATTGGTACTTTAACAGAAACATTAGATGCTATTAGAATGGCTCATATCAATGGTTACACAACTATGGTTTCTCATAGATCTGGTGAATCCGAAGATACAACAATCGCTGATTTAGCTGTTGCAGTTAATGCTGGACAAATCAAAACAGGTTCTGCTTCAAGAACAGATAGAATGGCTAAATATAACCAATTATTAAGAATTGAAGAAGAATTAGGCGATGAAGCTGTTTATGAAGGCTTAAAAGCTTTCAAAAAATATAGATTCTAATAAATTTATATTTCAAATTAATCAATAATGAGCCGGTCGGATGATCGGCTCTCTTTTTTTATAATTGCTTTTAATGTATAATGTTTAATCATGAAAAAGAGATTGAATTTTAATAACGGATTTTTAAATTTTGCCACGATTGTTTGCTTAATGTATGTTTTGTTTATGATATTGAACTTAGCAGTAGGCGCAATTGTTAGTTACAACTTCGATACATCAGCTTTAAACATACTTTCTTTAGTTGTTGATATACTTTTTTATTGTTTAGTAGCCTTTTATTTTTATAGAGCTAAAGGAGGAGCGAGTGGAAGTGCACTTTATGCGATGCTTTCTCTTGCTATTTGTACCTATCTTCTTCCAACTATTTTGACTCTTATAGAAGGTATTGCTCATGGTGATTTGTATAGAATTATTCCTATTTTCTCATCGTTAGGTGTGGGTATTGCTTATTCGATTATTTTAATTATTAATTCTCGAAATCCTAAAAAAGGATTAACGATTGCTATGTTTGTATTAGGAATTATTCTTTTTGGCTTAGCTTTTTATCAATTTTTTGTAGAAAACGGAAGTGTTGTTGAAGCTATTGGAAATGTTTTATTAAACTCAAGAATAGATTTATTTTTCCAATATCTAATTACATTTATTTATAATTTCTTTTCGTTTGGTTTTGCTATTATATTTATGCTTTATCCTGTTTATGCAATGAAAAGTTATTAACAAATAACATCAAAAGGGCTTGATTGGTCTTCAATATCAATTATGTTTTTTAATGGAAGGTAGAAATTATCAAAATATGCTACCTTCTTTTTTATATCAATATAAATAATCGTATCTTGTATTTGATAGATATAACCATCGTAATATATTTTTAAGTTTAAAGGGGTTTTATAATCATAATTGAGTAAAATATTATTGATTTTGCGGCATTGTTCATTAAAAACTAAAGGTTTTTCAACCTTATATTTCTGATAAATCATTTGTTCTAAGAACTTGCCTTGCTCAACAAGTGAAGCAAAAGGTAGCCACTTTTTCATCCCTCTATCCATACCACTTAATTTTACAAACAATCTAATTAATTTTAAATAAAAATATGTCTCTTCCCTAAGAGACATATTTTGAATAGATTTCATTAGATATTAGTTTGATTTTTTAGTAACGGTACAAGCAAGAACACCTGGACCAGTATGGGTTACTATTAAGCAAGAAAGAGTGCTTAATTCGACGTTTTCAATACCAATAGTTTCCTTAAATTCTTTTTCAAATTGCTTGGCTTCATCAAGATTTTTAGAATAAGCGATTGAAAAATAAAGTTCGGATTTTGGTACATCCTTGAATTTAGTTTCTAAATCCTTTTTAACAGCATCGATCATTACTTGCTTTGCTTTTTTAACCCCGATTGCTTTAGCATAAGCATCAAGTTTACCGCCAAAAATTGATAAGACTGGTTTTAAATGAAGTGCTCCGCCTAATAAAGCAGCAGCAGGAGTGATTCTTCCGCCTTTTTTAAGGTATTTTAGGGTGTTAACCATGATATAAATTGATGAATTTGGTCCATCTGTATTTAAAATTTGTTGAATTTCTTCAGCACTTCTGCCACTTTGAACTAGGCTAACAGCGTCTCTAACACTTTCTTTCAATGTTGGCTCAATTCTATGGTTATCAATAATAAATACTTTGCCTTTAAATTCCTCGTCTTGAGCAAGTTGAGAAGCGGTAGCACAAGTTGCGCTCAATCCTGAAGACATTGGGATATGCACGATTTGATCATGGTCTTTTAAAAGCTTTCTCCAAAGATCCATTACTTCACCAGGTGATGGTTGGCTTGTTGAACAGTCTTCGCCGCTTTCTAATTTTTTAATAAATGTATCTTCGTCAATGTTTTCGTCTTGGAAATAAACTTCCCCATTGATAATTAATGGCATTCTTAGAATTGTGATTCCTAGTTTAGAAGCTTCCTCTTTAGTGAATGAAGCTGCATCGTCAGTAATAATTGCAATTTTCATAAAAAAAGTTTCCTCATTTTTAACGAAAAAAAGTATAACATTTATCGTGTTTTTTTAAAATGTAGTAATATTTACGCTAAAATCTAGCCCCGATTCAAGTATTTCTAGTATTCAATATTACTTAGTTTTTTTAGAAATTTTAAACTAATTAGATAATGATAAAATCTATTTATTTTCATTTAATGTCAAAATATCACAATAGTTTGAAATCCGCCTAAAAAATTATTATACTATTAACTCAAAAAGAAGAGATTTTTATATGGCAATTTATTTAATTCGTGGCGATTTAGTAAATATGTACGTTGATGCAATCGTAGCAAATGCAAACGTAAACTTAAGAATGGTAGAAGGTGTAAGTAGAGCTATTTTTCACAAAGCTGGAGATTTAGAATTACAAGGAGCACTTAGAAAAATTGGTCACTGCGATGTTGGCCACGCTGTTATGACTGAATCTTTTGGAATTGATAATACAAAAGCAATTATTCATGCAGTAGCACCTAATTATATAAACGGAAAACATAGAGAAGAAAAATTATTGCGCTCAACATACGAAAACGTTTTTAAATTAATCGGAAAAAACGAGTTTAAATCTGCTGCTTTTCCTATTTTATCAAGCGATTTTAACTATCCTTTAGAAGAGTGTTATGATATTGAAAAAAATGAATTGAAAAAATATTTTTCAAAACATTTAGATACTGATTTATATGTTGTTTTATTTAAACAACAATTGAATATTTTTGATGATGAATTCAAAGCAACTCTTTCTAAATATTTGAACTCAAGATATGATGGAAAATCTAGTGCTAATAATTTAAAAGATAATAACGTTGAAACCTTAAAATTAATTGAAAAATATCAAAAAGAAAAAGGCATTAGTGATGAGGAAATTATTATCGAAGGTAACATTGACAAGGACATGCTAAAAAAGATTAGAGATGACCAAACTTACATAATTCCTAAAAGCGTTCTTCTTTCTATTGGTATTGCTTTGAAATTACCTCTTGAAGAGATTACTAAAATTGTCTGTAGCATGGGCTATCATTTCGGAAAAAGTTCGATTTTTGACTTAATTGTTGAATATTATATTAAAAACGGAATATATGATGTCTTAAAAATAAATGACTGTTTATTCTATTATAATCTTGATTTATTATCTAAGAAGACTATCTAATAAAGCCTCCTATTCTCGTGTTAGGAGGTTTTTAAAAAAAGAAAGATTTTTATTTAATATTTAAACTTAAGAGTATAAAATATTGATATAGAATTTTTGACAAATAGGAGGAATTATATGTCAAGATTTACATTACCTAGAGATGTATACTATGGAAGTGGCTCTTTAGCTGAATTAAAAAATTTAAGAGGCAAAAGAGCTATCGTTGTCACAGGCGGACACGCTATGCAAGCTAGTGGCTTCTTAGACAAAACTGTTAACTATTTAAAAGAAGGTGGCTTTGAAGTTGAAGTATTTTCAGGCGTTGAACCAGATCCATCTATCGAAACAGTTATGAGAGGTGCTGAAGCAATGAGAAAATTCCAACCAGATTGGATCGTTTCAATCGGTGGCGGTTCTCCAATTGATGCTGCAAAAGCTATGTGGGCATTCTATGAACACCCAGAAACAACTTTTGAAACATTATGCACACCATTCTCATTCCCACACTTAAGAGAAAAAGCAAGATTCTGTGCTATTCCTTCAACTAGTGGTACAGCTACTGAAGTTACTGCATTCTCCGTCATTACTGACTACGCAAAAGGTATTAAATATCCTTTAGCAGACTTTGAAATTACACCAGATGTCGCTATCGTTGATCCAGATATCGTTAGAGGTTTACCAAAAGTTCAAGTTGCTTATACTGGTATGGATGCTTTAACACATGCTATTGAATCATACGTTGGCACAATTGCTACACCATTCACAGAATGCTTATCATTAAAAGCTATTCAAATGGTTAATACATACCTTGTAGATTCTTACAATAATCCAGAAGGAACAGGTAGAGAACAAATGCACTATGCTCAATGTTTAGCAGGTATGGCATTCTCTAACGCATTACTTGGTATCGTCCACTCAATGGCTCATAAATCAGGTGCTGCATTCTCAACTGGTCATATTCCACATGGTTGTGCTAATGCTATGTATTTACCACATGTTATTGAATACAATGCAAATAATAAAGTTGCTCTTGAAAGATATGCTCAAATTGCAACAGCTATGGGTATTCAAGGACATGATGCTCATGAACAAACTCAAGGTTTAGTTAATAGAATTCATGAATTAAATACATTACTTGGAATTCCACACTCAATGAAAGAATTCGGCGTTAAAGAAGAAGAATTCTTAGAAAAATTATCCTTCATTTCACATGAAGCTGTTGGTGATGCATGTACAGGAACTAACCCAAATCCTATCGATGATAAGACTATGGAAGAACTCTTCAAATGCTGTTACTACAACATTCCATATAAATTCTAGGTTACTTATAAATAATTGATTACATAAGAAGAGAGATATAAATTCTCTCTTCTTTTACTATGAAAAAGAAGACTTCGTATTTTTATAATTATTCAAAAAAGTTTATAATACTTCGGTATGGGAAATATAGTTGATAACAGTTTGATTAGAATTAAAGGTGCTAAAGAAAATAACCTTAAAAATATAAATCTTGATTTACCTAAAAATAAACTCATTGTATTTAGTGGAGTATCAGGTAGCGGAAAATCCACATTAGCTTTTGATACGATTTTTGCTGAAGGCCAAAGAAGATATGTCGAATCTCTTTCTTCTTACGCTAGACAGTTTTTAGGAAATTTTGAAAAACCTGATGTTGAATCTATTGATGGACTTTCTCCATCTATTTCAATTGATCAAAAATCAACTTCACATAACCCAAGATCAACAGTTGGAACTGTTACTGAAATATACGATTATTTACGTTTATTATATTCTAGAATCGGAGTTCCTTATTGCCCTAATCATCATGTTCCTATCGTAGCTTTTTCTATTCCAAAAATCGTCGATAAAGTTTTAGAATGTCCTAAAGGCTCTAAAATTATTATTCTTGCTCCGATTGTTAAAAGTGAGAAAGGCACTCATAAAGCAACTTTGGATAAAATTGCTAAAGATGGCTTTACTCGTGTTAGAGTTGATGGAGAGCTTTTACGTGTTGAAGAAGTACAAGATTTAAACAAGAATCAAAAACACTCAATCGATATTGTTATTGATAGAATAATAAATAAAGAAGGGATTAGATCTAGACTTTTTGAAGATATCGAACTTGCTACAAATTATGGTAATGGATTTGTTGTTATCGATACAAACGGAGAAGAAAAATTATATAGTGAAAAAAATGCCTGCCCTATTTGTGGTTTTACTATTCCTAAATTAGAACCAAGATTATTTTCGTTTAATAATCCTTTAGGGGCTTGTCCTTCTTGTTCAGGCCTAGGTATAAAACAAGAAGCAGACATTGATTTATTGGTTCCGGATAAATCTTTATCAATTAAAGAAGGAGCAATATTATTTTATAAAAATCAAATAGATACGAATAATACTGATTGGGTTGCTTTTAGAACATTGCTTGATTTTTATAAAATACCTGATAATGTTCCTTTTTCTGAACTAAATGATGATCAAATCGATCTCATATTAAATGGTTCTAGAGAACCTATAGCTTATACAATCTATAGAAATAGTGGTACTATCCAAAAAAAATTTGATTATATAGAAGGCGTTAAAAAGAAGGTTGAAAGATTATATCACGAAACAAGTAGTGAATTTATGCGTACTTACTATGCTAAATTTTTAAAAGATACGATTTGTAGTGATTGTCATGGCGCTAGATTAAATAATGCTGTTTTATCGGTTTACATTGATGAAAAGAATATTTGGGATGCATGTTCATTAACAATTGATAAATTACATGAATGGGTAATTAATTTAAAATCTAAATTAAGTGAACATGATTTAAATATCGTTAATCTTGTATTAAATGAGGTGTTAAATAGAACCCAATTTTTAATTGATGTTGGTCTAGAATATTTGACATTATCAAGATATGCTATGACTTTAAGTGGTGGTGAATCTCAAAGAATTAGACTTGCCACTCAAATAGGAAGTAAACTTAGCGGTGTTTTATATGTTTTAGATGAACCTTCAATTGGTTTGCATCAAAAAGATAGTGCAAAACTAATTGCATCTTTAAAAGAAATGCGAGATTTAGGTAATACATTAATCGTTGTAGAACACGATGATGAAATGATTAAAGCTGCTGACTATATAGTTGATATTGGCCCAAAAGCCGGTGAGCATGGTGGAGAAGTTGTAGCAAAAGGTTCATTAGAAGATGTTGAAAACAATCCTAATTCTTTAACTGGGCAATATCTTTCTGGAAAGAAAAAGATATTTGTTCCTAAAACAAGAAGAACTGGAAACGGGAAATATATTGAAATTAAGGGTTGCACTTTAAATAATTTAAAAAATCTTGATGTGAAATTTCCACTTGGAATGTTTGTTTGTGTTACAGGTGTTTCAGGAAGTGGTAAATCTTCATTAGTTAATGAAACATTATATAAAGCTTTATATAAAGAAATTACTCACGTGGAAACTAATCCAGGTCCATTTACCAAACTTTTGGGAAGTAAATATATTGATAAGGTTATAAATATTTCTCAAGAGCCTATTGGGAAAACACCTAGATCAAATCCTGCAACATATATTAAAGCCTTTGATGATATTAGGGAAATTTTTGCTATGACTCCTGAGGCTAAAGCCAAAGGATACAATAAATCTAGATTCTCATTTAATGTTCCTGGCGGAAGATGCGAACACTGTCAAGGAGCTGGTGTAACTAGAATTCCGATGAATTTCTTACCAGATGTTTATGTTAAATGTGATGAATGTGACGGTAAAAGATATAACGAAGAAACTTTATCTTGTTTATATAAAGGAAAATCCATTTATGATGTTTTGGAAATGAGAGTCGATGAAGCCTATGAGTTCTTTAAGAACATACCATCGCTTGCCCATAAACTCAAGACATTATGTGATGTCGGTTTAACTTATGTTAAACTCGGTCAAAATGCTGTAACATTAAGTGGCGGTGAAGCCCAAAGAGTTAAACTCGCTTATTATTTAGAAAAAAAGCCTACAGGTAAAACTTTATATATTCTCGATGAACCAACAACAGGTTTACATACAGATGATGTCGATAAGTTATTAAAAGTTTTAGAGGCACTTGTAAGTAATGGGGATACGGTTTTAGTTATAGAACATAATCTTGACGTAATTAAAATGGCAGATTATATAATAGATATTGGGCCTGATGGTGGAGATAAGGGTGGAGAAGTTGTTGCTTCCGGAACACCTGAAGAGGTAGCTAATAATCCAAGATCTTACACCGGGGAATATTTAAAAGAAATACTAAAGAAGGATAGAGAATAGATGAAAAATTTTACTATATGTATAACATATAGTAATATAATGAATAGAAAGACTTTTAAGGAATGAATTATGGTAACTTATAATGTTGTGTATTATGTTGGAATGATATTACTTCTTCTTGGAATAGTAGGGCTATTTCTAGGACTATCAAAAGTGTATAAATTAAGAGGTAATTGTGCTACATTTAAAGAATTAGTTTTTAAAAATAAAGTTTATTATCTAGTTCCTCTTATCTCTTTTGTTGTTGGATTTATTATGCTTAATATATCCTATTATCTAGATCCGATAACGATTGAGTTTTTAAATGATAATTCATTAAGTGTAACTTGGTATCATAATTTATTCATTTACTTGTTTGGCTTTATCTTTGCTTTATCCTTATTTGCCTTAATTTATATTATTTTTATTAAATTATATTTAGTTTTAGATAAATTTAAGATTAAACGTAAGAATACTCATATTGCTCTTGCTTTAATTATTGTGATTACAGTTGTCTCTTTTTATATATATTCAGAAGGCAATGCACCTTATTTAGAATATCCTCTAGCAAATAGTTTATATATTGGTGCACAAGGAATAAAAATAATAAATGTTTATGAATATGGTGATTCATTTACAGATGGCATTACTATCTATTTATATGCAATATTTATTATTTTCGGGGCTTGTTTAGTTCTTTTTGTTGCTGATTATAAATTATATAAAGAATATGGAAAACATGATTTAATTACTAATACCTTTTTAGTCGGCTTCCCTGCTGGGGTAATTGGTGCAAGAATTTGGTATGTTGTTTTATCGGTTTCAAAAGGAGAAACAACTTTTACTGGTGATAACTGGGTAAATATTTTTAATTTTAGAGCTGGCGGATTAGGAATTATGGGAGGAGCAATTCTAGGTATAATTGCTGGTGTATCCCAAGTTTTAATTGTTAAATATGCTATGAAAAGAGAAAATTATAAGAATTTCTCGATTTTAAAAGCAATTGATATAATAATTCCTTGTATTTTATTTGCTCAAGCAATTGGTAGATTAGGAAACTTCTTTAATAACGAAGTATTTGGTTTTTTAGTTCCTGAAAGTGCCTTTTCTTGGTTACCTTCTTTTATAAGAAATAACATGTATTACTTACATGGAGGGATAGTCGAGTGCGAAGATCCTTCTTTAGTTGGTCAAGCTGCTTTAACTTATTATAAGGAAAATGGTCTTATTTACATGCCGCTTTTCTTTATCGAATTCTGTACAAATTTAATTGGTTATTTTGTTTTAGAATATGGCTTTAGAAAAGCTTTCAAAAAATATCATAGTGCCGGTACTTTAGCTGGTGGATATTTAATTTGGTATGGCGTGACTAGAGCAATTTTAGAACCAATGAGAACTACAAATGATTATTTTGCAACATCAGTTTATACTTCGTATGCTATGATTGGCATTGGAGTATTAGTTGTAGTTTTCTTTGTAGTTAATAATTATGCATTTAAGAAAAAAGAATTATTATGGTATTCCCCAAAACTTTCAATTAATACTAATAACAAAAAGTCTAAAGCAAGTGTTGAAGATGAATTAGCAAAGATTAAGTCTTCATCTAACAGTGAAGATAAAGGTAACAAAGATGATTAAATTAATGATCTTTGATATGGATGGAACTATTATTGATTCTGATCAAGTTTTAATCAATACTTGGAAAGAATTATTTAGTTTATATAAACATGGTGAAAGTTTTGATCCAAATAAAATTGCTGAGTATAGTGGGCCTCCATTATCTTATGCTATAAATGATGCTTTTAAAGATTACGAAGATAAAGAATTTATACGTAAAGAATATAGAAGTAGAACAAAAAAATATTATGATACTGACTTGAGCTTATTTAAGCATGCTAGAAAAGCCCTTAAATTTTTTCATGATAATAATATTAAACTTTGTGTATTGACTGCTAAAAATAGCGAAATGACTGCTTATTGTTTAAAAAAATTTTGTTTATTTTCTTATTTTGATGAACTTATTACTTGTGATTCAAATTTTGAACCAAAACCATGTCCTGATGCAATCATTTATTTGAAAGAAAAGTATAAATTAAATAAAGATGAAATAATGATGGTTGGCGATACATATTATGATGCTTTAGCAGGAATTAATGCTGACGTTCAAACTGCATTAATGACTATGAGATATCGCGTAAATTTAGATTCAATACTTGATAAAGTTACCTTAAAAGCTAAATCATATGATGATTTAGTCAATTTTATTAAACTTACAAATGATTTAAAATAAATATATGCCAACTAATTCACCTAACTTAAATAACAATATTTCTTTTTCAAAAGAGATTAAGGAAGAACTTACTTTAAATGATGATTTAACTAAAGAAGCTGCAATATCTCTTCTAAGCGCCTTTATTAAGTGTAATGGTGATTTTGTTTTTGGGCAAAAAGAAAAAATCATTGTTAAAAGTGATGATGTTAAGATAATTAAATATATTTATAGTTTATTTAAGAAATTATTTGATAATATCAATCTTTCTTTTTCTTACCGTAGAAGAATGAGATTTAACAAATCTACCGAGTTTTTGCTCAATATTTTGTCAAATATTGACGAAGTAATTGATGTATTAAAAATCGATTTTCTTGATAATAAAATTAATAGCGATTTAGTTAATAAAGACGATAAATTAAGAGGTTATTTAATTGGCTTATTTTTATCAAGTGGCTCTTGTTCTAATCCTAAAAGTAGTAACTATCATTTTGAAATATATTCTAAAGATGAAAATTACGCTAAATCTATTTTAAAACTTATTTCTAAAATTAAAGTCTATGTATTTTCTTTTAAGATGATTAAAAGAAGAAATCAATATGTTATTTATTTAAAGAAGAGTGATGAAATTGCTTCTTTTATTGCGTATTTGGGTGCAAGTGATTCATCTTTAACTTACGAAGGATTTAGGCTTGATCGTGATTTTAAAAATTATACCAATAGACAAACAAACCTTGATATGTATAACTATAATAAATCGATTAGTAATAGCGAAAAACTAATAGAAACTATTAAAAATGTTGATAAGTTTTTTGGAATTAACAATATTCATAACATTAAACTAAGAACTTTATGTAAATTAAGATTAGAATATCCCGAGTCTTCTTATAGTGATTTAGCATCTTTGATGTCTAAGGAATTAAATATGAATATTTCTAAGTCAAACGTAAATCATCTTATTATAAAAATAAGAGAGATGGGAAATCGTTATAATAATATTGAGAAAAAAGAGTAGTACTTATGTTAGATTCAATTAAAAATTTATATATTTATGGCCCAGGACCTTCATCTTCTCATACTATAGGCCCTTATAGAGCATCTTTAGATTTTGTAAATTCGAATAAAAAAGATTTTAATTTCTCTAGAATTGATGTTATTTTGTATGGTTCTTTAGCTTTAACTGGTATTGGACACGGTACAGATAAAATTATTAAAGATACAATCGAAAAAGAATTCAATATAAAATGCAACGTATTATTCAATATAGACGAAAAGAAGTTAGAACATCCTAATACAATGCGTTTTTTAGGCTACAATGATAAAAATGAAGTTATATCGAATAAATATTTTTCGATAGGTGGAGGAGAAATAGTTAAAGATAATCTTTCTTTAAAAGAAAAGAAAAATTATGTCTATCCTTTTTCTTCTTTTAATGATATTAAAAATTATGCAAAAGAACATCAAATTGAGGATTTATCTAAAATTGCAGATATTTTCGAGGATAATAATCTAAATTCTTACTTACTTGATATCTTAAATAAAATGTTAAAATCAGTTGAGGTTGGTTTATCTTTAGAAGGTGTCTTGCCAGGTACATTAAAACTCAAAAAAGTTGCTAAAAAAATGTATGAGAACGCTTTAACAATAAATGATGCCGCCGAAAGAAAAGAGATGTTACTATCCGCCTTTTCTTATGCAGTAAGCGAAAATAATGCTGATGGCAAGATGATTGTAACTGGTCCAACTTGTGGAAGCGCAGGGATTATCCCTTCAATTCTTTATTATTATAAGAATTATTTAAATACTAACGATGAAAAGTTAATTAATTCCTTAAAAGTAGGAGCTTTCTTTGGACTAGTAGCTAAACAAAACGCTTCTATTTCTGGTGCAATGGATGGCTGCCAAGCCGAAATTGGCGTTGCTTCATCTATGGGTGCAGCTATTTTATCATATTTAAATAATCTATCGATTTATCAAATTGAATACGCAGGCGAAGTAGCCTTAGAGCATTTTTTAGGCTTAACATGTGATCCGGTAGAGGGATATGTTCAAATTCCTTGTATCGAAAGAAACGGAATAGGAGTTTTAAGGAGCTATGCTTCTTATTTATACGCTAAAAATATAGCTCCTTTAAGAAAAAATAGAGTCTCATACGATGATGTTATTAAAACAATGAAAATGACTGGCGATGATATTGACCCTTCTTATAAAGAAACCAGTATTGGAGGCTTAGCTAGAATATTAAAGAAATAAATTATTCTAAGCCATAGATAAATCCGGCATTAATACCAATTTCTAAAGCTGAAACCATAAAGTTTGCTTTAACACCATTAGTTTGAACAAGTTTAGTCTTAACCGTTAAAAGCATAGAACTATTTTTATAGCTGGTTATTTGGTGGTAGCCAAGATTTTTAGTATATTCACTATTATTGAATGCATCAATAAATGAATTATATCTATCAAATTCGTTTGTAACTTCTTTTTTCATTGAAGCTACAGCTTCAAATTTCAAAGAAGCGTCAATATAATTAAAATCATCTAAAATTTTATTATCAGTTCCAGAACCTGTGATAATTAAAGATTGAAGTAATAATGTACCTTCATCATTACTTCCATAATAAAGAGTAAGATTTATTCCCTCAAAACCATCCATTTGTAATAAATTATATAAATTTAAGTTCATCGAAAAACTGTTATCAGTTGAGTTAAAATTACCGACCGAGGAAATGTAATCTATACTTCCGTTACTATCACTAGAAGAAGATTGAGTAGAGATTTGATAATTAATAATACCAATAAGGTTTTCTCTACTTACCAAACTGCCAAGCCCTCCTAATTTTCCCATAAGCGAATAATCCATTAGGTAGTAAACTAGATTTGGAATATTATCAATACTTCCTAAAAGTTCTTCTTGCGTAACTTTAAATGTCTCGATGCTATATTCATTATGCTCTGGAATTATTTCATAGATTGGTTGAGTTTTAATAGAGTAATTAAAATATGATTTTAAAATTTTATATTTATAATATGATGAGAACCGATTTAAAACAAATTCTTTATCTTTTGTTAACTTCCATTCAGGGTGTTCTGACTGCAAGCGATTAAACTCCTTATCTCTTGCATTTTCATTTTTGTTGATTGAATATATTTCTTCTTGACTAACTTCTTTACTTTCAATTATATGGTTAGGATATTTTTGAGATAACTCGGTTTTATATAAAGAATTATCAGTATTGTTGATTGTTTCAACTACTTTGGAGTCTTCAACAAGGACACTTTCTTCAGCTTTTCTTTGGCCAGTAATTGATGAAATGTAAGCTATTTCTTTTCCTTCTTTAGTTCTTTCGGTAAAGAATTCGACATAACGAGACTCGCTAGAAAATAAGCCATAATTATTTCGATCAATAGTAACATGTGCTCTAGTTTGAGAATATAAGTCGCTACCTTCTGGTTTCATTAATTCTATTTTGGCTGTTACATATTGAGGTTCTATAAGTTTTGAGAAATCAACCAAATTACCAATTATAGGAATATCAAGATTAATACCTAAATCTAACTTACCCTTAATTTCGAAATACTTAAATTCGGTAGTATTAATGCCCATTTCAACAAGTTTTTTGACATCGTCAAGATTTACATAGTCTTCCTTATGGTTTGGGTCATATGCTTCAAATGTATCGTTTAAAACACTATAAGAAGTTGATGAACCATCTTCATTTTTGATGGGTTCTTCAAATTTTTCTCCGCTATCTTTGAGTTCCAATTTAAAGTTTTTAATTTTAGCTAAAACAGGTGTATCAATTAGCAAATGTTTTAAAGTAATTTGATAGGAATCCTCACCATCTTTAAGATAATCAAAAGATACATCTATAACTATGTTTTTATCGTAAGTAGAAGAAGAATCAGGAGAATCTAATAGAGATGGATTTAGTTCTAAACGTAATGAAATATTAGTATCACCAAAGGAATAGTCAATTTTCTTTATATATTCTTGATCTAGTAATTTTATGAAATCACCTGAGTTTATTATTTCAAATAACAAAATATTATTTCCTGAAAATAAATTTTCAATAAAAGTTAAAAGTTTATTTACGTAAGGATAAAGAATGTTATCTTTAGAAATTTCTAAAACATTAGTTACAATATCGAATAAAGAATTTGCACTTGAATAAACTTTTAAAGTTGATTGACTATTATTTACAGTATCTAACTTAACATTAGCTTGCAAAGTACCTTCTTTAAATTGTTCTAATCCGCTTAAAATCTCTTCATAAACGATATTTCCATCAAAGTAGCGCTTATTTATTGACGTTGAGTTCGATAAAATGTCGCTATATCTATTATCGTATATGAATTGGAATTCAGGATTATTAAATATTGAGGATTGAGTATTAATTTTTACTTTTCCTTCAGCGTATTTGTTATCTTTTAAGCCTAAGGTAGCATCAATTAAATCTGGTGTATCGTTTAAGCCTAAATTTAAATTATATTTATTTGGTGTTAACAAAGAATGTTTTGCTTTGAAAAAATCAACAATTTGCATGCCAAAAGTTATTGGTTCTTTATATTCACCTTTTTCAGAATCAGTGAGGAAATTTTCTGAATTAAAGTAATCATAATGATATGAAAATTGAACTACATGTGCATCTAAATTGTATATTTCAGGAATTTCCATACTAATGAAGATACTATTTAATCGATTATAGGTTGTATTCCATGAGAATGAAATCGTTGGTGGAACATAGGATGTAGAAGAAGCTGTAACATCTCCATAAGTTGTATCCATGTCAAAACCAAGAAGAACTTCTGGATTAATATTAACGACAAAGTTATAGCCATCATTATAAATGAATGGATATTCTCCAGCTAATTCTTCTAGAGCTAGTAAAGAATAATCTTCAGTGACTTTTTTAATTATTTTTTCTAGTTGTTCATTAGAACCAAAAGAACCAATCATTGAAATAAGCGCATCGAATAAATTTTCAATATTACTTAAATCTAAATCACCAAGTCCAAGTAAGGATAAAATAGTATTAATTAAATCTGGGGAAATTCCTCCTACTTGGCCTAAAAGTGAATTAAGAGCATCTAGATCAAACTTAAGATAATGCCCGAAAAGCATTGTAAGTAAATTATCACCTTCAATATCTAAAAATAAATTTCTTGCGTCATCAACGTCTTCTTCAACTCTAACACTTAAAGGTAAGAATTTATCTAAAGCTTGTTGAATAGTAGTAGGATTACCATCTTTATCAACATCGTTTATTGTAATATTAGTTAGCGCGAGATTAGCATCAGAAATTGTTTCAAGATTACTAAAGTCAACTTTACTTAAATTAGCGTCAACATCACTACTTATTAAAGTATGAGCCCCATCTTTAGAAATAACATCTAAAGAAAGAGAACCACCTAGTTTTTTAGTCCTAAGAAGTCTATCAATCGAATCAAGAGCTCCAGGAACAAAGTCATAAGAAGGATAATCGTTTAAATCTAAGTCTAATAAGTTTTTAAAAGGCATGATTCTAACTTTGAGATCAAGATTTATATCATCATTTACTTTCAAATTAGATATTTTGATAGTTTTAAGTTTTAAATTTGCTAAACCAATTTCAAAATGAATTAGATTACTAGGAAGATTAAAACTAGCACCATCTATATCAAAAGATATAATGTTATGCCTAATACTTAAGTTCTTTAAGGAATCATATAAAGATAGTAAATCTAAATCCATATTTTCAATAGCATCAAAAATATTTTTAAATTCAATGTTATTAAAAATGCTGTTTAAAGGATTATCAATATATTGACTAATAAGATTATTATCAAGAAGGTTATCTAAAGATTTAATAGTTTCTCCAATAGTTTTATCTTCCATCCTACCTTTTATTAAATTACCGTCTTGGAAGAATATATTAGTATCTTGATATCTTAAAAATATATCGTTAGCAGTATTTCCATCGGTATAATGTTTTAAATTTAAATCTAATATTCCATTATCAACTAAATCGTAATTAGTAAAATCAAGTGACATATCACCGACAAAATGGAAAGTTTTATTATTTTTTGAATCGTCTAAAGTAATATCGAGCAAAGAAGAAAGACTTGTTCCTTTTAAATATTCAAATAATGTTTCAAAAAGCGAAGAAGTTTCTTCAATTACATCATCAACACTATTAATTTTATTATTAAGAAATAAATCGATATCAAAATTTGCTGTTTTTGATGAAGATTTATTATTAGAAAGTCTTTTTAAGTTATAAGAAGTGTCAAAATATAAAGAATAAGAAGTAGTATCAATCTTATATTCTTCAAGTAAATCAATATAAGAAATATTTATTTCATCACTATTACTTGTTTGAAGTTCAATAAAAGCATCATTAAAGATTGTTGTTAATCCTAAAGATGAATTGTTTAGCATATCTAGGTTGCTTCTTCCTAAAGATTTAGAAGAATAAGGGTTTTCTTCTTTTAAAGATCCTTCAAAGAAAGCGAAAGTTGAATTGATATCTTTATTTTTATTAACGAGAACATCTTTTGAATTAACATTAAGAGAAGTTAGGTTTGATTCTTTAGTTAAAGTTAAATTAATGAATTCCTTATTATTTGAATAAGAATAGATTCCATTTAAATTGTAAGAAGATAAAGTTGAAGAATCGAAATGAAGTTCACCATTTAACATTAATTTAGAATGATTAATGTTATTTTCAATATACGATTTATTTGGCTCAAAATAGTATATATTTTTCTCATTTAATGAATTAAAAAAAGTAGTAGTTATTGCTTTAATTTGATCTATTTCATATGAATTACTTTCTTCTAAAACGTTAGAGTTAGTTAAATCTAAGTCATTACTATTTTGACTATTATATTCATTAGTTTCGTTATTACGTAGCTCGTATACATAAGGATTAAAGAGCATTGTTGTAATTGCAAGAAATGATGCTGAGAGAAATAGAACTAGTTTTTGATGTTTTTTCATATATGTATAAAAATATAATCTAATTTAAAAAAATCATTAATAGATTAATGATTAAGAAAAATATAAACCATAATGATAGTTAAGTCAATTAAAAAAAGCCTCATTTTAAGAGACTTTTCTATTTCTGGTTTTTTAATACTAGATGTAATAGTATTACACTTTATTATGTTTATAAAGCATTAATCTAAGTGAATTACATACTGCAATGAATGTTACACCGACATCTGCAAAGATTGATATCCAAATTATATATGTTCCAATGAATGGCGTAATCGTATTTACGCTAGTTAATATAATTGCAATAAGTTTTATAACAAGTGAGAAGATAATATTTTGATAAACAACATTAATTGTACGCTTAGCAATTTTCTTCCCTTTAACTAAAGTCGAAAGTTTATCATCCATTATAACAATATCACTTGCTTCAATCGCGACATCACTTCCAATATTTCCCATCGAAAATGCTAAATCAACAATCGACATAGAAGGAGCATCATTAATTCCATCTCCAACAAAGCCAACAATTTTATTACCTTTATCTTTTTTAATCTTTTTAACTTCGTTAACCTTATCTAAAGGCAATAAAGAATATTTATAGTTATTAATAAATGATAATGAAGCAATATATTTTGCAGTTTCTTTATTATCTCCTGTTAACATATAAATATCATTAATTTGAACCTTAGGAAAAGATTTAATAGCACTTATACTATCCTCTTTTATTTCGTCTTTAATTAAGATATATCCTAAATATTTTTGATCATAAGCAACATATATTAAAGTTCCTGCATCGTTAGGATCATAATTATTAATTTCGATATTACTATCATTTAATAATAAAGAATTTCCGACAAGTAGCTCTTTATTATCATAATTTAATCTAATACCTTTACCTTCAATTTCTTCTAGATTAGAAATTTTATTCTTATCTAATATTGTTTCATTTCTTGCTTCTAAAATTGAATGGGCAATTGGATGATTAGAATTTGATTCAGCAATCTTAGCAAGAGCTAATATATAATCTTTTGAAATATCATCATTAGAAGGATTAATTTTATTAACAACAAAGTTTCCTTTTGTAATAGTTCCAGTTTTATCAAGGATAACTGTATCAAGTTTAGATAATTTTTCTAAATATACGCTACCTTTAATAATCATTTTAACTTTACTAGCTTCTCCAATACCAACAAAGTAAGCCATAGGAACGCTTAAAACTAAAGCACAAGGACACGAGACAACTAGTAAACTAGCAGCATTAAATACGCTATTTTGCCAAGTTGAGGCTAAGGTGAAATCCCCAAAGAAAGGTGTAATAATTGCGATTAAAAAGGCTAAAATTACAACAACAGGAGTGTAATATTTCGAAAACTTAGTAATAAATTTTTCGTTACTTGTTTTATTATTTGTAGCATTTTCAACTAAATCCATTATTTTTGAAGTAGTTGAATCATAAAACATTTTGCTTACTTTAATATATAGTGGTGCAGCATTAACCATCACACCTGATAATATTTCATCATTTTCTCTTATTTTTCTAGGTACTGATTCTCCAGTTAAAGAAGAAGTATCGATAAAACCACTACCTTTTATTACAAAACCGTCTAAAGGTACTCTTTCACCGGGATTAACTAAAATAATATCGTCTATATTTACATCATATGGATCAACGATGCTAGCTTCTTCGTTATTGCTATTAAAGTTTTTAATAATTCGAGCTTTATCACTTCTTAAATCTAAAACATCTTTAATTGATTTTCATGATTTATTTACTGCATAATCTTCAAATTTTTCACCAATTTGGAAAAATAAAGCAACAGCTAATGCTTCAACTGCTTGATTTACACAAAAAGCAGCAATAGAAGCGATTAAAGTAAGTGTAATTTCATCAAAAAATCTCTTCTTTTTAAAATTTTTGAATGCACGAATAAAGAAATCGTAAGCAATTAAAATATAAACTATTAAAGAAATTGGTAATATAATAAGTGTATTGATATCGCTTGGGCCTAATTTGTTCTCTCCAATAACAAAGTGTAATGGGAGTAAAACACCTAATATAACTACTCCAATTACCATCCTTGCGATATCAAATTTTTCTTTTTTTGACATAAATGATACCTCTTATATAGGAAATTTATTATTATTTAATTTTTCTCAAAACAAGACCGTCTTCGAAGTTTTTAGCAATTTCATTTATTTCGTTAGTACAATCACTTGAAGAATTGACTATTAGTTTTAAAGACATAAAATTCATCGTTGCTTCATCAACACCTTTAATTTTATTAATCTTTTCTTCGAATTCTCTTGCACAATTAGCACAATCTAAACCTCTAACTAGATAAATTGATTCCATAATTAATTTCTCTCCTTTAAGTGAATTTCTGCTGTTTCAATGATGATTGATATATGTTCATCATCTAGCTCATAAATAACATTTTTTCCTTTTTTCCTATAATTAACTAACTTATTATCTTTAAGTACTTTTAGTTGATGAGATACAGCACTTTTTGTCATAGACAGTTTGTTACAAAGTTCAGTAACGGTCATCTCATTTTTATCTAAACAATAAAGAAGCTTAAGTCTAGTTGAATCACCTAAAACTTTGAAAAAGTCACTTAGGTCATAAATCTCTTCATCATTAAGTTCTTTTTGATTGCAAATTTCTTCCATATTCTTTTCCTTTCATTAATATAATAGTTGAACAACTATTCAACTGTCAATATTTTTCTTTATTTATTAAATATTTCAAATTATTTATAATAAAAATATGAAAACGATTCTTATTTATAAGTCCAACACAGGTTTTACGAAAAAATATGTTGATTCTATTGAAAGAAGATTAGTCGATATCGAAGTTGTTCCTTTTAAAAAAGCTAAATGGGGCAAACTTAAAAATTACGATACGATTATTTATGGTGGTCCTTTAAGAGCGAATAAAATTGAAGGATTAAGTAAACTTTTAAAAAGATATAATAAGATACAAGATAAAAACATATTTATCTTTGCTACTGGAATAGAACCTATGACTGATTCTAAAAAAGAAGATGTAATTATGGCTAATGGTTTAGAGTTTTATCATGTTAGATTCTATCTTCTCCCAGGTGGAATGGATTATTCTAAAATGTCTAAATTAATGCAAAAACTTGTTGTCATGGGATTAAAAGCTAGTGCTCAAAAGCAAAATCTCAACCCAGATGATGTTATTGCAAGATTTAAAAATCCTGTTGATTTAACAAATATGGATTATTTAGATCGAATGATTGATGTTTATCATAAAGTTAAACTCGATTTTGAAAGCAAAACAACTAATGAAGAGAAATAAAAGCATTTAATTTTCTATACTTATTTTAAAATGTTAACATAACTTTAACCTTTTTATTTTTTAATATTGGAGAGAAAAAATTATGAAAGAAAAAGAGTATAGTGTTGAAGGAATGCATTGTGCAGCATGTAAAAATAATGTTGAATGTGCTGCAAATAAAGTTAAAGGAATTAAAAATGCCGAAGTAAATTTAATGTCGAATTCCATTAAAATTACTTATGATGAAAAAACTTTTAATGAGAAAGATTTATATAAAGAAGTAGCTTCTTCAGGTTATAAATTAGAAGATAACTACGATGAAGAAATTATATTTGAAACAAAAAAAGACTATAAAGAATTAATAAAAATAATTATTGGCATAGTTTTACTTATTCCTCTTTTATTTTTTGGAATGGGTCCAATGTATTCTTCGATTATGCCTGAAATTATTAAAGAACCTCCTTTTTATTTATCAAATGCTATTCAATACATAATCACTTTTATAATTATTGGATTATTCTTTAAATATTACAAAAACGGATTTATTACTTTAATTAAATTTAAGTTTAATATGGATACTTTAGTTTTCTTAGGTTCCTTATTTTCCGTAATTTATTCAATTTATCTTACAATTAGTGCTTTCTTTAATCATTATACGTATGAACATTTTCATCTATATTTAGATAGTAGCGCGATGATTTTAGTTTTTGTTTCTTTAGGTAAATATATTGAAAATTTATCGAAGAATAAGGCTAAATCTACGATTAAAGCCTTACTTGATCTTAGACCTAAAGTTGCTCATAAATTAGAAAATAATGAAATAATTGATATAAATTCTAAAGATATTAAATTAAAAGATAAACTTGTTGTTAAGGCTGGAGAAACAATACCAGCTGATGGAATTATTTTAAGCGGGAAAACAAGTGTTGATGAATCAATTATTTCAGGAGAATCTTTGCCAATATTAAAAATCGAAGATGATCATGTTATTGGAGGAAGCGTTAATAAAGAAGCTCCAATTACTATCTTAGTTAATAAAGAAAGAAAAGATAGTGTTTTAAATAAGATTGCTTCTTTAGTTGCAGAAGCTAGTAATATGAAGACACCTTTAACTGAAAAAGTAGATAAAGTTGCTAAAATTTTCACTCCAACAGTCATGATTATTGCTTTAATAGTCTTTATTTCATGGTTAATTGCAGGAATTTTAAATAATAATACACCAATTATATCTATAGGTCACTTTAGCTCTCCTTTTGATGAAGCTTTTACTTTTGGAGTAGGAGTATTAGTCATTTCTTGTCCATGTGCTTTAGGTTTAGCTACACCTATTTCTTTACTTGTAGGAAGTAGTGTCTTTTCAAAAAACTATGTTTTAGTACAAAAAAGTGAAGGGATAGAAAAAGTTAAAGATATCGATTGTTTAGTACTTGATAAAACAAATACGATTACAGAAGGAGAATTATCAGTATCATCTTTAGATATACTAAATAATTCTAAATCAGAATTACTTTCAAAAATATATACTATTGAAAAATATAGTGAACATCCGATTGCTAAAGCAATATCGTCTTATTTAAAAGAAAATAATAATATTGCTTTATCAAGTGATTTTATGATGAATGAAACTATTCCTGGAGGAGGAATAAAAGCAACATTTAAAAATAATGAAGTAATATTTATTACTAATAAAGAACATGCTAAAACTCTTATTTCTTTACCTAAAGAGATAGAAAATAGTATTGATAGTTCTACCTTTAATGGTGAACTATCAATACTTGTATATGATTTAGAAGGTAATATTTATGCTTTATTCTATTTAAAAGATAAATTAAAGAAAGAAGCTAAAGAATTTATTTTAGAAGCAAAAAAACGTTTTAAAAAGATTGTTCTTCTTACTGGAGATAATAAAAATATTGCTTCTTATATTGCAAAAGAAGTCGGAATAGAAAGTGTAATTAGTGAAGTAAAACCACTTGATAAAGATAAAGAGATTATTAAGCTTCAAAATGAAGGATATAAAGTAATGATGGTCGGAGATGGAGTTAATGATTCAATTGCTCTAACTAGAGCAGATATTGGAGTATCAATTGCTAAAGGTAGCGATATCGCTATTGCTAGTGCAACATTTATCTTAATGAGAAATAATTTAAATGATATATTTAAAATATTAAATATCTCTAGAAGAATAAGACATAATATTTCATTTAATTTATTCTGGGCATTTATTTATAACATAATCTTTATTCCAGTAGCTGCAGGAATGTTCTCTTTTGCTGGTTTTATCTTAGAACCAATGTATTGTGCTATTTTAATGGCATGTAGTAGTGTTACAGTATGTTTAAATGCTTTAACATTATTTATTAAACGAAATTAATATTAAATTACATAATATAGATTTAAAAATTAGATAACTACATTTATAATTGATATACTTTAAAAATAGAGGACTTAATGAAATGAAAATACTTGTTGCTGGTGGATTAGGTTTTATAGGCACTAACTTTGTTAAGATGCTTTTAGGTAAATATAAAGATTATAAGATTGTAGTTATTGACAAATTAACATATGCTGCAAATAAAATTATGCTTAATGAATTTAAAAATTTTTCAAATTTTAAATTCATTAAAGGCGATATTGCTAACTATGAATTATTAGAAAAAATCTTTAGAAAAGAAAAATTTGATTATGTTATTAATTTTGCTGCTGAAACTAGTGTTGATAAATCTTTTACATTTCAAAATGAATTTGTTTCATCAAATGTATTAGGTGTAGTTAACCTTGCGATGGTTTGTTTAAAATATAACGTAAAAAGATTGCATCAAGTATCAACAGATGAAGTTTATGGTGATTTAGATTTAGATTCAAAGGAGAAATTTAAAGAAGATTCTCCATTTAATCCTAAAAATCCTTATGCTTTAAGTAAAGCTCAAGCAGAAGAATATTTACTTATGTTCCATAAATTAAACGGATTAAATGTTACTATTTCTCGATCTACTAATAACTTTGGGATGTATCAAGCTAGTGATAAATTAATTCCATTAGTAATTAATCGTGCATTAAATAAGATGGAAGTACCAGTTTATGGCGATGGTAAAAATGTTAGAGATTGGATTTTTGTTTTAGATCACTGCAAAGCTTTAGATTTAATTCTTTTCCATGGAAAAGATGGTGAAGTTTATAATATCGGAGCTGATGAATTCCACTCGAATATTAATTTAGTAAAATTTATTCTTAAAAAACTTAAAAAAAGCGAGAAGTTAATTGAATTTGTTCAAGATAGAAAAGTTAATGATAAAAAATATGCATTAGATTTTTCTAAAATAACAAATGAACTTGGTTATCGTAAAGACTATGATTTTGAATATGCTTTAGATTTAACCATTGATTATTATAAAAGTAGGTAAAAATGGCAGAAAATAAAGAGAATATAAAAGTAATTTCGAATAATAGAAAAGCTCATTTTAATTATTTTTTGAGTGATTTTTTAGAATGCGGTGTTGAACTTAAAGGAAGTGAAATTAAATCAATTAGAAGCCATAAAGTTTCTATTGATGATGCCTATGTTGTTATTAGAAATAATGAAATGTATGTTTTAAATATGAACATTAGCGAATATGAAAAATCTAGTGTCTTTAATCATGACCCTTTAAGGAGTAGAAAATTACTTTTACATAAAAAAGAAATTCTTAAATTCGTTAAATATACAAAAGAAAAAGGATTTACTATTGTTCCTACTAAAGTTTATTTAAAAAAAGGAAGATGTAAAATAGAGATTGCTTTAGCTAAAGGTAAAAAGAATTATGATAAGCGTGAAACAATTAAGAATAGAGATATCGATAGAAATATAGCTAAAGCATTAAAACGATAATAATCTTTATTTTTGTTTGTCACGTGAAAAGAGGTTTCTATGAGAAAGATGTCACAACTCTACAAAATAGCATTTAGTGCGTTGTTTATTGCTTTAGGTGTAATCCTTTCTAGAGTTTTATCAATTAATTTTCTAGCAGGACTGCCATTTTTAAAAGTCTCTTTAACTATGAGCGTTGTTCTTTTTTCTTCTTTTTATTTAGGGCCTATTTACGGAACAATAATTTCTTTTGCAATCGATTTTATAGGGGCTTTATTAATGCCAATTGGTCCTTATGATTTTTTATATTCAATTCCTGCAATAGTTCAAGGATTTACTCCTTTCTTACTTTATGTTTTATTTATTAAGATTCATGCTGATCGAAAATATCCGATAGTTCTTGGTATTTTATTAATTTTAATGAATGCGATTGTTATCGCTTTTGTTTTAACTCATACTGATGTTAAAGTTACTGGAGAAGACTCAATTACAATAACACCAACTTTAAAATGGGTAATACCTTTAGTTTCTTTCCTTGTATCTTTAATCTTCTATATTGGAGTAATAATTTTTAAAACGAAGTTTAAAGACTCTAAATTTAATAAAAATTATTCACTTTATGTTTTAGTAATTGCAGTTATTCTTACTTATTTTGCTTTCAAAATCCCTATTTCTTCTTGGGTTACATCTTATAGAATGGGATTTTCATTTGAATTAGTTTATGGTGCTAAATCATTAACTGCCTTTTTATCAATGTTTGTTCATATAATTATAGTAACTCTTGCCTTATCTTTATCTTTAAAAATAGGTGTAAGAGGAGCACTTTTATCGCCTAAACTTGCTCTTTCTAGGGAAGTTACAACTGTAGAGGAAAATAAATAATGTTAGAAGAAAATAGAAATAAACCAAAATTAGAAGAAGAAAACGAAGCAGAAGAAAAAAGAAGAAAAAGAAATAAAATTATTGTTATTGCAGTATTTGCCTTCCTTATTTTAATAATTATTATATCTTTTGTAGTTATTTTATCTTTAAATGGTGGAAGTATATCACCTGATGAAAATTGTGGTTCTAATGGTGGGACTTGTCCCATTGGTATCTTGTTATTAGATCCTTTTCATTTATAGAGTATATTTTTAAAGCATTTTTATACATTAATTTATCGTAATCGTCTTTTCTTAGACCAATTTTATTATTAAAGTAACCTTGGTAGAACTTATGATTTAGGGTATCTTTTCCATCGATTGGAGAGTCACTTCCAAACATTATTTTGCTTATAATGTTTAATTTTTTAGCCTCACGAAGAGATTCCATATTTACCCAAGCAGTATCGCCATATAAATTAGGTATTTCTTTAATTTTAGTTAAGGAACATTTATTATTTGAACCTAGTTCTAGATGAGCGGCAATAAAGTTAATATCACTATTATTTTTAGCTAAAGCTCCTAATTCTTCGATATTAGCATATTCATCTAAAGTTGTATGAACTAGTACTGGAAGATTATATTTTCTAGCAAGATTTAAAAATGGTATTAATTTTTTGGAGGTACATTTCGTCTTGCTTAATGTAGGATGGAATTTAAGTCCATGAATTAAATCTCTATGGTCCTTAATAAATTTATCAAGAACTATTACATCGTTTTTTGAGTAGGGAAGTGTTCTAAACCAAATTAAGATGCCAAAACCTTTATTTCTATTAACAAAATCTAAAATATAATCTAAAGATTTTAAAAACGGCATTACTTCCAGACCTTCTCGATAAATTTCAGTTTGGTCGATACTAACTAAAGCATAAGATAAATTATAATTATTAAAATTATATAGAAGATTGTTTTCACATTCTTTTATTGTTTTCCGAAATCCTAAATGAGTATGCGTATCAATTACATAATTAAGTTTTTTCATAGACAAGTTTATTATATAATTATAAAAATGATTTTTAATCATTAATTAGAAAAATTAAGTAATTTATGAAAGATATTAGAAAACATATACCAAAAATTATTACTATTAGTGGAATATTAATAATCGTTTTGGGATTAATAACGATATTAATCCCATCTTTCGCAACACCAAAATATCGTTTATATAAAAATAGCAATGATGTTACTAATTTATATTTAGCTGGTGGCGACGAAGAAAGTTATACATATTCTTTATCAAATCCGGAAGATTCTTCTTTTTTTGATACAAATTATGCTTATGATATAGAAGCAACAAATAATATATTAGGAAGTGTAAATGTTAATAGACTTTATGCAAATAATAGTTTAAATAGTAATCGACATAATATCTCTTTATATTTAAGTTTTGTTGTTGATATTGAAGATGGATTTGAAGAAATGGTTAATAATAGCCAATATAAGGTAGTTGAACTTCCTTCTCTTTATCTATCTTCAACTTTAGAAGATGAAATTTCATCTTCTTTATTAGTTAATGGTGATAACTTAGCTTATACTTTCAGCGAAGTTAAATTTGATTTTCAAACAAGTGATATAATTGACGAAGATTTACATATTTATATTAATTCTTCGAATAATTTGACTTTTGTTGATGAAAATGAAAATTATTATCGTTTTGAGTTAAGTGTTATTGATATAGATTTATTGTTTTTTGTAGGTTAAAGGAGAAAATATGTTAGACTTAGTCCCTTTGTTTTTAGATTTAATTAGTTTTGACACAATGAGCGATGAAGCTTCTACTTCATATCCAAGTAGTAGTAAAGAAAGCGAATTTGCTGATAAATTAGTCGATATTTTACATTCTATTGGAGTTAATAATGCTTATAAGGATGAGTATTCTTTAGTCTATGCTCATGTTAATAATGGCAAAGAAAAAACCATTGGTTTAATTGCTCATATGGATACTTCACCAGCCTTACAAGGTGGAATCAAAAATCCTAGAATCATTAAAAATTATGATGGAAGCGATATTAGATTAAACGATAAATATTTAATGGAAGTTAGTGAATTTCCTTTCTTAAATGAAATTAAGGGTGATGATATTATCGTTACTGATGGAGAGCATCTTTTAGGTGGAGATGATAAAGCAGGAGTAGCAATTATCCTAACTTTTGCTAATTATTTTATTAACCATAAAGATGAATTTAACTATAATTTAGCAATTTCTTTTACACCTGATGAAGAAATTGGAAAAGGAGCACTTCATTTTGATGTAAAAAAGATGAATGCCGATGTTGCTTATACTCTTGATGGAGGAAGCATTTTTGAAGCAAGTTATGAAAACTTTAATGCTGCTCATGCTACTTTAAAAATATATGGAGTTGGAGTCCATCCAGGAAGTGCTAAAGATATTATGGTTAATGCTGCAAGCTTAGCTTGTGAATATGTTTCCCTTCTTCCAAGTGATATGGTTCCTGAAAAAACTGAAAATAGAGAAGGTTTCATCCATTTAACCGATATTAAAGGAGATGTAGAAGAAGCTACATTATCTTTCATTTTAAGGGATCACGACAAAGATTTGCTTAAAGAAAAGAAAGTGATTTTAGAAAAAGCCCTTGAATCTCTTAAAAATAAACATCCACGTGGAAAGTTTGAATTAACTATCGACGATGATTATGCCAATATGTTTGATTATTTTAAAAACGATATGACTGCTATTAACTTAATCAATAAAGCATATTTGAATTCTAATGTTAAATTAAATTACGCACCTATTAGAGGTGGAACAGATGGTGCAACAATTACTTATTTAGGTCTTCCTTGCCCAAATTTAGGGGTCGGAGATTTCTCTCCACATGGAAGATTTGAAGTGGTTTCTATCAATCAAATGGAAAGAATGGTTGAAATATTAAAAGAACTTTTTAAATAAAATTATTTTTACCTTATAATTTATAAATGCTAAAGAAAGAAAAAGAAAATAACATAGTCGAGAATAATCTCGATGTTGATATAGATGAGAAAGATCCGAAAGTTGATTATAAAAAAAGACTTCAAGCAAAAAAATTATGTGACCAAGCTTTTAAATTTATAAAAACCGGTAATAAAGAAGAAGCTAATAATTTAATTGATGAAGCTTATGCCTTAGATGAAAATTTTGCTGATATATTTTTAGCCAAACTTTATTTAAGTTATGATGTTAAAACTTATAATGAACTTAGAAGTAAAGCTAATGAAGAAATTGTGAATTCCCCATTTTTTAAAGCGGCTTATGATTTAGGAGATCAAAAATTAAAAGATAAACTGAATTATGTAGTAGAAGAAGTTGAATATAAAAGAGTTGAACTTAATCTAGAAGGAGCTGATATTGAGCAACTTTTAAAACACTTAAGAATTCAAAAACAAAAACATGTTGATTATACCTATACAATTTCTCTTATTTTGACAACTCTTTATAAAGCATTTAGATATATAACTAAGCAATTTGTTGATGAAAATCTTGTTAAAGATAATTTGATTGCTATCCTTAGAAAAGGTGAAGGCAATTTCCAATATTACGTAGATATTCTTTATCATTTTGATGATATTAGCGATATAAAAGATATTATTGGGCAAATTATTAAAGAACATAAAGGTTTAAATGCCTATCTTTTACTAGTTTTAAGAAAAGTAATTGAAAATAGTTTTAATGATAAAGATAAATTAATCGATATTAAATCTTTCCTTGAATTTACTTATGTAAACCATGAAGCTGATGAATTAATTAATTTAATTAACCCTCATTTAAAACAAAATAAGGAAATTAATAAGCGTGCTTTAATTGTTGGCTCGCTTTGTTCAACTTTGGTTATTGCCTTTATTGGAATAGGTATTGGTGCAGCAACTAATACTCGTGATGCCCCAGTTATTTTAAATGGTGTTACTTATATTAAAAATAATTCTAATGGTTATACGATTGCCGCCTATGATTTTGAATCAAATTCTTTAACTTTAGAGAATTCGATTGATGGTCTTCCTGTTAATGAAATTAATCCAACTTTATTTGCTAATTCAGATATTCAATATATCTATAATTTCCCTGATAATATTCGTGAAATTCCTGAAGGATGTTTTGAATCATGCGATTCTCTTGTTGAAATCGAAATATCATCTTCATCAATTCTTTCAAGCATTGGAGAAAATGCGTTTAAAGATTGTGTTTATATTACAACTTTAAATATCCCTCAATTTGTTCAATATATTGGACAAGATGCTTTCTTAAATACCCCTAATTTGATTAATCTTACTAAAGAAACTCATAATGAGTTTGATGAAGACTATATTGGATTAACTAGAAGAGCTTTAGAAATTGATTTAGATAATGGTGAAATTCTTGATTCTGAAGGCGAAGCAATAAGTTTACCTACATATTTCTATTCCTGGGATGAACTTGAATTCACTTTGCCTCAAAAGCAAAATTATGATTTTGTTGGTTTTGAAATAAACGATAACCCAGAAACAGTTGTTTCTCCTGATGAAAATAACGAAACAATAAGTATTTCTACTCAAGGCTATTATTCTCTTGATTTAAAGGCTGAATATTTAACTGCCGAAAGATTTGTTGATTCTGAAAATGGTTATAAAGTAACTTACATTGCTTTAGATGACAGAACTCATTATCGTTTAGAATCAGTCGAAAGAATTGATAGTGATTTTACTACAAATTCACTTATTTTAAGACACTATATTGGTGGTGTTCCAGTTGATGAAATGAATCCAGTGGCCTTTAGTGGTTCGGTTAAACGTTCTATTTCTCAAATTATTAACTTCTCGACATATATTAGAGAAATTCCAGATGATGCATTTAATGGTTGCGTTAAGCTTGAAGAATTTATCTTCTCTAATAGTGAGGTTTCTCAGCTTGAAAGAATTGGGAATAATGCCTTTAGAGATTGTTCAAGTTTAACTTCGATTATTTTACCTTCATCGGTTAAAGAAATAGGAGATGGAGCTTTTGCTGGAACAGAAAGTTTAACAGAGTTCTCATCAAGTTATGATTTCTTCCCTAATGGTGATACAACTCATCAAGAAGCAATTAGAATTGGCTTTACTCCAAGAGAATATACATACACTATCGAAGATTCAGATATTCCTACGCAAAGTGGAGTTTACTTTATTCCAGAAGAAGTTTTAAGAATTGATTTTGATCCTCGCGCAAATATGAGAGGTGTTTTAATCGATGAAATTGATGGAACAGTTGAAGTTGCAAGTTCAGATAAAGCTGGATTTATTTACTTTAATGTTATTGGTCATAAATCTCTTGATTTACATTTATATTACGAAAATTATTATTCTTCAGACTTATATAATTCGGAAATTCAACTAGGTACTATAAATGAGATCGAGATTAGAGATGATGAAGATTATGTTCTTAGTTTAGATACGATTATGTATGATAAAAAAACTAAATTAAGAGCGCCTTATATTGGTAATGTTGCCTATGTAGTTGACCAAGATGCCGTTACATCAAATGTCGATTATAAAATTAATAGTTCAGGAATAATTTTAAGATTAAAAGAAGGTTCAACTCCAAATACCTCTGGGGCTATTGCTATTTATTCTGAAATTAGAGGTACATATTCAAATAAAACTATGATTACATCTGATAGAGTATTTATCTCTATTAGATTTACAGAATAAAGGGAGGGTAAACGATGAAAAAATGTCCAAATTGTGGCGCTGAAAATCAAGATAATGCGAAATTCTGCCTTTCTTGTGGGGCTTATTTGAGCGAATATAATTTAAGATGCCCTAGATGTAATAATGTTTGTCCACCCGGTTCAAAATTTTGTCCAGTTTGTGGTTATCGTTTTATATCGACATCTGATTGTGAAACAAAGACTTTTTCAACAATTGATGAGTCTAAAATAGATGAAGAAACATACTTAGTTGAACAAAAGAATATCAAACAAAGAGTTTATAATTCGAAAATTAAAAATATTAACCGAGATGAAATTTCATCTACTCCAACTGATAAGATTTTAGAATATAATGAAGATTATTTATCAAAAGAAAGTAAGATTTCACCTGAAAAAATGTTAAAGATTGAAAATAAAGTTCATTTAGCAGAATTTATTTTATCTTTAATAATTTTAATCTTTGGTTTTGTCGTAGCTTTTATGCCATTAGTAAGAACTAGTGATGGAACTATAAATTTCATTAATATTTTAATTACTAACTGGAATGAGATTGTTGCTGAATTTTCTTTAGGAGTTAATTTCTTTGGGAATGCAATGACGGCTTCTTTTTCGCTTTTCTTACAATTTGTCTTTTTAGCATCGTTTTTAATCTTCTCTCTTATAGCTTCAGCTTTAGTATTAATTAGAGGGCTAAACGATATTAAAAATAAGAATTATGAACATAATTTCTATTTAATTGTTTTACCATCAATTATTATTTTCTCTCTTATTATTATTTCAATCGGTTTTAGTTCTGATATTCAATCAATTGAAGTTATGCCTATTTTATATTATATATTCTCGTTATCGTTTCTTATTTTAATGGGGGGATATAATATTTATAAAGTAGCTTTAGTTAAAAATAAGATGATGATTGTTAGAAGAAGTTTATTATTAGCATCATTTGTTTTTGGTATTGTTACTTTAATAAGTTTAGGTACTAAAATACTTCAATTCACTAATTTAGATTCGAATTTAGTATTATCAAGTTCGATTTATTCTTATTTACATGAAATATTAAATAGTTTTAATCAAAATAATAATGCAATATCGTTTTATTTAGGTTTTGTTGCTTACTTTATGTTTGCTCTTGAGGTTATGTTTATTGCTTTAACAACTTATTATTCTTATAAGATGATTAAGTTATACAATCATTTTAAATTATATGCATTACTATTTTCTATTTTCTCATTAGTTCTAGCTATTTTATCGATGATTTTATTTACTATTTCAACATTCTATTCAAATTTAGATTACTCATATTCTTTAACAATTGTTCCTACAATTGTTTTAATATTCTCAATTATCGTCTTCTTTATTAATTTAACGGTATTTGTAATCTTTAAAGATGATAAGAAGTCTTTTGGTTTTAAAAAGAATAAAAAAGAGGTAGTTAACAATGGAAAATAAAGTTAAGGATATACTTTCTTGGGATGAATATTTTATGGGTATTGCTCTTTTAAGTGCTAAAAGAAGTAAAGACCCTAATACTAATGTCGGGGCATGTATTGTTGATAATGATCATAAAGTAGTTTCTATTGGATATAATGGAATGCCTAAAGGATTAGATGAAAATAAACTTTCATGGAATAAAAATGAAGGTTTAGATTCTAAATATCTTTATGTTTGCCACGCTGAATTCAATGCAATTTTAAATACAAAGAATAATACAAATCTTAAAGATTGTACAATTTATGTAACCTTATTTCCTTGTAACGAATGTGCTAAAGCAATTATTCAAGTCGGTATTTCAAAAGTTATTTATCTAGAAGATAAGTATCATGATTCTACTGAAACAAAAGCCTCAAGATTACTTTTTGATTTAGCCGGTGTAAAATATGAACCTTATGTAGGAAGATATAAAGAAGTTATTGTTAAATAAAGTTAGTTTGTATTGTTATTTTTATAAAGAAATAATTAAAGTTATATAAAAAGTAATGTACTTAGGTAAAATCTAAAGATTATTAAGATAAAGTTACCGTCTTAGAATATTCTTTTAAGATAGAATCATCTTCATCTTTAATTGTAAAATCGATATTTATATTTTTAATATCTTCTTTATTATTAGATTTAACGAAGAAATAATGATAATAACTTAATGTTACTCCTGATTCTCCTTCTCCTTTTGGTTCATATTGTAAGAAAGATAAATTTAATGTATTTCCTTCTAAAGTATTAGAAGTTAAACAAGTCTTATAATAAAGACCATAAATTGTATGAAGAGATACAAGTGATATTAATGAAGAATCATTAAAAGATTCTTCATTAATAGTTAATTTAGAAACTTCATCTAATTCCAATATAGAATCTTCTTTTAAACTATTACTTATTTCGTTAAATTCTTCATAAGAAGTAATGTTTTTATAGTTAATAACTTGATTATTATTAAAAATCTCATTAGTTTCATCTAATTCTGTTGAATAATAATGAATAGTTTCATTATTTAAATATGTTGGTTGAGTAGAAGCACAACCTGTTAGAAATAAAAAACTAATTAAAGTAAGATAAAATTTCTTCATCTTTTAATCCTCCTTTAAGATATCTTTCGTAGTCCATATTAGATGATACTAGTATAACATCTATTTTTTTTAAACAACAGAAAGGTTCTTGTATTGCACTAAAGCTGGTATGATTGGAAATTTATTTTGTCACTTATACAAGTAATCCTAGATTTTTACCACTTTAGAATAGTATTCCTATGGATATAACCATTTAAATTTAAAAATAATTAAAGTTGATAAAAACACAAAAAGAAGTAATAATTATATGCTAATTAATAAAAGTTTTATTAATTAGTTTTATTGCTACAAAATGGAAAAAGAAAAGATTATTGAGGTAAAAGATTTAATATTTGGCTACGAAAAAGATAGTACTATTTTAAAGTGCATCTCTTTTGATATTTTTAAAGGAGAATATGTAACTTTAATCGGACATAATGGTAGTGGTAAATCAACACTAGCTAAACTTTTATCTTATATTTTAGAACCTACATCAGGTAAAGTTTATATCGAGGGTCAAGAATTAAACGAAAAGTCGATTAAAGATATTAGATCTAAAATTGGAATTGTATTTCAAAATCCTGATAATCAATTTATTGGTTCAACTGTTGAAGATGATATTGCTTTTGGATTAGAAAATAGAAATATTAAACAAGATGTAATGAAAAAAACCGTTTTAGAATTTGCTAAAAAGGTTGGGATGGATAAATTTTTAAATAAAGAACCTGAAGAATTATCTGGTGGTCAAAAACAAAGAGTTGCTATTGCTGGTATTTTAGCACTTAATTTAAAAATTATTATTTTTGATGAAGCAACTTCAATGTTAGATCCAGAAGGAGTAGAAGAAATAAGAAAATTAATTTTAAATATGAAGGAAGAAAATCCGGAATTAACAGTTATTTCAATAACTCATGATATTGAAGAAGCTTATCTTTCTGACAGAGTTATCATCTTGAATGATGGGAAAGTATATAAAAACGATATTCCTGAAAATGTATTTAAAGACGAAGAAGAAATGAGAAAAATAGATTTAGATATACCTTTTGTACTAAAAATAAAAAACGAGCTAGCTGCAAGAAATATTATTATTCCAAGAGAAATTAAAACAATTGAAGGAGTGGCAAATTATTTATGTCAATGATTGAATTCCACCACATTTCTTTTGTTTATAATAAAAAAGATCCTAATCGTTATGATGCGATTAACGATATAAATTTTAATATTGAAGAAAATGATTTTGTGGCTTTAGTTGGTAAAACTGGTTCAGGTAAATCAACATTAGTTCAAACACTAAATGGATTACTTTTACCATCTAAAGGTTATACTAAAGTTAAAGATTTTATCGTTACTGGTGATAAAGAAGTAATTAAGAAACTAGTAAAAGAGAAAAAATACAAGAAAAAAGAATTAAAAAACTTTTCAAAATTAAGAAAAGAGGTAGGAATGGTTTTCCAATTTCCTGAATATCAACTTTTTAGTGAAACTGTTTTAAAAGATGTAATGTTTGGCCCTAAAAACTTTGGATTTAGCGAAAAAGAAGCTGAAGAACGAGCAAAAGAGTGTTTAACAAAGGTTGGTTTAGACGAATCATATTATTCTCGTTCACCTTTTGAACTTTCAGGAGGAGAAAAAAGAAGAGTAGCGATTGCCGGAATTATTGCTTCTAATCCTTCTTTTTTAGTACTTGATGAACCTACTGTTGGTTTAGACCCTAATGGAAGAAAAGAAATACTTAATTTAGTTAAAAAAATTCATGAAGAAGGTACTACTATAATTATCGTAACTCATGATATGGAAACAGTTATGAATTATGCTAATAAAGTAATTGTTTTAAAAGATTCAAAATATTTAGGAATGATGAAACCTAGTGAATTATTTAATAAGGATGATATCGAATCTTTTTCGTTAGAAGTACCACCTTTTTATAAATTTAAGAGACTATTCAAAGAAAAAGGCTATAAGAAAGATATTAAAGAAGCTAATGATTTAACTTCTTTAATAGATGTAATTAGTTCAAATAAGGAGAATAATAAATAATGAGAAGCGATATACTTGGGAAATACACTCCTTATAATTCAATAGTTCATCGTCTAGATCCTAGATTTAAGTTTTTTGCACTTATTTTATTAATGGTTATTGTCTTTTTGCCTTTTGGAAATTATACAAATAGATTTATAGTACTAGGAATATTATCTTTAATTATTGGAATAATCATGATTGTTGGCAAAGTATCATTTAAATCATTTTTTAGATCTTTATCATCTTTATGGTTAATGTTTATATTTTTATTAATATTTATGTTTTTTATTCCTACTAAAGGAGAATATCCAATATATTCTTTTAACGAGAACTATACTTTATATTGGGATAATTTATTACAAGTATTACATATTATAATTAGATTAGTTTTAATGATTGCTCTAACAATTATTTTAACTTCAACGACATTACCAATGGATATAACTTATGCTTTAGATTGGTATTTAACTCCATTAAAAGTAGTTAAATTCCCTACCCAAGTAGTATCTTTAACTATCTCTTTAGCCTTAAGATTTATTCCTACTTTACTTAATGAAGCAAATAGAATTATGAATGCTCAAAAATCTAGAGGAGTTGATTATAATCGAGGTTTTTTTGTTGCTAAAATTAAATCAATTACTACTTTAATTATACCTTTACTTGTATCTTGTTTTTCTAGGAGTGATGAACTTGCAATTGCAATGGAAGCAAGAGGTTATGATCCATATAAAACTAGATCTAGATATAAATCACTTCATTTTACTTATAAAGATTTATTAGCTTTGCTTTTTATTATTTTAGTTGCTGGTTTAGTCATTACTTTTTCAATTCTTTCATCAACTATTGGTGGATTTGATGACGTTATTAACTTCATATGGGGAATAAAGACAATTTAAATAAGATAAAGAAAGAAAAGTTATATAACTATAAAATAGTATTTTCTTATGATGGAAAAAACTTTTTTGGATATGCTAAGCAACCTAGCAAAAGAAGTATTGAAGAAGAAGTAACATCAAAACTAGAACTAATATTAAATATTAAAAATTTAAAAATATATGCTAGCGGAAGAACTGATAAAGGGGTACATGCTTTAAATCAAGTAGCTAACTTCTTCCTACCCTTTAAGTTAGAAGAGAAATATGATTTAGAAACTTTTAAATATAAATTAAATAAAGTAATTAGTGATGAAATATATATTAAATTAATTAAAAAAGTACCATTATCCTTTAATTCTAGACTTGGTGTTAAAAAGAAAATATATTCTTATTTAATTAATTATAAAGAATATGATCCATTAAAAAGAGATTATGAACTTTATGTTCATAATCTAGATTTAAATAAAATTAAAGAAGTAAAAGACTTATTTATTGGCAAACATTCTTTTATTAATTTTACTTCAAAAGAAGTTGATGAAGAACTTAATTTTATTCGAACAATATATGATATAAAGTTAATAAAAGTTGATAATAAAAGAATAAAACTAGTATTTATTGGTGATGGTTTCATGAGATATGAAATAAGAAAAATAGTTGGTACTATTTTAGCTTTTAACGATAATAAAATTAGTTTAAATGAAATTAAAAATAAACTAAATTATGTAAATAATAGAGAAATAATATCTTATCAGGTTAGTGGTAAAGGATTATATTTAGATAAAGTGATTTATTAATATTAAGTAAAATGATATTAAATACCATACTAGAATTTTATCCTAACTATTTTTTGTTGAAAATTTTTAAGGACAAGTAGTAAAATGAGAAGGCTTGTTAAAAATAAGCATTTTTATTAAAAATAAATAAGGAGAAAAGATATGGGAAGACATTTTGAAGTTAGAGCTGCTTCTATGGCTGCTACTGCTAAAAAGAAATCTGCACTATATATGAGAGCTTCTAAAGAAATCTATATGGCTGCAAAAAGAGGTGTTCCTGATCCTAACTCTAACCTTGCACTTAGAAGTGCTATTGATAAATATAGAAAAACTTGTCCAAAAGACGTTATTGATAGAGCGATTAAAAAAGCCCAAGGTGGAGATGCTACTTCCTATATTGAAGGAAGATATGAAGCTCTTGGACCAGCTGGCACTTTATTAATTGTTGATACATTAAGCGATAATTCTAATAGAGCTTTAGTTAATGTTAGAACAATTATTACAAAAAAAGGCGGACAACTTGGCTCCGTTTCTTATAACTTTGAACACGTTGGTGTTTTAGCATTCAAATATAGTGGAAGCGAAGAAGCACTTGAAGAAAATTTAATTCTTAATGATGTCGATGTTAGAGAAATTAACAACGAAGATGGTGAAGTTGAAATTCTTGTTGCTCCAAATGATTTTGAAAAAGCTAAAGAAGCTTTAAAGAGCCTTGATGTTACTGATTTTGAAGTTGCTGAAGTTACAATGATGGCAAATGATAAGATTACTTTAGAAGGTGAAGAACTTAAAAAGTTCCAAGAATTATTAGACCAATTAGATGATTGTGAAGACGTTCAAAACGTTTATCATAATGTCGAATTATAATACTTCTTTATTTTAATATCTTGACCTCTAAACTTTAAGTTTAGAGGTTTTTCTTTTTAATGAAAAAATAAAAGTCATTTCTTTTAATTGACGCTCTATTAATTTGAATAAACAAAGACACTTATCGTAGGTATTGTTTGATAGTCGACAATAGTTCGATATCGAACAATTAATTATGAAAGCACTTTCATAATTTCTAGATAAAATTTTCCTTGAATTCAAAAAAATCGCATCTTAAAATATTGTTCGGTTTTGAACTAATTTTATTTTTTATTATTATGAGACCTGTTACGAGTATTCACTACATTTATAAAAACATCGAAGCGATGTTCAAGCGAGTTGATCCTGGAAAGGAACATTATTATCTTCCGCCAATTTTGTTCACTTATTTAGAATTTATCTATTATAAAAATAATATTTTACACGAAGAAGTGAATCAATCTACTATTGAGAAAGAATTTGTTCTACCAAAAGCAAGTGTTAATAATGCATTGAATATCTTAGAAGAGAAAAGGTATGTGAATCGAGTAGAAGATAAATTAGATAAAAGAAAAAAATTAGTGTCTTTGACTCCTAAGGGAGAAGAAATTTATTTAATAGTTGCTAAAGATCACGATCTTGTATCAGAGGCTTTGTTCAAGGATTTTAGTAAAAAAGAACGCGAAACATTAGCAAAACTATTAAACAAAGTGGTTATTAATATAAGAAAGGAGAAATTAGATGACAAGTAATGCAACTTTAAAAGAAGTAAGTAAACTCGGATTCTTTAAAAAGGCTAAAGTGCTCTTAAGAAGCTTAAGAGAGTACAAAAAAGAGTCTATTTTGTCTATTATTTTCATTATTATTGAAACTTTGATGGAATGTATTATACCACTCGTTATGTCGATGCTAATTAACCAAATGACAGAATTACAAATTAAGCAAGTTCCAGCGAGCGAAGTCTTAAATCTAGTTTTAATTTATGGAGCAATTTTATTAGCTTTGGCTATCGTTTCTTTTGGTGCTGGTATTGCTGCGGGTGTTGTTTCAGCTAAAGCTTCTGTAGGATTTGTAAGAAACTTAAGAGTAGATTTATTTAAAAAGATTACTTCATTTTCATTTAAAAATATTGATAAATTCTCAGCTTCTTCATTAATTACAAGACAAACAACAGATATTGGTAATATTTGGATGGCTTTTCAACTTTGTATCAGAATTGTTGTAAGAGCTCCTATTATGTTTGTTTTCTCGTTCATAATGGCAGTTATTATGGCTCCTCAACTTTCCCGGGTTTTTGCTATTTCTATTCCAATTCTTGTTGCAGTTTTAATCCCAATTATCATAATTGCAAATAGAAAATTCCAAGTTTTATTTGATCGTTACGATGAGTTAAATGAAGTTGTTAACGAAAACGTTAGAGGCATTAGAGTTGTTAAAACTTATGCTAGAGAAGATTATGAAAAAGAAAGATTTGGTAAAAGAAGTGAAGAGATGAGAAAAGGCTTTACATTTGTTGAAAGACTTTTAGCTATCACTAATCCTACCATCCAAGTTACAATGTATCTTTCAATGTGTATCTTTATTTTCGTTGGATCTTATATCATGATAACTAATGATGTAAGCCAAATGGAATATGGTCTTAACACAGGTAAACTTTCTGCTTTAATTACTTATAGTGCTCAAGTTCTTTCTTCATTAAGCATGGTATCATTCTCTTTATTTATGATTATGATGGCTGTTCCTTGTATGAATAGAGTTTATGAAGTATTAGTAGAAGAGCCAACGATTAAGTCGAATCCAACTGCATTAAAAACCGTAGAAAATGGTGATATTGTTTTTGATAACGTATCATTTAAATATAAACCAGATGCTGAAAAATTTGCTTTGAGCAATGTTAACATTCATATTAAATCTGGCGAAACAATTGGTATTATTGGAGGGACTGGTTCCTCTAAATCCACATTAGTAAATCTTATTTCTAGATTTTATGATGCTAGTGAAGGCACGGTTTATTTAGCTGGTCATGATGTTAGAGACTATGATGTCAAAGTTTTAAGAGATAACGTTTCAATGGTTCTTCAAAAGAATGTTTTATTTGGTGGAACAATTGCTTCTAATCTTAGATGGGGTAACATTAATGCTACTTATGAAGAAATGAAAGAAGCATGCAAGATTTCTCAAGCTGATTCCTTCATTTCTCAGCTTAAAGATGGCTATGATTCGGTTGTTGAACAAGGTGGTGTTAACTTCTCTGGTGGTCAAAAGCAAAGACTTTGTATTGCTCGAGCTTTATTAAAGAAGCCAAAAGTATTGATTCTTGATGATTCAACTAGCGCAGTCGATACTAAAACCGATGCTTTCATTAGAAAAGGCTTAAAGGAATCAATGCCTGGAGTAACAAAAATTATTATTGCTCAAAGAGTAAATTCTGTTATGGATGCTGATAGAATTATTGTCATGGACAATGGTGAAATAAGTGGTATTGGTACTCATGATGAATTGCTCAAAAATAATGCGATTTATCAAGAAGTTTATAATATTCAAAGTAAAATAGGAGGTGCTAATAATGAATAAGAATAAGAAAAATCACGTCTTATTAAGAACAATTGGCGATTACCTCAAATCCCACCCAGTTGCAATGACAATTGCAGCAATCTGTATTTTGCTTAACGCTTTAGGTGCAATTTTTGCTCCAATTAGCTTATCGACTGTCATCAACCTAGTCATGGAGTCTTTTAATGGTTTAGGCTGGGAAGGGGTTAAAGATGCTTTCTTTAATCAATTAATTATACTTATTTGTGCTTATTTACTTTCTATAACTGGTGGTGTTATTTATTCACAAATTACTGCTAAATATGCTCAAACATATATGCATGAATTAAGATGCCGCATGTTTAATCATTTACAAGATTTACCTATTTCTTATTTTGATAGACACGATAAAGGTTTAATTATGTCAACATTTACAAACGATATTGATACAATTAGACAATTACTTGCTCAATCTATCTCCACAATTGCAATTTGTTCGATTTCTTTTATGGCTTCATTCTTTGTTATGTTAAGTTCCTCGGTACTTTTAACTTTAATAGTAATCGTTGGAGCTTGCTTTATGGTCTTAAATGTTAAATTAACAGGTTCAAGATCTGCCAGAAACTTTATGATTCAACAAAAAGTTATTGCTGATGAAGAAGGTTACATCGAAGAAATGATGAACGGCCTAAAAGTTGTTAAATCATTTACTCACGAAGAAGAATCAACCAAAGATTGTACTAAATACTGCGATGAGTTAAGAAATGTTTCCACTAAGGCTAATAAATTTGCAAATATTTTAATGCCAATTATGGGAAATATTGGCAATATTCTTTATATATTAGTTGCTTTCGTTGGTACTGTATTATTTGCATTAAATATTAAAGATCTTACTTTAACAGGAATTCAAACTATAACAATCGGTGTCGTCGTTTCCTTTCTTCCAATGGTAAGACAATTTACAAATAATGTTGCTGAAACATCCAACCAAGTCAACTCAGTTGCTATGGCAATTGGTGGTACAACTAGAGTTTATGAACTTTTAGATGAACAACCTGAAGTAGATAACGGTTATGTAACTCTTGTCATGGGTAAATATGATAAAGACGGGAATATTGTTGAGTGTGGAAGAAAAGAACATACATTATGGGCTTGGAAACATCCTCATACAGCCGATGGTTCGATAACTTATACATTGCTTCAAGGTGATATCAGAATGTTTGATGTTGACTTTGGCTATGTTAAAGATAAAATCGTTCTTCATGATGTAAGTCTTTATGCTAAACCTGGACAAAAAATCGCCTTCGTTGGTGCAACAGGTGCGGGTAAAACAACTATTACTAATTTAATTAACAGATTCTATGATATTGCTGATGGAAAAATCAGATATGACGGAATTAACATTAATAAAATCAAGAAAAAGGACTTAAGAAGATCCTTAGGTATGGTTCTACAAGATACTAACTTATTTAGTGGAACTATTATGGATAATATTCGTTATGGTAGACTTGATGCTACTGATGAAGAATGTATTGAAGCTGCTAAACTAGCTAATGCTGATTCATTTATCTCACGTTTACCTCAAGGATATAACACTTATATTAAGGGAAATGGCTCATCTATTTCCCAAGGACAAGCACAACTTTTATCAATTGCAAGAGCTGCAGTCTCGCAATGTCCAGTTTTAATTCTTGATGAAGCTACTTCATCAATTGATACTAGAACTGAAGCAATTGTTTTAAAAGGCATGGAAAATTTAATGCATGGCAAAACCGTTTTCTTAATTGCTCATAGACTTTCAACTATTAAAGATGCTCAAGCTATTATGGTTCTTGAACATGGTAGAATTATTGAAAGAGGAACACATGAACAATTAATTGAACAACATGGTTATTATTACCAACTTTATACTGGTGTCTTCGAACTTGAATAGAATTTAGTTATTTATTAAATACTAGGACTAATTAAACTGATTAATTGGTCCTTTTTTGTTTGATGAGATTATCTTAAACTTATGCTTTAATCTAGAAAATATAACTATTTAGATTTAAAAAAAACCAACTTTCGTTTAAAATAATGTCGAGGAGTACAATTATTTATGAATAATAAAGTTGAATGGGCAGTTATTCCAGCAGCAGGTAGGGGGACAAGATTTTTACCTATAACTAAAGGAACATCTAAAGAAATGTTAAATATAGTTGACCGCCCAACAATAGATTATATAGTTGAAGAATGTTTAAATGCAGGAATAAAAAATATAGTTTTTATTGTTAGTGAATATAAAGATGATATAAAAAAATATTATAGTGAAGATAAAAAATTCTATGATGAGATGATAAGAGCAAAAAAGGATGATTTTGCTGAAATTATTAATTCTATTCCTAAAAAAGCTAATTTTTATTATTGTATTCAAAAAGAAATGCTTGGTTTAGGACATGCAGTTTTATGTGCAAAGGAAGTAGTTAAAGATAATAATTTTGTTGTTTGCTGTGGAGATGATATCGTCGATTTTGATAATAAATCTGCTGTAAGTGAGTTGATTGATGCTTTTGAAAAAAACGGAGCGAAAACAATAGTTGGTGGTCAAGCAGTTGATTTAGAAAATATTTCAAAATACGGTGCAATGGACGTTAAAGAAAAGATTGATGAAGTTACATATTCTTTAAAAGGGATTGTTGAAAAACCAATAAAAGAAGAAGCACCATCAAATTTAGCTTCTTTAGGAAAACGGGTTTTTAATCATCATATTTTTGATGAACTCGAGCATACTAAACCAGGTAAAAATGGTGAAATTCAACTTACTGATGCTATTGCTTCGATCATTGAAAAAGAAGGAGCTTATTTTGTAAATTTCAATCCTACAAGATATGATTGTGGTGATAAACTAGGTTATCTTGAAGCTGTTGTACATTTTGCTTTAAAACGAGAAGAATTTAGAGATAATTTTATTGATTTTCTTGAAAATGAGATTAAAAAATATAAATAGTTAATTATTTATTATGTTAAAAATAAGGTTTAAGAACTATAAGCCTTATTTTTTTGTTAACTAATAAAAAAGAGGCTTGAATTGAAGCCTCTTAAATGGTCTTTTAATCTTGATTTGATAAGAACTTTTCACCATTATCCCAAAGAATTGTAGAATAATCATTTGGGTTAATCATTTCTCTCGTAGGAATTGATGTGAAGTTTGCGTATTTCACATATTCTTTTGCAACAGTTGAATCTTCTGGAATTTCGTAAGCATAGAACCAATATGTTAGATTATATTTTGACATATCCTCTTCTCCGATAAAATCTGGAGAATATGTTTCATCTGGATATACCCATTCAAAACATAAACGGAAGAAGTTTTTATTTCCATTTTCAACGTAATCTGAAGTAACTGTTTCTTTATCCAAATAATCAAAATATAATTCACAGCCTTCTGCTAAATCCATAATTCCACAGAATAAAATATGATTTTCAAAGAAAGCATCATCGTAAGGAGCAAAAATATCTTCACCCAATATTTCTTTATGTCCTCTTTCGGTGAAGATTGTGTATGGATTGATGCGGCCATCAGTGATAGAAGTTAATTCATCATTTGATTTATATGTGAAAATTTGTCTATCCATGTTGTAAATAGCCAATCTATCTTCATCGATCATATATTGAGTATCTAATTTTGTACCTACGATTTGTTCAGGATCAGGTTTTGGTTCTGGCTCTGGCTCTGGAGTTTGTTGACAAGAAGCAAGACCAAGCGCGCATACTGTAAATGCGCATAATAATAAATTGCGTTTCATAAACTATATTTTAATTAAAAAGGGTAATATATGCAAAGGAAAAATCTTTTAACTAAGAAGTGACTGATTTCATGGAAAAATATTTTATTTGTTTTTAAAAATGACTATCATTTTATAGTCCAAGATTTAAAATAATTTTCGAAGTAATAATTAAATTAAATTTTTCCTATTTTGTACGATGAAATCCGCAAAAATCTTGAAATTTATTTTGACTTATGAAGTTAATATCAATATAATAATACGCGACACAATTCTAGTTAAATTAAAGTCCCGGTAAGATTTTATTTTTAAGGAGATAGTGAAATGAATAGAGAGACAACAAGTTTAAAAAAAGAAGAAATTTCTCGTAAATGGTATGTTGTTGATGCTAAAGATCAACCTTTAGGTAGATTAGCAAGCCAAATTGCTATTTATTTAATGGGTAAAGAAAAAGCTTCTTACACACCAAACCAAGATTGCGGCGATTATATCATCGTTATTAATTGTGATAAGGTAAAACTTTCTTCTGCTAAGAAATTATCAGGAAAGAAATATTACAATGTATCTGGTTATAACGGCGGTTTAAGAACAAGAACTCTTGGAACAATGTTAGAGAGATATCCTGAAGAAATGTTCTCCCGTGTAGTCTGGGGAATGCTTCCAAAAGGTAGATTAGGAAGACAAATGGTTAAAAAATTATTCGTCTACAAAGATGCTAATCACAAACACGAAGCACAAAAACCAGAAGTCTTAACATTTAAAAATTTAGGAGGTAAAAACTAATGGCTACTAAGAAAGCTTATTACGCTACTGGTAGAAGAAAATCTTCTATTGCTAAAGTTTATCTTAGCGAAGGTAGTGGTAAAATCATTGTTAATGGTAAAAACGTTAACGAATATTTCCCACAAGCAGTTTTAGTTTTAGACTTAAAACAACCTCTTACAGTTTTAGGTGTTGAAAGCAAATACGATGTTAAAGCTTTCTGTATTGGTGGTGGATTCACTGGTCAAACAGGCGCTTTAAGACTTGGTATTGCTAGAGCATTACTTCTCGCTGGAGAAGACAGAGGTGCTTTAAAGGCTAACGGTTTATTAACAAGAAACCCAAGATCAAAAGAAAGAAAGAAGTACGGCTTAAAGAAGGCAAGACGTGCTCCACAATTCTCAAAACGTTAATCTATTTAACAATAAAGAGAATCTTCAAGAAGCAATTAATTTCTTTAAAAGAAGTTGGTTGCTTCTTTTTCTTTTATCTTGACTAATTTTTAAATGCATCGATTTCTGTCAGTTGTAAAAATTACTACAACTTTTTTATCTTTCTTTAAGATATAATTATTACATGCTAGAAATTAGAGAGAAGTTAATAAACAATCTATATAAAAATATAGATAATATTTTTAAAGAAAGTAATGAAAAAGAAGTAATATTTATTGGGGAAAGTTACTATAAAGATATATTTTTAACATATAAAAGAAATCGTCCTTACTATAATTTATCTTTTAAAACTAGAAGTGAAGTAATTGAAGAATTAGAGTTTAAACCTACTCATTCAATGATTAAATATATTATTCATAATTATAATTATGATTATGTAAATGCTACTAAATTATTAAAAATATTACCCTTTATCAATATAAATAATGATTTTTCTTTATTAAATAATAAAGAAAAAGAAGTAATTAAAATAAAAGAAGAATTAATAAATAATAGATTAATTAAATATGATGATTATAGTCTTATTTCTTATACTAACGATAATGTAATCTTAGTATTATTTGAAATAGATGAAATAAAAGACAAAAGTTTTATTACTTTGTTAAATAATCATCATATTTCTAGTTATTTATCATTATCTTTTATTGAATTAGATGACGAAGAAATTAGAGCTGGTTTTAATAATAAAATATATTATTTTAAGAATCATATTAAAGAAGAGAATTATTTAGGTTCAACTATATCGAAATTGTTATTAGAAGATAATATCGATCCATCTAATATTTATATTTATTTATCCAATGATTATGATTATTATATTTCTATTTTAGAATCTTTATATAATCTTAAATTTAATTATATTTATAAAAGACCTTTATCATCTAATCCGATAATATCTAAATATATTTCCTTATTTAGTACTAAGCATAAAATAGAATTAATAGATATAAATGATATAGATGATAAAGAAAAAACATATGTTAATTATATTAATGATATTATTAATGAATATTCTTTAGATAATATATCTAATTTTAATAAGGCATTTATTAGTTTAAATGAAATACTTTCTTCGATTAATGAAACTAAACCATCATTAATTGATGGCATTAAATTAATTGATAAACCATTATTTAATTTAGATAATAACTCATTATTCTTTATGTTAGATTTTAAACATAATGTATTTTATAAAGAATATAAAGATGATGATATCATTAGTGATAATACATTAGCTAAATTAAATTTAACTACTTCCTATGAAAAAACTCTTAGATCTAAAAGGCTAATGTTATATTTTTCTTTATTTAATAATGTAGTTTTCTTTTCTAGAGTTAAGTTACATCTAGATGAAAAGATCTATGATTCTCAATATATTGATGAATATAATTTAGTTCCAAGAGATAAAGAAATAAATTTAGATGGCTTATATACTAAATATGCGAAAGAATTAGTTTATAAAGCATTTTTAAATGATAAAAAGAATATCTCTAAAGGAAGTTATGATCCTTCTTTTAAGAAGTTTAAGTTAACTAAAAAAGATGAGATAAGTATCTCATCTTTAGAAGAATTTAATTCTTGTCCATTTAAATATTATGTTTCTAAATATTTAAAGATTGATCCTTATTCAACAGATTATAAAAGAATGATTGGTAATACGCTACATTTATTCTTAGAAGATTATCAACAATATAAAAACTTATCATTAGAAGAAATGAAAGATGTAATAATTAACAAGTTATTACCAATTGAAGAAAAAAAGAATAAGTATTATTTTAGCGATAAAGAAAAGATAATCTTTGAAGAAACCGTTATTCCTTATTTTAAGAAAGCTTTTGATGAAATAATTAGCTTTTTAGGTGAAGAAGTATCTTCTTTTTCTAAAGAAAATGATTTACATTTTATCTTAAAAGATAACGAAGATAATGAAGTTAAACTTATTGGACGATATGATGCTTTATTTAATTTAAAAGATGATTCTTATATTGTTTTAGATTATAAATCTGGTAAACATGTTGAACTTAAAGTAGATACAATTGATGAAGGTAAAAAACTTCAAGTACCTTTATATGCATATGCTATTTCAAAAGAAAAAGAAACTTCTAATGTTTCAGCATATCTTCAACCTATTTTACAAGAAATAGGTAATAAGGATGGTTTTTATGTAAATGAAGATACTTATCAAAAAGGATTAACTCCTAAAGGATTTGATTCAGCTTCATTATTTAGTAAAGATAATCCAATTATTGATAAAGTTTTAGTCGTAACCAAAACCTTATTAACATCAATCAATAATCTAGATTTTGACATTAATCCTAGTAGCGAAGATGAAAATACTTCACCTTGTACTTATTGTAATTATAAAGATATTTGTTTTAAGAAAGAGTAGTTTATATGAAACCAAATAAATCACAACAACAAGCTTTAGATTCTAAAGTATCAACTATTATTTCTGCTGGGGCAGGAAGTGGAAAGACCGCAGTACTTACTGAAAAAGTTTATGGTTTAATTGAACAAGGGATTATTAATATTAATAATCTTTTAGTTTTAACTTTTACTAATGCCGCTGCTTATTCAATGAAAATGAAGATAATTAAGAAATTTAAAGAAGTTAATTCTAACTTTAAAGATAAAGTAGTTTCGGCTCATATTCAAACATATGATTCTTTTTCCTTAGATTTAGTTAAAAAATATTCTTTAGAATTAGGACTTAATCCTCATATTAATGTAGTTAACGAAGCATTAATGAAATCGAAAGTAAAAGACTATATTAATGAATTAATTGATTCTAAATATATATCTAATATCGAAGATATAAGATATTCTCTAAATTCATTATGTTTTAATGGAGATGATAATCTTAGAACATTAATTTTTGATATTTATCAAAAATTAGAATCTTTTACTCCATCTATTAGAGAAAAGTTTATATCTAACTATAACGATATATATTTAAATAAAGAGAATTTAACAAATTTATTTAATAAAGAAATATTTCATAAAAGTATTTTACTCACTATTAATGATATTTATAAATTATTAAATGATTATAGTGATCTAAGTGTTCTATCTTCTTTAAATGAATATATTTCATTAATTAAAGTAGATGAAACTAACTATAAATTATATCAGCTTAATAACGAGATAGATTATCTTTCTTTTTCCACTAAGATTATTGAAATATTAAAGAAATATACAAAAAAAGTTAAAGCAATAAACGAATACTCATATAAAGAAAAGTTTATAGATGATAAAACTAAAATTAGTAATAATTTAAAATCTTATTTAGTTTATTTTAATGTTAATGAACAAGTAGAAAGATTACTCAAACAAAAAAGAACAATTAATTTAATTTTTAGTGTCATAAAGGAAGTTGATATTAAAATAGATAATTATAAAAGATTAACTTCATCTTATACTTTTAGTGATATTGCAAAATATTCTTTACTCTTATTAAAAGATGAAAGATTTAAAGATATTAAAGAAGAAATAAGAAATACATATAAGTTTATTTTAGTTGATGAATATCAAGATACTAACGATATTCAAGAAGAATTTATTAATGAATTAGTAAATAATTCTGATAATAAATTATTTGTAGTAGGTGATGTGAAACAATCAATTTATGGTTTTAGAAATGCTAATCCAAAGTTATTTATTGAACGAAGAAAGAAGTATTTAGAAGAAGGTGAAACTAAAGCGATGGTAGTCGATATGAATACTAACTATCGTTCAATTAAAAAAATACTTGATGATATTAATAAATATTGCGAAAGCAACATGTCTCTTGATCATGGTAATATTGAATTTAATGATAATGAAAGATTAGTTTATGATGAAGAAGTAGATTTATATAAAACTAATGAATTAGAGAAAAATAAAGATAGTGAATATGGAATAAGTGTTATTTCACCTTTATCTTTACCTTATCAAGAAGATAAGATAAGTGTTGCTACGCCTTATATTTATGTAATAGCAAAAGACATAATCACAAAAATAAATAATAAATATCAAGTTATTGATAAAGTAGAAGATAACGTTATTAAATATCGAGATGTTAAGTTTAGTGATTTTGCAATATTAACTAGAACTGGAAGAACATATAAAGAATTTACATATATCTTTGAAAAACTAAATATTCCATTAAATTTAGTATTTGATTCAGCTTATCGAAATGAAATTATTATTGAAGTAATTGAAAATATTATTAGATTTACGATTGATTATTTAAATAACGATGAAACTAACTATCCACATTACTTTATGTCTTTAGCTAGATCTTACTTATATGAATATAATGATGAAAAGATATTTAATATATTACATGTAACTAATTCTTTTAAAGGAATCAATTCCTTTAAAAGAATAGAGAATATTAAAAATAATGAAATATATTTAGATATAGCTAATTTTGCTACTAACATAATATCGAAAGATGAAAATATCTCACTTATATTTAATAAACTAGTATCTTACTTTGGAATAATTAAGAAACTAGATCGATTTGGAGATATTGAAAATAATATAAATATTATTGAAGTATTTTATTCAATTATTAAATCTCTTGATGATGCTTCAACATCATTAGAAGGTTTAAGATTAATCTTAGATTCTTTAGTTGCTAATAAAATAGAACTTAAAGCATCTAAAGTAGTTGAAAATAATAACGCTGTTACTTTAGAAACAATGCATAAATCTAAAGGGTTAGAGTATAAAATAGTTTATATTCCTTTTAATGATGCTAGCTTTAGTGAGCAAACAGTTAAAAAGCCATTAGTAAGTAAAAATTATGGTTTATTTATTAAAAATGGTTATGATTTTGATATCCCATTATATAACTACTTTTATAAAAAAGAAGCTGAAAGTTTAAAGAAAGAAGAATGTGATGAATTTGAAAGAATAATTTATGTTGCTTTAACAAGAGCTAAAGAATCTTTGATCTTAGTCGATAACTTTAAACAAAACGATAAAGTATGTTTATATAATGAATATTATAAAGCATATAAAGAACAAATAGCATTTAACGATGATTTATTTAATATTTGTTATTTAAAAGATGATATTATGCTTAAAAAGATAATACCTGATTATAAGATTGAAGTAGAACTATATAATAATTTAGTACTAAATAACGATACATATTTAGAAGATAAATTAAATACATTCTCGGATGTTAATTTATTAGATAATCTTAGAAGTCTGGCTATCGATGAATTAAACGCAAAAAAAGTATTTGTCTCTCAAAGTAAAGATTCTCCAATTGATAAATTAACATATAAAGAAATTAAAGCTAGTAATGAAATTAGAGATAGTGTTTTAACTTATTTAAGAAAAAATATTTATAATGGGGCATCATATTTATTATCTTATGCTTTAAAAAGATTAAATTCTTTAACAGGTAGCATTAACTTTAAAGAACTAGATAATAAATATAAAAATAAGTTATTTCTAAGAAATTACTTAAATTATTATAACGAAATATCTAAAGATCCTAGTAAACAAATATCTTTTAAAATAAGTGATCCTACATCTTATTATGCTTTAGAGAATATTATCTTGCCTAGATTAAATGTATCTTTAGATATTTATCCAATTTTATCTTTTTATCCTAATGAATCTAAATATAGATTTATTTCTTTAAAAGAAGAAATAAATCCTTTATCAATGAAAGATAATGTTAAAGAACTAAAAGTAGAAGAAGTTTATGATAAACTAAGTGTTAACGATAATATTTATTCTTTTAAAGAAAAGATTAATAAAAGAGCATCCCATAAAAAAGAACAAGTTAATCTATCTTTAGATAAAGATATTAAAGAGGATATTGATCAAGATAAATTATCTAGAGGTATTTTATATCATAAAATATTAGAATTACTCGATTTTAAAAAGAAAGATTATTCTTTTATAAAAGATAATAATATTAGAAAGTTAATTGAAAATATAATGAATCTAGATATATTAAAAGACGTAAATGAAGCTAAAATCTATAAAGAATATCAATATTTAATTGATGGACAAGAAGGTATTATTGACTTACTTTTAGTTTATAACGATAAGATCAAGATTATTGATTATAAGACTAAAAATATTGATGATGAAGCATATAATCATCAATTAAATGTATATCGTAGCAATATAGAAAAACTATTTAATATCACTAATATAAAGATGTATCTTCTTTCTATTGTTGATTGTACTTATAAAGAAGTAAATATGGAAGATATCGAATAAATTTCTTTCCACGTGGTAAATATTTGCTGCTAATTATAAATTATTTTTAAATATTTCTATTATTTCCCCCTTTTTTATAAATACTTGCCCTTTCTGTTTAGTCTATGTTTTCGTCTTCGCCCCCTTTTGGTTAAATTAATTTTACCTATATCATTAAGGGGATGAATTAGACCAAATATCGGGCTTTTTCGAATTTCACTGAAAAATCTATCCTAATGTTTCGCTTTTTGCTCATCTGTAAATTATTTACGTTTACTCATTTTTTTGAAGTCAAAAAGTTTAACTTCAAAATGTTGAAGTAAGAATTTAGTTTTTAAGTATAAAAAAAGCGCGATATTAATCGCGTAATTTTTAATAATGGTGGGTACCCTATTTACTGGACCATTTTTTGCTATCGTTTTTTTACCAATTATAACCATTTTTAAGCCTGTA
>CALVOX010000005.1 GCA_944350425.1 uncultured Bacilli bacterium
TATTAACATAAAAACCCCCTTTGTTACACATTACATAATAATCACATTTTGTGCAACTTTTGGGGGTAATTTCATTCAATCGTGTGCGGGCGAAGGGACTTGAACCCATACACTTTTAAGGCACAAGATTCTAAGTCTTGCATGTCTACCAGTTTCATCACGCCCGCAGTATTAGAATTATATCAAAGGTTTATAAAAATGTATAATAAATTTATGAAATATAATATAATGAAAAACACGTAAATTGCATAAGAGGTTATAAAAATGAAAATTTATCTTGATATAAACAATTTCACTAATCCAAGTTCAGTTATTGCAACTTTAAGAAGCTACAATTCTGTTGGTGGTTCTTTAGAAATATATATTAAAGCCGATGGTTATGATTATAATGAACTTGACGACTTCAAGAAAATCAGAAGAAGAAATAATTTTGATAAAGATGATTTAAAAACATGCAATTTTAAAGTTGCCACATACGAAAATTTTGAAAACTTCAAACTTAAAGATGGAGAAACACTATTTAGAATTCATGACGATACAATTAATAATGAATTAAAGATTTATTTATTCTATAACAAAAATATAACAAAAGAAAATTTGCAAAATAGTCTTGATAAAACTATAGAATTTTACAATAAATACATTTTAAAAGATAACGTAAATAGAAAACTTAAAGTTGGACTTGTTGAAAAATTTGATGAAGAAAAAGATCCTTTATATAAATATATAAAATCTGAAGTCAACGAATACGAAGAGACGATTCCTCTAAAATCAGTTTTAAACAATAAATGCGATATTATATTAATGGATAATGAAGTTAGTTTTTACGTCTTTACTCTTCTTTCTTTCTACTCAAAATTCAAAAAAAGAGAAAAAAGCGTAAAATCTTATTTTGCAACATTTAAACCATTCTCTTATCAAAAAATGGTTGAAAACGAAGTAAATTTAGAAAGTTTATTTACATTTTCAAGCTATGTAATCACTAAAGATAATGATATTAATTTGTTTGTATCAAAAGATATATCTTCCTCTGAACTTTTTTCGCTAATAACCTTCTTGCAAAGATTAAATAAAGGTACTATAGAAGACTAAAAACTTTTTGTAAAGTATCGCTACCCTCTTCAACAACCGGAGGTAGAGTTAATAAACCAAAATAACAAAGAAGAACGACCGCAACAATTTGCAATGCTAATATTATTAAACAAGAAATTAAGAGCCTTCTTTTGTGAGCAGCATCTTCAAAACGAATCTCTCTAAATATACAATACATAAACAAAATTACAGGCGTTCCCCATATAATTGATGTTAAAATTACTGCCGAGTCAGTTATTTTTGAGTTTGATTCTCCTCTTAAATATTTTAAATACTTTAGATCTAAAATATAATTTGAAACCAAGCCAATAATAAACGAAACAAAAAATATATCTAATCCGTTCATAAATTAACCTCACAAATAATTAAATTGTTAAAAGAAATATGCACTTCATTGTAATGAAGTGCATATATTTTACTAAAAATTTGTGTATTTTTATATTATTTTTTCTTTAAATATTTTAAGCAGTCGAGTGCAACAGCAGCGATAATAACGACACCTCTTAAAACATATTGATAGTAAGGGTTAATACCTAGGAATGTTAAGGCATAAGTCATAGCGGTAAAGACGATAGCACCGAAGACAGCGCCTCTAATTTTACCAATACCACCTGAGAATGAGATACCACCAACAACACAAGCTGCGATAGCATCGGTTTCATAACCTGTACCTGTATCGAATTTACCAGTACCAATTCTAGCTGCTTCGAAGAAGCCACCAAAACCATAAAGGATACCAGCCATAATGAATACGCCCATTGTTACCCAGAATACGGAGATACCTGAGACACTTGCGGCTTCAGGGTTACCACCGACAGCGTACATATTCTTACCAAATTTAGTTCTATTCCATATGAATGAAACAATAAGAATACCTAAAATAGCATAAATTAATAATAATGGGAAGGTATTTCCAATTTTACCAGCGATTGCATTTTTTAAGCTCATATCAATAACGCCGGTATTAATTGATTCAGTAGCAACAGCTGTTAAACCAAAGATAATAAGTTGTGTACCCATTGTAGAAATAAATGGATGCATTTTGAATTTAGCCGAGAAGAAACCAGCAATTGTTGAGAATAATGTTGTAAACAATACTGTCACCACAAGTGCCAGCAAGATTCTAACAGCGCCTGGAAGAGCTGTGAAATCAAAATGTTGGCCGAAGATTGGCATAACATTTTGGCCAGGATAGAGGAACATACAAGTTAAACATGCGGATAAGCCAACCATTCTACCAATTGAAAGGTCTGTACCAGCAAGAAGAATTAAACCTGCAACACCTAATGCTAAGAATATACGAGGTGAAGATTGATTTAAGATTTCAAAGATATTTCTAAATCTTGCATCGAATAATGTACCTTTACCAAGTGGCTCAGAAATAAGACCACAAACGATAAAGAATAAAATCATAACGATATAAAGACCATTTCTTAATAAGAAGTCCTTAAGTGAAAAACGGAATTTATATCTTTCCCAGCTAGCAGCGACTTTTTCATTTAATAATAACTTATCATCGTTAAAGCTGTTTAAGTATCTTACTTTATCAAGATAAATCTCATGAACTTCAGTTTTAATATCAACAAGTTTTTTCTTGTGATTTAATTTTAATTCATATAATTCTGAAGAATGAGTTCTTCTTAAAATGGTTAATCTAGCCTTTGTTTGATCTTTTGTTTCATTTGGTAATGGTGCAGATTCAACTTCTAACCTTTCCTTGAAAGCCAGATTGCAATTTTCTACTCTTTGCTTATATTCGGCATTCTCTTTAGCTTTAAGAGTTTTAGATTCTGCTTTTTTTGCTAAATAATAAGTATCTAAGTTATCTTTTAAATAAGCTTTTGCTTCAGAAATAATGCTTTTTTCTTCAGTTTTATAAGAAGCTTTAGCTTGTTTTGCTTCGCGGAGTTGTTCTTTTAACCCAGCGATTTTTTCTTTCTTTACATCAGGCGAAAGTAATTTATCACCTTTTACAATTCCTATTTCTTCTTCAAGTTGTAAAGCTTTTGTTGAACCATCTTTTCTTAATTCAGCAAGTTTCTTTTGGAAGATGTGAATTTCATGCTTAACAGCTTTTAAATCATAGGTTTCTAATGAGATAGTTTCTTTACTCATAATTTTTCTCCCTATAAATACTTAGCACTTAATCTAAGTAATTCTTCTTGATTGGTCTCTTTGGTGTTAACAACTCCGGCCAATTTATAATTACTCATAACGGCAATTCTATTAGTAATACCTAAGATTTCAGGCATTTCACTAGAAACAACAATAATAACCTTGCCTTGTTTTGCCATTCTATTGATTAATTGATATATTTCAAACTTTGCACCGATATCAATACCTCTAGTTGGTTCATCAAGAAGTAAAACATCTGGTGATCTTTCAAGCCACTTACCAATAATAACTTTTTGTTGGTTACCACCGGATAAAGATGTAATTAAATCAGTTTCATCACTATATTTAGTGTTCATTAATTTTAGTTCTTTAACAGTAGCGTCTTGCATCTTTTTATTAGATAAAACACCAAACTTTTTATATCTATCTAAATTACAAATACAAGTATTATAGATAAGAGAACCTTTAGCGAACATACCATTAACTTTTCTCTCTTCAGTAACAAGAGCAAAGTGAGCATCCATTGCATCTTTAGGATTTCTAAAGTTTAGCTTCTTATCTTTATAAATTATTTCGCCAGTAGCTAAAGTTCTTGCGCCAAATAAAGACTCAAGTAATTCACTTCTACCAGCACCAACTAAGCCATAAATACCGAAGACTTCACCCTCTTTAATAGAAAGACTTATATCATCGAGAGCTGGTTCAAATTTTGTAGACAAATTCTTAATTTCAAGTGCGACATCACCTGGTACATTATCAACAGGTGGGAATCTTTGTTCTAGAGAACGACCAACCATTGCAGAAACTAGTTCTGCCATGTTTGTATCTTTAGTAGATTTAGTCATAATCATGTGACCATCTCTTAAAACACTTACTTCATCACAAATTTCAAAAATCTCATCCATTTTATGAGAAATATAAACGAAAGAAACACCTTGTTCTCTTAAATCAGAAACAATCTTGAATAGTTTTCTTACTTCTCTTTCAGTAAGGGAAGATGTAGGTTCATCAAGAACAATTACTTTTGCATCATAAGATACAGCTTTTGCAATTTCACACATTTGTCTTTGTGAAACTGACATAGTTTTCATTGGAACATCTAAATCAACAAAAATGCCAAGACGCGAAAAAAGTTGATTAGCCTTTTCTCTCATGGCTTTCTCATTAATAATTCCAAATTTTGTTTTATATTTACCAAGAAATAAGTTATCGACAACGTTTCTTTCAAGACATTGATTTAATTCTTGGTGAACCATTGCGACACCATTTTCTAAAGCATCTTTTGGGTTGTTAAATTCAATTTCCCTACCATCAAAGAAAATTCTTCCATCATCTTTAGAATAAATTCCGAAAAGAATTTTCATCATTGTTGACTTACCAGCACCATTTTCTCCCATGAGGCCTAATACGGTACCTTTTTTTAACTCTAAGTTGATGTTTGAAAGGACTCTATTTCTACCAAATGCTTTAGAAATATTTTTTAATTCTAATATATTTTCAGCCATATTAGACTCCTTTTATCAAAAGAGGTCACTATTATCCTCTTCAATACTATAGTGACCTCAAATACATTTTAAACTTGCAATTAGGATGCTTGATCGAGTAAATCTTGGTATAAGGCACCACTAGTTGTTTCAACCATGTTGACAACATAAGCGTCATAGTTTTCTAAGTTGACGAAGTTGTTAGTAATGGATGATTCAGCTGTACCATCTCCGTAAACCCATGTGACTTCGAAGTTGTAGTATTTAAGATATCTTTGGACAGTTGGGACATAGGATTGATTGAGGAAGTTATCAGTTGCAGAGTAAACTGTCCATAAAATTTGACGTGTTTCTGTATCTGATGTTGTATTAACGATACCTGGATCAGCTTCGTCATTTAAGACTGATTGAGCGTTATCAATTGTAACGATTCCGTTTTCAGCTAATAATGCTTTTGTTGTTGAATCATAAGCAACGCTAGCAGATTTAATTTGGTTGCCAGAAGCATCTGGTGTAGTAAATCCTTTTGTATATAAGTCAGCACCTGTAGCACCATCAAAGTAGTTTCTTAAGACCTCTAAGACAGTTAAAACTTGTGCGTGGTGGTTTTGAGAAATTGTACCTTTCATTGAGCCACCTTGTAAAATTAATTCGAGAGTTGAAGCGTTAGCATCGTAACCGAATGTTGGAATAACAGCACCGCCGTATTGTCCAATCATACCTTCAGCCATACCATCGTTGTTAGAAACAACTAAGTCGATTTGATCACCGTATTGGTTAATCCAACCTGCCATTGTAGAAGCAGCGACTGTTTGTGACCATGGGCCTGCAGCATCTCTCATTTCTTGAGTAGCTAATTCTTTAATTGTATATGTAACACCATCATTAGCTGTAATACTACCAGTACCTGTTGCAGTTGTATCATCAGCAGTTGTACCTGTACCTAAAGCAGTTCTTACACCGATTGTACGAGCCATTGAGTCGTTGTGGGAGTTTTGTCCAATTGCTAAAACATAACCAATTGTGCCATCACCATTTCTATCCATTTCAGCTGCGTGTTCTTTAATGTAATCAACAATCATTTGACCTTGAGTTTCACCACCAGCAACTGCATCGAATCCACCGTAGAATGTTAAATCACTCCAGTTCATAACGGAAGTGTCAACATCTGATGTTCCAGCCTTTAATGGTTGTCTATTATAGAAAATTAAAGGTTTTTCATTAGATGGTGTTCCACTTGTTCCACCACAAGAAGTTACAACACCAGCAACTAAAGCTAATGCAGCAATTGAAACTAATTTCTTCTTCATAATTATTATTTATTTTCCTCCTAAATAATTCCAATAACTGAAATCCATCACAAAGAAATTTTTTCTAAAAACAATCTCTCTGTAAGTTTCAAAATTATTATAGTTTGAAAGCGCTTTCAATTCAACAACTTTCTTTTGACATTAAAATTAATGTAAATTAATGTTGATGTTTTAGGCAGTTTTTTTACTAATTTTTTTTATTTTTTTTAAAAATTTTACCTTATTTGCGACAATATATTAAAAAAATATTATCGCAAGTTAAAAATGTCTTAATATTATCTAGCATTAATTTTAATAAATGTTTTACGTTAATGAAAAAATTAGTTTTCGTTTAGTGTTAAATAAACATCGTATTTTCTTTGCAAACATAAGTTTTTTTGCTTTAAGTAAAGTTTTTTAAATAAGAAGTCGATTGCTTCACTAGCAATTTTATCATAATCAAAGTCAATTGAAGCAAACCTATGGTTATATCCTAGTCTTCCTAAAGTATTGTCATAACCTACGATAGTACATTTACGTAGTAGTTTAATAAAGTTAGGATTTTTTTGAATTAATCTTGATAGTACTTCATCGTTATAGAAAAATATTCCTCGATATCCATCTTTAATTGCTTGTTCTATTTTATCAATATAGTTTGAATCGATTAATTTGTAATCAATGTTATTCTCCCAAACTACTTTTAAAAATCCTTCTTCTCGACGATAAGAAGATTCGCTATTTGGTTCATATAAATAAATTAACTTATGTTCTTTTTTCTTAAATAAAAAAGTAGCTGCTAATTCTCCTCCTTTTAAATCGTCAGTATAAAAGAAAGAGACGATATTTGAAGTAGAGATTCTTCCAATTAAAATAATTTCAATATTATTTATTTTAGATAATTCGATTGCTTTTTCTTCTATTTCATTAAATGAAATAATGGCATCAATTTTACGATTAATACATTTTTTAATAATATTTTCATCTACTTTAGAATATTCATTCGTATTTAAAACAACAATATCAAATCCTTTGTCGTTAAGTTTTAATCTTAATCTTTCTCCCATATAGGCAAAATATGGATTTAAGAAAGAATCAAAAATAAGACAAACGCTATATTTTTTTAAATAACGTAAATCAAATTTTTTAGAAGCATAACCTAATCTAATTGCTTCTTTTCTAATTCTATCTTTTTCTTTTTCGCTAATATCATCTAAATCTCTTAAAGCATGAGAAACAGTATTAATCGAAACATTTAAAGATGATGCTATATCTTTTAAAGTAACTTTCTTTTCTTTTTCCATAAGTTAGTTCTTTCTTTATTTAATATTATAAAGATAAAAGAAGAAAAAGTAAGATATAATAAAAGAAGATATGGAAAAAGATAAAGTTAAAGCAGTTATAGACATGAAATCATTTTATTCTTCTATAGAATGTGTAGAAAGAGGACTTGATCCTTTTTTTACTCCTTTAGCAGTTACCGATATTTCTAGAAAAGAAGCTTCAATTGTTTTATCTGTTACTCCTTATTTAAAATCTAAAGGTGTTCCAAGTGTTTGTAGAAGAAGAGATTTACCTAAAAATATTGAAGGTATGATTTATGCTACTCCAAGAATGGAATTATATGTTAAAAAATCAGCCGAAATAGTTTCAATATTTTTAGATTTTGTTGGTTTGGACGATGTTTATACTTATTCGATTGATGAATCTTTTCTTAATTTAACACCATATTTGAAATTATATAAACTCTCTCCCAGAGAACTATGTAAAAAGATATTAGATCGAATTAAAAAGCAAACTGGTTTAACTGCTACTTGTGGAATAGGTTCTAATATGTTTTTAGCTAAGGTTGCTGATGATATCTATGGTAAAAAAGATCCTCATTTTATAGGTGAAATTTATCTAGATGAAATAAAAGAAAAGTTATGGCCGATTAAACCTTTAAATAAAATTTGGGGTATATCAACCGGATATTTAACTAGATTAAACCGTATCGGAATTTATAGCGTTAAAGATTTAGCAACTTATAATAAAGATAAGTTAATTGATTTATTTGGAGTACTTGGAGAAGAATTACATAATCACGCTAATGGAATTGATGAAGCAGATATTAGAGAAAGATATAATCCTTTAAATAAAGCAATAAGTAATGGCCAAGTATTAATGAAAGATTATACTAAAAAAGGAGCCTTACTTGTTTTAAAAGAAATGAATGATGATTTATGTTTTAGATTAAGACAAATAAGAAAAAGAACTTCTACAATTAGTGTTATGGTTGGTTATTCTTTAACAAGTGATGAAATAGGATTTTCTCATTCCTTAAAACTTCTTAAACCAAGTGATAATAATAAGGAGATATATGATGCAATTAAATATATTTTCGAAACATATATTGAGGATAAACCTATTAGAAGATTAAATATATCTTTTAGTGGGTTAGTTACCCCTAGTTATGATCAACTATCTTTATTTGAAGATTATGAAGATACATTAGAAGAAGAAAAGATGTTTACTTATATGGATGAAATATTAAATAAATATGGTAAAAGTAAATTATTAAAGCTAGATTCAAAAACGAAAGATTCAACAATTAAAGAAAGACATAATCAAATTGGTGGGCACCGTAAATAACAATCGACTTAATTGTTTTTCTAATATATAAGTTCTAAAATATTATCATGTTTAAAAAATCATTATTAATAATTAGCTTATTAGTTTTATCAAATTTATCTACTTTAACTTCTTGTAACAATAATAAGGAGTCTTTTAGTTTTGATTTTCTTTTAAATAATCCTGAAATAAATAAAGATTGTTTAATCAAATCACTTTCTTTACCTAAAGAAGTTACTACTATTCCAACTACATTAACGTATAATTTTTCATTTAGTTATGACCCAAACTTAATTATAAAAAAGTCATTATTTAATTTAAATATTCTTAACTACGAAGAAGTTAATGAAATCATGTTTAAACTTTATAATAACATCGATGTTCTTCGTAAATTTAGCGAAGTTACTTCGTTAGACACGAGTGAATCAATATTAACAACTACTATTGATGAAGAAAATGAACTAGGAACATATGCTTTAAACTTATATGCTAAAGGTTACTTTTTCAAATATAAGTTAGATTTAACTATAACAAAAGATATTTATAGCTATCCTTTAAGTGTATATATTTATAATTTTAATAGGTATGAACCAAAAATTGATTATTTTAAATCTTACGATGATTTTATTAATTTTAAATACGATAACTATAATGAGAATATTTAAGTATAAAGTTAATTTATTTTAGTAAATTAACTTTATTTTTATTAATCTTTAAGTATAAATAAATGTAAATTATTAAATAAATAATAGAAATTATAATAAGTAATGTACCAATAATAATACCTAAATAAAAGATAATTGCTTCTAAAGAAGAACTATTAAAATATTGCTCTCCATTAGCTTTAGTAATTATTGACATTGGATAAAATATAATTCCAATTATTAATATAATAAGTCCAATAAAAAATTCACATAAAGTCTTATTTTTAATAGTATTTACTTTATCTAAAGATAAATATGTTTCTTTAAGTAATGTTTCTTTATCATTTTTTGATAAAGAAACTAATTCTTTCTCATCTATTCTTTTTACTTTAAAAAGTTCTTTGAAATCTTTAATAATCATACTTTTATATTATAAGGATTATGTTTTTAAATTCTATATAAATATAAAAAACTCCCTGACTTATATAAGAAAGGGAGTTTTGTTATTGAATTATGTAAGTTTAATTAAATAGCTTCATAAGCAGCAGTAACTGTTTGATCAATAAAATCTGTTAAGTCACTACCTGTTAAATTTGAGCGTAAAACTTCAATGACAATATTTCCTAATGTAGTTCTAACTTCTGATGAGAATTGTGAAACAGGAGCAATAAATCCTTGGTTATTTTCAGAATATTCACTGACAATATCATAGATATTTGCAGTCATATATGCAGTTGAATCATCAATTGAACCATCGCCTGTAACAGAGTTAGATGGATCTTTCTTTGACATAATATCAGTAATTACTGTTTCTTCAAATGAAGAATTTCTTACTGGAGAACTACCATAGGAAGCAGCAAATGTAGCAGCATTTTCTGTATTTGTAATATATTTATAGAATTTCCATGCAGCTTGATTAACTTGATCTCCCTTATCAAAGAAGACGATTGAACCACCTTGGTTGATAACATCAGCATTAGCTGCTTTAACTTCACCGCCATTTAAGATATTTTCATCCATTGCAGGCATTTTAGCAACACTAGGAACGAAATCATCTGTAGCACACCAGGAAGCTCCGGTTGTTGAATTTAAAACCATAAATGAAGACATTGGTATATCTGCAGCGTCATTTCCTGTAAATGGTTCATTAATATAGTGTTTAGGATCAGCAAAAAGTAATGTTGGCGAAACTGTAATTAATCCTTCATCATACCAACCTTTAATTACGCTAAGTAATTGTTTGAATTCATCATTGTTAAATAAAACAGCTTCATCTTTATTAATATGACCGTCACCATTAGCATCACTATTTCCTGAGTAAGGAACTCCCGCCATTTGACAGAATGTGATAATCATATTATCAACTGAGTCATAACCAATTGGAGCAACAGCACCGATTCCGGCATTACCGGTTCTATCTGCAGTAAAAATCTCTGGGAAATCAGCTCTCATTTGTCTTGCAAGTTCAATCATTTCTGACCAATTTGTAGGAACTTCATAACCTTTTTCTTCAAAAACATCTGTATTGTAATACATAACTTCAGTTGTTCTTTCAAAAGGAAGTGAATAAGTTCCTTCTTTTCCATAGCCTTGACCATCTTTAAGGTAAGCTTGAACAACATCCTCTTTTGTTGTATTAGATTCGGCTTGACCTTCGTTTTTACCAAAACCATTTTGTGGATCGTTCATTAATGAATCAACATTTAAAACAACTTCTTCATTTTGATTCATGTAGTTATAAACGAAATCTTCATAAACAACAGCCATTGATGGAAGTTGAACTGGAGTATTAATTAATTGAGTTAATTGTTCATTAATATCATCATAATCACCACTTTGTTCCCAAACAATATCAATATTTTCATTTTCAGCTTCAAACTTAGCAACAACATCATTCATCCAATTAACATCATTCTCTTTATAAAGATTAGTAAAGAATGTAACTGTTACATTTTCAGGTGTTGGTTCGTTAGCATCATTACAAGATGCTAATCCAGCTAAAGTTCCAACAAGTAAGACCGGGACAATAGACTTTCTTAATTTTTTCATAATCTCTCCTCTATAGTTAATTTTATTTAACTTTATATATTATATCACTTTCAGTTTAACCTTTAATACCTGCTCTACCTACACCTCTCATAATATATTTTCTAAAAACCAAGAAAAGAATAATAAGAGGTAAAGTTACAATGACTGTACCAGCCATTTGGCGGGTAACAAGGTCTCTAGATGAAGAACCTATACCAATCGAGAAATCTGCAAAATCTCTAAGGGCCACAGTAATTTGTGCATAAGTTGCATCCCCCATTACTACTGTTTTTGGCCAAGCATAAGCGTTCCAACCAGATATAACTTTAAGTAATACAATCGTAATTAATGTTGGAGAAGCTATAGGTACCATAACTTTCCATAAATATTGCCAGTCGTTTTTTCCATCGACTCTGGCAGCAAGATAAAGTTCATTAGGAATTTGTTTAAACGTTTGATTAAGCAAATAAATATAAAAGACATTTACTAGGAATGGAGCCATTGTAGCAAAATATATTTGCCGTCTTCCATTAAGTAAGTTTAGTCGATACATCGTAATAAAATTTGAAGTAACAAAAAGTTCACTTGGAATCATCATTGTAATTAAGAAGAGCATAAATACAGCGTCTCTTCCTTTGAATTGAAGCCTAGTAAAAGCAAAGGAAGCAAAAACAGTTATAAAAAAAGTTCCAATTGTTGATATTCCAACAACAGTCAAAGTATTAACTAATAAACTAGGAACATCGAATCCATCTACTTGAAAAACTTTAATATAGTTTGACCATGCTATTTCATCAAAAGGAATATAAAATTTATTATCAACCGTAAAGTGACCAATATCTTGATATTTTAAAGATGTTAAAATCATCCAATAAAAAGGAAGCAAAGCAAAGAAGGCTACTAAAAGTAAGAATGCATAAACAAAAATTAATCCAATAATCTTGAATACCTTATCAGATTTAGTAATTTTATTACTATCCTTTCCTTTTTTATCGATAACAAGGACTATATTTTGATTTAATGTTGGAGTTTTCATTAATAATATACCCTCTTTTTAGAAACATATAATTGAAGTAAAGTAAAAAGTAAAATAATAACAAACAAGATAACCGCCGCAGCACAAGCATAATTGATATTTTGTCCACCTGTTTGAATTTGATCATAGATAAAATAAACACAAGTATAAAGATTATAATTTAATGATGTTGTTCCGCGAGAATTAAATAATCCAGCAATAGCTTGATATTCTTTAAAACCATCAATAAAAGATGTTATTGAAACATAAAGAATTTGTGGAGATAAAAATGGTACGGTAATATGCAAAAATCTCTTAATTTTTGGAGTTGCATCAATTCTAGCAGCATCATAATATTGTCTATCGATTGATTGCAATCCACCAATAAATACTAAGATTTTAAATGGTAATTCATACCAAACAATTTCAATACAAAGAACTAGCATTGCATGGAAATAAGTCGGTGCATCACTTCCTTGTCCTGGGATAAAAGAAATACTTGTACCAAAAATCTCATTAATTAATCCAGTCTGGGAGAATAAAACACCAAAAACCATACCAACAGCAATAATATTAGTTACATATGGTGTAAAAAATATTGTTTGAAAGATAGTTCTAAGTTTTTTAATGGAATTTAAAGCAACAGCAATAATTAAAGCTAAAACAATCGAAATAGGAACGGTAATAAAAGTAATTAATAAGGTATTAGGCAAAGCATATTGGAAAAAAGCATCGATTTGACCTTTTCCAGTTAAATAATCTGGAAATTCTTTTAAGCCTAATAAGACTGCATAGTTATCAAAAGTAAATCCACTACTACTTCCAGTAGCATATTTATAATCCTCTAAAAAAGAAATAAGAAAAGTATTAATTAAAGGATATAAGGTAAAAAGGGCTATTAGGATAATAGCAGGTAATAAATAAATCCATCCTTTATAGTTATTCTTATTTTCCATAATTATTACTATTACTAATTTTTTTATTTACTAGCATTTTCAAAATAAATTCTTTCTTCGTTATTTAAATCAAATAAAAATATTTTATTTGATTTAGTCGTAAATCGATATTCACTAATAGAAATATGAGCATCTCCATCAATAACTATTTTAATATCTTCACTTAATTTTTGTTCATGAGAGCAAATTAAAGTTTGTTCTTTTCCACTAAGAGATATCTCATTAACTTTTAAACTTAAACCTAAACTTTCATTTTTGTCTTCAAAAACAAAACCCTCTGGTCGAATAGCAACATAACATGATAAAAAAGTAAGATTAGTATAATTTTCGCCACAAAGTTTAACATTATCTAATATCTTTTCGTTATCAACATAAATAGCGTTATTCTTAAATTCCCCTTTAAATACATTAATAGGTGGAGTGCCTAAAAATTTAGCAACAAAAAGATTTTTAGGGTCTTTATATACCTCGATTGGTTTACCTTCTTGCATAAGTTTTCCGTTATTCATAACAAAGATATCATCGCATATTGACATTGCTTCTTCTTGGTCATGAGTAACAAATACTGTTGTAATACCAGTTTCTTTTTGAATTCTTCTAATTTCTTCTCTAGTTTTAATTCTAAGTCTAGCATCAAGGTTCGATAAAGGTTCATCTAAAAGTAATACTCTTGGTTTTTTTACTAAAGCTCTTGCAATAGCTACTCTTTGTTGTTGGCCACCACTAAGTTCTTTAGGTTTTTTATCAAGTTGTTCTTCAATTTGAACGAGTTTAGCAACATCTCTAACTAAAATATCAATTTCATCTTTACTTAATTTTCTTTTTTCTTCAATCTTTTTATTATCTTGGTCTAAATAATAAAATTCGTTATCTAATGTATAACCATTTTTTTCTTTTATTTTAGCAATCTCTTTGTTAATATCTTCTTTCGCTTTATTAATAGTTTCTAAAATACTTTCTTTAGAAGAATAATCTAAAGAGAATAAGGTTTTTGCAAAAGAAGGAGATATATGATACTTATTAATTAAGTTTCTTAATGCTAAATCCTTATTAATCTTTTTATTATCTAAGGTGGAAGAATTAATTAATTCCTTAATTTCTAAATATTTATCGTTATCTAATAAAGAAATAAGTAATGATAAGGTTTTAACTTTTAAACTTTGTTTAAATGTTAAAACTTTAAGATTAGTTAAAGGAAAAGCAATGTTTTTATATACACTCATATGTGGATATAAAGCATAGTTTTGAAATACTAAACCAATACCTTTTTTTTCAGGAACTAAATGAGTAACATCTTCTTTATCAAAAAAGATATTACCTGAAGTAGGTTCTTTTAATCCAGCAATCATATATAAAGTAGTTGATTTACCACAACCTGAAGGACCAAGCAAACCCGCTAGTTCTCCATTATTTATTTTAATATTAAGGTTAGATACAGCTATAGTATCTTCTACTCCTTTTTTCTTATCACCTTTAAAAATCTTATTTATATTCTCTAATCTTATTTCCATATCTTTAATTATTAATAGTTTTGTTTAAATATAAAAAATTTATAAGTAATAAGTGTTTTGTTACAAACATTATTACTTATAAATTTTATTACAATTTAAACCACTCTACTATTATTTTTTTATTAAAAGTAATAAGAAAATGTTAAGATACTTTTTGACTTAATTATTACTTAAGATTCATAATAACCATTAGTTTTTAATTCATTAGCAACAATATCTCTTGCCGTGACAAGTGTTGGTATAATTTCTTCGCTTAACATTGAATAACTTGATTGATATGCCACATAATCTATAGTTGCAATATATTTACTACCATTGTAGTTATTACTACTATCTATTTCATACATATATCCAGGATTAGGAACAAAATCATAATCTGAAGGATCGACTTTTAATATACATAGGACATTTTCAAACGGGTATACTCTTAATAAATCACCATAAGTAAATTCTCCTGCGGAAATAGAATCTCTTATTCCTCCACTATTCATTAATGCTTTTGTAACATAAATATCTTTATATTCATCTTCTTTAGTTAATACATTATTTGTATAGTTTAATAAAGCTTTTACTAAATAGTTTCCAAATTTACTTCTAGATAATGAATTAGGGAATACATATAAAACTTCATCTCTAATTGATTCTATTTCATCTTTAAATTCATCATAAACTTGATTAACCAAGCTAGATTCTTCGTTAAAAGATGAATTACCAAAAGTCTCAATATTTTCAACACTAGAATGAATAACTTCATAATTTCCATTAACTAGTTTTAAGTTTAAAGATATATGAGAAACATAAGATCCATAATTACCACCTTCTACATAAGGCGTATTATCTTCATCATTAAAAGTTCCTTCTTTATAACGATGGTCGTGACCTAAAAATAAAGCATCGATATAATCATCATTTGCTAAAGTTTCATAGTAACTTTCATTACCATCATGAGTTGAAAGAACAACTACTTCGCAGTGTTCTATTTCTCTAAGTCTAGTTGCTTCTTCTTTTATCAAATCTAAAGATTGATCGTAAAGAAATTGATTAGAGATAGTTGCTAAAATATCATCTTCAATTCCCGGCATAATCGAACCAATGATTCCTACCCTTATTCCTTCTCTTTCCACAACTGTTGAAGGGCTTAAGAAGCTTGGCCTTGAATTATCATCTTTATTAAATATATTAATTCCTAAAAATGGGAAATCCATTTGATCTGCCATAATTTCAAGCCTTTCAACACCCCAGTCAAATTCATGATTCCCAATAGTCATTGAATCAAAACCGATAGCATTCATTGCTTCAATTATTACTTCACCATAAGTAATGTTTGATTCAGCGCCACCTTGAAACATATCACCGCTTGAAATAATGAAAGTATTTTCAGGATCATTTTCTTTTTGATTAATTAAATAATTACCTATTCTTGATAATCCAGTTTGTTCATAATCTTCATCATAAAGAAATGCACCATGGAAATCATTTAGTGCATAAAAATTTAAAGTTCGTTCATTAGGCCTTTCTCCTAAAGTATCGTAAGTAAAATCGTTAGGGTTACAAGATGTAACTTGAAAAAGCAATAAAGTTGTTAATCCAAAAAATGATAAAATTTTTTTCATGTATTTATTATAAGATAAAAAAAGAGAAACCTAAAGTTTCTCTTTTCTAGAATCTTTAAACTATATTAAAGTACTAATTCTCCGATAAGCTGATTCACACCATTATAAGCAGAAACATAGCATTTAATAGTAACTTCATCACCAATAGTTAAATTTTTTGTAGCATCATTTGTCTTCCAATCTTTTGGATTAGATAAAGAATAAGTTCCGGAAGCAGAATTGTATTTTAAAGAACCTTGTGTTCCAGTACATCCGTAAACTAAAATTCTGTTTGTGCCATCGCTGAGATAGAAGTTACCATAATCTCCACCATCTGTAGCATCGTTATACCAACCATCAATTTTACCTGTGAGTTGATATAATGGTTGAGCAACGCCGGAATTTGATGGTTTTTCAGCTTCAACATCGACTTTTAACACTTCAGAAACTGTTGTTTCAACAATTTCGCCCTCTTCAAATTCCTGTCTTTCAGCGTATTGAATATCAGTAATAATTCCATTTAATTCTTTGGTACCATTATAATCACAACGAGTAGCAAGAATTGTTACTGTATCCCCGATTAAAATTTTTGATGTATCCTCATTTACTTTCCAATCTTTTGGATTTGAGAAAGTCCATTTTCCATTATCGCCAAAAGTTAATGTACCTTCCGTTGATGTAGCACCATAAACAAGAATTTCTTCTTCAGGATTTTCTAAGTCTTGCAAATAGAAGTTACCGTAATCTCCGCCATCATTTCCACTTCTCCAACGGCTAACTTTACCAGTAATAGTATAAATTTGTTGAGGTACAACGTTTGGATCAAATTCAGTAGCATTTTGTTCAGCAACTGTCGAAACAACAGGATCAGGTTCAACTAAAGCAGCTTCAACCGAAAGTTCAACACTATCTGTTACTGTTCCATCGTCAGTATTAACAGTTACAGTAACTGTTGCGGTACCTGCCCCCATAGGAGCCAAATAAAGACCTTGAGGCATTACAATATCGTTGCTGGTAGTAGTAATTTCAATTGAGCCATTTAAAACTGCTTCTATAGCATTAACTGCTGTGCCTTCAAATTCAAGTTCAAGCATTCTTGAACCAGTTAATGCATACCAAGGCCCTTCTTGTAATTCCTCCTTATTGGTAATTGTTACCCCTGTAACACCAGAAAGGGTAGGATTTTCTGGCTCTGGTTCTACTTGTTGTTGGTCGTCACATGAAGTTAATCCAACAGTGCTGAGAGTCATTGCGCCGAAAGCTAATAAACTAACAGCAAGAAGTTTTCCTCTAAATTTTCTAGACATAATATCCTCCTAATTAATTAGATTAAAATTTAATATATTTTCACTCTATAGAGTAAAAAACTTATTGATGAAAAGCACCATTATTAATATTTCTTAATAATAGTTCATATCTTTTTATTTTATTTTTTCCCTTAAAAATACTTATAAAGGAATAAACAAGTAGGCATAAAGCAAATAATACAAGGAAAATAAAGACATAGAATTCGACACAAGTTGTGTCTAAAATTCCGCCATTTGTAGCTTTAAAAGAGAGAGCTAAAAACATGAAGCCAACAATAGCAAGAATAATTCCTATCATTAAAGCGCACATTCCACTAGAAATATTATTTCTGCCACGATGAATTTCAGAATGTCCTGCCCTTGCTAATGACTTAATATCATTTTCATTAAGATTATTTTTAACTAACTTTCCACAACGAGGGCAAACAAAATAATCCGAAGTATTATTTGTTCGTGATTCATTAATATTCAAAACACTCTTGAAATAATTTAAATCATTATCTTTTTTCTTGGCATTAATAGCAGCAATTTCAGAATTAAGTTCATTTTTTAATTCTTGCTTTTTGGAGTTAAATTCTTCTTTACGCAACTCTTTTTTTAATTCATTAAGTTTCAACTTTAAAGCATATTTTTTAGATACGACTAAGGCATTTGATAAATATTTTATTGAATTAGCGTTTTTTGCATCACGTTCTAAAGCTTTATGGATTTGTTTCTCATTAATTTCTAGCCCACAATTTGAACAAAACATAATCGCCCTCCTTTAGTAATTTGCTTCTTCAACTTCAGAAGTTAAAGAAAAGCCTTCGCTATTGATTGGAATTAATTGATAAATTACATCTCCATCTCTTTCTTTATGGAAATTATAAATTGCACCACTAACTTTAAATGTTTTACCAACAAAATCCTCATAACTTCTATAAGCTAAAGTTGGATCGTTTGGATCTGGTCTATAAACAAACGGAATATAAACATTATATTCTAGTCCTTCACCATCTAAAGTAGATAAATATAAAGTAATAGAATCATCTCCATTATAGCCGCCAGTTACAATTACATCTTCTGTTAAATTAACAGGTGAAAACAAGCATTCAAATTGTTCCTTTTTTAAATCGTTTGGAGCAAAATTAAACTCATGAACTTTTAAAGAATCATCTATTTCATCCGGTGTAAATAAAACCTTGCCATCGTTTTCGTTATTGTTAATTTCAACTCTAGGAAAAGAATAAACACCTGTAACTTGGAATCCAAAATTTTCACTATCTTCAGCTACACCACAAATTTGAATAAATGAATTATTGGTTGTAAATCTTGTTGGAATCGATCCCATGCCAGTAAAAATATTAATTCCAGCATATTCCCCATCAGGGTTATTGCTTCCAGTTTCTTCATCAAAATATCCTTGTAAATATAAGATATTATCAGCGTAACCTGCAACTGTTCCTTGAATTCTTACATTTTCTCCATCGTATGGATTAACATAATTTGGATCTTTTAAAGAATTTTCGACAGCGTTTTTTAATTCTAATAAAGAGACATCAATATAATCGCCATAATTAAATAATGGGTCAGGCTCACCAGAGAACAAATTAAGTTTAAAATCTCTAGCTTGTTGTTCGGCTAGGGTGAATGTTTCAACATATTCTGGGATTTCGTTTAAATTTTTAATCCATGAATAACCATTTTGAACAATCATTAAATTTAATAGTTCAAGTTCATCAATTGATGCATCTTCTTTTTCTTCGTTTATCCAAATTAATGAAAGATATCTTGATCCGGTCGAATCAGCTTCAGGCGGACGATATTCAAAAAACGGAGACGAAACAACAATTGTTCCATTTTCATTAGCATTTGTGAGTCTCTCTTTAGTGTAATTTGAAGCGGCTTTACCGTATTCTTGAACTTTTCCAGTAGATTCTGGAGTATCAATTCCATAAAATCTCGATTTAATAAGTTCACCATTTTCGTCATCAACCATTTTAAAATGTGCAGTATCACCATCAATTGCAGTATAAAGTTCAACTTCTGCTATACCATCAGTAAAAAAATCATGGCCTTCATACTCTAAAGTTAATTTAATATCGCCGTCTTTTGCAAAATCTATAAATTCAGGTTCTTTATTGCACGAAACCATAGTTGATAACAAACCAACTATGAATAATGAAGAATAAATATACTTAATTTTAAAAACTTTTCTCATTTTTTTACCTACATTTGAATATTTGTTAATTGTTCAGCCCTATCAAAAGCTTCATCGATAGTTTCATTTCCTAATAAAACTTGAGTTATAATTCCGCCAACGTTATCTCTAGCCGCTGCCGTTCCCTTAAATACTGGATAATTGAAAAAGTTGCCATTAATTTGATTTGCAACAACATTTGCACATCTTGGCATAAAATCCGATTCTTCCAGATAAGAAGCATAAATCTCATTAGTATAACAAGAAGTTCTAACTGGAGCGTAACCATTTGAAGCTAAACATATATCAATGTTATTTTCTTCATTTGTCAACCATTTCATTAATTGCCAACCAATTCTTGCTCTTTTATCGTTAGTTTCTTCACTTAATCTATTATTTTTCATTAAAGTTAAGGTAACGCCTTGAGAAACATATTTTTGTGATTCTGGATTATCACTAACCGCAGGAACTTTTGCAATTCCTACATTAAATCCAGCAGCACCTGGATCATTATAGCCTGCACCGCCTGTTGAACCTATAGTAAAAATGCATTCCATATTAGTAAAAGTATCGCTACCGTACTCATTATTATTAGTTCCTTTTGTTAAAAGAAGACCTTCATCATACCAACCTTTAATTTCTTGAACCATTGCTTTAGCTTGATCGTTGTTAAAATCTATACTACCTTTGCCGTTATTCATTGAAACATAAGGTATATTTCTTTGGAAAGACTGTCCTATATAGAAATTAGCATCACTATCATAAACTAAAGGTGTAATTAAACCATTACCGTATTTATTTAAATCTTTAGCAATAAATCTAAGTAAATCAATAAATTCATCCCGTGAAATATTATTCATATATTCCTCAATATTAGTTATTGAGGAGTCATAATCACTCAAAACAATGGCTAATAAATCCTCATTATAAAGCAATACTTCACTTGATTTCATTAAAGGGAGAGAATAAATTCCTTCTTTAATGTAATGTGAGCCCTCATCTAAAAAGGAAGGCACAAAATCTTCTGCTCCTTTTAGAGAAGGGTTCAAATATTCTTGTTTACCAAATCCTATTTCTTCATCATCAAAAAAATCTTCAAGGTTATAAACCCAAGTTTGATCATCGCTTTCATAAGATAAATAATCAGCAACATGGTCTGGGTAAGCAACAGCAATTGTAGGAATATTTCCAACAGCAAATCCGCGTTCAATCTTATCTAAGATTTCATCATAACCACCTTGATACTCTAAATCAATAGTAATTTCTTCACCAGTTTGTTCCTCGTAAAGTCGTTCAAATTCGTTAACTTTATTTTGAACAACTATTTCGATATCTTGGCCAAAAGTATGCCAAAAAATAATTCGATTATCGTCTTCTTCAGTTTTTCCGCAAGAAGAAACTAAAAAGGAGGCGCATAAAAGGCTACTAACTAAAATCGTTTTTAATTTTCTTGTCATCTCTTATGACCTCCTTTATTTATATTAGTTTAATAAAAATTTAACTTTAAATTAGAGAGCTAAATTAGAAGCAGATTCAGCATCAGCAAATAATTTATCAAGATTTGATGGGTCTTGTAATAATGCTTGTGTGAATAAACCGCCAACTTGTGTTCTGATTGTTGAAGAACCTTTGAATGCAGGGCTAACGAATAAGTATGGGTTTACATCATTAAAGTAGTTGTTAACTCTTGCAAGTAATTTTTCAAGTGATTTATCTTGTGCTGCTGTTTCATCACATGCTGCAAGATAAATAGGATTTTCAAGAGCACTTAATCTAATTGGGAAGTAACCAGTTGAGTCTAAACCCCAAGAAAGAGCATTATCTTCATTAGTAATGTATTTATAGAATAACCAAGAAGCTAATCTTCTATTTTCATCGCCATGGTCTAAGACTGCCATTGAAGGGCCTTGCATAATTGTTGAAGTAGTTCCATTTTCTGCTTGTGGAATCATAGCTACACCAACGTTCATTGGATTATTTGAATTAAATTGATATGTTGAACCACCTGTTGAGCCAACTGAGAATAATAATTGGTTAGCAGTGAATAATTCGTTAACATAATTGCCTTCATTGGCACCTTTTGTTGTAAAGTAGCCGTTTTCATAAGCATCGTGGAATTTTGTTAATAATTCTTTCATTTCTGGAGTATTGAAGTCGACACTTCCTTTACCATTATTGACGCTTGTATAAGGCAAATTATATTGTTTTGCTAATGTAATAAATAAGTTATCATCAGAATCATAGCCAAAGACTCTTGTTACACCGTCATCGCATGGTTGAATAATATCTTTAACTTCAGCATCATATTTTAATAATGCTGGACATAATTTATTAAATAATTCTTCCCAAGTTAAACTACTTAAATAAGGAGCATTAATTGGATTACCATTATTAATTGTTGAATCAACGTCAGATAAATCTAAGCCGATTAAAACGTCTTCATTATAAAACATTGCTTCAGTTGATTTTGAGAATGGTAATGACCAAGTTCCTGGAATAGTATATTCTTGGCCTTCTTCTAAGTAAGCAGGGACGAAGTCAGCTTTTTCTTCAGCTGTCCAGCCATATTCAGCATTATCAATATAATCATCTAATTGAACAGCTTTTCCGTAATCAATATAGTCAGCAACATGGTCTGGGTAAGCAGCAACTAAATCTGGATAGTTATTAGCTGTAAAGCCAGTAATAACCATATTTTCCAAATCATTATAACTTCCGCTTTGTTTAACATTGACAACAGTGACATTTGGTTCGATTTCTTTGAATTCTTCGACCCATCTGTTTAATAATGTTTGACCGGAATCACCAGAAGTTGTCCATAAATAAATTGTTGTAGGATCTTTAATAAAACCTTCTTGTGATGGATCAGTTCCTGGTGTAGTGCCTTCTGGTCCGCATGCACTAAGACCAACTGCAGCAAAAGCAGCAAACGCTAAAGCTAATAATCTTTTTTTCATTTTTAATATAAAACCTCCGTTTTAACCTTTGATACCTGCACGGCCGACGCCTCTCATAATATACTTTCTGAATAAGACGAAAAGTAAGAATAAAGGAACAGTAACTAAGACCGTAGCAGCTGTTTGATAACCATATTCAACTCTACCTGATTCAACGTCAACGAAACTACTTCCTCTTAAACCATTAGAAATAAGTCTAAATTCATCTCTATTAGCAACTAAGTTTGGCCAAACATATGAATTCCATGTTCCCATGAATTTAAGAATAGTTATCGAAATTAGTGTTGGGGCTGCAAGAGGAACCATGACCTTCCATAAAAATGACCAATCGCTCTTCCCATCAACCTTGGCAGCTAAATATAGTTCATTTGGAATTTGCTTAAAGTTTTGTCTAAGCAAATAAATATAGAAAACACTTACCCAGAATGGAACAATCATTGAAAGATAAGCATCAAGAAGCGTTGCATTTTCGCCAATCCAGCCAAAAGCAGCAACGGTAATGTAGTTTGAAATAACCATCATTTCGCCCGGAATCATCATAGTCATTAAAAAGACTAGGAATAAGGCTTCTCTACCTTTAAAGTTAAGCCTTGCAAAAGCAAAAGCACCAAAAATTGTTGTAATTAATGTACCTATTGTAGAGAAAATTGCAACAACGATAGTGTTAGTCATGTAAGTAACAAAATTAAAGTGTTGGAAAACGTAAACATAATTCGACCACATAACTATGGTTGGGAAGAATGTTTGGTTTGCACTAATAATTTCAGAGTTGTTCTTTAACGATGTAATAATCATCCAATAAAACGGGAAAATCATCATTAATGCAAGGAAGGTAACTAAAATATACAAAATAATTGTTAAGAAAAACCTTGTAACTTTTTCTCTTTTTTTTATTGAATCGACACTTCTATTACCTTCTTTAATTGTAATAGTTACATCAACATCAACATCTTTATCATTAGAGAAATCGATATATTCTTTTAATTTAGTAGCGACCATATCTTTTCCTCCTAATAGTGAACTCTCTTCTTAGAGAGCCAAAGTTGTAAGAATGTAAAAATAAGAATAATAATAAATAAGATAACAGCGGCTGCGGCAGCTAAACTCGTATTTGATGTTAAGTTATCGTAGATATAATAAACTATTGTATACATATTATAACTGCCAGTTGAAGTACCAGGACCATTAAATAAAGCAACAATTGAGCTATATTCCTTAAATGCTCCAATAAATGATGTAACCATTAAATAGAGAATCTGAGGAGATAATGCAGGGACTGTAATTCTAAGCAAAACTCTCCATTTTGGTGTAGAGTCAATTTTTGCTGCCTGGTAATATTGTTTATCAACTCCTTGTAAACCACTTAATAAGATAAGAATCTTAAATGGTAAAGATGACCAAACAATATAAATACATAATGGAACCATTGCGGTCCATCTATCGGCGCCATAAATCCAAGTTATATCGCTTCCAAATATGTAGTTAATAATACCTTGTTTATCAAACAAGACACTAAAAACCATACCAATAGCGATAGTGTTTGTAACATATGGAAGGAAGAATACAACTTGATATACTTTCTTTAACCATTTTAACGAATTAAGCAAAACCGAAATAAGTAAAGCAATAACAAGTGATAATGGAACAGTTACAAATGTAATTAAAAATGTGTTAACAAATCCATAATCAATAAGTCTATTATCTCTATACCCGTTAATATCGCTTAAACCTAAGATTGCTCCAAAATTATTAAGTGTAAATCCATCAAAATCCCCAGTAACATAGTTATAGTTACTCATAAAGGAAATAACGATTGTATTAATTAAAGGATAAATTAAGAAAATTGCCATTAATATAAGAACAGGGGCTAAATAAAGCCAAGCTTTCCAGTTGTTAGATTGCTCGTTATCTAAAACACCGCCAACTTTAAATTTTTCCTTTGCTTTCTTTCTAGATACAAAGTGAACAATTACATCCTTTGATTCGTCGTATTTTGAAAGATATCCTTCTTTCATTCCATCAAATACTTGATCTCGAGATAAACTCAAATCGTAATTTTTAGAAATTGTTGTATTTTCCATAAATCTTAGTCGATATAAATTCTTTCCTCTGTATGTTCATCAAAGATGAATAATTTATTAGGTAAAACTTTAAGTTTAATTTCTCCAAGTAAGTTTTGTTCAACGTGCTGAATAATAACTTTAAATGTTGGAGATAAGCAATTATCGTTTTTTGAGATGATGGAAATATCTCTACCTAAAACTTGAATCATTTCAGCATTTGCATGTAAGACATGATCATCTTCGTTTGTAAGAGCAAAGCCTTCAGGTCTAATTGCTACATAAACATCTTGATCCTTAATGTCTGTTGTTGTTTGATAAATTAAATCTCCGCCAACATAAATACCTTTGTTTTTAACTTTTCCTTTAAAAACATTGATTGGTGGATTTCCTAAGAATTGCGCGACGAATAAATTTTTAGGGTTATTAAAAACGTTTTGCGGACTATCAACTTGTTGCTTAATGCCATTTTTAATAACAACAATTTGATCACAAATAGACATTGCTTCTTCTTGGTCATGAGTAACGAAGACTGTAGTAATTCCTGTATTTTGTTGAATTCTTCTAATTTCTTCTCTAGTTTGAAGTCTTAAACGAGCGTCTAAGTTTGATAGAGGTTCGTCTAAAAGTAAAACCTTTGGTTTCTTAACTAAAGCTCTAGCAATAGCAACTCTTTGTTGTTGTCCGCCAGAGAGTTGAGCTGGCTTTCTTTCGAGATATTCTTCGATTTGAACAAGTTTTGCAGTTTCGTGAACAATATCTTTTCTTTCGTTAGCTGTTAATTTTCTATAAGCTAAAGCAACACTTGTTTTAACATCTTCTTTTTTGACATTAAAAGTTTGTTTAACAATATTTTTAACTTCATCTACTTCTTCTTCTTTTAATTTCTTAATTAAGAAGTAAATTTGAGTATCTCCTTTATCATCATATGCACTTAATTCTTTAATATGTGAAGCGAATTTTTTTAATGCATGATAAAGCTCTTTTTTAATTTCTTTTGTTTCAACATTATCTATTCTCAAAGAACCTTTGCAATTAAAGTTATTTTCAACTTCTTTAACGCATTCTAAAGCATCTTTTTCAGATTTATTAATCAACGAAACAAGCAAAACTGTTTTACCTTTATTTTCGTAAGAAGGAGAATAAGTAATTTTAAATCCTTTGGATCTTATAAAATCCAATATATCAGAAATTAAAATTCCGCTTTCTTCTTTTTTAGCATCTAGGTCAAAAATAAATTGACCATTACAGATTTTCTCAGAACTATCTAAAGCATAAGAGAATCTCATTTTTGCATCAAATAATGCGTCACTAGTTTGTTTTTGCTCAACATTAGTTGTCTTTGGTTCAATAATTCTTGAGAAATTATCTAAGAACAAATCCTTATCTTTTTCGTTTTGATTTAATAAATCAACAACTAAAGTCAAATTATTACCGCTCAAAGAAGATGTAATCTTATAATTTTTCTTTGAAATACCAATTTTTCCAAGTAAAGTTTTTGTTGAACGAACAATGCCTTCAACGTGGTCATCTTCTTTCATATCATAAGTAAAGCTAATATGGAAATCAAAGAATGTAACAAGCGGAACTTCAACCTTTAAGTTTAAAAGTGGAAATTCAACATTTTTATAAATAGTCATATGAGGATAAAGTGCGTAATTTTGGAAAACTAAGCCAATTCCTCTTTTTTCAGGCGAAAGATTAGTAACTTCTTCTTCACCAAACCAAACTTCCCCACTTGTTGGAGTTTGTAAACCAGAAATCATATATAGAGTTGTTGATTTACCACAACCAGAAGGTCCAAGCAAGCCAACTAAAGTACCGTCAGGAACAGTTAAATCAAAATCATCAACTGCAACAGTGTCTTTAATATGCTTTTTTGGATTTCCTGGGAAAACCTTTGTTATGCCCTTAAGTTTAATTTCCATATATAACTCCTTTATTTACGAATGATAAGTGTTCCGTCATCAATAACATCTTGGTTAATTTTAAGTTTATCTCTTCTTCTCTTCTCAGCATTATTTTTAGCTGCGATAACAAAGTATCTAATAAAGTAACCAACAAGAATAATACTTGCGACACCAAGAACAATAATATAAGGATCTGTTGGATTATAAACAACGAGTGAGTTTGCAAATGTTGTCGACCTAATCACAATAAAAACAACTAACAGCAATACTGACTCAATTGTTAAATAGCCCATCGTAGCAGTTGTAGCATAAGATTTTGTATTCATTCTCTTAAATTCATCGTTTCTATTCTTTTTCTTTAAGTAGAAATATGAAGGAACAACAATTCCTAAGAATATTAATGTCGATAGACCAAATGTTAAACCGACAATTAGATTATAATTAATATTAAATGTACCTGTAACTTCACTCGAAATAGTAACTCCCGAAGAATCTTTTAAATCTTCCATTCCAGTATAAATACGACCAAATCTTTGATTGAAAGTTGTTCTATTTAAATCTCTTCCAGTATCTGGATTATAAATTCCTAATTGATAGTATAAATCATAAATTTCTACTTTTTCTATATCACTGGCATCAATATTTTCAAAAAGTAAAACAACTTGACCACCGCCTGTAACTTCATATTGCATAGAGGTTGATTCTAATCTTTGGATTGTGCCATCTTTACGTGTTAATACGAACTCTGTATCACCACCAAAGGAAAGAATACTTCTAATATAATATCTTCCATCGTTAATATAATCTTCATATTCCATATAAGCTCTAGCAGTAGTTGCGTTTAACGATTCATAAAGTGCTCTTCCTCTATCATCGACATTAAATGCAAAAGTAGAATAGCCAGAGAAATTGCTGCTACCTTTATAACTTAATTTAAAAAAATCTTCAGAATTATATATTGGAGCAAAAACATTTGCATCTAATGATGTAGTTATACATGCAGAATATGTTGGATTATCTAAATCTACAGTTCTTGTATCGGTGTTATAAGGAAAAATATTAAAGAGTTCAATACCCATATCATAAAGGACTTCTTCGCCATAAGCTATGTCAATGTCACAATAAGTGTTTAAAGAATTAGCACCTAAAGAAGAACCTAGCCCATCATAATTATTGTTTTGTTGAGCCTTATTAATTGCTGCGCTTCTTTGAACGATTTGACCATCAGTTTGTTTCACATAAAACCTTAAAGATGCAGGTAAATATTCATCACCCTCGCCTAAATAACCGACATAATAGTTATTTTGTAAATTTGCTGTTTCGGAAAAATTAATTAAAACTTGAAACGATGCACTTAATTCAGTAACAGCATATGATCTAAGTTGGACAGTCAAGTCAGCATTTAATGTACCTAGTTCAGTATCGATTTCATTATTTTCATGAACGATATCACTTCTTGAAGTAGTTTCAACTAATGAAACATTAGACTTATTTGAAGTAAATGAACAAGTAGCTACCCCTATAAAAAGGTATAAAAAACTCAAAGCTAATTTTTTAAACTTCATGACTTAATTATATCGATTAGAACATTCAATAACAACCTTAAAATTAATAATATCACATTAAAGCTTATAAGTGCTTTTGTTCGTAAGAATAAACGAAATTTTTTGTTCTTAAAGTTTCCTAGTTGGATTAAAATCACTCAATTTCATTCGATTTTCTTCTTTCGAAACTTCGAATTTATCTTTAAAAACTTTTGTTCCATAAGTATCGATTTCAATGATTCCTAGCATATAATCGTGGAAATTTTGCTTTTTCATAGAAAAAGCAGACATGGATAAAGAGATAATTAAAGGAATACCTAAGGTTGCAACCGATAAAATCACTTCGAGAAATAAAAAGATTACGAATCTTAAAGTAAACTTCCAAAATTTAACGTTATAATTATTTGAATCAAGTAGCCCAATTCTCATTGAAAGTCTTCCTAAAGTTTTTCTTCCTCTCCAAAAAATTAAAGGAATAACATAAAACGTAATTATTGCCGAAAAAACGATTCCACATGGAATTTCGACAAAAAATAACATATAAGATAAAAACTTTTGATAATCTAATACATTAGGTGTTTTAATAACAAATTCAGCTAAAGCAATATTATCAATATAAGGCATGTAAACATTGTTGTTATATTGAGCAATAGGGATGTTTGCCTCTAAATTTTTAACTACTTCTCCGTTTTCGTTTTTAATAAAATAAGATTCATTGTTATAAGTGAGGTCACTTCTTGAAATTAATTCTAAATATTCATTTGTTAATTCTTCTTTATATTCAGGAAGTGAATCAAAAAAATCATATATTCTAGTTGTTAAGAATGTTTCGATTTCGCTAGAAGACATATCTTTTCGATAGTTGATATAAGTAACAATATCTTCGACACGGTCTCTATCACTTGAATAAATATATAAAGATGAATTTACTTGAGCGACTTCTAAATTATGGTTAATTTCATAAAATTTTGGAGTAGCTTCTACTATTCCTTTTGCTCCCATAAAAAGAAGTAAACCTAAAATAGCAAAAACGACGAAGTCAATAATCATCGCTCCAAACTTTTGTGAGAATCTCGCACGATAATAAGTCAAGTCTATTTTCTTTTTTGTTTCCACGTGATTATTTTCCATAACCTAATTCTTCATAATATTGGTTTAAACTTGATTCATCTACTACTATTGAATTAGTAGTGATTTCTTTAAGTGATGTATTAAATGTTGTAAAAATTGTAATAAACAGATTTATAACAACAATAATTAAAGCGATTAAAGATGGTAAATACAGGATTGGCAAAGAGAATAAATAAGATAAACCTACTCTAAGAAAAGGAATTAAAAACATTAAAGTCATAGCATCGATTACTTTAAATAACGATACACTAATAACCATATTTCTTTTTAAATAAGACATATCATTTTTATTTATTCTTTCAACTTTTAATATTTTTTCAATTAAAGTTTGTCTTTTATTATTTGTTAAAGGAATAACAAAATATAAAACGACACATGTAATAACAAATGAAATATAAGAACAGATTATATAATCGTTTTGTAAAACATATTCGTTATCTTCTATATCGTTTCTAAGCGATAAATAAGAGTAAGTTCCATCAAGTGATTTTAAATCATTAAGAGCAATATCATCAGTTAAAGCACCAAAAAGTTTAACAAATACATTATCTCGAAAATTATTAAAATCTTCATAAGCTTCAGTTGACATCTCATCACCTTCAAGATAGTTATGTGAGAAAGCTTCTTTATATTCTTCTTTTAGTTTATAAGTACCTAAAGAAGTAAAAGATGAGGTATCAAAATATTCTTCTCCATAAAGAAGATAAAACTCATTGATTCTATCAACTTTATCTTCTTTATAGTTCACAACATAATTTACAAAAATTTCTTTATTTTCATCTTCTTTATCTTCAAAAACATAATATTTAATTAATAAAGAATTTGTATATTCCAAACTATCGTTAATGTTATAAACATTAGTGTTATCTTCATAAAAAAGTAATTCTCTTTCATAAAGAAGTCTAAATATTTTTTCTTGAGAAGATGAAATATTTTCGGTTATTTGATCATATTTTATTATTGGTCTAGAAATTTGAAAGATTACTAATTCGAAAAGAATAGTCGAAATAATTAAAGTTAAAAATATTTCTCCTAAAAATACTAAAATTCTTCTTCCTACCTTTGTTGGGTATATATCTATATGTTTTTTATTCTCTTCGTTAATTTCCATCTTAAATATTAAACATTATAAAAGAGGAATTAACAATAAAGAATTTATGTAGCTTACTTACTAATCTAAAAAATATCTACGGCTTAAATATAAAATAATTTCCACAAAATTTGAAGATAATAATAATAATGCCGATAAAAGTATAGCAAAGGATAAAACCATCAAAATCAGAGATACAATATATTTAATTCTATCAATCATTAGCGCCTTTCCATAAAAAACCAAAGCTGAAAATACATAAGCAATTGAAAATAAACTAATACACAAAAACAATAATGCTGATACGAGAAAAAATATAGTCCATATATCAGTAAGGTAGCGTCTATAGGTATCTACTTTGTTTAAGTTATAAATTGTCAGAATTAAGACTAAGAAAAATATAGAAGAAATAATAGATAATAAATTGAAAAAATTTATTTTAGTGAATTTATTAGATCTTGAACATTGTTTGTCCTTATATTCAGCCATTATTTCGTCTTTGTCTTTATCACTAAACTCAAAATAATTTGTTATTCTTAATAATTTTTCGAAAGACGGAGAAAAATTATATTTTTTTATTTGTTTTATTTCTTTATCAGTTAAAGATAAATCTGATTTTAAAACATCTAAATCAAGCTTTCTTTCATTAATTTGTCTAAAATTTTAAATTCTAATACCATATTTACCTCCAATAAACTTTTTTGCTTCCTTCAATCGAGTGCTCATTTCCTATATAAATTATATCTTTTTAGCCCGCTTCAGCTTCTACTTCGATTGATTCCATCGACACAAATTCTTCTTAATTTTTATCTCTTTGATAATTCTCATATTCAACGTGTCCATTCTTCATAGCTAATTTCCAGGAACAAACATAAAACTGTTTTCTAAATTTTTAAATGAGCAAAGAGAAAGGAAGATTAAAGCCATGCTCAAAAAAGATTTAATTTTCATCTTTTTCCTCCTACATTTGTTACTCTTATTATTCTAATTTTTATAATTCTCGTAAATGAACTCGTTATAATCCTTATAAAACTTCTTATTTTCATAAGATAAAGAGTAAGTATTAGTAATATATTCATTAAAATTTTGATGCGTTTTAGATAAAACCATCATTCCAAAAGAAAAGATTAAAGGGATAAAGAAAGTTAGCAAAGATAATATATTTTCAATAAAGAAATTAATTAAAAATTTAACTAAATATCTTCTTTTAGATAAACACATTCCATTAACGCCTAAACTACCATATTTAAATATTAGTTTAGAAAGAGTTAAATTACCACGTGGTAAGATAAAAACAGGAACAATAAGGTAAAGTATAAGATAAGATATAATATAAGAAGATACTATTCCAATAATCTCTAAATTAGTAAGATTAGAAGAAGTTAAACGATATGTTTCGTTATTTAAAAAGTACCCGCTTGATTCATCTAATACCTTTACATAGAAACTATAAATAGATGAATAAGATGCATTAATATTAATTTCATATTCTTTACTTTCTTCATCATAAATAAATATCTCAGGATTATCGTGTTTATATTTTTCTAATGTTTCTTTACCTATATTTGAGGTCTTGCTATAAATATTTAAATCGATATAAAAATAATTTAGTCTATTATCTATTTCATTAATTTTATATTCATAAGTATAATCTTTATTTGAATCTAAATATTCATCAATTCTTAGTATTTTATCATCATCTTTAACATATAATTTAGATTCTAATAAGATATTATTTATAGTATTTAGTTTATTTTCATAGTAACTAGAATTATGTAAGATTAAAAAATAAGAAGAATATAAAATTAATGAAAGTAAAAGTAAAAATATAATATCTAAAATACTAGAAATAATTCTTTTAGATACTTTTACTTCATCATAATGTAGTTCTACTTTTTTATTACTTACTTGTTCCATTGTTATTAGTACTAATATTATATTCTTCTTTATCTTTAATTATTATCTTACTTAAATAATTAATCATTGTTTGTTTATTTTTATTAAAATAAGAATATATCGCATTTAAGATCGATAAAAGTAAAGTAAAGATAATAATTACTAAAAAAGATATATTAAAAAAAGATACATTTAATAAGTTAAAAGAAGAATAAAAGAATAGATATACAAAGAATAAGATATAAATATTAAATATAAAGCTTAAAACTAAGGATATTAAATATTGATATAACTTTAGTTTACTTTTATTAGTTTTTTTATTTATTCCAATAACTTTAAATAGCTTATATATAAAATTAGTATCAGATTTAAAGATTAATCTAGGAAGTAACTCTAGCAATAAAAAAGATATGAAATATGAAATAAATATTTCCACTAATAAAAGTAAACTGTATTTATTCGTGTTTTCATCAAGTTTAATTAAATTATCTTTATATATATTGTTATTACTTTCAAAATCTTCGATTAATTCATTATAAAATAAGCTATAGTTACTTAAATATTCATCATATAGTTCTTTATATTTAGAAGAATAATCTTCTTCAAATACATATTTAATTAAGCTTAAAGCTATATCATCTTGATATTCAAAATAAGATTTACCTAAATAATTATTCTTATAATATTTAGATAAATATTTATTAAATAAAGAATTAATAAATTCATTATTTTGAGTATCATTAATCTTTAAATATGTAGGTCTATAGGTAAATAAATAATAATTTATATTTTCTTCTTTACTTAGATCATTAAATTCTTGATAGTTAGATACTAATTCTCCTCTAACATCAATATTATTATTAACTATATAAGTTTTTAATTCTCTTCTTATTTCTTTATAAATAACTTCATCGACATCTAATAATACTTTATTATTACTTTCTTCTTCATATTCAAGTAAAGAAGAGGATAAAGCTTCATGATATAAATTATTTCTAATCGATACATTATTGTTAATAAGATCTTTAGAGACATTAGTTAAATCTCCTAAGGGTTTAATAATTAAACCTTGGATAAAACATACTAAAATTAGTAATGAAAAAATAGAAGCTAGGTAGATTAAAAACCTTCTACTTCTTTTAGTTACTAAATTATTAGAATAATCTTTATTTAATTCATTAACTTTTATTTTCATTAATATTAATCAATTATTTTTAACCAATCATTAATTTCTTTATAATCATTAATCCAAATAGTAATTAAATCATAGGTAAAGAAATAATTAGTTACATCTTTATATGTTTTGGCATCAAATCCTTCTTCTCTTTTCATGAATATAAAATTAAACTTTAAATGATTTGATGCTAACTCTAATAATCTTTTCATATTTGGATCTGTTAATGATATTCCGATAAAAATAGATGTATTAAATATAAAATCATGTAGTTGTTTTGCAATATTCCATGAATAAGGATTGTTATATAAGTAATAATATTCTGATTCATTAAAGATTAATGAATCAGTAAATTTAGATTCATTATATCGATCAAAAGGAAGTAATCCATGAACATGGAAGATTGATACTTTAGCTTCTTTATTTAAGAAAGAATTATCATCGTAAGTTGTGTTATATAATATTCCTCTTTTCTTTAAAATATATTCTAAATTAGTATCGTAGTTATATGTAATTACCGTAGTTTTATCGTGTCTAGCAATATAATCAGTAATTATATATAAGGTTGTTTGTTTATTAGAAAAGAAATCAATATCTGGTTTAAATAGATATAATTCTTTATTTAATTCTTTATATGTATCAAATCCGTTAGTTTTTAATATTTTAGAAGATACAAAAAGCTCACCACCAATATAATGTTTAATTTCTTTAATTCGATCTAAACTACCTTCATAAAACTTTTCGTTTAAGCTTACAGTTAACGATTTCCAATCTTTAGCACCATAATCAGCATTTATTCCACTGCCTAAAACTAAATCTACTTCTGTTCGATAAGTAAATAACTTTAATAAGAAATGAATAAAAGATTCTTCATTATCTTCGTTTTTGTCTAAATTTAATAAATATAAAATATCATCTTTAAATATATTACCTTTAGCTTCATCTTGTTTGAATTTAAGATTGTTTCTATCTTTTAAATAGTAATCAATCTTTTTTCCTTCCATAAATCCGATTGCCCTAAAGTTATATTCATCGAAATATACATTTAAAGATGATTGAGGAATATATGGATCTAGATAATCAACATTTTTAACTTTAAAGAAATTGACATTACCCATAACGTCAATTTCTTCTAAATTTGCTTTCCATAAGGAATTAAAAATATGAATAACATATTTATGAATGTGTTCATGATTTGAAAATACAACTACTTTAAAGTTACATTTAGGATCAAAATGAAAACCAAATGATCTAGAAATAATCGATTTATAACTAACTCCATTTAAATAAAATAAATAAAGTAATATTAAGTAACATTTCTTTTGGAATATATAATCTTCTCTTTCTATTTTTTTCATAAATATTAATGCTTCCTTACCATTAAAAATTCTAACACGAAAGCATTAATTTAAGTAAACATTATTACAATTTTAATTCTGGTATCTTAAAAAGAGCAAAACTTAAAGTCAAAAAAATACTGATAGAACTATTGTAACTAAAAAATTATTAGCGGTTAAAAATGTAGGTACCAGTATTTTATTAGCTAATAAAGGGGTCGCTTAAGCAACTATTCTTAAAGCATTCGTAACACTAAATTAGCCTTAAAAATTAGCTTATATTAACGAAAACAATTATATTAGGAGAAAATTAGTAATTTCAAAATTGAACCATAATCATCTATAAGTAATAGTTTTCACGTGGTAATTGAAAGCAATGGTAATTATCTGATATTCAAAAACAAAATCTAATTAAAATTAATGTCATTAATTTTATGTAAAATATATACCGATTTTTCACGTGAAAACCCGTAAACACCACTTTTTTCACTCTATTTAATATATATTAATATTTTGTTTAAAATTGTTAACGTTCGCTTTAAATTTATAAAGAAACAAACGCTCAATTTTAGTAATTTGCTCACGTGGAATAATATTTCTATCTCACTATCAAATGTTAAAAATATTTTTAAAGCAATTATCAACACTTTGTATTAAAATATACCTCGTATGAAATACTTATTATTTAAATATATCTACAAAAAGATATGGAAAGAAGCTGCAATAGGAGACGCTAAAGTACACGCTAAAGAGATACTTCCTTTAGATGTAATTAAAGAATCTTCTTCATTTTATTCGACTTACTCAAAGAAAAAACTCGAATTTAATCTATATTATGATACTTCTAAAGAAATTAGACCATTAATAATCCATATCCATGGCGGCGGTTGGGCTTATGGAAATAAAGATATGGATGATAATTTTGCTTATCACTTAACTAAGTATAATTTTAATGTATCCACTTTATCTTATACCCTTGCTTTTAAAGCTAAATTAATCGATCAACTTCATGAAATCGATGATTATTTAAACTATCTTTATACTAATAAAGATGAATATTATTTAGATATGAATAATATATTTATGGTTGGAGATAGTGCTGGTGGAGAACTTATTTTTTTATATAACGCTATTATAAATAATCCTGAGTTGTACGATATTTACCATCTTTCTAAAAAAGAATATAACAAGAATATTAAAGCGATATGTTTAAATCATGCTACTTGTTATATAAAAGATTTAGGTAGAATCCCTAATGAAAAGAAGTTTACAGAAATTTGTATGGATGGAATAAAAAGAACTCTTTTAGATAAAAACTATACTAAATCAAATTTATTTAATAACTGTGAACCTCAGGAAGTATTAAAAGAAGATTCTACTATTTCTCCCATTCTTATTTTAACCTCTAAAGGCGATAAATCTTTTTCATATCAATCAAAATTACTAGATAACGATCTAACTAAACTTAATATTGAACATGAATTTATTGATCTAGATAATGAAAAAGCAATCCATGTCTTTAATATACTTTATCCAGATCTAGATGATTCAATAGATTTTAATAATAAAATGACTTCATTTTTTACTAAATATATAACTAAAGATTAAATATATAGGAAATCACATCATATCCATAATAATAATCACCTAAATAATTATTATTTATAACATATAAAGAAGGTACTACTTTAATTATGGTATCTTCTATTTTATTAATAGAATTACTTAACATATATTCTTTAGCTTCTTCTTCGTCTTTAAAGGCAGGCCCATTATTAAAAGAAGGATAATCATTACGTAAATTAACCGTATTATATAGATATAATTTAGTATCTACTTCACTTTTAGAATATAAATCTAAATATCCTAATATAGAATTTTTAACTCCGATACATGTTGAACAATCAATACGATATAAATAAACATAATATGTATCTTCTTCTTGGACATACATATTTTTAATATTATCTAATTCATATTCTTTAAAAGTAACATAATCTACATTTTCGTCTAAATCAAAATGAGGTAAATTTGGTTTGCTCGAACAAGAAGATGTAGTGCTTATTAATAAAATTAATAAAATAGATGTAAATAATTTAAATAATTTAATCATAGTTTCTAGAAGTAACCTAAAATATTTTCTATAATTATACTTAATATGGAAAAGAAAGAAACATCAAATCAAGAGTTAGAATATAATATTAAAAAATCTACTAGTGTAATTATTCCTTATTTAATTGTAATTTCTCTTATATCAATTATTCTTGCTATTAGTAGCTATGTTTTTAGTCTAACTTATGATTTAACTAACCTAATTATACTAATATCATCATCTATCGTTTTATTTATAATACTAATATTTTTTATTTTATACTTATTAATACCATCATATTTAATTAAATACGATATATCTAAAGAGATAGATTTTAATGAACGATATATTGTAGTTTATAAATCTTTTAGAAGAATAAAGATATATTTTAAAGATATATTTAGTGTTTATTCTTCATCTTGTACTTATCAAGTTCTTGGTAACTCAAAAGTATTAATCTATTTAAATAATGGAAAGATAATTACTATTAGATATATAAAATATGCTAAAGAACTATATAACTTAATTAATAACAATATTTTAAATAAAAATTACTTAATTGATAAAGAACCAAAAGTAATTAAATCTATTAAAAGGTTTATCGAAATTTTCATTAATCTTGCTTTAAGATTAATGAAAATATATAAATCTACACCATTTAAAACATATGAAGAATTAGTAAATATATATAAAATGAATAAGATAAATAAAGTTTTTATCGTTATCTCAAATACGGTCTATAAACTTAATTATCATCAAAAACTTATCTCTATTTTAGAATCTAATAATATTTCTTATTTTATTTATAATATATCAGTAAGTAATCCTAATATTGAAGAGGTTAATGAAGCTTATGAAGTGTATTTAAAATCAAAGATGAATTCTCTACTTGCAATAGGTGGAGGATCAATAATTGATTTAACTAAAGCTTTAGGTATATTAATTAATCAAAAAAATAAAGATTTAATTAGATGTGTCGGTAAATTTAAAGTTAAAAAGAAATTACCATTTCTAGTTGCAATTCCAACTATTTTAGGTAGCGGAAGCGAAACAACTTCTACTAGTGTTGTTTCTTTTGATGATGGAAAATATCCAATCACTTCTTTTAAACTAGTACCATCTTATACTTATTTTGGGGAAGATTTTATATCGAATACTAGTTTAAAAACCTTAGAAGTTCATATTTTGGATGCATTTACTCATGCAATAGAGGCTTATTTAAATGTTTATTCTATTAAAAGATTTGACGAGTATGCTTTAAAAGCTATGAAGTTAATCGCTACTTCTTTTAATAAACTATTAATTAATAACATTAATTTAAACGATGAAAATAACTTATCGATGATAAGAGAATGTTTCATTGAAGCTTCATATCTAGCTGGTATAGCATTTTCTTATAAAGGGGTAGGAGCAATTCATGCTTTATCTCACCCATTATCTTTTAAATATGGTTTAGGCCACGCTAAAACTAACGCTACTTTAACTCCTTATGTCTTAAAAACATATAAATATAACAAAAGAGCTTATAAGAAAATGTCTTATTTAGCTAAATATTTAGACTTAGGTTCTACCCCAGATGATTTAATATTATTTTTAGAAAATATAAATAAATACTTAGATATTCCTAATTTTATTAAAGAAATTAAGCCGGATGATATAAAATATATGGCAATACATGCTAAAAGTGAAACAGGAATATTTTATGGTACGCCGATATATTATTCCTTAGATGAATTTATAATGATGTATATTAATATTAAATCGAAATAGGAGGTAGAAAAATGGAACAACACGAACTAAAAGAAGGTAGATTATTAAGTTACGAAGGAAACTTAAATGAGGTTGGCTATGCTTACTCTTTAATAAAAAAATATCGTCGTAAAGATATTGTTTTTAAGAAACACAAAATTAAAGAGTGGGATTATTATGCAATAATGAATGAAAATTATGCCATAGCATTTACTATTTCTGATATGACTTTATTTGGTTTAATTTCTATTTCCGTTATTGATTTAATAAAGAAAAGATTTAAAACTGTATCTAAAGTAAAAATGTTTACACGTGGTAAATTAAATTTACCACAATCTTCCGAAAATGGTGACGTATGTTTTGATTCTAAAAACTTTAAATTAAAGTTTTTAAATGACAGAAATAAAAGAGAAATCAAGGGTTATGTAACTAACTTCTATAATGATAAAGACTTAGATTTTGATATTATCCTTTCAGAAACCTCGATGAATTCAATGGTTATTGTCACTCCTTTTTTCAAAAAAGGTCAATTCTACTATAATCAAAAGATTAATAATTTAATTGCAAATGGCTATTTTAAAATTGGTAATAAGCTCCACTCAATCAAAGATAATATGGGCGTTTTAGATCGGGGAAGAGGCGTTTGGCCTCATAAAGTAACATGGTATTGGGCAACTTGCTCACATAAAAATGAAATGGGAAACTATATTGGTTTTAATCTTGGTTATGGTTTTGGCGATACATCAAAAGCAAGTGAAAATATGCTCTTTGTAAACGAAAACGCTTATAAATTAAACGATGTAAAATTCTATTTTAAACAAGGTAAGAGAAAAAAAGATATCGATTATACCGGTGATATTAAAATGTATAGTGAGTCTAAAGATATTAATTTAGTCTTTACTCCTATAGTTGATCGAAACGAAAATACAATTACCCCTATCGCTTCTACTTATCAACACCAAATCTTTGGTAAATATAACGGAACGTTTAAAGTTGGTGATAAAACATACTTTATTCGTGATGCCTATGGATTTATTGAAAAAATTAAAAACAAGTGGTAACCACCACTTGTTTTTTTAAGCGATTATTTATTTTAGAAATCTCTTTTCTTATAAAAGTGATTAGTTATAACTAATACTATTATTGAAAGAAGAATACCAAAGACAAACAAATCAATTAAGCCAAATACCCATAAATAATTGAATAAAGATTCAACAAAAAAAGGAATAAGAGCAAAAACTAATGGAAGAGCTGTTGTTAAAAAGCTTAAGAAAATGCTTAAAACTATCGCTTTATTTGAACCCCATAATGAACAAATCATAATTGTCAAAGCTTGTGAAAATAAAGCACAACCTAAAGAAACGCCAACATAGAAAATAACACTTGATAAAGTAAATGGAATAGAACCAAGAACAAAGGATGCTATAAGGAAAACGCCAATAAATATAACATCAAGAATTAAAGAAAGTGCAACTTTTGAAGAAATAATAGTTGATTTTCTAACCCCGACTGAAATTATAAATGGCGTCCAATTAGATTTTTCATCTAATTGATAAGAACTATTTAAAACCGTATTTGGATAAAAAGCTGCAATAAATAATCCAGGGGCAGCAGAACCAAAAGCTATTAGCCCTTCTTCAATAGGCGTTATAGGATCGGGATTGGTAGTTACATCTCCACCAGCTATTGAAGAAGGAATTGTAAGACAAAAAATTAAAATAACATAAATAAGAATTATAAAAAATGATGTTTTTAAATTCATGAATTCTTTGATTAATAAACCTTTCATAAATTATTACCTCTAATAAATAAGATCATAAACTTAGTTAAATCAAAAGCTATTTTTCCTTCAATATCGTCTGGTAAACTATCTTTTTTTGTAATTATTGATATAGTTCCATCTATATTTTCTTTATATTTAATAACTTTATTTTTATCTAAAATATCGAAAACTTCTTTTTTCACATCATATAAATCGTAAGAATTAATTAACGCATCTTTCTTCTCGTTTATAATAATATTACCTTGATGAATAAAAATAATTCTTGAAGAAATTCTCTCTAAGTCTTCAACTAAATGTGATGAAATTAAAATAGTTCCACCATTATTTGCAATTTGTATTAATTTATCTAATATCTCATCTCTAGCAACAGGATCTAAACCATTAGTAGGTTCATCTAAGATAAATATTTTAGCTTTGTGGGATAAAGAAATAGCAATATTAAGTTTAACTTTCATACCTTTTGAAAGTTCTTTACATTTCTTATCCTGGTCTAAACCATATTCCTTTAATAAAGAATAATAAGTATCCTTCTCCCAATTAGTAAAAATATTTCTTAAGATAAGTTCTATATTTTTAAGTTTTAAATTTTCTGGGAAATTAAGTTCATCTAAAATAAAAGATATATCTTCTCTTTCAAGTTTAGATAACTTATCAACAAATTGATTTTTAATTTTAACTTCACCTTCATCAAAAGAGCTAATTCCAGCTAAAATCTTTAAAGTTGTTGATTTACCGGCTCCATTTTCTCCAATAAAGCCACAAATCTCACCCTCTTCAATATTAAAAGAAACATTGTTTAGAGTGAATTTTTTGTATTTTTTTGTAACATTTTTAATCTCAATTACACTCATAATTACTCCATATAATTAGAACTATCTAAATAAGTGAGCCCTTCCAGTTTAATTTGTTCTAATATTTTTCTATTTTTTTCTTCATCTCCTACTTCTAAACGATGATTAGCATCGTCAATTATAGATAAGTTTACAAACATATATTTTAGAAAATATCTTCCTTCTTTACTTAAATATTTATCCTTAGTTCCATAGACTATATAATCTGTTTGTCTAAGAAAACCAAGCGAAATATCTAGTGGAGTTAAACAAATAAACTTTGCACGTGGGAGGTTTAATTCTTGAATTAATCGTCCACTTATGTAAGTACCTATTGATTTACCGATAAATATTATTTCGTTATATTTAGATAAATCTACTTCTTTAATTTTATTAATTGAATACTTAAAAGCCTCCTCTTTATCAAAAAAATCCTTATCTATATCATATAAATAAGAATAATTTAAATATAAAGTATCACCTTTTATAGCTTCATCAAACATCTTTAAAAGAGGTTTAGATAAATCATATCTAATTCCTGGTGCAATAATCTTAATTGTCTTTAATATATTCATAATTAGTGCACTCCATTATTTTTAATTAATTCACTATATTCATTAATTTTATCGTTCTTTAAACTTTGTTTTTTCAAACTTTTTAGGTAATTCTTAAAAGTATCTAGATTATATATATGATAATCAGAAATATTTTTTATATTATCAAATAAAGCTATAGATTTAACAGGGAATGTATTTTCATTAAACCAATCATCTTCTTTCTTAAGCAAAGATATGATTGAATCTTTAATTTTATTTAATGCTTCAAAAGGATTAGGTAAAGAAGCTTTATCGATTTGATTATCAATCGGGACAGTATTAGCTTTTGCATCCTTTGATTTATTTAAAACATTATTTTTACTTCTATTAGATTTAAAAAATGACTTCTTTTCTTCTTTTACTGGCATTACAAACCAAAAAGGATCTTGCTCGCTATTTAAAGATAATACACCTTTAGCATCATAAATATTGATAACAAAAATACCGACCTTAGAAACAATAATTAAGTCACACTTAGTCTTATTATCTAACGCGTAATTTAAAATAATATTTTCTTTAGTATAAAGAAAATTATAAATTCTAAGAGCAATTTTTTCTTTATATGTATGATTAAATAGTCCCATCAGTATTTTTCCTAACACAAACTTCCCTAATTATACAACATAAAGAGATTTTAGTTAACCTAGTTTAATTTGTCTTTGTTAAGAAGATAGAGTAAGAAAGCGTGAGTTGTCTTAGCATCTTTAATTTGGCCATTTACAATCATCTCTTTAATTTCGTCTTCGCTTTTGTAAAAAACTTCAACAAGTTCGTTCTCATCTAGATGTGTTTCGGTCATTTTTAAGTCTTTTGCAAAATATAAATCAATTATTTCGTTAGTATAAGCAACACTAGGATAAGTTGAACCAAGATAGACTAAAGTATTTGCTTCATATCCTGTTTCTTCCTTTAATTCTCTAAAAGCAGTCACTTTTCCGTCTTCATTAGGATCACTTTTTCCAGCAGGAAATTCAATAATTACATCATCATAAGGATATCTAAATTGTCTTTCTAATATAAATTTACCGTCATTATTTAATGCGATTACGCAAGCTGCTTTTCCTTTATTAATAAACTCTCTTGTAGATTTATGACCGTTAGGACAAAGGACTTCGTCTTTATGTACTTCTAATAAATGTCCTTTAAAAACAATTTCATCGGTAATTTTCTTTTCTTTTAAATCCATAAACTTTTACCCCTAAGCTTTTAATATTATACAATAACTAAGAGCAATTTAATTGAAAAGAATTAAATTTTATTAAATAATTATAAATACTTATTGGAGAAAAATAATGGAAACTTACGATATTGTTATTATTGGTGCAGGACCTGCCGGAATTACGAGCGCAATATATGCTTCTAGAGCAGGATTAAATTATTGTTTAATTGAAAAAGGACCTATTGGCGGTAAAGTTATTAACGCTTACGAAATTGAAAACTATCCTGGTTTTTCTAAAATAGAGGGACCAATGCTTGCCTTAAATTTCAGAAAACAAATAAAAGATTTAAATATTAATTTAAAGAAAGAGGAAGTTACATTAATTGATAAGATGGATGATACTTTCTATATCAACACAAACAAAGAAAAATACCAAGCAAAATATGTAATTATTGCTACTGGGACAAAGGAAAACGAATTAAAACTTCCTAATGAAGAAGCTTTAAAAGGTAGGGGTATTTCTTTTTGTGCAACATGTGATGGTGCTTTCTTTAAAGATAAAGATGTTGTTGTTTATGGTGGTGGAGATAGTGCGATCACCGAAGCTACTTTCCTTGCTCAAATTGTAAAACATTTAACTATTGTTTCACGTCATGAACTTAGAGGTGAAACAAATAATATCAAGAAATTGCAAGCTTACAATAATGTATCTTATATTCCTAACACTATAATTACTGAAGTTATAGGTAAAGATTATCTTGAAGCAGTTAAACTTTTAAGTTCTGATAATAAAGAAACTATTCTTAAAACAAATGGCTTATTCGTCTATATTGGTTCTAAACCTGAACTTAAGTTCTTAAACTACATGGATATATTAAATAGTAAGGGATATATCGAAGTTGATAATCATTTTGAAACAAAAGTTCCTAATCTTTTTGCTATTGGTGACGTTATCGAAAAAGAACTTAGACAAATTGTCACTGCTGAAAGTGATGGAGCAAATGTAATTCATACTATCCAAAAAAAGATGGGATAACTCATCTTTTTTTATTATAAAAATTTTTTAAATAGTATAATAAATATAAGTTATTGGAGGACTAATGAATGAGTGAAAATAATGCTATAAATCACGAATTTAACGATAAGGTAAGATTAGAAGATGATTTATATTCTTACGTTAATGGTAAATGGATTGAAAATGCTGTAATTCCTGATGATTTACCTTGTACTGGTGGATTTATTGATTTGTCTGTCGGTGTAGAAAAGTTGATGATAGAAGAATTAAATGCTTTATCAAAACAAAATCAAATCGATGATGAATTATTAAATAGAGCAATTAATTTATATAAAAAGGTTTTAGATAATGATAATAGAAAAAAAGGTTTGAATGCTTTACTTGATAAAATTTCTTTATTAGATAACATAAAAGATAATGCATCTTTTAGATCATATTTATATTATTTATATGATAATAATTATACTTTACCTTTCTCTCTAGGTGTTTCTATCGACAGTAAAGACGCAACTAAATATTGCTTAACAATTTCATCACCAAGTTTAATTTTACCAGACGCTACAATGTATGGTAGCGATAGCGGAAATGCTTTACTTGGTGTATATAAATCTATGATTAAAGCTATTTTAGATGAGGTTGGAATCCAAGATTGTGATGATTTAATTAATAAAACAATCGCTTTTGATGAAAGATTATCTAAAATAGTAAAAACTAATGAAGAATGGGCAGATTATATTAAGGCATACAATCCTTATGAAGTTTCTAAAGCTTGCTCACTTCTTGATTGGAATTTAAAAGATTTCATACATTCTAGATTTGGAAAAACACCTGAAAAAATAATTGTCGCAGACCCAAGATTCTTAGATAACTATAAAGAATTAATGGAAGAACATTATGAAGAATTTAGTGCATGGTCTAAAGTCTTAACTTTATATTCAAATATTGGTTATATTAGTGAAGAATTTAGAGAACTTTCTTCAATTTATTCAAATGCATTAAGTGGTGCTAAAGCAGTAACTAATATCGACAAATATGCTTATAGACTAACGGATAGATTCTATTCTGAAGTTTTAGGAGTTTATTATGGTAAGAAATATTTTGGCGAAGAAGCTAAAAAAGATGTTATTTCTATCGTCCATAATTTAATAGAATCATATAAACACCGTTTATTAAATAATACATGGTTATCTAAAGATACTATCAAAAAAGCTATTTTAAAACTTGATACGATGATTATTAAAATCGGTTATCCAGATAAAGTTGAAGAATCCTATAAACATTTAGTATTTAGTGAAGATAAATCTTTATATGAAATAGTTGAAGAATTATCAAAGATTAAATCTCAATATTATGATTCTTTACTCTTTAAAGAAGTTGATCATTCATTATGGGTTATGTCTGGAAATACAGTTAATGCTTGTTATAATCCTTCATTCAATGATATAACTTTCCCTGCTGCTATTTTGCAACATCCATTCTATTCATTATCTCAAAGTGTTGAAGAAAATTATGGTGGAATTGGTTGCGTTATTGGACATGAAATCTCTCATGCTTTTGATAATAATGGTGCTCAAATGGATGAAAAAGGAAATATTAATAATTGGTGGACAAAAGAAGATTATGAACATTTCCAAGAAAAAACAGAATTAATGATTAAAGAATTTGATTCTCTAGAATTAAATGGAAATAAAGTTAATGGTAAATTGACTGTTAGTGAAAATATTGCCGATAATGGTGGCATTACTTCTTCTTTAGAATCACTCCATAGAATAAAACCTGATGCTGACTTAAAATTATTCTTTATAAACTATGCACGTATTTGGTGCATCAAGCAAAGACCAGAATATGAAAAACTTCTTCTTACAGTCGATGTTCATGGACCAGCATATTATAGAGCTAACATGCAAGTTAGAAACTTCGAAGAGTTTTATCAAGCTTTTGATATTAAAGAAGGAGACAAGATGTTCCTGCCAAAAGAACAAAGAGTTATTATTTGGTAGTTAAAAATTAAATTTATAAAAATCCGATTGTTTTATCGCAATCGGATTTTTTGTTACATAAACTAGAAAAAATAAAAAGCTGCTAGATTTTAATTTTTCTAACAGCTTCTAATAATTGGGCTAATTATTTTTCATCCTTCATTGTAGGGAATAAAATAACTTCTCTTATGGATGGTTGATTTAAAAGTAACATAACTAATCTATCAATACCAATTCCAATACCGCCAGTTGGTGGTAAACCATAATTCATGGCATCAAGGAAGTTAAGATCCATTTCATTAGCTTCATCATCACCTAATTCTTTGGCTCTAAGTTGTGCTTCGAATCTTTCTTTTTGATCAAATGGATCATTTAATTCAGAATATGCATTAGCAAATTCCCAACCATTAATATAAAGTTCGAATCTTTCAGTAAATCTTGGGTCTGGAGATTTTTTTGTTAATGGCGAAACTTCGATTGGATGATGGTAAACAAAGGTTGGTTGAATTAATTCATCTTCACAAAGTTCTTCAAATAAAGCATTTAAATAATATCCAGTTGAAGTCCAGTGTTTTTCAACTTTAATTTTATATTGTTCACATAATGCTTTTGCTTGTTCTAAAGAAACATCATCTTTAAAATCTACACCTGTTTTTTCTTTAACAAGTTCGCTCATTTCAACCCATCTAAATTCATCTTTGAAATCGATAACTTTTCCTTGATATTCAAGGTTATCAGTATGTAAAACATTAGCTAATACATAACGAATTACACCTTCGCAAATTTCTCTCATTGATTGCAAATCGCCGAATGCTTCATAAAGCTCAACAGTTGTAAATTCTGGATTATGTCTTGTGTCCATTCCCTCGTTTCTAAATAAACGACCAAATTCATAAACTTTTTCTAATCCACCAACAATTAATTTCTTTAATGGTAATTCGGTTGCAATTCTTAAATAGAAATCTTTATTTAAAGCGTTGTGGTGCGTAATAAATGGTCTTGCATTAGCTCCACCCAAAATTGGTGAAAGAACACTTGTTTCAACTTCAACAAATCCTTGATCATCGAAGTATTTTTGCATTGCTCTAATAATTTGTGGTCGTCCTAAAGCTACTTTTTTAGCTTCTTCATTCATGATTAAGTCAACATATCTATGTCTATATCTTTCTTCGACATCAGTTAAACCATGGAATTTTTCAGGAAGTGGTTTTAAAGCTTTTGTTAAGAATGTAAATTCATCTACCTTTACGGTTAATTCACCTGTTCTTGTTCTCATTAAATGACCTTTAATACCAACAATATCGCCCACATCAGTTAATTTAAAAATGGAATATGATTCTTCACCAACTGTTTCAATAGAAATATATGCTTGGATTTTTCCTTCTTTATCTTGAATAGTTAAAAAAGAAGCCTTTCCCATTCTTCTTAAAAGCATGATACGACCTGCGATTTTAACATCAATTCTAGAATTTTCTAAATCTTCTTCGGTTTTACCTTCTGCTTTTTCCTTACATGTTTTGGAATTATCTGTTCTATCGAACCTTTGACCCCATGGATATATTCCATGTTCTTCTAATTTTGCTAACTTTTCTCTTCTCGATTTTTCTTGATCAGTAAGTTTTTCTTCCATAAACTTTAATCCTTTCGTTTACACCTTGTTATTTTAATAAAATAATCTATAAATTTAAAGAAAATACGATACTAAACGTCATTTTTTGTTAATATCAATACAATATTTTTTAAATCTTCGATTGAATTTATATTACCAGTAATTTCTCTTCTAATATTTTTTGCAAAAGAAAAATGTGAATAGAATTTTGGAACAATCCCTTTTAAAACTGAAACAGCTCTTTTTTCACCGATTTCTTTTACAAGTAAATCAACATATTCAAATAAATATTTTGTTTGATCGTTAATATTTGGTTCTTTAATATCACCAATTCTATCAAAATAGTTATTAATATTTTTAACTAATAACGGATTTCCTATACCACCTCGAGCAACTAAAATAGCATCAGCATGGGTAATTTTATCTGCCTTTATTGCATCTTCTAAAGAAAAAATATTTCCGCTTACCCCAAAAGGGATAGAAATTATATTTTTTAAATTAGCTAAAGCTTCATAATGAGCTTCCCCAGTATAACCTTCTTTTTTAGTTCTACAATGAATAGAAAGAAATGAGACTCCTGCTTTTTCTAATCTTTTTGCAATGTTTTCAACATTATTTTCCTCCCACCCTAATCTTATTTTAGCAGTAACTGGTTTTTTCGAGACTTTTACTAACGAATTAGCCATATCTTCCATCGCATCTAAGTCTTTTAGCCAACTAGAGCCCCCGTTATTTTTAGTAACTTTTGGAACAGGGCAAGCTAAATTTAAATCTAAAATATCGTATTGTAAGTTTGAATTTTCTAAAATTTCTAATCCTTTTAATAAATTTTCTTTGCTGCCGCCGAAAAGTTGAATAGCAAGAGGACCATCACTTCCGTCAGAATAACACATATCTAATGTTTTCTTATTATTATAGATAAGACCGCAATCAGATATCATTTCTGAGAATGTAAGGCCAACACCAAAATTCTTGAAAAATTTTCTATAAGAAAAAGAAGTTATCCCAGCCATTGGGGCTAAGATAACTTTTCCTTTAATAGTTATATCTTTTATTTTAAATTGATAAGCCATTAATTTTCGTCTTTTTTCTCTGCTACTTCATCAGTTTCAGAAGCTTCTTTATTTTCTTCACTTATTTTATTTTTATCTTCTTGAACTAATGTATCTTCGAGTTTTTTATCTTCTATAGGGGAAGGTTTTTGTTCTTCGTTAGCAAGTTTATTTAACTCGTTAAGATCTTTTGGAAGTTCCCTGTGCTCTAAAAGATAATTAATTTGTTCCTCTGTAATTGTTTCATTTTCAAGAAGTGTTTTAGCAATTAATTCAACATCTTCTTTTCTTTCGATAATAATTTTTCTTGCTAATTCATGAGCATCTTCAACAATCTTTTTAACTTCTGCATCAATTTTATTTGCAACATCACCCGAGAAGTTTTTAGTGGTATTTGTGTAATCTCTTCCTAGGAAAACGTTACCTGAAGGTTTTTCGTATTGGATAGGTCCTAAAGAAGACATACCATACTCAACAACCATACTTCTAGCAATTAATGTTGCTCTTTCAATATCATTACTAGCACCAGTTGATACATCATTAAAGAATACTTCTTCAGCTGTACGGCCACCAAGTAAACCACAGATTTCTGCTTCAAGTTCTTTTTTTGTCATTAAGAATCTATCTTCATCTGGGCTCATTAATACGTGACCACCAGTTCTTCCTCTAGGGATAATAGTGATTTTTCTTACCTTATCAGCATCAGGAAGAGTTAAACCGATAATAGCATGACCTGATTCATGGTGAGCAACTCTAATTCTTTCTTTCTCAGTTAAGCCTTTACTTGCTCTAGCTGGACCAGCAATTCTTCTATCAATTGCTTCATCAATATCAGCTAAAGTAATAAATTCCTTCTTACCTCTAATTGCAAGAATCGCAGCATCGTTTAAGATAGAAGCAATATCTGCTCCAGAGAAACCAACAGTTCTTTTTGCTAAGAAACCAAAATCGATATTTGGATCAAGTTTTTTATTTTTAGCATGAACTTTAAATATAGCTTCTCTACCTGTTTTATCAGGTAATGAAACTGTGACTTGTCTATCAAATCTTCCTGCTCTTAATAAAGCTGGGTCTAGAACATCATCTCTATTAGTTGCGGCAATAACAATAATTCCGCTATTCTCCTCGAAACCATCAAGTTCAACTAATAATTGGTTAAGAGTTTGTTCTCTTTCATCGTTACCGCCTCCTAAACCAGCACCTCTTTGTCTACCAACGGCATCAATTTCATCTATGAAGACAACGCAAGGTGCATTTTGCTTAGCAGTTTTAAATAAATCTCTAACTCTACCAGCACCAACACCAACGAACATTTCAACGAAATCAGAACCAGAAATTGAATAGAAAGGAACACCAGCTTCGCCAGCAACAGCTTTTGCAAGTAATGTTTTGCCAGTTCCAGGAGGGCCTACTAAAAGTATACCTTTTGGTAATTTAGCACCATATTTTGTGTATTTTTTAGGTTCTTTAAGATAATCGACAACCTCGACTAATTCAGCTTTTTCAGCATCACAACCAGCGACATCGTCAAATTTGACTTTAGAATCATCTACTCTTCTTGCTCTAGATTTATTAAAGTTCATTGCTTGAGAGTTACTTCCAGCACTTGACATTAAAATCTTAAAGAAGAAATAAGCAATACCAATCATTACAACAGTAGAAATAATAGTTGGTAACCAGCTTAAGAACCAGTTTTCTTGAACAACAGTTGAAGTAACACTACCATTAGGATTAAATTCCTTAATTTGAGCAGCTAAGACTACTTCTAAACCTCTTTGAGATTCATCATTAATTCCTTCGGTAGTAAAAATGCCATTATAATAAGACTCTCTTGACATTACGAAAGTAAAGTATTGACTACCTTGATAAGGTTTATCAAGAGCGAATTCTATTTGCATATTGTCGCCATCTTGATAAGTGGCGGCATCAGTAACTGTAAATTCATCAGTATCATTCGTAATTAATGTAATACCTTCTTTAGTTGAAACGCTTCTATAAGGCGAAGAGTTAAAACCAACAAGTAGGTAAATCATAAGTCCTAAGAAGGCTAATAAAATAATATAAATTATGATATTAAACCAAGAACGCTTTTTCTTATCCATAATTCCTCCTATGAATTCAATATTTTATAATACGTTTCTATTTTTTTAAAGTTTAATTTACAACATAGTTAATCAAAAATATTTAGGAATATTTATCTAAAAGATAAATCTTATAAATGATAACACATAATTTTTTATTTATGTATTAAAAAGACTTAAGTTTACATTAAAGAGTTAATATTGATAGATTCATCAATTGTTTCGTCAAGATTTTTAACTCTTTCATCAAGCTTTGATAATTCAACTAGATTAAATTTAAATATCGATTTAGAAGTAATTTTTACCTTTTTCATATATCGAGGAATATAGATTAATTCATTAGTTTTTGGATTATAAATACCTGGATAAATCTTACGATATTCACTTGGTAGTTTCATATCAATAAAAATATGGGATACCCTTTTAGATGATTTTGTTCCATCTTTTCCTAAATATGTATAATATTCATCTTTAGAAACTGGTTTAATAAGCACTTTTTCAAACATTTTAAAAAGATTCTCAGTCTTTTTATTATGCAAAAATTTAATATATTTGTTTCCATCTTGATCAAGAATGAATTCGTATTTAGATTCATAAATATAATCAATTTTAAAATAACCATATTCAATAAAGATATAATAAGGGGTGTTTGTTAAAGGAATAATCATATTTTTATTAAGTTTAATTTTTTGATAAATATCGATTATTTCTTTTTTTGAGATATCTTTTAAATATAAAAATTTTGAGATGTAATAGTAAAAGAAATTAATAAATTCTTTTTCGTTTAAACGATTAATTTCGTCTTTGTCATCTAAAATATCTTTTATTTTTACATCCTTGTTTAGCTCATATAACTTAAAAATGTCTTCAATTTTAATTAAATTATCTTTATTTACTAATTTTAAATATAACTTCGAGTCTTCCTTTTTAGCCTTATTTTTTTCATTAATTTCTTTTAAGTATTTATTTACTTCAGCTTTTGTTAATTTAGAAACATAATTATTACGGATATCGTTTCTTAAATAAGAATTATCAAAATTAGATTTATCAATTAAATAAGGAATAAAATGACGAATATTATAAGTTAATAAATCAAGTTTACGATATTTTAAAAGAGGGCGAATATATTTAGTATTACCTCTATAAAAAATAGATTTTAATCCATAATAAGAAACAAAATTACTTCTTTTTGTTTGAATAATAAAAGTTTCTATTAAATCATCTAGATTGTGAGCGATTAAAACAGCCTCATATTTATGTTCTTTATTAAGTTCTTCAAAATAGTTATAGCGAACATCTCTTGCCCATTTCTCTATATTTTTATCCTTTTCTTTATTATAAAAAGCTTCTTTAATATATAAATTTTTAGAATTTAAAAAAGAAAAAGCTTTAATTTTCTTTTCTTCTTCGTCGCTTTCTTCTCTTAAATGATAATTAATAAAAGCAACATCAAAATCAATATTTGCCTTTAAAAGTAAGGCATATAATGCCATCGAATCTGGCCCAAAAGAGCAGGCTAAAAGGTATTTTTTATCTTTCTTGATCTTCGATAATTTCATCTTTAATTACATCATACATCTTGTTTGCTTCATCTTTTAAAATATGGTCTTTAATAAAATTGATTTTTACAACAAGATGATGTCTCCCGAGTGTTAAATCTAAAATATCGCCTTCTTTAATTTCACTTGAAGGTTTGCATGGTTTTCCATTAAGAAAAAAGATATCTCTAGAAGCAAGTTCTTTAGCTACACTTCTTCTTTTAATTAATCGAGAAACTTTTAAATATTTATCTAATCTCATGTTTTAAGGCCTCTTGATGAATAATTTTTAATACATTTATTAACGTATCAATATAATTTTGATTCTTAGTTTTATCAATAATTAAATTTAAAGTTTTATTTAAATAGGTCATCTTAACTTTAGAAGCATAATTAATTAATGCCATAAATAAGTCAGTTCCAATACCTTCTATTTTACACACCTCTTTTGATAATGTTAAATTCAAAAAATTCGGATTATCATCAAGTTTTTCAAACTCTTTGAAAGAAAGATAAATATCTATTTCCCTTTGTTCAAGTAAATTAGAGAAAGAGATTGGAATTTCTCCACCATAGTTATCTTTAATATATTTCTTTAAGTTATCTAATTTATCAAAAGTATCAGCTTCATTAATTTTTTGATAAAGTTCAATTTTCTCGTTATTAGATGCAAAAGTTTCTGGGATATAGGCATCTTTGTTAAGCAATATTTTACGATTTTGCTCTTTTTCTTCATTTTCAATGGCGAATTGTCCGTTTTCCCTTTCTTTTAAAGCTTCGTTTAAAAGTTTCAAATATAAATCGATTCCTACATCATCAATAAAACCAGCTTGTTCTCTTCCTAAAATTTCACCAGCCCCTCTAATTAATAAATCTCTTTGAGCAATTTTATACCCACTCCCTAATTCAGTAAAATCTTGAATAGCCTTTAAACGTTTTTTAGCATCATCATTTAGTTTTTTATTTTTATCAATTAAGAGATAGCAATAAGCCATTTTATCACTTCTTCCGACTCTTCCCTTGATTTGATAAAGTTGCGCAAGACCATACTTATCAGCTTCATCCACAATAATTAAATTAGCATTACGAACATCAATACCATTTTCAATAATTGTCGTTGCTAAAAGTAGATCTATTTCATTTATATAAAATGAAGTCATAACTTGATCAATATCGTCTTTATTCATTTTCCCATGAATAATTCCTATCTTCATATCAGGGATTAATTCTTGAAGTTTTGTACCAACTTCATAAATATCAAAAATGTTGTTGTGCACAAAATAGATTTGGCCACTTCTAGAAAGTTCTCTAGATATAACTTCTTTTAAAACTTTGTAATCTTTTTGAATTACATAAAGTTGTATAGGAAGTCTTTCTTTTGGTGGAGTTTGAATAGTTGAAATTGATTTAAGTCCAACAAGAGATGATTGGAGGGTTCGTGGAATTGGCGTTGCACTAAGAGTTAAAACATCAATATTTTCTTTTTTGATTTTTATTTTTTCTTTTTGTTCAACACCAAAACGTTGCTCTTCATCAATAATTAATAATCCAAGGTTCGAAAACTCTAGTTTTGAGTTTAAAGCTTTATGAGTTCCAATCAAAATATTAATTTTTCCATTTTTTGTTTCTTCAAAAATTGATTTCACTTCTTTAGGAAACTGGTTTCTTGTTAAAAGTTTTATATTTAAATCAAATTTTCTAAAACGGTCTAAAGCCACTTCATAATGTTGCTTTGCTAATAATGTAGTCGGAGCAACAATTAAAACTTGTTTATTACCTAAAACAGCTTTAAATGCAGCTCTAAAAGCAATTTCTGTTTTTCCAAAACCAACATCACCACATAAAAGTCGATCCATAGGAAAATCACTTTCCATATCTTTTTTAATTTCACTTAAAGAGGTTTGTTGATCTGGTGTAAGTTCATAAGGAAATTCGTTTTCGAACTCTTCTTGTAAATAGTCGTCTAATGGAAATTTATATCCCTTAACCATTGCTCGATCTTTATATAAAACTAAAAGTTTATCAGCTAAATCGTTAACTTTATCTTTGATTCTTTTTTTAGTTTTTTTCCACGTGTCACTATGTAAAGACGATAATTTTGGTATTCTACCTTCTTGACCGACATATTTTCTTATTAAATTAAACGAATATAAAGGAACAAATAATTCATCATTATTTGCAAACATAATTTCTAAATAATCCTCAGTTTTGTTTGCAAGTTTAATTTGTTTTACGCCTTTATATTGACCAATACCATATCTTTCATGAACAACAAAATCATCTTTTGCTAACTCTTCATAACTTCCAATTATTACCCCTTCTCTAAATTTCGAAGAATAAGCAGTGTTAATATGTCTAACATTGAACAAAAGTTTAGAAGTTACTAAGACAAAAGAATTATCTTTATTTTCTAATGATATATCAAAATCCGATAAAACTAGGTTAATTTCTTCGCTAAGTTTATCATCTAAGTCGTTTAAAATATTTACATCTCTATGTATTAATTTAAAATAATTTAAAAGAGTATTGAATTCAGCTTTATTTTTGACAACAAAAACTAGTTGTTTATATTCTGATAAATACATATCAACTACTTTTGTATAGTCATTTCCTTTTTTAGCTTCAAATAATGGTTTTGAGAGCTCTATATTTTTATATTTTTTTGTATCTGACGAAAAATTTGTAAAATAGTAGTTTCTTTCGCTATGAGGATCTATTAATTCTATCGACTTATCAAAACATTCAAGATGAGATATAGATTTTCCACTTTCAGCCAAATCAGTTAATAGTTCTAATGATTCCTTATATAAAATCTCTTTTGAGTCCAAAAAATCATCTTTTTCTAATATAATCGTTTCAAAGTTAGATAAATAAGATGTGACAGGATGCCTTTTATTTTTTAAGAACCCATAATATTTATATAAACGAGATGAATAGTTGTTTGTTTCTAAATCCATAGTGTCTTCAGAAATTTGGAGTTTCATAATATCTTTTAAATCATCTCTTATATGTGGTAAATCTAACTCTAAACGATGAGTAATTTTATTTCTTACTTGACTTCTTTCTTCATCATTAAAAAGTAAGGCAGTAGCTGGAAGAATCAAAACTTCGTCAACTTTTTTGGATGAAAGCTGATTTTCTATATCAAAAAACCTTATTGATTCTACTTCATCATCAAAAAACTCAATTCTTAAAGGTTTATCATAATTGATAGAAAAAACATCAACAACATCGCCTCTAGTAGCAAATTGCAAAGATTGGTCAATTTTTGAAACTTTATAATAACCTATTTTTGCTAGTTTTGAACTTAAGTCTTTAATCGAGTGAATTTCACCTATTTTTAAAGAGATTGAAGCTTCTAAAAACTCTTCTTTTGAAGGATAAAATCTATAAAATGATGATGGAGTTAATATAAATATTTTATGCTTTGCATTAATCATAGAAGAAAGAGAGTAAACCCTATTTGCTAAAATGTCTTTACCCTCAGAAATATATTCAACTCTTATCATTTCATTTTCTAAAAATAAAATAATATCTTCTTTATTTTTAATAAGGTTAACTAACGAAGCATAAAGTTTATTTGCTTTATAAGTTGAAGAAATAAGAACGACTAAATTTTTGTTATTTTTAAGACATTCAAGATATTTTTTGTATGTTAAAAAAGCCCCACCTATAATTTCATCCACTACATAGTAGGAGTTTTTACTTGAATCTAACTTTGAATCGTCAAATAGGTCAAAAAGATCTTTAATGTAATTAAGTATAATGAATTCTCCTTATAGTCGTTAAATTTTTATTTCCACGTGCAAACTAATGATTGTATATAGACATAGCTTTATTAAAAGAACCTTCTTTTATATAAACTTTTAATGCGTTAACCGCATTTTCTTGAGCTTTATCTATTTTATCTTGCTCTTCTTTTGATGGTTTACCTAAAACAAAATTAATTTTGTCATAACTTGGTGCACCAATTCCAACTCTAATTCTTTTAAAATCTTGTCTATTACCTAAGTTAGATATAATAGATTTAATTCCATTATGTCCAGCACTACTTCCGTTTTCTTTAAGTTTAAGATGCCCAACTTCTATATCCATATCATCATAAATGACGATAATATCTTCAATACCAATCTTAAAATAATCCATTACTTGTCTAACTGCAATTCCTGAATTATTCATATAAGTTTGTGGTTTTAATAAAATTATATCTTCATCCCAATATTTTGCTTTCAAATATAAAGATGAAAACCCTTTTTTATCAATATCTTCGCCTAAAGAAGAAGCAAATTTATCAACTACATCAAACCCCATGTTATGACGAGTATGTTCATATTCTTTTCCAAAATTTCCAAGTCCAATAATAAGTTTCATAACGCCAAAGATTATACCATAAATTCGTTATTTTTTAAGTTAAATATACCAAATTTTATAAATCAAAGTTCGTTTAAGTTTATATTTAAAACACCTGTAATTAGAGTAAAAAAATTAAGCGAGAAAGTAGTTCGAAATTAATTAGAAATTTTTTATTTTATTTAATTGACAAGATAGTCAATACATTCTATACTTTTTAATCATTAAAGGAGAAAGATATGCCAAGAACAGCTGAAGCAAATAAATTAATTCGCGATAAAAGAGCTAAGCAAATTTTACAAGTTGCTTTGCGTTTATTTTGCCTTGAAGAATATGAAAAAGTCCCAATGGATCGAATTGCTAAAGAAGCTCATATTTCTCATGGCTTAATCTATCACTATTTTTCTCAAAAAAGCGATATTTTAAAAGCTTTACTTGATGAAGCTAAACAAAAATTCAACGCTATTTTTGAAATAGACGAAATGAGAGAGAAAAAAGGTTACGACTTTTTTGAATATCTCACAAACTTTATAACCTCTACTATTTCTTTAGGTACAGATTATTCATATTACCTAGCATTAATTTTATCTTTTAAAATAGGCTCTAACGCTAAACCTTCATTTGAAAACTTAGACCACTTCAAACAACTTGAGGAAAACTTTATTGAAGGCCAAAAAGAAGGTAAATTTGCTCCAGGTAACCCTAGAGATTACGTGCTTTGCTACCTTTATTTAATATATGCGATAGTTTATGGCTCAATACTTTCAAATGGGAAAAATATTGTTCCGCCTTTAAACGTTATTATGAATGTTTTAAAAAGGAGTGATTAAACAAATGGCTAAACTATTTAAAATCTTTGCAAAAAGATGGTACCTAATTTTGATGACGGCTCTTGCTATTATTTGTCAAGTTTGGTTTCAATTAAATCTTCCTGATTTTATGGGAAACATCCAAACTATCATAATGTATGGCAAAATGCCAGTTATTCAACCTGTTACCTACACCAATCCATTGACAGGTGAAGTTCTTCAAATCATTCAAACATTATCTCAGGAAGAAATGATAAGTCGAATTTTAAATCAAGGCGGTTGGATGATACTTTGCTGTGCCGTTATTTTATGCTGTGCTTTTATTCAATTCTATGGTGCATCTTCAACAGGTGCTTATACTGGAAAAGAATTAAGAAGATATATGTATCAAAAAGTAAATACATTATCTTTATCAGAATATAATAAATTTGGTACTGCAACTTTAATTACAAGAACTACTAACGATATTGAACAAATAAAAAACTACGTTATTATGGCATTAAGAATCATGGTTATGTCACCAACATACATGATTATCGCTATTATTAAAACTGTAACTTTACCAGATCCTGGTCCAAAACTTTCATTAGTTTTAGTTATTGCTATTCCTCTAATCATTGCTTTTATGGTTATTATATTTGCATTTGTCGTACCTCTATTCAAACTTATGCAATATAGATTAGATGATGTTACTGTTGTTTTAAGAGAAGGCTTAACAGGCGTAAGAGTTATTAGAGCTTATGACCAGCAAGAAACAGAAAGTAAGAAATTTAAAGATGTTAATGGTGCATTAAGAAAAATTCAAAAAAGATCCGGCAGAATTATGTCTATAGCTAATCCTGCTATTCAAGTAATATTTAACTTTACATTTATTGTTATTTACGCCTTCGGTTTCTATTTATTGACTGATATTAGTGGAGTAAACATTAATGCCGCTCTTGCTGAGCAAGTTAAGATTATCTCTATTGTTGCTCAATATTCGATGCAAATAATGAATTCATTCTTAATGTTTGCAATGATATTAATCATGATTCCTCAAGCTCTTGCTTCTTATAGAAGAATTGATGAAGTATTCCAAACTAAATCTATTATTGATGATTCTTATGCAAGAGACTTTGCTAAAAAAGCTTATGAAGCTCATTTAGCAAGACTCGAATATAGATTTAAAGAAGAATATAAAAATACTCATGATGGAAATATCTTTTCGTTCTCACTATTAAAAGACAAATTCTCTAAAATGAGCGAAGAGGAAAAAGTTAATGACCCTCTATATAAGGATTATACCGATTATATTAATATTAGAAAAAATCGAGAGGAAATTATTGAAAGATTAAACGATAACTCTAGCGATGAATATATAAAAGTTATTGAAAAATATTTCCATGACTTTAAAGAACATGGCGTTGTTGAATTTAAAAATGTTTCATTTACTTACCCTGATGCAAATACTCCAACAATCATGAATATTTCTTTCAAAACTAAACCAGGCACAACGACGGCAATTATCGGTTCAACAGGTAGTGGCAAGTCAACTTTAATCAACCTTATTCCTCGTTTCTACGATGCTACTGAAGGTGAAATATTATTTGATGGAGTTAACGTTAAGTTTCTTCCTCAAAAAGTATTACGTGATCACGTTGGTTTTGTTCCTCAACAAGCTGTATTATTCTCCGGCAGTATTAGAGAAAATATGAAATACGGCGATAAAGAAGCAAGTGATGAAACAATTATTACCGCATTAAACGTTGCTCAAGCAGGAAATTTTGTTAGTAAACTTCCTGAAAAGTTAGATACTTATGTTTCTCAAGGTGGTAAAAACTTCTCTGGTGGTCAAAAACAAAGACTATGTATTGCAAGAGCATTAGTTAGAAAACCTGAGATTTATGTCTTTGATGATTCTTTCTCTGCTTTAGATTTCAAAACAGACGCTATGCTTAGAGCAGAACTTAAAAAATATACAAAAAATGCCTCTACAATTGTTGTTGCTCAAAGAGTTTCTTCAATTTTAGATGCTGACAATATTATTGTTTTAAATGAAGGTAAGTGTGTTGGTCAAGGTACTCATAGAGAACTCCTTGCATCTTGCAAGGTATACCAAGATATTGTTAAATCACAACTTGACCCTGAAGAAGTTGAAAAAACTATTCAACTTACTCAGCAATATGTTGCGGAAGGAGGTAATAAATAATGCCACCACGTAAAATAATATCCGGAAAACCTAAAAATTTCCGCAAGACTTTCTCAAGAATGCTCAAAGATTTTAAATCTCATGCAATATTGATGGTTTTTATTATTATTCTTGCTATAGGTAGTGCTATTTTATCAATCATTACTCCTTCTCTTCTTAGAGATTTGTTAAATAGCGCTGAACAAGATTTAATATTTATTGATTACATCACTAATACCATTAACATTCACTGGGATGTCTTCTTCTATAAATTTGGAATTATTCTTGGTTTATATGCCTTAGCAGCTTTATTCTCTTGGTTAAGTGAATTTGCTGCAGTAAGTGTCTCAGCAAAATATTCGTATGAAATAAGAAATAAGCTTCAAGAAAAAATCGATCGAATTCCACTTTCTTATTTTGATAGAGTTCCTTATGGTGATACATTATCAATTGGAACTAACGATGTTGATAACATCTCAAGAAACTTACAATCAATTATCACTCAAACATTTAGAGCAGTGACATTATTCTTTGGTGCCCTAATTGCAATGATAGTAATTAACTGGCAACTTGCTTTAGTTGCACTTGTATCTGTCCCTCTTTCTTTAACTTTTGTTCTTGTTATATCTAAATTCTCTGGGAAACAATTCATTCGTTATCGTAATGATTTAGGTGAACTTAACGGACAAATCGAAGAAACATATGCAGGATACAAAATTATTAAGTTATTTAATAAAGAAGCAGACGTTGAAGAAAGATTTAATGAAACTAATAAAAAAATGGAAAAAACCGACCAACTTTCTCAATATTTATCTGGCTTAATTTTCCCAACGACATTCTTTGTTAACAACCTTTGCTATGTTGGTATTGCTGTAGTTGCTGGTATAGTCGCTGACGTTGCAACCATGGTTGTCTTCTTCATGTACTTAAATTCTTTCACTTCTCCTATTCAACAAATTGGCCAAATCTTCAATATTATTCAATCAGTTGTTGCTTCTGGAGAAAGAATTTATAACTTACTTGATCAACAAGAAGAAGAACCTGATAAAGAAGATTCCATTAGGACAGAAGATAACATTATTGGATCTTTTGATTTTGAAAATGTTTCTTTCTCATACACTCCAGATAAACCATTAATTGAAGGAATGAATCTACATGTTAATGCTGGAGATATGATTGCTATTGTTGGTCCGACTGGCGCAGGTAAAACCACATTAGTTAACTTAATTATGAGATTCTATGAGATTAACGGAGGAACAATTAAACTCGATGGAATTTCTACAAAAGACTTTGCAAGAAATACTCTTAGAGGTTCGATTGGTATGGTTCTTCAAGATACTTGGCTATTTAAAGGAAGTATTAAAGAAAACTTGCTTTATGGTAACCAGGATGCTACTGATGAAGATATCATTAAAGCATGTAAGGAAGCTCATATTCATCACTTTATCGAAACTCTTCCTGGAGGATATAACTATGAACTCACTGAAGATGGTAGTAATATTTCTCAAGGTCAAAGACAACTTTTAACTATTGCTAGAGCAATTATTTCTGAACCAAAAATCTTAATTCTTGATGAAGCTACTTCAAGCGTTGATACTCGTACGGAGCAACAAATTCAAGATGCTTTAGATTCAATTATGAAGGGTAGGACTTCATTTGTTATCGCCCATAGATTATCGACTATTAAAAACGCTAAAAACATCATTGTTATGAAAAAAGGCCATATTGTTGAAACTGGAAATCATAAAGAACTTCTTGAAAAAGGAGGATTCTATGCCGATTTATACAACGCTCAATTCTCTGGCTTAAATCCAATGAACAAAAATAGTGAAAACACTGTCGTTGATTCCTAATTAAAAAATATTCTAATTTAAAAAGCTGTTTAGAAACTCAAACGTAGATGAGACTAAACAGCTTTTTTATAAATATTGATTAAGAAATATTTATTATTTCAAAAAGGACAATTAAATCTAATAGAATATTATTTTTTATTATTCTACTCTTCCTTCATTATTCTCTTGTAAGTATTGATTAAGATATTTGTAATTTTTTTTCAATCTAGGATAAATCTTCTTATAAACTTTATTAAATAAATACTCATATTTTTCTACCGCTTCTTTATGAGGATAGAAAATTTTCTCATATTTAACCATTTCTTCTTTAGCTTCAAAAATATCCTTAAATTGTTTTAATGCAACAAATTGTGCCATTGCACAACCTAGCGAAGAAGTTTCATAAGTAGAAGATTTATATACAGGAAGACTAAAGATATCCGCTGTTATTTGACAAATTGCATCACTTTTACTTCCACCGCCTGCGACAGTTATATAAGTACATTTTTGATGACTTCTTTTTTGGATAGATTCTAAGCCTTCTTTCAAAGCATAATCGATACCTTCAATAATAGCTCTATAAACATGATATTTTGTATGAACATCATAAAAACCAATAATTGATCCTTTACCATAAGGTTTATCAAGCTGAGGACCCCAGAATGGTTGAACTATTAAACCATTACTTCCTGGCTGAATATCCATGATTTTCTTATTTAATAATTCCTCTGGAACAATTTTTTCAATTTGAGCTGTGTCTAATTCTTCATGAGCAAACTCTCTTAGGAACCAAGAAAGCATCCAATACCCTCTATAAACTTGTACTTCACCAGAATAAGAGCCTTCAAAAGCAGTGCAATAAGCAGGCAAGAAATGAACTGGTTCGAAATATTTTTTTGAAATCATTGCAATTGAAGAGGCTGTTCCGAAACTTGCATGGGCAGCATATTCTTCTATAGCGCCAGCACCTAAAGCTTCACATGATTTATCATTTCCTGTTGCAATATATTGAAGACCAACAGGAAATCCTGTTTCCACGTGGCATTTTTCCGTTATTTTACCAATGACTTCTCCTGGTCTAGATGGCTCGACCATAAGCTTAGGATCAATTCCATAAATGCATCCTTTAATTGCGTTTTTGCCATACAAACTACCTTTTTTAAAATTTATAGGGAAGTGGCCAATATAGTTTGAGGCACTATCTTTTAAAATACCTAGTAGCCTATAATTTAAATATGTGTTTAAAGGAACATAAAATTTAGTTTTCGACCAATTTTCAGGTTCATTTTCTTGAATCCATATTGCAGGTGTTCTTTTTCTATTAACACTTATCGTTTCTCCCATCCCCACAAAATTAAACGCAAGTTTATATAAAAAAGGTAATTTTTTTATTAATTTAGCTTGTCTTTGATCTAACCAAATAATGGAAGGTCTTATAACATTTTTATCTTTATTGAGTAAGACGCAAGTATCTCTAAAGCAGGTTGAAGAAATTGATGAACAATTTTTGATTAATTTTTTATTTTTTGCTGTTAATCTATTAGCAGCAATGCACATTTTATTATAATAATAATCAGGGTTTTGTTCACAGTAGCCAGGTTTTAAACAAAAATAAGGCTGATCATATTTTTCTTGTTCAAATGCCAAGAACTCACCTTTATCATTTATAATAGATACTCTAACTGATTGAGTTCCATAGTCTATAGCAATTACACAACTCATATGAAAAATTATATTACTTTTGATATTTATATCAAACCTTAAAAGAAATGTGATATAATAAAAACACTGGTTAAAAGCCATACATTTTTAGGAGGAAATAAAAACAAATGGCAAAACAATATGTTTACCTTTTCAAAAATGCTTACGGATTAGGAAAAGAACTCTTAGGTGGTAAAGGTGCCGGTTTAGCAGAAATGACTCATATCGGTATTAATATTCCTCAAGGTTTCACAATTACAACCGAAGCATGCACTCTTTATTATGAAAATAATAAATCAATGCCAAGCTACTTAGTCGCTCAAGTTGACGAAGGTATTAAAGAAGTCGAAAAAGAAACTGGAAAGTCCTTCGGTGGTGTCGATTCAACAAAGATGCCTCTATTAGTTTCTGTTCGTTCTGGCGCTAGAGTCTCTATGCCAGGTATGATGGACACAATTTTAAATTTAGGCTTAAACGATACATCTGTTGAAGAACTCGCAAAAGCTGCAAATAGTGAAAGATTTGCTTACGATTCTTATCGTAGATTTATCTTAATGTTTACAAACATTGCAAAAGGACATCCAAGAACTGACATGGATCACATGTTAGAAGAATTAAAAGCTCAAAAAGGCTATAAATTAGATAGTGATGTTCCAGCAGAAGATTTAAAAGAATTAGTTAAATCATATAAAGAATACTATAAGAAAACATTTGGTGAAGAATTCCCATCAGATCCATATGTACAATTACACGAAGCTGTTGAAGCTGTCTTCAGATCATGGGATAACCCAAGAGCTAACGTTTACCGTAAAATGAATGGTATTCCTTATGAATGGGGTACTGCCGTTAACGTTCAATCAATGGTTTTCGGTAACTTAAACGACAATTCCGGTACAGGTGTTGCTTTCTCAAGAGACCCATCAACTGGTAAAAAACAAATCTACGCTGAATATTTACCATGTGCTCAAGGTGAAGACGTTGTTGCAGGTATTAGAACTCCTCTCCATATCGATGAATTAAAGAAGAGAATGCCAGAAGTCTACGAAGAATTCAGTAGAACTATTAAAGACATGGAAGCTCATTACAAAGACATGCAAGATATGGAATATACCATTGAAAATGGTAAACTATATTTCTTACAAACAAGAAATGGTAAGAGAACTGCACAAGCTTCATTACAAATTGCTTTCGATTTATTAGATGAAGGCGTTATCGACGAACAAACTGCTGTTTTAAGAGTTGAACCACAATTATTAGACTCTTTATTACACCCAACATTTGATAAAGATGACTTAGCTCATCATACACCTGTTGCTTCCGGTAACCCAGCATCTCCAGGTGCAGGTGTCGGTAAATGTGCATTCGATGCAAAATCTGCAGAAGAAAGACATGCTAATGGTGAAAAAGTTATCTTAGTTAGAGCTGAAACTTCTCCAGAAGACATCGAAGGTATGGTCGCTGCTGAAGGTATTTTAACTATGAGAGGCGGTATGACTTCTCACGCTGCTGTTGTCGCTAGAGGTATGGGTAAATGCTGTATCACTGGTTGTAGTGCTGCTATCGTTGATGAAGAAGCAAGAACAGTCACTATTAATGGTAAAACATATGGTGAAGGCGATGTTATTTCTTTAAACGGCTCAACAGGTGATGTTTACGAAGGCTCAATTAAACTTGTTGAACCAGATACATCAAGCGGTAACTTTGGTAGATTAATGTCTCTCGCAGACAAATACAAGAGATTAGCAATCAGAACTAATGCTGATACTCCACGCGATGCTATTCAAGCTGCAAAATTTGGCGCTGAAGGTATCGGTCTCTGTAGAACAGAACATATGTTCTTTGATAAAGATAGAATCTTCCACATGAGAAAAATGATTCTTTCTGATACTGTCGAAGAAAGAGAAGCTGCTTTAGCTGAACTCCTTCCATATCAAAGAAATGACTTCTATGGATTATATATGTCCATGAAAGACTTAAAAGAAATCAATGTTAACATTAGATTATTAGACCCACCTCTCCACGAATTCTTACCTCAAGAAGAAGATAAGATCGAAGAATTAGCAGTTGCATTAAATAAAACAGTTCAAGAAATTAAAGATAGAATTGCTTACTTACACGAATTCAACCCAATGATGGGCCATAGAGGATGTAGATTAGACGTTTCTTACCCAGAAATCGGTAGAATGCAAGCAAGAGCTATTATTGAAGCTGCAATTAAAGCATCAAAAGAATTAAACAAAACAATCGAACCAGAAATCATGATTCCATTAACACTTGATCTTAAAGAATTCAAATTCGTTAAATCAATTATTGTTAATGAAGTTGAAAAAGTTTTAGCAGAAAACAATTTCACACTTAAATATCATGTCGGTACAATGATTGAAATTCCACGTGCTGCTTTATTATCAAGCGAAATTGCAACAGAAGCTGAATTCTATTCATTCGGTACTAACGATTTAACACAAATGACATTTGGTTTCTCAAGAGATGATGCTTCCAAATTCTTACCAGACTATTACAAGAATAAGATTTTAGAAGATGATCCATTCCAAACTGTCGACCAAAAAGGTGTTGGCAAATTAATTAAGATGGCTGTCAAAGACGGCAGAGAAACAAGACCAACATTATTATGCGGTGTTTGTGGTGAACACGGTGGAGATCCAAGATCAATCGAATTCTTCAATAAAGTTGGATTAGACTATGTATCATGTTCTCCATTCAGAGTCCCAATTGCAAGACTTGCAGCTGCTCAAGCTGAAATTAAATTACAAAAAGAAGGAAAATAGTTCTTTTTAACTTCCTTTAGTAAAACAGATGGCTTAAAAGCCATCTGTTTTTTTAAAAAAAAGACTAAGTTTCTACCTAGCCTCATTTTTTATTAAATTATTTATGAATTTTTGTTAAATCGCTTTGATAGCCTCTTAAAAAGAAATGTTTTTCAGCTTTCTCAAGCTTCTTTTTATCATAGCTTAATGCATATAAACATGATCCACTTCCAGTCATACCATAGGCTTCGAAATCTAAGGATTTAAGTTCGTTATAAACTTCTTCTAAATCATTACAAAGTATTTTTGCGGGCTCAAATAACGAGTTGAACATGGTTTTTTGAACTTCTTTTAAATCTTTACTTTTTAAAGCTTCAATCGCTTTTTTTGAATTACCATGAACTAAGTCGTGTTGATCAGCTTCAGTAAAAACTGCCTCAGTTGAATTTCCAATTAAAGGTTTAACTAATAAAACATAGAAATCAGAAGGACAATCAAAGAATTCTAAGTGATCTCCTTTTCCGGTTACTAAAGCAGGTTTATTATAAAATTGATAATAAACATCGCTTCCTGCTTTAAGACATATTTCTTTAATTTCTTCTTCTGTTGGTGCTAATTTAAACAATCTAATAATTGTTCTAAAAATTGCAGCAGCATCAGCACTTCCGCCACCAAGCCCGGCTTGCAAATAAATATTCTTATGGATATTAACATTTAATCTTTCTTTAAAGCCCCATTTAGCACGGCAAAGATCTATTGTTTTATGAACTAAATTATATTTAGCTATTCTTAAAGAGAAATCATCGCAAACAACAAAATCGTCTGGAGTTGATTTTGGTAAAATAGAAACCTCTAAAGTATCATGAAATTCTAACGGTAAAATAACACTTTCTATATTATGATAACCATCATCTCTTAAATCTTTTACGTCTAGAGTTATATTAATTTTTGAATAAGCTTTTTCTACCATAATTATTAATCCTTAATAAATTTATTTTCTATTAATTCATTTGTAATTTTTATAAAATCATCGATTTTTAATTGTTCTGGTCTTAAATTTGATGATAATCCGCACCTTTCTAACAATAATGTTAGTTGTTCTATATTACTAACGATTACTTTCAAATTATTATAGATTGTTTTTCTTCTAAACTTAAATAATATTTTTGCAACTTTTAATAGAGCTATTGAGAAATTAAAATCTGTGTTTTCCTTGATGTTAATTTTAAAAACAACACTATCAACATTTGGAACTGGGAAGAAATTATTTTTTGAAACATTAAAAATTTTCTTAATATCATATCTATAGCCAATTAAAACATTAATAGCATTATAATCTTTCCCTGTAAGAGCTAGAATTCTGTTTAAAGCCTCGTTTTGAACCATGAAAACAGCCTCTTTTAAATACCTAAAATTTTTGGATATATATTCTAAAATGTCAGTTGTAATATAATAAGGGAGATTTCCTATTATTTTTTCAAAAGAAAAATCTTTAAAATGTAAGATATTATTTTTAATAATTGTTATATTATTTTTACTTTCAAAATTTTTATTTAAAAATTTCACGAATTTTTGATCATATTCCACACAAGTGAGATTTATATCTTTTTTAACTAATTCACAAGTTAAAGCACCTAAACCAGGCCCAATTTCTAACACTTTTTCTCCTTTTTTAATCTCTAAAGAGTCTACAATATTATTAATAGTTTGTAGATCAATAAGAAAATTTTGCCCTAATTCTTTTTTTGCATGGGAATTTTCTAAAATAAAGAAATCTTTTATTTGATCAATATTTAACATCTTTTAATACCTTTACCAAATCTTTTTTATTTATCCCTATCAATTGTAATTTTTTTAACAAATTTTTGCCATTCGAATAACCAATATGGTAATAATTAATTATAAAATTTCGCTTTTCCTTAGAATTTGAACCAACTAACTTCAGTTCTAATAAATCTATATAGGTTAAATCTGATTTAACAAGTTCTTTCTTATTTAAGTTTTTAACGTTTTTTAAAGCAGTTAATACTTCTTTTTTAGTCGATTCAGCCACTCCAACCTTCCCATTTTTAATTGATACTTCCTTTCTTACAAAAGTTTCTAAAACTCCAGGACATTTTTCTTTAATTTTATTTCTTATTTGAATTCCAGGAAAATCAGGATCAGTTAAAACTATTACATTTTTTGTTTTTAAAGCTTCATTTATAAAATCAAAATCCTCTTTATTTACAGCAGAACCATTAACTTTATAAAAACTAGCATCTATAAAAGATGATAAAAAATCAATATCTGTCTTACCTTCTACAACAATTAAAGCATTAATTTTAGTTTTCATGTTAATTTAATTTTAAAATATCTAACGAATTTTGATAGGTAATATTTTCAAATTCTTCTAAATTTATTTGTAAAAGATTAGCAGCAAATTTGGCTGTATCTAAAATAAATTTTGGTTCATTAACTTTTCCTCTATGAGGAACTGGGGATAAATATGGAGCATCTGTTTCTAAAACTACATTTTTTAAATCAGTTTGTTTTAAAATTCTTTTAATTTCGATAGCATTTTTAAAAGTTAGAACACCGCCAAAAGCAATTTTATAACCAATTTTAATAAATTCTTTTGACATTTCGAGACTTCCAGAATAACAATGCATTATGCCTTTATTAACACATGGATAATTTTTTAATATGTCATAGGTATCTTGAATTGAATCTCTCGAATGTATTGAAATTGGCAAATCGTATTTATTTGCTAATTCAATTTGTGAAATAAACATTAATTTTTGAATTTTTTTAACGTTTTCTTCTTTTTCCCAATAATAGTCTAAGCCTATTTCTCCGATTGCAACAATTTTGGAAGATTTCTTTAAAAGTTCTTCCAAATTTGCAATTGAACTTGTTGTCCATTTCTTCCATTCTGTAGGAATAAAACCAATTGCAGCATAAACGTTATTATATTTATTAGCAATTTCTATTGCTCTTTTAGAAGATTCTAAATCATAACCAACACAAAGGAAATCGCTAACACCAACTTCTTTAGCCTCTTTTAAATATAAATCTAAATTTTCATATAATTTTTCGTCATTTAAATGTATATGAGTATCAAAAATCATATTATTTACCTACGCAAAATCTTGAAAAAATTTCTTTAGCAATATCGAAATCATGATCTTCTCCAGTTAAGGATAAAATTGATAAATAAATATCTTTTATATCAGCGCTAAGAAGGTCAATTGAAACTCCATTTGAAGCATCATTCAATACTTTTACCATCATTTCTTTAATATTTTTTAATATTCCTAATTCTCTCGTGCTCGAAATAGATGGATTAATGTAGTTTTCGTTATTTAAATTAAGTTTTTTTAAGATTGCTTGTTTTAATGATTCGACATCTTTGTTTATAGCACTAGTAACAATATAATCACTATTATAGTCATTTATATCTGATTTATTATAGACAATAATTACGTCTTTATTTTTGACTAAATCAAGAATTTTTTTATCTTCTTCATCTAGATCCATGGAATCAAATACTGCGATAACAATATCTGCTTTGTTTAATTTATCAATTGATTTAGTTATACCGATTCCTTCAACATAATCATTGCTTTCTCTAATCCCAGCAGTATCATATAGATTAATCAAAATACCATTTAGTACAAATTTGCCTTCGACAACATCTCTTGTTGTGCCTTTATAAGAAGAAACAATGGCTTTGTCTTCATTTAATAATGCATTTAAAATTGACGATTTGCCTACATTTGGTTTACCAACAATCGCAATATTAATACCATCTCTAATAATTCTTCCTTTACTTCCGTTAGCGATTAATGAAGTAATGTATTTAATATTTTTATTTGTTATTTCTTTTATTTTTTCAATATTTGCTTCTTCTAAATCTTCGTATTCTGGATAGTCAATATTGACTTCGATTAAAGATAAAAGATAACCTATATCTTCTTTTATAGGAGAAATTAATTTTGAAGTAGAGCCATCAAGAGACATTAAAGCTATATTCTTAGCTTCTTTTGTTTCAGCATTAATTAAATCATTGATAGATTCAGCTTGGATTAAATCAAGTTTATTATTCATGAACGCTCTAGAAGTATATTCACCGCCGGTAGCGAGTCTAGCACCATTTTTTAGTGCAAGTTCTATTATTTGATTAAAGATAACGGGACTGCCATGGCAAATTATTTCGACACTATCTTCACCTGTAAAACTTCTAGGTCCTTTATAAGCAAGCAAAACTACTTCATCTATTTTTGCATCACCATCAACAACAAAACCATGCATTATTGTAGATTTTGTTATATTAATTTGCTTGGAAAAAAAATGAGAAACAATTTCAAAACAATTCTCTCCTGAAAAACGTATAATTGCAAGAGCACTTCTAATTGGTGGTGTAGCCAGAGCAACAATAGTTTCTAACATATATAAATAATAAAAGAAGGAGAATTATTCTCCTTCAACATTTCCTTCGACTTCAACATTTTTTTGAGATGGAATATTTGTAGTAGGAGCATTATTTCCTATATATTTAACAACGATTGCTCTATCTTTTCCATCACCAACAGATTCAGTTTTAATATTTTTCCAAGAAGCTAAAGCAGTATGGACTTTCTTTCTTTCATCTGGTGTCATAGCTTCGAGTTTAACATCTAAATGTGTTTTTAATACTTGTGAAGCAGCACGTTTTGCAACAGCAATAACACGATTATATTTTTTATCCTTATAATCTCCAATGTCTAACAAAATTCTGAATTTTCTTTTAAACTTAGAAGAAATAGCAAGTTTTACTAACTCATTTAAAGCTTGTAATGTTTGACCATTTCTACCAATTAAGAGAGAATTGTGATCTGTTTCAATTAAAATCTTAATTAGACCATTTCTATAAAAAGCTTTTAAAGAAACTTCAAGTCCGAGACCTTCATGAATAATATTTGTAATATAATTTTGAGCAAATTCTATAACATCAGCGGTATCATAGAAAGCAACGACTACTTTTTTTGAAAATAAACCTTTCTTTTCTTCTAAAATTTCGTATAAGAGTTCTTCTTTTGAAATACCTAGTTCTTCAGAAGCTTGATCAATAGCAATTTCTAAAGACTTAGCTGTAATTGTTTTCATAAACTAATGTTTTACTCCTTTTTTATGCATAAATACAAAGTGGATAATTAAAGTTTGAATAACAGAGAATATTGCACCTGCAAACCAATAAACACCCATTGCGGCTGGTAAGTTGAATCCCATGATAATAATGAAGATTGTCATACCCCGTTGAACCCATTTTTGTGTTTTTTGCGATTTTTCAGCTACATCAGATTTAACTGTCTTAGTAACATTTTTCATTCTTATTTTACTTAAAAGATTAGGAAGCATCATAGATACAATTTGTGCAGCACTCATTAAAATAATTAAAACTAAAGCTGTCCACCATCCAGCAAAACCTGGCCATCCACTAAAATTTGTTAATGTTGACCAAATTGAGTCAGACAAATTTAAGCCTAAAACAGCATCTGTAGAAAGTGAAGCACTTCCTTGCAAAGCATTCCAGACACAAATGAAAAGTGGAAATTGAATTATCATTACGATAAACATTGAAAATGGATGTACTTTATTTTTCTTATACAATGCCATTTGAGCTTGTGTTAAACGTTCCTTATCATATTGGTTAGTTTGTGCATTAGGGTATTTTTGTTGAAGTTTAGCAAGTTCTGGTTGTAAATAGGTCATCTTTTGTTGAGAAATAGTAGATGGTAAAGTTACAAGCATAAATAAAGCTCTAACTAAAATAGTCATAATTAAAACTGCACCAACTTGACCCCAACCATTCATTCCTAAAGCATGGGATAAATTTTCAACACCTACTGCAATAGGATAAACTAATAAACCTTCAAGGAATCCGTGTTGAGTAAAAGCCTCGCCCCATCCTTGATAAAAATCTTTAGCCTTTCCTTCAATTTTTACAGTATTATTAAGTGGATCAGTAGTTAAATTACCATAGAAACCATCATACACAGTAATGCAAGTTCTTACATTAGCAACTTTAGCATCAAGTTGAGATTTATAAGCATTATAGAAATTAATTGACATTGCAGAGTTTTCGCCAAGAGTTTTACTAATTGTATTATTCCAATCTTTAATATTTTTGTAATAATCAACTACTTCATTTCCTTCTTCATCAATAGTAACTGAGTAATGTTTAACATATCCATAATGAGCTAAAATGGATTTTTCCTCTCTTTCTTGTTGCATGGTTTCAAGTAATTCATTCTTCTCTTTGCCATTTTCTAAAGAATTATATGTATTAAGTTCTTCTGCGCTGTATCCATATAAAGCATCAAAAGTAAGATTAGAAAAATCAGCATTTATAGTTTCGCTAATAATAGTGTTATCATTATTTGCTGTTTCGATAATTTTTGTTAACGTTAATTTATCAAGTTCTTTAAAGAAATCGTAGCTTGGAATGACATAATTTCCTGTTGTTGCATTATTAATTAAAGTTACATTTAATTCATTTAAACCAACAAAACCAGAATAGGTTGTAAGTTCAAGATCATCTTCATTAACTTTTGTTTCGACTTCAATTTTTCCTGGGTTAACAGAGATTAAATTATCGTTATATGTTGTAAAAAATTTATCCTCAAATTCTGTTTGATTTTCGCTATATTTAACAACATCATCTTCTTTTTCACCGTAAACGAAAGAAATTGTATCTAAATTTACAACATCTTCACTTAAACCAGTTGCATTTCTAAAATCTAATAAAATATCGTTATAAGCATCTTCTTTAGAGGTATAGAAGGTAGTGTTAATAGGATCATAAACATATCTAAAATTAGAAGTATCTGAAACACTACAAAAAGAGTTACATGATGCTAATATAAAAGCTGTAACTACTCCTCCTACCACTACTAATGTATTTTTAATTTTTTTATTCATTATTTGCACCTGAACTAAATAATGTATTTAATAATTTCATTAACATTTCTTCATTTTTTGAATATTCATCAATATTATATTTATAAGAAATAACAATTACTAAATCATAATTTTCTTTATAAGTTAATTTTTTATCAAGAATATTTCTAACTTGTCTTTTAATCTTGTTTCTTGTTACGGCATTACCGTTTTTCTTACTAACTGATAAGCCAACTCGCGTTTTGTTATATTTATTTTCTCTAAAATAAACAGTAAATAAATTATTTCTTTTAAATTTTCTTAAACTAAATAGTTCTTTATATTCTCTATATTTTTTTATTACATTAATTTTTTTCATTATAAAGAAACAGTTAATTGTTTTCTTCCTTTAGCTCTTCTTCTAGCTAAAACTTTTCTACCATTTGGAGTGGACATTCTTGCTCTAAAGCCGTGTGTTCTCATCTTGTGTAATTTACTTGGTTGGTATGTTCTTTTCATAAAATAGTTTCTCCTCTCGTTTCTTTGAAATTATATATGTATTTATACATATATGTCAAATTAATAAGACCACAAAAAAGATTATAATCCTTTATTTGGGTTTTGATATTATAGTTTAAATTTCTCGATAAAACAAAGATTATTTTAAAAGTGATAGTAAATTTTTAGTAGCATAATTTTATATTGAAAATAATAAATGTGTTTTGTGATTATTGTGCAAATTTCAATTATTTCGATTATCATCACATAAATGAATGTGGATAAAACAAAAATGTGCATAATTTTAAAGTTTGTAATTGTGTATAAATTTTTATTTTAAAGTTTTACACAAGTTTTACACACTAAAAATTGTTGAAAACAAAGAAAGTCTCTAAAATATGCTATATTTTTTAATATTTTTTTGTGGAAAACATATTTTTGAAAATATTTTAACTTTTAATATATCTATTTTTTGCTAAAATATTAATTAAATTTTAGGATTTTATTATTTATGAAAATTAGCGATGCAAATACACAAAGAAACATATGGGATAAAATTTTGAACTCAATTAAAGATTCAAATAAAGTTTCTAACCAGTTATTTAACGCTTATTTTAAGAAAACTTTTATTTCTTCAGTTGAGGGAAGCAAAATCATTGTGGGTTGTGAATCTGCCGCTGGTACAAATATTCTAAAAAATAATTTTAAAGAATTATTCTTATCAAACGTCGCTAAAACAACTGGAACCGATTTCGATATTGTTTTTGTTCCTTTAGTTGAACTCAAAGTAAAAACTAAAGAGCAAATTATTAAAGAATCTGATCCTGTCTATTTTAAGTCTTCAAAATTAGATCCTTCATTTACATTTGAAAAATTTATTGAAGGACCTTCAAATAAAGAAGCAAGAAAAGCTTCGCTAATGGTAGCATCTAATCCAGGTAATATGTATAATCCATTATACATTCAAGGTGATTCTGGTTTAGGTAAAACGCACTTATTACATGCAATTGCACATCAAATAAAGGAATCTTATCCCGAAAAGAAAATTTTATATACTACTTCTCAATCTTTCTTTGATGAATATATTACATTTACCAAAAATGTTACAAATAATCTAAATTTAACTGATTATTTAAAAAACATAGATGTTTTATTAATTGACGATATTCAACAACTGCGTGGGAGAGAAAAAACTCTAGATTATTTCTTTGAAGTTTACTCTTATTTTATCAGAAATAATAAACAGGTTGTTCTTACTTCTGATAGACCACAAAATGAATTAGAAGGAATACCAAATAGATTAATTACTAGATTTCTTTCAGGCTTATCGGTAGTTATTTCTAAACCTAATTTTGCCACGTGTAAAGAAATTTTATTGAAGAAAATCGAGTTTTCTGCAATGAATACTTCAGATTTTTCTGATGATGCTCTTGATTATATTTCTGAAAATTATTCTTCTTCTATTAGACAACTCGAAGGTATTTTAACTCGTCTTACTTTCTACACTACAATTAATAATTATAATGGCACTATAGATCTAAATTATTTAACGGAAGCTTTAGGTCTTACAAACATTAAAATTGACAAAAATATTCAAGTTGATTCAAATAGAATTCTTCATGTTGTATCGGATTATTATTCAATTTCTATAGAACAGATAAAAGGTAGTTCTAGAAAAAACCAAGTTGTTATTGCTAGACAAATAGCGATGTATTTAATTAGAACTATTCTTGATACTCCGTTAATAGAAATAGGTAAAATATTCTCTAATAGAGATCATACAACCGTTATGCACTCTATAGCTAAAGTGGATAATATGTTGAAAACTGATTCCCAGCTAGAAAATGTAATATCTACTCTTCGCACTAAAATAAATGGATAAATATCTATATAAATATAGTAAAATATTTTATACAAAAAAAGTTATCCACAATATTCACAGTTTCCACATACATTATTATTAATATAAATATATAAAAAAGAGGTAATTAATATTATGAAATTAACAGTTGATAGAAATGAATTATTAAAAGCATTAGTTAATTCTTCGAAAGTTGCTAGAGGATCTGATCAAATATTGAATAATTTAAAACTCGATTTATTTGAAGATAAGTTAGAAATTACTGGTTCAAACGGAGAATTAACTATTAAAACAATTGTTCCACGTTATAAAAATGACAGAGCTTTATTCAGAGATGTTTTGCCAGGTTCTATTTTACTAAATGCAAAAATGTTTACTGAAGTTATTCGTAGAATGGATGATAATGAAGTTTCAATTTCGATTGAAGATAATTCTATCGCTAAAATTTGGAATACAAAATCAATGTTTAATTTAAACGTAAATCGTGCTGAAGAATATCGTGAATTAGATTTTTCGGAAGAAGGAGTTCATTTAACTTTAAGTAAAAATGATTTCGTTGACGCTATAAATCAAACATCATTTGCATGTTCTATAAAAGCTAGAGCAATTTTACAATGCGTTAACATTGAAAATGATGAAGAAAAAATTACCTTTGTAGCAACCGATGGTTCAAGACTTGCTAAAAAAGTTATTTCTTATCCAAGTGATGAGCGTTTTATTGTTAATATAAACCAAAAAAATATCAATGAAGTAGTACATACTTTAAGTGAAGAAGATGAAGTTATAGATATATTTATTTCAGATAGAAAAGTACTATTCAAAATGATTAATTGTGTAATTATTTCCACAATTACAACAGGCGAATATCCAAATACTAGAAATATCATTCCTCATAACTTTGATTATCGATTAGAAGTCAATTCAGATGAATTTTTAAAAGCGCTAGATCGTATCGTTTTACTTTCAATTGATAGAGAAAATATTGTAAAACTCACAATGACCGAAGATGAAGTTGTTTTATCATCAAAATCACAAGAAATTGGTGATGCAAAAGAAGTACTTCAACTCTTCAAATTTAGCGGTGAAAGACTTGAGATATCTTTTAATGTAAATTACGTATCACAAGCTATTAAAGCTCTTAAATGTCAAGATATTTTAATATCTTTTTTAGGAGAAATGAAACCATTTACAGTCACTAATAAAAATGATGAAAATTGTACTCAATTAATCACTCCAGTCAGAACTTATTAATTTCACGTGAAAACTTTTTAGTTAAACAAAAAAATAAAAATTCAATATTGAGAAATCCTTAAATACCAATAGATTTTTAACTTCCTTTAATATATAATATTAAAGGAGTTTTTTATGGATTTTGAAAAAGTTAAAATTAATACCGAATTTATAACACTTGGCCAACTTTTAAAATTCGTTGATGTTATTGATTTTGGAGGAGAAGCAAAATCATATATTTTTGAACATACAATTTTAATAGATGGAGTTGATACAAAACAAAGAGGTAAAAAAATATATCCTGGTATGAAAGTAATCATTGATAACTCCATGTTCTTTGAAATAACTAAATGATAATAGAATCTTTGAAACTTAATAATTTTAGAAATTTTAAAACTTTGAATATACATTTTACCAAAGGAATAAATTTTTTATATGGGAAAAATGGTAGTGGAAAAACTAATGTAGTTGAAGCTATTTATTTCTTTTACCTTACTAAAAGTTTTAGAACTAATAACTATTTACAGCTAATTAAAATAAATAATGAATTTTCTGTTATTAACGGAATATTTAATGAAGGAATGATGAAATATAAAATTGATATCCAATTATCAAAAGATGGAAAAAAAGTACTTGTTAATAATAAAAACATTACAAAAATATCTGAACTAAGTAATTTACTCGATATTATTTATTTCATTCCAAAAGAAGTAAATTTGTTCAAGGAAAGTCCGAAAGTAAGAAGAAATTTTTTAAACTTATCGATTTCTAAATTTGATGATAATTATCTTTATAATTTACAAAACTACGAAAAAGTTTTAAAAGAAAGAAACGATTTACTTAAAGAAGATAATTTTGATGAAAATTTAATTAAGATTTACGATGAACAAATAGCTAAATTTTCGTGTTATATATATAAAATTCGCAAAAAATATGTTTTAGAGCTAAATAAATATCTTTCTAGTATTTATACAAAAATTAGTGGTAATAACGAAGAATTAAAGCTTCATTATGTCCCCTACATAAATGAAAACGAGAATTATTTGAAAGTTTTTAAAGAAATATATTCTAGTAATCTCGAAAATGATAAGAAATACAAGCGTACAACTGAAGGAATTCATTTAGAAGATATTTATTTAACTTTAAATGATAAAAATTTATCTTTTTTTGGATCTCAAGGTGAAAATAGAACAGCTATATTAAGTTTAAAATTAGCACCATATTTCTTGATAAACGAGGAAAATAAAAAGCCTATTATCATTTTAGATGATGTATTAAGTGAATTAGATAGTTCAAGAAAGACTAAATTTATAGAATTTTTGAAAAAATTTAATCAAGTATTTATTACATCTACAAATAAAATTAACGATTTAAATTTGACTTATTATTTAGTAAGTGATGAGGGAGTAAGTATAAAATAGGGGGTTTATATGGAAAATAAAATTAAGGAAGAAAACTTGATCGAAAACGAAGAAGAAATTAATGAAGAAGATTTAAAAATCTCAGAAGACGAAGGTTTTTCTGATACCGAAAAAGAATTAGATAGACAAATTGATAAAAATATTATTGAAATAAGTGATGATTCTACTTTAGAAAAAGGTAGTGAAAATTATGATTCATCAGATTTAACAGTTCTCGATGGTCTTGAAGCTGTAAGACTAAGACCTGGTATGTATATTGGAACTACATCAGTAATAGGTTTACATCATCTTGTTTGGGAAATTGTAGATAATGGTATTGATGAAGCTTTAGCAGGATATTGTGATAAAATTGATGTAACAATTAATCCTGATAATTCTATTACCGTTATAGATAATGGTCGTGGTATTCCAGTTGATATTGTTGAAAAAACTGGAATTTCAGGAGTTGAAACTGTCTATACCGTTCTTCATGCTGGAGGAAAATTTGGTTTTAATGATGGTTATAAATTTTCTGGTGGTTTACATGGTGTTGGTGCATCTGTTGTTAATGGTTTGTCTTCTTGGTGTGAAGTTAATGTTTATAGAGATGGTGGAGAATATTTCATTCGATTTGAAGATGGCGGACATGTAGTTGAACATTTACGTCGTATAGGTGATTCTTCTTTACACGGAACTAAAGTTACTTTTAAACCAGATCCAACTATTTTTACCGAAACAACAGAATTTAACTATGACACAATCTTGACTAGATTAAGACAAATGGCTTTCTTAAATAAAGGAATTACAATTACTTTAACAGATAAAAGAATTGAGCCAAATAAACATGAAGAATTCTGCTATAAAGGTGGAATCATTGAATATGTCGATTATTTAGATAGAAAGTCTGAAAAATTAGTTGATAATGTTTTCTATTGCCATAGTGCTCAAATTTTTAAAGATGAATTTAGTGAATATGAAATTATTGTTGAAGTAGCAATGCAATATTGCAATCAAGATAATATTAATATTTACTCTTTCTGTAACAATGTTGCTACCGGAAATGGTGGTACACATATTGAAGGTTTTAACCTAGCTATTGCAAGAGTCTTTAATAATTACGCTAGAAATAATAATTTTTTAAAGAAAAATGATAAAGAAAAGATTGTTGCTGAAGATTGTAGAAAAGGTTTAACAGCAATTATTTCAGTTAAACACCCTAACCCACAATACGAAGGTCAAACAAAAGGAAAACTTGGCAACGTTGAAGTTAAAAAGATTGTTTCTAACGTTGTTGGCGAAGCTTTAGAAAGATATTTAAATGAAAATAAACAAATTGCTACTGCAATACTTACCAAAGTTAAAACAAATTATGATTATAGATTAAAAATGGCTGCCTATTCTAGCCAATTAAAAAAGAAAACTGGATTAGAAATTACTACTTTACCAGGTAAATTAGCAGATTGTTCAAGTAACGATCCAAGAGAATGCGAATTATTTATCGTAGAAGGTAATTCTGCTGGAGGTAGCGCTAAACTTGGTAGAGATCCAAAAATCCAAGCTATATTACCTTTAAGGGGTAAAATTCTTAATGTTCAAAAGGCTCAAGATCATAAAATTTTAGAAAATGCTGAAATTGGTAATATGATTACTGCAATTGGTGGTGGTTATGGCGATAATTTTGATGTAAGCAAAATTAGATACCATAAGATTATTATCATGACTGATGCTGATGTTGATGGTTCGCATATTCGAATTTTACTTTTAACATTCTTTAATCGTTTTATGAAGCCATTAATTGAAAAAGGCTATGTTTATATTGCTCAACCTCCTTTATACAAAGTTCAATATAAAGGAAAAGATTACTACGCTTATCGTGAAGAAGAATTACTTAAAATTAGAAAAGATTTAAATTTAAAAGATAATTATCCAATGCAAAGATATAAAGGTCTTGGTGAAATGGATCCAGATCAACTTGAAGAAACTACAATGAAACCAAGTGTTAGAAAAATGTTAAGAGTAACAGTTGAAGATGCAATTACGGCTGATTCAATATTTGATGAACTTATGGGTGAAGAAGTTGAACCACGTAGAGAATTTATTCGTGAAAACGCTCAATTCGTTAAGAATCTTGATATTTAGTTTTAGAAAAAGGAGTTTATTATGTCAGAAGAAATAAAAGACGTTATTGAAAGTGGTATTACACCATCTTTAAAAGATGAAGAAATTACTGAGCAAGTCAAAAACTCATTTCTAGACTATGCGATGAGTGTTATCGTTTCAAGAGCTCTTCCAGATGTAAGAGATGGTTTAAAACCTGTTAATAGAAGAATTATTTATTCAATGAATGAAAGTGGTTATACACCTGATAAACCATTTGTTAAATCAGCTAAAATCACCGGTGAAGTTATGGGTAAATATCACCCACATGGTAACGCTTCAATTTATACAGCTTTAGTTAGATTAGCTCAATATTTTTCAATGAGATATCCTCTTATTGACGGCCATGGTAACTTCGGTACGATGGACGGAGATGAGGCTGCAGCAGAAAGATATACCGAAGCCAAACTGAAGAAATTATCTCTGGAAATGGTAAGAGATATTAAATACAATACGGTAGATTTTTCCCCAAACTATGATGGTACCGAAATAGAGCCTAGTGTATTACCAACACACTTTCCTAATTTACTTGTCAATGGAAGTGATGGAATTGCTGTTGGTATGGCTACTAAAATGCCTCCTCATAATTTAAGAGAAGTTATTGATGGAATTATTGCTTATAGAAAAAATCCAGATATAACAGTTGAAGAATTAATGAAGTATATTAAAGGACCTGATTTTCCTACAGGCGGAATTATTTATGGTTTAAACGGAATTAGAGAAGCTTATGCTACTGGAAAAGGCACTTTTAGGTTAAGAGCAAAAACCGAAATAGTTGAAAAGAAAGATGGCAGAAGCACAATTATTATTCGTGAAATACCTTATCAAGTTATTAAATCTTCCATCGTTAAACATATTGGTGAACTTTATAGAGAAAAAAAGATTGAAGGTATAACTTCAATTAAAGATTTTTCAAAAGTAGATGTAGATATTGAAATAGAGTGTAAAAAAGATGCAATCCCATCCCTAATTCTTAATCAATTATTTAAAAATACTCAACTTGAAATATCTTATGGAATAATTAATTTAGCAATTGTAAATGGTGTTCCTAAAGTTTTATCTTTGAAAGACTTACTTAAAAATTATATTGATTTCCAAGTTGAAATAATTGAAAAAAGAACAAATTTTCTTTTAGATCGTGATGAAAAAAGAAAACATATCCTAGATGGATTGTTAATTTGTAGAGACAATATCGATGAAGTTGTTGCAATGGTAAAAGCTAGTGAAAATAAGGAAGATTTTATAAGAAGAGCAACTGAATCTGAATTTCATTTTTCAAATGCTCAAGCAGAAGCTATATTTGTTTTACAACTTGGTAGATTAACTCATCTGGAAGCTACAAAACTTATTGACGAAAAAACACAACTTGAAAAAAACATCGAATCATATCACCATATTCTTGAGTCACGTGAAAACATTTTAGATGTAATGGAAAAAGAATTATTAGAAATTAAAGAAAAGTATGGCGACGATAGAAAGAGCGAAATCTCAAATCAAATTGTTTCTATAGATGATGAAGATTTAATTCCTGAAGAAGATGTTGTCTTTACTTTAACAAATAAAGGTTATATCAAAAGAATGCCAATTTCTGATTTCAAGAGACAAAGAAGAGGTGGCAAGGGTGTTAAAGGTTTGACTTCCTATGAAGATGATGAAGTGAATAAAATCATTTATTCAAATACTCATACTGATATTTTACTTTTCTCTAATTTTGGAAAAGTATATAGAATTAAAGGTTATTCAGTTCCTGAAGGAAGTAGATCTTCAAAAGGTGTTAATTTAATTAATATTTTAAATTTAGATAAAGGAGAAAATATTATTTCAATCGTTCCAACAAGCGAATACGAAAATAAATATTTGTTCTTTGCAACAAGAAAAGGACTCGTAAAAAGAACAAAATTAGAGGAATTCATAAGAATTAATTCTAATGGTAAATATGCTATTAAATTCAACGAAGATGATACTTTACTTGATGTAAAAGTTACTGATGGAAATGCAAAAATACTTCTTGCAGCTAGTAATGGACAACTTTGTATGTTTAAAGAAGAACAAATTAGAGTTAGTGGTAGAACTTCTCATGGAGTCTTTGGCATGAAACTTGAAGGTGCTAATTTAATTTCTTTAGCTACTTCAAATGAAGGAAACTTAGTTTTAGTTACAAGTGAAAATGGATTAGGTAAACTTTCACCAATTGAAGATTATCGCGAAACAAAACGTAATTCAAAAGGTGTTAAAACTATCAAAATCACTGATAAAACTGGTGATTTATGCGCTATGAAAGTAGTTAATGGTGATGAAGATTATGTTACTATCACAAAAGATGGACTTGTTGTTAGAGCTGCTTTAAGTGATGTTAGAATTTGTGGAAGAAATTCACAAGGCGTAAAAATGGTTAATTTCAAAAATGAGAATGATAAAGTAATTTCAATTACCATCGTTCCTCACGAAGAAGAAAATGATGTAGAAATAGAAGGTGATTTATCAATAAACGAAAATGAAGATGTCTCTATAGAAGATATAGGTGAAGATTTATAAAATGTACCCTTTAGTTTTTGAAAATTTATTCAATAGTGATAGTTTTGAACTTTTAAAGATTAAAAACTCAATTGAATCGTGTTTAGATTTACAAAATGTTAATTATACAACATCTTTTTTTGATGAAACTTTTGATCTCGTTCATTTCTTTTCGGTAAATGATTTTTCTCATTATTCTAAAGAAATAAAAAAGAGTGTAAAAAAAGTTATTTCCTTGCTTTCTTGTGAAGAAGATCCTAATTTAAGGATTATTAAAGGAAAAAAAGAAAATAATGATAATGAATTAATTTATTTTCTAGAAAAAAAAGATGTTGAAATAATTAATCGAGCTGATGCAATATTAGTTCCATCTTTAAAAGCTAAAGAATTTTTACTTTCTAATGGAGTTACGACAAAAATATTTATTTTTTTTAATCCAGTAAGATCAATTAAATACGATTTAAAAAACAATGTTTTAAATAAAGCTATTTTTCGATACTTAGGAATTAATGAAGATTCTTATATTGTTGTTTCTTCTTTATCTTATGAAGATTATCTTTCTTTAACTTATATAAACAATCTTGCTTTATCTTTCCCTATGTTAAAATTTGTTTTATTAACAACGAAAGATATAAATAAAAACTTTTATATAAAAGCTAAAAAGATATTTGATGAAAAAATCACCAACATTCGTTTTACTAATATTATTGACGATGATATTTATGCTTCTTTGTTTTATAATGCAAAAGTTTTTATAAATTTATCTTCAACATATGGAAATGATCAAGAATTAATTGATGCTATGGTATCAAAAACTCAAATTTTAACATTAAATTCTTCATCTTTTAGTGATATTGCGATTGATAAAGAAAATTGTTATACCTATAATAATTTTGCAGATTTGAAAAAAGGTCTTAATCAATATTTTAATGGATTATTACCTTCAACAATTGATGGAGGAATTAAATTTTCAAAAGATATTAACTTTAAAGAGCAAAGTGAAAAATTATTGAAAATATATAAAGAAGTTTTGGAGGAAAACTAAATGCTAGATATAAATTATATACTTGAGAATAAGGAAGAAGTTAAAACTTTACTAAAAAATAAAGGCTACGAAGCTGATATTGATACTTTATGTGAACAATTGGTTCAAAAAAGAGCTATTCAAAGAAGTGTTGAGCTAAATAAAGCTGAACAAAACAAACTTTCAAAATCTGTTCCACAAGTTAAAAAAGAGGGTGGGGATGTTAATGCAATTTTTGCAAAAGTTAAAGAATTAGCTGCTGAAAATAAGGCTAATGAAGATAAATTAGTTGTTTTAGAAAAAGAAATATATGATGTTTTAGTAGCTTTACCTAATTTACCTGATAAAGATCTATTACCTGGTGAAAAAGAAAATAACAAACCAATTTATTATTATAAAGAAAAACCAATTTTCTCATTTAAATTAAAAGATCATGTTACATTAGAAGAATCTCTTGGCTTAATTGATTATGAAAGAGGTGCTAAAGTTTCTGGCGCTGGAACATGGTTCTATACTGGTTTAGGTGCACAACTTGAATGGGCTCTATTAAATTTCTTTATTTCTGAACATTTAAAAGATGGTTTTACCTTTATGCTTCCTCCACACATTTTAAATTATGAAAGTGGATTTACTGCAGGCCAATTTCCAAAATTTGAAAACGATATTTTTAGACTTGATTTACCAGAACAATTTAAATTCATGCTTCCTACTGCTGAAACAGCTTTAGTAAATTACTATAGAGGTGAAATTTTAAAAGAAGAAGAACTTCCAAAGAAATTTTTTGCTTATACTCCTTGCTATAGAAAAGAAGCAGGAACAAATAGAGTCGAAGAAAGAGGAATGATTAGAGGTTACCAATTTAACAAAGTTGAAATGGTTGAATATACAGCTGATAATGATTCTGACAGAGCATTTGAAGAATTAGTAAATAAAGCAAAAACGTTAGTTGAAAAACTCGGTTTACATTTCAGAGTTTCCAAACTTGCTGCAGGTGATTGTTCCCACTCTATGGCAAGAACTTATGATATTGAAGTCTATTTACCATCTTTAGATATTTATAAAGAAGTCTCTTCTGTATCTAATGCTAGAAGCTATCAAGCAAGAAGAGGTATGATGAGATATAAAGATAGTCAAGGCAAAGTTCATTATATGCATACACTTAATGGCAGTGGACTTGCTACATCAAGAATTTTCCCAGCTATCTTAGAACAATATCAAAATGAAGATGGTTCAGTTACCATTCCAGAAGTACTTAGACCATTCATGGGTGGATTAACTGTTTTAAAACCAATTAAAAAGTAATATAATATTAAAGCCGTTGCGATTCAATACTACGAACCTGGTCAGGATGGGAACATAGCAGCCATAAGTAGATCCATTGAATGTGCGACGGTTTTTTAAATTATGATTAAAAAAGATTACGAGAAATATATGGATTTAGCTTTAGAAGAAGCTAAGAAAGCCTTTAAAAATAATGATGTGCCTGTTGGGTGTATTATTTTAGATAAAAACAATAACTTACTTTCTAAAGGTTACAACCAAAAGGAAAAAGAACAAGATTTAACATTGCATGCTGAAATTGTTGCGATAAAAGATGCTTCAAAGCAGATAAATAATTGGAGATTAGATAAGTGTACTTTAGTTGTTACTTTATCACCTTGTTTGATGTGTCTTGGAGCAATAATATCTTCGAGAATTAAAAGAATTGTCATAGGAACTTATGATGATTCTAAGGAATTTGATTTTAGATTATTTAAAGATTTATTGTTCGAAAACAATATTGAATTGATAGATGGTATAAAAGAAAAAGAATGTTCCGATATTATTAAAGAATTTTTCAAAACAAAAAGATTTTAATTTATTTTTATACGATAATTATCTTACTTTGACACTTTTTATTTAACTTTGTAAAAAAATATTACAATGTGTTGAAAAATATTTCTTTTATTTTTTATAAAATGTAATCATAATATTAATATGCTTGAGCTTAAGAATATTTCAAAGATATATGGTGAGAAAGAAACAAAATTTTATGCTTTAAATAACATAAATATGTCTTTTCCTGACTCTCAATTTTGCTGCATATTAGGCCCATCTGGTTCTGGCAAATCTACCTTACTTAATATCATCGGTGGTTTGGATAGATATACAGAAGGTGATTTAATTATCGATGGTGTTTCTACAAAACAATTTAAAAGCAACGATTGGGATAATTATAGATCAAAGAAAATTGGTTTTGTTTTCCAACATTATAATTTAGTTAATCACTTAACAGTTTATGAAAATCTAGAAATTGCTTTAAAAATTGATGGCTACGAAAGGAGTAAAAGAAGAGCTAAATGTGATGAGGTTCTTGAAAAAGTAGGTTTAAGCGGCCAAGGTCATAAATATCCAACAGAAATGTCTGGTGGTCAACAACAAAGAGTTTCTATTGCTCGTGCGTTGATTAATGACCCTGATATTATTTTAGCTGATGAACCAACTGGAGCACTCGATTCGAAAAGCAGCGTTGTTGTTCTAGATATTTTAAAAGAGGTTGCAAAAACAAAACTCATCATTATGGTTACTCATAATGAAGAATTAGCAAATCAATATGCAAATCGTATTATTAGAATTCATGATGGTGACATTAATAGCGATACAAATATTCATGAAGGAAGTATGGAAAAACCTGAAACTTCATCAATTTTTGGTAAAAAGAAATCAAAAATGAATTTCTGGACATGCTTACATATGTCTTTTAGAAATTTATTAACAAAGAAAGTTAGAACAGTTTTTACCTGCTTAGGTTGTTCTTTCGGTGTTGTTGGTGTTGCTCTTGTTTTAGCTTTATCAAATGGTGTTACAGGATATATTGGAAGAATAGAAAGCGAAGCGGCTGGCATGCTTCCTTTAACAATTTATTCTTCTTCAACTACTTCCGAGATAGTAAATGCGGATGATATGAATGAACAATATCCTGATGATGATTTACTTAGACCTTATGTTGCTCAAATGTCAACTACTGGTGAAGTAAAAGTTAATTATCTTAGTGAAAAATATATTAATTATCTTAATTATATAAAAGATACTACTGATTATATGAATGATTTCTTTGCTCAAAGAGATAGTGCTTATTCATATAATTTAGTCACTGAATTTCCTGATGGTTCAGTTCAAATGATTGATAATTCTGCTTCAATTAATTCAGAAGTACTTAATCAAATTACTTCTATGGTTTCCATGCCAAATACTCCTTTCCATGCTTTAGCAGGAAGAGAAGAATATGTTACCCAAACTTATGAAGTTATTTATGGCGAATATCCTAGTACAGATAATCCTTATGAAGTTGTTTTAGTAGTAGATCAATATAACTCAATTCCATTAGGTACTTTACAAGCTTTAGGAATTTACGATTCATCGTATCAAGATCCAATTGAAGCTAATAAAAACCCTATTTCCTTTAACGATGTTTTAGGAAAGAAGTATAAGATTTTTACAAACGACGAAATTTATGATGTTGAACAAAAAACGACAGTTGTCGATAAAAAAGGTTTTTCACGTGAAATAATTTCAGCTAATGAATTAAATTTGGAGACTGCTTTTAATTCCTCATTAGGCCATGAAGTTGAAATTGTTGGTATTCTCCGTCCAAAACAAGGTGTAACTTTGCCTGGACTCGGAACTGGTTTATGTTATCAACAATCTTTAGCAGATTTATTAATTGAAGAAAATGATCAATCTGCACTTACTCAACACTCTTTAACAAACTTTTCTTTAAAGAAATATGTTATTTTTTCAGATTTTAGATCAGAAATGTACGATTTAATGACTTCTATGGACATGAATACAGTATTATCTGATTTATCAAATGCAATTAATATAATTACTCAATTTAATAGAGTTTTTAACAAATATTTTGATTTCTATTCCTTATTTAATGGATCGATTTTACCAAATGGTGTAACAGATTACGTAAATGAGCTTAAAATAGTAGGAGCCGATGTTAATAATTATGATTTGTTAGAAAATGGAATTGAAAATACATTTTTAGATATGTTAACCGCCTATGAAAGAGGCGATATTAATGAATTTTATGATGCAGTTATTAATATTGTTTGTTACCTTAACCAATATAATAAAATCCAATCTATTTTAATTTATCCATCAAGTCTTGAATCAAAACAAAAAATCATCGACATGCTTGATGAATATAATATTGTTAGTGATAATCCAAATGATCCATATCATGCAACAAGCGAAAACGAGAAAGTCTATTACACCGATTTAGTTTCTATGATTACAGGTGCACTTTCTCAAATGATTAATGTCGTTTCGATTGTCTTGGTATTGTTCTCTTCAATTTCTCTTATTGTTTCGTGTATTTTAACCGCAATTATTACTTATTCATCGGTTATAGAAAGAACAAGAGAAATTGGTATTTTAAGGTCGTTAGGAGCTAGAAAAGGAGATGTTGGAACATTATTTATTGCTGAGTCTGTTTTAGTTTCAACTATTGCTTCTGTTATTGGCTGTTTCGTTTCTTTTATAGCAGCTTTTCCATTAAATTATTTCCTTAATTTAATGTTCCCTGAATATTTCTTAGGTAATATTGTTTCAATGACTTGGATACATTGTATATTATTGTTCTGTATTTCGATTGTTATCGGATTTGTTTCGGGATTAATTCCTTCTAAGATTGCAGCGAATAAGGATCCTGTTCAATGTTTAATGAATGATTAATTATGAAAAGAAAAAGAGAAACAAAAAAAGAAGTTGTAAAAAGATACAAACCTAAATTTTCAGAAGGTCTTTCTTCTTATCAAGTTAATAAAAGATTAGAAAAGAATTTAATAAATAAAGCTAAGGTTAAATTATCATATTCTTATTGGAAAATTATTCGAAAGAATGTTTTTACCTTTTTTAATATTCTATTACTTGTAATTGGCATTATTTTGATAGCCACTAACAATTGGTCTTCATGTATTTTTCTTATTATTTTAATTCTTAATCTTGGGATTGGATTGTTTCAAGATATTAGAGCAAAAAGAGCAGTTGATAAATTATCTTTAATAGAAAAAGATAAAACAGTCGTCATTAGAAATGGCGAGAAGAAAGAGATATATTCTGATGAACTTGTTCTAGATGATGTAATTTTGTGTACAAAAGGTTCAAAAATTCCTTGTGATTGCATTATTATAAATGGTGAAGGAAGTTTAAACGAATCTTTAATTACTGGTGAATCGTTACCATTAAAAAAGACAGTTAATGATACGATATTATCAGGCACATACGTTGTAAGTGGCAATTTTTATGCTCGTGTAGATAAAATTGGCGAAGACAATTATATATATAAACTTCAATACAAATCCAAAGAATTTAAAGAGCCAAAAAGTAGAATGTTCCTACAACTAAATAGACTTTTTAGATTTATTGGTGTAATTGTTATAGTTATTGGATTTTTACAATTAATCGAATTTGGACTTTTAACTATTTTTAACGAGGAGTTTGATTTAGAAACTTTATGGGAATGGCTGCCTCCTTTGATTTCGAGATTAAGCGGTTCTTTGGTTTCGATGATTCCTTCTGGAATGTATTTACTAACATCGACTGCTTTGGCTGTTGGCGTATTTTCTTTAACAAAAGAAAAAGTTCTTATTTCAGATATGTATTCTCAAGAAACATTAGCTAGAGTTGACACTTTATGCATAGATAAAACAGGTACTATAACCGATGGGAAAATGTCGGTTTTTAAGTATAAAATAATAGATAAAGATTTAGCTTCTGACAGATTTGATGCTTTAATTGCTTCTTATTGCCAAAAACTTGGAGAAGATAACGAAACAAGTAAAGCTCTTTTAAATTATTTTAAATCTAAGAAAATATTTAAAGTTAATAACTACATTCCATTTTCAAGTGTTTATAAATACAGTGCTGCTGAAATTGATGAAAATGGTACTTTAGTTATAGGTGCTTTTGATTTCTTTAATCTAACTAATAAAGCTGAAGTAGAAGAAATTGTTAATGAAGCAAGCGAAGCTGGACTAAGAGTTATTACCGTAGCTCTTTCTCCTTCAAAAATTGAAAATAACTTAATTCCTAAAGATTTAAAATGCATTGCATTAATTTATCTTCAAGACCATATAAGAGAAGATGTAAAAAATACAATTAAGTGGTTTAATAATAACGGCGTAGATATTAAAGTTATTTCCGGTGACAATCCATTAACTGCTTCATTGATTGCAAAAGAAGTAGGAATTGAAAATTGGGATAAATTTTGCTCATTAAGTGGTAAAAACGATATTGAGATTAAATCATTAACTAAGAAAAATTCTATTTTTGGTCGTGTTTCACCTGAACAAAAAGAAATGATTATTCAATCTTTAAGAGAAGATGGCAGAACTATTGCGATGGTTGGGGACGGAATTAATGATATTTTATCTTTAAAATCCGCTGATGTTTCAATTGCATTGGAAAGTGGTAGTAAAGCAACAAAAGACATAGCTTCTGTTGTTTTACTCGATAATAATTTTAATAAATTACCAAAAATTGTTGATCAAGGTCGAAGAGTAATTAATAACCTTGAAAGAACTTGTTCCTTGTTTTTAACTAAGACAGTTTTCGCTGTTTTTCTAAATTGTTTTTTCTTAATTTATGCTTTAATAACACAGTTTGGTTCAACAAGCGCTCTACTTTGGCCATTCTATCCAAATAATTTTTATACATGGGAATTAGTTACTATTGGTATTTCTTCTTTTTTATTAGCCTTAGAACCTAATTCGAGTTTAATTAAAGGTAACTTCTTAAGCAACGTTATTAAAAAAGCACTTCCACATGGTTTAATTATGGGTGTGACAATAATGATTCTATATATAATTGCTTTTACGACTAGATACGAACATTTTGACCGCATTGAATTATTAAATATATCTACCATATTTATTTCGGTTGGTTCGTTTATTCCACTTTTTGATGTATCAAGGAAATTTGATAATTATCGACGTTTTGTTTTTTGCTTAGCAATAGTTTTAGTTACTGCAGTTTATTTATGGTCGATCTTTGGATTTAATTGGTTAATGATTAATGGTATGAATTCACCTGCCCCAAGATTTATTAGTTTAGATGAATTATTAGTAATTTTTATCTGTTTATGTTTCTATTTTATTGTATACTTAAGTTATAGGTTAATTGATAAATATCTTATCAAAAAATCCACTATAAAATTATGGAAAGAGTAGAAGATAGAATTAAGAATACTTTTTTTAAACTATTAAAAAAGAAAAATTTGGATGAAATCGATGTTTCTAGTCTTTCGAATGCTTCTAGAATCACTAGACAAGCTTTCTATTATCATTTTAAAGATATTAATGATTTAATTTTTTCTATTTATATCGATAAAGAAATAAAAAATACAATTTTAACTTCTTATAATGACGTTATTTTAGATTTACTAAATTTTTTATTTGATGATGAAAAATTTAATAAAGAAGTTGCTTCTTCAAATTCTTCTTATATTCTTTCTGATATAACTTATTACTTTCTTTTTAGATCATTTTCATTATATTTAAATACTTTAAAAAGTTTAAATAATGATACAAAAGATTATCGAAAAATACTTGCTAGATTCTTAGCTAATGCAACCAATGAAGAAGTACTTTCTTTATTTATTGAGAAAAATTCAACAAAGGATTCAATTTTTAAAGAAATTACTTCTTTAATTGATGAAAATTTAATTGAACATTTGATTATGAATCTTTTTACAAATTTTAAATAACTTTTGGTGTAATTTAATTAATAAATTTGGTAAACTACTAGTTACATATAGAATCTTATTATCAAGTAATTTTTTAAATGCATGTGTGATGATTTAAATTAATTACATTGATATTGTTTATAAATTAATAGTAATTAAAAATTATCACCTATTTTTTGTGGAGGTAAGAATAAGTGAAAAAGCAAGAAATTATATCTACAGTTGTCTATTTGTTAATGATTTTAGTTGTTGTTTTGGTTGGTTACTTCGTTGTTTCTCAAAATAGTGCAGCTATCGTCGAACACTTTTCTAATAGTAATTTAATTTATTTATTTGTGATTATATCCTTATTAATTGGTGTTGTTCTAAATGTCTTTTTGGTTGAAGTAGGACACGTTATTGGCGCAAAAATTGGAGGATATGAAATCCTATCTTTTAATATCTTTGGACTTTGCTTTTATAAAACATTTATCGATGGAAAAGTAAAAACTAAAGTTGGTTTTAAAAATTTTGATGGTTTGGCAGGAGAAACAAGAATTATGCCAAAAAAAGATGGAAAGAAACATTCACCTACATTCTATGTTACTTTCCCTTTACTTTTAATTCTTATTGAATTTATTGGGCTTGTAATTACTTTTACTTTAATTAGTGATGAATCTTCCTTAGTATTCATTAAATACGGTTATGTTTTAATTGCAACTCTTGGTGGCTGCTTCTTCATTTATGACTATATTCCTTTTAAGCTTGATACATCAAATGACGGATATAGATATACTTTATTAACTAAAAAGATCAATATTGAAGCTTTTAATGAAAGAATGAGTTTTGAAGGTCAATTATTTTTAAATAATAACACTGATTATGTTAAAGAATTTGATGAAATAACTGACTTTACTGCTGAAGTTAATGAACTTAATTTATATAGATTAATCGAAGAAAATAATTATATTAAAGCTAACGAATTATTAGATAAAATTATTAATTCTGAGAAGAAACTTTCTACCTATACATTAACCAAAACAAAGATTTGGAAACTATTTATTCTTTTAAAAGAAAATAAGATTGATGAAGCTAAAGATTATGTATCTAAGTTAAACGAGAGTGAAACTAATGTATTAAAGAAAGAAAAATCATTAGAATCTCTTAGAACTTATTCTTATTATTTAGGAAAAGTAGAAAAAGCTTATCAATTCGCGGATGAATTATCTATTAAATATCTAAAAGAATATAAAAATGCATTATCTCTTATTAAAGAACTAGATAAAAAATTATTTGAATCTTGTGTTCAAGAGATTGAAAATTTAAAGAAATAATAAAAAATCGATAGAATATTTAACCAATTCTATCGATTTTTGTGTGACAGGCATGCCACATGTCTAACCGGTGAAAGTCCGTAGAGGTGGTCTCGTAAAGAAACCTCATAGTCAAATCCAAGTTGTACTTAGTAATAAGTCCGATGAAAGAAGGAAGAGACAAAATCAAGACCTTACGAACAGAAACTTGATAAGTAGGCCCACTCAAAAGGGATAGTTGACAAAAAGCAGCGTAACCCACGAGACATTTGAGGAGTAAATCAAGAAGGTACTTGAGGAAAGATATGTAACTTACCCTGTGAGACCCTATCAAGATAGAAATATCTAGAAAATCGAATGATAGGGAGTCAGCCGAGGTCATAGTACTCGAAAGAGGAAGGACCGAACAATTTATCGCCAAGTACAAATTAGATGTTAATTTAGATAGTCCGAGTTGGCGAAGGATGCTTCTAAATTAAAGAAAGAGGAGGAAAGGAAGCATGACTGCTTTACTTGAAACTATCCTAAACGAATCAAATATAAACCTTGCTATTAAAAACGTAATGGCTAATAAAGGTGCTTCAGGTATCGACAACATGAAAGTAGATGAATTACCTGAATATTTTGCTTTGCACGGAGAAGAAATCAAGGAAGCAATTCGCAATCGTAGGTATAAGCCTTCTCCAGTTAGAGAAGTATATATCCCTAAACCAAACGGAGGTAAAAGGAAACTTGGTATACCTACTTCTGTTGATAGAGTGATACAACAAGCGATTTTACAAGTTGTATCCCCTCTAGTTGATGAAAGATTTAGCAATTCTTCGTATGGCTTTAGGCCAAATAGGAGTGCTCAACAAGCAATCTTGAAAGCATTGGAGTTATTTAATGACGGACATGACTATATTGTTGATATTGACCTTGCTAAATTTTTCGACAATGTTCCACATGATAGGCTCATGTCAAAAGTTCATGCCTTTATTAATGAGGGAGATATCGAATCACTAATATTAAAGTATCTTAAATCAGGAAGTATGTCTTTAAATGAGTTTAATCCTAGTGAGATTGGAACCCCTCAAGGAGGACCATTATCACCACTTTTGAGCAATATCTATCTTGATGAACTCGATAAAGAATTAGAAAGTCGCGGTTTATCATTTTGTAGATACGCTGACGATTGCATTATACTCGTTAAATCTCATCTTGCTGCAAAAAGAGTAATGAAATCAATACTCACATTTTTAGAAAGGAAGATGAAATTAAAAGTAAATGCTACTAAATCAAAGATAGTTACACCATGGGGCTTAACTTATCTTGGCTATTCGTTCTATTTTCATAAGGATAAGAAAGAATATCGAGCAAGAATAAGCGATGAAAAGTTTTCTTCCCTGAAAGTCAAAATTAGACAAGCAACTAGAAGAAACCAAGGAAACAAAACCACCGAACAAATATGCGAGAAAGTATCTCAAATATTTAGAGGTTGGATTAACTATTTTGTCTACGCCGATATCAATCAAAATAAATTAGATAAAGTTTGGCGAATTATTAAAAGAAGAATAAGAGTAATCATCTATAAAAAGTGGAAAACACCTCAAAGGAGAGAACAAGCTCTTCTCAAATGTTGGGAGATTAGAAAGAAACTAGAAGATTTAAGCGGTTGGAAAATTCCGGAATGGTCGATGAAGAAAAATGCAAAAGGATTAGCAAATCAAGGCAACCATTATGCCAAAATTGGGGCACATGGAACCTTTGCTCAATTTGTTGCTGAAAGTCTTTTAGAAAAGAAAGGACTGCTCAATCCAATTAAATATCTATCAATTAGAAAAGAAAAGTTATGTTTAAATTGAACCGCCGTATGCGGAAAACCGCACGTACGGTGGTGTGAGAGGGATTAAAATAAATCTCTACTCGATTAATATTCAATTATTTGGTTTTAGTAGTTTTTGTTCCTACTTTTTTAGACTTTAATTCGTCCCTAATTTCCTTTAAAAGATCAAGTTCGGTAACAGGTGCTGGAGCTGGTTCTTCTGGTTTTGGTCTTTCTTCTGGGTGTTTTTGATAATATGCTTCTCTTTCTAATTCTTTTAATTTTGCGGCTTTGTTCTTAACATAGGCAACAATCTTAACAATAATGAATAAAACAAGAGCAATGATTAAGAAAGAGATAATAGCGTTAATAAATACACCCCAATCTAGGACAGCAGCACCATTATATACATAAATACCACCGTGTTTAGTGTATAAAGATGAATATAATGAAACATTTCCGCTTTCGATGTTTGTCCATTCTTCTAAAGTCATTGTTAATGAGAATCCTTCTGGTGGAAGTTGAGCAGAACTTAGTGCTGGGAGAACCGTTACTAATCCACTTAAACCACCTGGAATAGGCCATGTACAAAGAGAAAGTAAGATATTTGTGAATGCTGTAACGATAGCACTGAACGCACTACCCATAATGACACCAACAGCCATATCAACAACATTACCTTTAGAGATAAATTTTTTGAACTCTGTTCCTAATGAAACGAGTTTACTCTTCTTTTTCATTTTTATCCTCCATAATAACGTAACGTTTCGTATTCTATCATATTTTTTATTTAATTAGAAACATTAATCCTTTATAATATTTACAGTTGTCTATATATCCGAGGTAATCTATGAATAAAGTTATAATAATTGCTGACTCTACTTGTGATTTGTCACAAGAATTGGTTGAAAAATTCGATATTAAAATAATACCTTTACATGTTTCTTTTCCTAAAGAAAAAAACGGAAGGGATTATCTTGATGGTGTAAATATTTTCCCTGAAGAGGTTTATAAAAAGGTCGAAGATTATAAAGAAACACCAAAGACTGGTGCAAGAAATATTGTTGAATTTATTGAAGACTTTAAAAAATATATAAACGAAGGTTATGACATTATCGAGACTGGTATTGGTAGTGATTTATCTTCAACTTATAATAATGCTTGTTTAGCAGCAAAAGAATTTCCTGAAGGAAGAATTGAAATTGTTGATTCAAAAGATTTATCAACTGGAACTGGATTGCTTGTATTAAAAATGGCAAAGCTCAGAGATGAAGGACTTGATATTCATCAAATTGCTGAAAAAGTAAGACAATTAGTTCCTAATGTTTCAACAAAATTTTGCATTAATGAATTAGATTATCTCTATAAAGGTGGAAGATGTTCTGGTATGACCAAACTTTTTGCAAACGTTTTTAATCTCCACCCAATTGCTAAGATTCATGATGGAAAACTTACTGTATCAAAAGTTATTAGAGGCAAATATATTAAAGCTATTGATTCACAAATCGAAGAATTTAAAAAAGATTTACCATATATTGATAAAGATCATATTTTCATTACACATTCAGGGCATATGGATGGGATAGAAGAATATGTTTACAACAAATTAAAAGAATATGTTGATCCCTCTTGTCTACATATCACGACAGCAGGGTGTGTTATTTCTTCACATTGTGGCCCAAAAACATTAGGCATTTTATATATTTTAAATAAATAATTTTCAATTAGTCAAATTACTATAATATAAAAATATTTATTCAAAATAAATTTCCTGACAAAAAAACCGATTAGATAATCTAACCGGTTTTTTGCTTAGTTTTTCAATATAAATATTATTCAGCGTTAACTGAAATATTTTTAACAGCAATTGAAGGAGTAGTTGTTGATGAAAGAGTCAATTTAGAGTTGGAACCAACTGCAATTACATCTTTAAAGACATTATATAAGTTACCTGCGATAGTAATTAATGTTAAAGGTCCTGCCTTTTCACCGTCTTTAACATGATATCCTTCTGCTTGCAAAGAGAAATCGCCAGAAGTATCATTTAACCCTGCATGTAAGCCACTTATTGAAGTAATATAAACGCCATTTTTAATCTTTTCGAATAATTGCTTTTCACTAAGTTTTCCAGGTTTTAAAACGATGTTATTGAAGGAAATACCCATTTTGCCACCGCCTCTAGCAGCGTTTCCTGTCGATTCAACACCATCTTTTGCTGCTGTCTCAAGATTGTAAAAATATGTTAATAACTTTCCATGTGAGAATACTTTTTTGTTAGTAGTTGCGACACCTTCATCATCAAAATATGAGAAGAAACAGTTTTTCTCAAGAGGTCTTTCTTCTATCGAAATCTTTTTAGAAAGAACTTGTTGTCCTAATTTACCTTCGAGGAGTGAAGAGTGTTTTTGTACTTTTTCTGCGCTAACATTAGAAAGTAGTGCATTAAGTAAAGATGAAACTACATCTTGATTTAAAACAGCCTTGTACTTTTTAGATTTTAATCCCGTTCCATGAAGTAAATTAATAGCATTTTCTACTATTTGTTTTGCAAATTCTTTTACATTAAATTTGGCTGGGTCACTATCTAGGAAAATGTCACCATAGGACTTAGTTTCTTCACCGTCTTTAACAACGACTGAACCATAAAAATAATAGTAGTTAGATTTGTTTTTTAAATTTAAGCCATATGAGTTTGTAAAGGAATAATCACTATCTGTTTCTGAGAAAGAAACTTCAACTTCGCTAACTCTTGGATCAAGTGATTTTAAAGTATCTTCTAATTCGTGTAGAATTTCTAATTTTTTGGAATCTTCCCAAGCAGCTAACTCTTTAGAATATAAATTTTTCTTATGATATCTTTTACTGCCTTTAAAAATTTCAGGTTTTTCTTTCTTTTCAATTAAACTAGCGCCTTCTTTAATTTGATCGATTAAAAATCGAGCTGTTGTTGTATCATCTTTTTCTGTTGAAGCAGAAGCAAGTTTGCCTTTATAAATACCACTAGCTAATACTTTAGAAGTCGATGATTTTGAATAAGAATCAACTTCCCCGTGGAAAAGCGAGAAAGATAAATGACTTACTTTTGAAACTGTTATAAGAGAAGCACTTAATCCACTTTCGGTAGCAAGTTTTATAAATTTTTTAGAATTCATTGATTGAACCTCCTCTACCACCAACCATAATTTCATCAACTCTAATAGTTGGTTGACCAACATTTACAGGAATAGATCCTGAGACTGAACCGCACATACCTTGTCCAAATGCCAAGTCATTTCCAACCATATCAATATGTTTTAATATTTCTTTAGCATTTCCAACTAAAGTAGCACCTCTAACTGGGCACAATATTTTTCCATCTTTTATAATATATGCTTCAGAACAACCGAAGTTGAAGTCGCCAGTTGAAGGATCAACGCTTCCGCCATTAAAACTTACAGCATATAAAGCAAGTTTTGTATTCTTAATAATTTCTTCAGGTGTAGATTTTCCTGGAGCAATATAGGTATTAGACATTCTCGAAGTTGGCTCATATTTATATGATTGTCTTCTTGAAGAACCATTGCCTTTTTCGCCCATTCTTCTACCATTGAAATCATCAATTAAGTAACCGGTTAAAATACCATCTTTAATCAATTCATTCTTTTGCGGAACATGACCTTCATCGTCTAGAGAATTAGAACCCCATTCGTTTGGAAGAGAACCATCATCATAAGCTGATACAATAGGATTAGCGATTTGAGTTCCTTTTTTACCACTAAATACTGATAAACCTTTAGCAACACTTGTAGCTTCAAGTTGGTGGCCACAAGCTTCGTGGAAAATAACTCCACCCCAACCATTTCCAATAACTACCGGGAATTTACCAGATGGGCATTCTTTTGCACCTAGCATTAAAATTAATTTCTTTGCATGATTAGTTGCAAGTTCATCTAAATTTAATTTTTCTGTGAAGAATTCCCAACCGCCTTGATCGCCTGGACCATCAAATCTCATTTCCATTTTGCCATTTTCTGTGGCAATACTTGAAAGTGCTAATCGTCCATATTCTCTTACCGTATTCCACATCTTTCCTTCAGAATTATAAATAGTAACATCATTGTGGGTTAATAAAAAATTTCCGATAGTTCTAACAATTCTTTTGTCATAAGATAAAATTATATGGCCAAGATGTTTTAAAGTATCGATTATTACTTTGTGAGGAACTTCACTGAAAGGGGTTTTAACTTTATGAATATTTTTCACTCTTACTTTTTTTAATGATGTTAAAACTTCAACACATCTAGGAGCGGAAAAAGAAGTTTTAAGAGAATCAACAAGTTTAAATAATCCTGATTTAGTTAGATCATTAGTATATCCATAAACGCTACGATTTTCTTTTAGTAGTCTAATACCAACCCCGTTAATAACATTAGGGCTATAAGCTTCGACTTTTTCATTTTCTACAGTAAGTGAAGAAGCAAATGTATCTTCATAATATATTTCTGCAAAGTCGGCACCAGTCGAAGTAGCGTGGTTTAGCAATTCAATAGCTAATTTTTTGCTTAACATATTTTTACCTCCGAATAGATACATTATGAATTAAGGTAAATTTTTGTAAAGAAAAATATTATATATTTGTGTAAACTTTTCTTTACATTTGAGAAAAAACGATAATCTTTTATTTATTTTTTTAATAAAATTTCAAATTTAGGAAAAATTTATTCTTAACAATCAAGATTAAACTATTATCATTATATATATGAATAAAGATGAATTATTAAATGTATTAAATACATTAGATAAATCAAAAGATAGTGTGATTTTACTAGATGGTAGATGGGGCTCAGGTAAAACTCATCTATTAAATGAGTTTATTAAAAAATATAAGAAGCATCCTATTTATTATGTTTCTTTACTAGGAAAAAGAAATGTTGATGATATCAATACTTCTTTATATATGGAAGTACATAGAGATAGAATAATTGAAAATGTTGTCCCTTCTAGCGTCTCACCATTTTCTAATATTCCTACACTAGATTATGCTTTAAAAATCAAAGAAGGCTGCTCTTATATTGTTATACTAGATGATTTAGAAAGATATGCTTCATCCCATTATGATGAATTTCTTTCATATGTTTCTTCTTTAGTTTTAAAAGGAGTAAAAGTGATTGTAGTATCGAATCTATCGTATTTAGGAGCTGGTGAAAAATTTAATTTCGATATGTACAAAGAAAAAATCTTTGATCATATTTATAAAACAGATTTATTTTCAAAAGATGTTCTTGAAAGGAAATTTGGTATACATTACAAATATTTTGATGAATCATTAATCAATTTATTAAATTCTAATATTAGAATAGTTGATAAAGTAGAATCATTTCTTGAGAATATCGATAAAATACTTTTAAATAATGTTCCACGTGATAATAGTTATAAAACATTATTATATTATGTGATTGTTTTATTAACTACAATTTATAATGATATACCTCTTTCATATCCGTCCTTAAGAATAAAAGGAACTGAAGCTGATAGAAAGTATATTTTTTCAAAGATAAATGCTGAAGAAGATGCATGGGAAGTATTTAAAGTATATGATTTTTCTTTAAATCTTGAATCAAATTATAAGTTACAAAACCCTTTAGATTTAATTATTGCGTTATATAATTTTTACGTTTATGCTAAGAAAGATTATTTGATCTCTTATTATCAAAATTAGCGATTTTATTGCTATTTTTTCTTGCTTTTAAACTTTCCTTTGTTATATAACCTGACTTTGGAGTTTTACCCCTAAAATAAGGTGCTCTAAAATTCAATATTGAGAAAATTTTGTATATCTTTGT
>CALVOX010000006.1 GCA_944350425.1 uncultured Bacilli bacterium
TTTAATTGTTTTTAAGTCATACATATAAGTTAAGTCTCCCTTAATTTAATGTCCAACTTTTTGTCCGCATCCCCAAATTATCGAAATAAAAGAGAAAATTACAATTAACAAAAACATAATTAGAAAAGGAATGTAAGAAAAATATATTGATATTTCAATTTTAAACATTTCATATAAAACCAAAGAGATAAATAAAGATATTGTTGTTAAAGAAATAGATGAGATTAAATAAGAAATTAACGAGGTTAAGAAATTGTTAAATAAGAAAAATTTAACAATTTCATAGTTAGAAAATCCTAATAAAGCAAGTATCGCTATTTCCTTTCTCATCTCTAAAAAAGATATAAAGGAATAAATTGAAAATAAAATTATCGAAGAAATTATTGAAAATAAAGAAAAAATTGTTAGAAATAACACTATATAAGATAATGTATCATCAATTGTTTCATTAATATCATTTAAAGGGGAATAAAATTCATACTCATCTAAGGCTTTATTTAATGAAGATATTTCTTCATCACTTAATTTTTGATCTAATAAATAAGTAATACTTTCAACATTTAATCTAAAGGAAGATATATTTAGTAAATCTCGAAATAGAGTTAAAGAAAAATCATTATTATGATAAATTTCAGCTTTAGACGAATCGCTAACTCCGCTAATTCTTAATCTTATCGTTTTAAAAGTAGGAACGATTGTTTTGTCATTGTTTATTTTATAATCCACTATTGATGTTAAGTATAAAATTTTATTTATAACATCTTCTTCGTTATTATTGCTTAAAAGTTTCGCTAAGCCACTAGAAATTGCTATTTCATTATTACTAGTGGGATATCTTCCAACTGTACTTTTATTTAACTTAGAAGAGAACTTAACACTGTTATTATTTTGCTTTAAATAGTTTCCACTAGCTAAACCCTTACCTGTATCTAATGAATACCAATCTTCCAAAGTAAGATTTTTATTATCATCAATTAAAGAGTTAATTTGATCTATATCTAAAGAAAAAAATGTAGGATTATAAAACCCTGACATTATCGAAGAATAGTTAACATAGCCTCCGCTCGTATTATAGTAATAATCTCGAAAATTAAGTTTCTCTTCGATGTTTTTTATTAGTTCCATATCAATGCTCTTCTTTAAAGATTGATAAACATAAACTTTATTCGAAGGAATATTATCTAAATGACTTAAAGAAGCATAATTCTGATTATACATTGTTTTATCATTATCAAAAATATAAGTTTTATATTCTAATTCTTTACTAATTTCATTTAGCAAAGAAGACGGTTCATCAATTGTTTCAAAATAATAAATTTTCTTTAAAGTCCAAGGAAACTCTTCTTCTTTATCTAATACATTTGATGAAGGAAATAGCATAACGTCTTCAAATAAATATTCGTTAAAAAAGAAATTATTCGAATAAACTATCGGATTTTGACTTACTGTAATCCCTCTTAAATTAAGCAAAACTTGATCTTCATAAGTCCAATAGTTATTTTTAAGGTTTAATAAAATATAACATTCATTTTCTTCAATATAATTTCCTAACGCTTCAAAAGATTGTCTAATACCTATAAAAGATGTTATTTTTATCATCATTTCATTAGAAATGCCAATAACCACATCATTATTACCTATTTTATTCAAATTTTTTGGATAAACATGACTTAGATTATTAAAGGTTTCTACATATTGATAATTAGCAAAAACATTAGCAGTGTAATCCTCTACAAGCATTTTATCATTGAAAAAATTATTAAAAACAAATTCTAGAATATCTTCATCCGGGAAAAAATCTGCAATATTATTTAAATAAGTTGCCCCAATTCTTTTCATTTCACTAATATTATTCTTATAAATAGCAGTAATGTCTTCTTTGCTCGCTCCATAATAAGACAAAATTTCAGCGTCATCTTCTTTTCTTTTTAATATCAAAGAATTTTCATTAGATAAACCTTCAAAAGTGTCACTTATCATTTTACTTAACCCGTCTTTTAAAAAGAATGTTAATCCACTTAAAAGTAGAGAAATAGAAAGGTAAGAAATTAAAAAAGATGTTCTGAATTTTTTCGATTTAAAAGTATTCTTAAAATAATTTATTTTAAAGTAAGCTTTAATCTTATTATTATTTTTCTTTTCTTTTTCTAGCTTAAAAATGTTTGCTTTTGCTTGGTTATTATTTAGTTCTTCATTGATTATAGTATCTTGTTCAAGCCTAAGTATAAAATCACTATATTTATAAGCTAAATCAATATTATGAGTTACTACAATAACAAGATAATCTTTTGATAAATTTCTTAAGATTTCAAAAATATTATTACTATTTTCTTCATCTAAAGCTCCACTTGGTTCATCGGCAAATATAATTTTTGGACTAGTTATTAAACTTCTTGCAATTGCAACTCTTTGTTTTTCTCCGCCACTCAAATTTTTAACTAATTTATCTTTTAATTCAATAATCTGAAGTTTAGATAATAAAGAGTCTATTTTTCTTTCATTTTTCTTTGATATTTTAAGTAACGATGATTCATTTAAAAGTAAAGCTAAGTTATTTTTGACACTTTGATCTTCAAATAAATTAAAAGATTGATAAATAAAAGAAACATTATTTAATCGAAAGTTTCTTTTTTTCTTTTCGTTTAATTTCGAAATCTTTTTCCCATGAAATACCACTTCACCTTCACTAGGGCTATCAATAGTTGAAATTATATTTAACAATGTAGTTTTCCCTCTACCACTTGGAGCAATAATCGAATATAAGCCATTATCTTTAAAATCATAATTTAAATTTCTAAAGATAAATTCATTATTAAACTTTTTACCTAAATTTCTTATTTTTAGCACAATTATTCCTCCTTTAATTCGTTAGCTAACTTAATACTTTTTTTAGAGATTCTTAATGGAATTAAAGTCGTACAAATAATTAAAACCATTCCAATTAAGAAAATAATAAGGTTATTAAATATATCGATAGTTATCGTTAAATTTATGAGCAAAGATGATGAAATAATATTATTTATAAAACCAGTTACTGTACTTAAAATTAATAAAGAAAATATAAAACCAAAAAGCATATTAAGGATATTTTCTAAGATATATATAAAATCTATCGATTTATCATTGCTACCAAGTAAAAGCAAAATCGCTCTTTCTTTTTTACTGACTAGGTAAGAATAAATAGTAAGAAATACGATTATAAAAATTGAAGAGAAAACGATTAATATAATGAAAACATCAATTCCAATAAATAAAACATTTGTTAAATCGATAAATGATGTTGACATGGTATAAGCTTCATTTGTAATGCTTAAACTGAAATCTTCATATTTTTTAATATCTAAAATATCTATAAAATTATGAAAATAAACTTTATCAATAACAATTAATGAAGAATAAGAATTAATTTGATCATTAGATTCGCTTCTTTCAAGTAAATCATAATAAGAAATTCGTGCTCCTTCTAATTCCGTAAAATTAGGAGCAAGAGTTAAATTCAATATTTGAAATAAATAATTGTAAGAATAGTAAACTCTTGGTGTTTGTAAATAATAAAACTCATCTTTAACTTCTCTTACTTTAAAAGTTAAATCTAATTTTAAATTCTCCTCTATTTCCCCTTCATAATAATTTGAAAATGCTTCGTATTTATTATTTGAGGTCATTTTTAATTCTTTTCCAATAATATCAGTAAAATTAGAATGAAAATACTCCTCAACAAACTTACGATTTACTATTACTTCATTGCTTTCGAGATTAAAAAGAGGCGAAAAAACAATATTCTTATACTCATTATCGTTAAAGTTGACTATGTTATTTGATAAAAAATAATTTAAATTATCGTATATTTCATAATTAATTTCATTCTCTTTCATAAAATCAATTAAGGCATAATCTTGCGGCTTTTCTTTTTTTGATATCGAAAGCAAAGAACCATTAATCGAACTATTTTTAATTTCACTAACACTAAAAATATTATATCCTTCAAATTGATATATAAGATTTTTGTTAAAATCATTTAAACTTGTTTTAACCGAAAAGGTAGTAAACATAAAAGTAAAAGCAAAGGCTAATGCCAAAGTTGAAAGAATATTTCTTGTTATGTTTTTAAAAATATTTCTTTTAAATATCTTACTTAGAAACACGAATTTATTATTTGTTTTCTTAGTATTTAGTTTATTTTTATTATCTTTTTTATATTCTTCTATGGAACTATAGACATTATCTAAAGTAAATGTTTTATCATCATTTAAGGTTATTTTTCCATCAGCATATTTATTAACAATAGATTGATCATGACTGACAATTAATACTAATTTATCTTTAGATATTAATTTGAGTTCGTCCATAATTATCGATGAATTTTCTTCATCAATAGCTCCAGTTGGCTCATCGGCAAAAATAATTGGAGGATTATTAATTAATGCTCTAACTAAGGCGACTCTTTGTTTTTCTCCCCCACTTAATAAATCAACTTTTTTATTTATTAATTTTTCTAATTTAAATTTATTTAGATAATATTCAAGTTTTTCTTCGTTTTTACACCCTTTTATAGATTTTACTAAATCGATATTTTCCTTTACTGTTATAGACGAAATTAAATTATAATGTTGAAACATTATCCCAATATCTTCTTTAAAAATATTTTCTTTTTCTTCTAAACTTCTTCTACTTATTCTTTTTTTATTTATATTAATATAACCAGAATCTAAATCTTCAAGTCCTTCTAAAAGATTAAGTAAGGTTGATTTACCACTTCCGCTTTTCCCTAAAATAAAAAACATTCCATTATCTGAAAGAACAAAAGAAATATTCTTTAAAACATCAAGTTTTCTTTTTTCATCAATCTTAAAACTTTTAGATACATTAAAAACTTCTATCACAAAAATTCCCTCTATATACAAGAATGTTTTGATCTAGAAAATTTATCCCCCTAAATTTAATTTTTTTTAATAATATTTTTGTTAATAAAAAAATCTAGGCTTAATTTTGCCTAGACTTCTTTAATGAGATATTTATTCGATATTAATCGGATAAATATCGTTGAAACGAACATAATCTTCTACAAATTGTTCAAACCCATTTTCATTTCTGTATGGCTTCGTGTTTTGATGAGAATGATGTCCGCCTCTCATAATATTAATGAGTTTCTTAATCATTCTGTTTCTCCTTTTCGTTTAACTTACAAAACATCGGTATGCTTTGGGTCAGTAACATTACCAGATTTTCGCAAGGTTCTTAATTATATATCAATACCAAATAATGTCAAATTTTATCGCGAATTTATCTTTACACGTGTAAAGCACTTACTTTGATAATACAGAACAAATATCGGATTTTTATTTATTAAGAAATTATTTTAAGTATAATTAAAGTAATAAAAATTTAGGAGATTATTTATGTTTTGTGGACATTGCGGTAAAGAATTAAAAGAAAATGATAAGTTTTGTCCTAACTGCGGGCATCAAAATCCTTTATATAAGGAAGAACTTGTAATTGGTGAAGAAAAGAAAGAAGAAACTAACGAAGTTAGTGTCAAAGAGGCTACTCTTACTACTACGGTAGAAGATAAGAAGATTGATAAAAACGAAGATAAAGATTCTTTTGCACCACTTGTCTTAGGTATTTTATCTATTTATTTTTCAGAAATTCCTTTCCTTGGATTAATTTTAGCAATAATTGGTTTAGCAATCGACAAAACAAAGAAATATAAAGTTCTCAATATTGTTGGTGGAGTTTTATCAATTATCATGATGGTTATTTTGATAATTGCTTTAATATTAGCATTTGTTTTCATTGATGAACTAATAACTTATCTTCAAAATAACGGGAGAATTTAAAAGTAAATGCCATCCAAATTTGGATGGCATTTTAAGTTAGATAATTAATCAGCTAAAGTTCCCATTGGATCCCATGGATCTAGTTCAATAGGTTTTTCATTATAAGCAGCAAGTTCTATTTCATTAAGATATTTTTTCTTAATAACCGCTTGATAGACAAAGGAATCAAACCAAGAAGATGACATGATGTAGTAACCTTTATTCCCAGGTTCGCTTCCCCAAGAATTTTCTACTTTCCAACGATTAATTTCTTGACCTTCTTTTTGATTATATCCAGTTAAACACATTGCATGATTCATAACTGAAGCATGGAAATCTAACATGTCAGCTTTATTAAATTTAAGGTCAATATTGAAAGCACTTCTATAATCATAAGATAAATCATCCCAAATACCACTTGTACGATCAGCACGGTAGAAAGAAACATCGCTTCCAAACCAAACAATTGAATTATCATCAATTTGAGCTTTGATAAGTTCTTTCATTCTATCCATTGTCACATTAAGATGTTTAATAGGTTCACCTTCAACAACATTATTTAAATAAGAGATAGTAAATACTTTATTAAATGGTTTATCTTTTGTTGGAGAATTGATTAAAGAAACATATTCATCAATTTCATTTCCGATATATTTATCGAAGAATGATTTTGGTGTTAAATCTTTTTCGATATGATATTTATCGTCTTTATCATAATATTCAAAATCAAATTTACTTGGAACAACACCAAAACAATTAACTAAAAGATTATAAATATTAGACATATATTTTTCTTTTAGTAAAAGAATTTCTTTGTCTTTTCCATCTTTATGTAATTTTGATGCTTCCGCAGCAAAATTACGGATATAAGAATTAACAATGAAATTAGATTCGCTTGTATTTGATGATTGGAAAGTTTCGTTAAGTGCGTTCTTAGGAACTAAACCATACTTTTTAACAAGGTTTCTAAACATATCCCATTGTCCACCGTCGCTTACTCCATTACATAAAAGATGCATCAAAACTCTTTCATTTGGTTTTTCATCGATTAAATCAATGATACATGTTAAAAGATAATTTGATTTTTCAAGTTTATCATATAAAGCAATATAATTTTGTGAAAGTTCAAAATCTTTTAAATTTAACTTTGAAGCAATAATTTCTCTTAAAACATTAAGCCCAGCAAAAATCCAGCATCTACCACTAGCTTTCTGATTACAAACAGGGAGAGTTTTAACTTCCTTAGAGAAAATATAAGGAACATCGATATTATTTTTATCATCAAAAACAATAGTATTAATGTTATGTTTGCTTAAAGCATGACGAACAATAACATTTTTTGTATCTTTTTGATAATTTTTCTTTAAAGATTTATATAATCCTTCAGATAAACTTTGTTCTTTACAATCTACATTTTTCATAATAACTCCTTTTTATGAAACTATTTTAAAAGTTCTTCTTTAATGATTTCATTTGCTAAATTAGGTTCAACTTTACCTCTATTTTTCTTCATCAATAATCCCATAACAAAACCTAAAGCTCTTGTTTTACCATTTTTATAATCAGTAGGTAAAGTAGGATTTTGAGAAATAATTTCTAATACATCAGCTCTAATCTTATCTTTATCAGTAATTAAAGTTGCACCCATTTCATTTTTTAAAGTAAGAGGGTCTTTATTAGTTTCAATCATTTTTTGGAAAATATCTTTTCCTTGTTTTGAGTTGATTTCTTTATTGTTTAATATTTCAACAAGTGTAGAAATATTATTAGGTTTAACATTAAATTCACCAATAGAAATGTTATTTTTATTTAAATAACCTAAAACTTCAGAAATAACAAAGTTTGCTAAAGGTTGATATAATTTTGTATTTTTAGCGGCTTCATCATAATAATCTGCTAATTCTTTGGAAGAAAGTAAGATTTTAGCATCAACATCGTTTAATTTATAGTCATTCAAGAATCTTTCTAATTTTTGATCATATAACTCATTTGATGTTTCAATAGCATGTCTTATAAATTCTTGAGAAAGATGAACAGGTGGAATATTCCCTTCGCTAAAATATTTATAATCAACTGCATCAGTTTTAACTCTCATTAAGACTGTTTCTTTTTTAGCTTCATCAAATCTTCTTGTTTCTTGAGCAATTTCTTGTCCTTTAATTAATAAAGACGATTGTCTTAAAATTTCATAATCAATTGCAGCTTCAATATTAGCAGTTGAGTTAAGGTTTTTAATTTCAACTTTAGTACCAAATTTATCGCTTCCAAAAGGTCTAATTGAGACGTTAACATCACATCTTAATGAACCATTTTCCATCTTACCATCAGAAACATCTAAATAGGTAACAATCTCTTTAATTTTTTCGACATATTTTCTTGCTTCTTCTCCAGTTCTAATTTCTGGAAGAGAAACAATTTCAACAAGAGGAATTCCAACTCTATTATAATCGAGTAAAGTATAATCAGAATAATGGTGTTGCATGGCAGTATCTTCTTCCATATGAAGTCTTTCGATACCGATTTTCTTTTTTTGATCATTAACTTCGATTTCTAAATAACCGTTTTTTCCAATAGGTCTATCTTGCTGAGTAATTTGATAGCCTTTTGGTAAATCAGCATAGAAGTAATTTTTTCTATCAAAATATAAGGTATCATCAATGCTCATATGCAAAGCATGAGAAACTCTAATTGCATTAATAACGCCTTGTTTATTTAATCTTGGGAGAGAACCAGGATAAGCTAAATCTAAATAAGTAATATTTGTATTTGGTTCAGCCTTAAATCTTATAGGAGCGCTAGAAAACATCTTAGTTTTTGTTTTCATCTCAACGTGGATTTCTAAACCAATAATTGCTTCGAAATTCATAAATTATTTGCCCTCCTTAATAAATTCATCAATATTTGAAGTTGATAAGCCTTTTAAACCGATAATATCTTCGCTAAGTTTTGCTACTTCAAAACATTTTTTATCAGCAAAGATTTTTGAAGTAATTGAAAGACCAAAAGGTAGTCCTTCTTTTAAACCGAGAGGAATAGTAATTGAAGGATAACCTCCAAAGTTACCAATAGCTAGGTAGTTATCAGCAATTAAATATGTATCATCAAGTGCATCTGAATCTTCATTAACTTTTCTTGCAACCGAAGGAGCTGCCGGTGCAATAAATGCATCATATTCATCTAAAATCTTATTAAATGTATCGACAATTGCATGTCTTACTCTTTTTGCTTTAAGATAAACTTCTTCTTGGTTTTCTTTCATTAAAGCATAAGAACCTAATATGAATCTTCTTTTGATAAGTTCGCCAAAACCTTCGTTTCTTGTATTAAACATGACTTCTTGATAGGTTTTTCCTTCCTTTCTATTACCAAATTTAACACCATCCAAATTAGCATTATTTGATGTTGCCTCGGCGCTAGAAATAATAATATAAGAAGGATAGATTGCTTTAAGTAAGTTAGAATCAACATTTACATAATCGACTTTAACTCCTCTATTTTCTAGTTCTTGAACATAATTTTTAAAAGAATTTAAGATTTTTTCATCTTTAATTGAAGATATAACTTCGCTAATTACAGCAACCTTTTTAACTTCTTTTTCATCTAAAGGACAAACCTTTGTTCTTTCTTTTAATGATGAAGTGTAATCATTTTCATCATATTTATTTAAAGCGTCAAATAAAATAGCCGCATCTTCAACACTTCTAGTAAAGTAACCGATATGGTCTAAAGAAACGGAGAAAGGAAATAAACCAAAACGAGAAATTAAACCATAAGTAGGTTTATATCCAACTAATCCGCCATAAGAAGCTGGTTTTCTAATTGAGTCGCCGGTATCACTTCCTAAAGCAAAAGGAACATAGGAAGCTGCAGTAACAATAGCAGATCCTGAAGATGAACCACCGATTAAATGCATTTTAGTTTTATCAAAAGGGTTATATTGCAAACCTTTATGGCCACTTCTTCCTGAACCTCCCATAGCAAGTTCATCTAAAGTTGATTTAGCAACCATAATTGCATCTAAAGAATTTAAAATTGAAATAACTGTTGCGTCAAAAGAAGGAACATATCCTTTTAAAATATTACTTCCACCAGTTGTTTCTAATCCTTTAGTTGATAAATTATCTTTAGCAATATAAGGAATTCCAAAGAAATAATTATCGCTAGGAACTTCTTTTTTATCGAGCTCATAAGCTTTCTTTAAAGCTTCATCAAAATTTAAAGCCTCTAAAGCATTAAACTCATCATTCTTACATTTTTCAATAGCTTCTAATACTAATGTTGAAGGTTTTACTTCTCCTTTTAAAAGAAGATTATGTAATTCAACAATTGATAAATTTAAATAATTATTCATACTTAGCCAACCACCTTTGGAAGTTCAATTTGTCCATCGCGGACTTCTTTAGCATTAGCTAAAACTTCTTCTTTGTTTAATAAAGTTTCTTCTATTACTTCATCATCTCTAAGTAAAGAGAAAGATTCATCTACATAAGGAAAAGATAAAGGAGAATAAGAAGATAAATCTTCGATATTATCCATTAATTCGAGTTGTTTAATAATTACATGAAACTCATTTAGCAATGTTTCATATTGAGAATCTTCCATATCAAACAAAAGTTTCTCGGCTGCAATTTTAAGGGTTTCTTTATTTACTTCTTTCATTTAATTACTCCCATCAATAATTTTATATAATTTCTCTTCATCGATAATTTCAATATTTAAAGCTTTAGCTTTTTCAAGTTTAGAACCAGGGTCTTTACCTAAGATAAGGTAGTTGGTATTTTTTGAGACACTTGAAGAAGTCTTTCCGCCTTCACTTTCAATAAAGTTAGAAATTTCATCTCGAGAGAATCTTTCAAAGCTTCCGGTAATAACACATTTTTTATTATAGAAGAAATTTGATTCATTCACATTAGTATTACCTAGATAAAGCGTATTAACATTATAACTTTTAAGAGCCTTAATCAAGTTTTGACTTATTTCATCTCTAAAATATTCATAAATTGATTTAGCAACAACTTCACCAACATCATCAATTTCCATTAATTCTTCTAAAGAAGCATTAGCCAAAGAATCAATATCTTTATATCTTTTAGCCAGTGTTTTTGACATTTTTTCGCCAACTTCTTTAATTCCTAAGCCAAATATTAATCTTTCTAAAGAATTTTTCTTAGAATTATCAATTGCTTCAAGAAGATTTTCGACGCTTTTATTTGACCATCCATCCATTTCGATGATTTCTTCTTTATGAATATACAAATTATAAATAGAAGGAATATCATCTAAGAAATTTTCGTTAAATAATTGTTCACAAACTTTATCACCCATTCCTTCAATATCCATTGCATTTTTTGAAGTAAAATGAATTAAAGTTTCGACTTTTCTTGAAGGACAATGTGGATTTGGACAGAAATGTAGGGCATCTTTTTTTATTAACAAAGTATTACAATAAGGACATCTTGTAATCATTTCAAAAATAACTTCGCTTCCATCTCTTCTTGAAATAATTGGTGAAACAACTTCAGGAATAATATCTCCAGCTTTTCTTATAATGACATTATCCCCAATACGAAGATCTTTTTCTTTAATATAGTCTTCATTATGTAATGTTGCTCTAGAAACTAAACTTCCAGCAACTCTCACAGGTTCAAGTACTGCATTAGGAGTAATTTTTCCAGTTCTTCCAACTGTAAAAACTATATCTAAAAGTTTAGTTGAAACTTCTTTAGGTGGAAATTTATAAGCAATAGCCCATTTAGGAGTTTTAGCGGTATAGCCCAAATCATCATAATATTTAAATTCATCGACTTTTAAAACAATTCCATCGATGTCATAAGCTAAATCGTCTCTTTTTAAAGTATATTCATCAACATAATCCAAAATTTCTTTCAAATTATGAGCAAGTCTTCTTTCGTGATTTGTTTTAAAACCAAGTTTATCTAATTGATTAAGCGATTCGCTATGACGAGAAAAACCATCTCTTGTTGCATCGATATAATAATACCACCAACCATCGAGCTTTCTTGATTTAGCAACAGCTTGGTCTAAATTTCTAATTGAACCTGCAGCAGCATTTCTTGCATTAGCAAATAAAGGTAAGTTTTCTTTTTCTCTTTGGGCGTTTAATTCATCTAAAGAAGCTTTAGACATATAAATTTCGCCACGTACTTCGAGTCGACCTTCTTTATTTACGATGGTTGGAATATTTCGAATAGTTAAAACATTCGTTGTAACATCTTCACCAGTTGTTCCATCGCCTCTTGTTGCCGCATAAGAAAGATGATTATCGTTATAAACTAAAGAACAAGCTAATCCATCAATCTTAAGTTCACACATAATATCGACTTCTTTACCTAATTCTTCATAAACCTTATTTACCCATTCAATTAGCTCGTCCTTATTAAAAACATCAGCTAAAGAAAGCATTTGTCTTTCGTGAGTAACCTTTTTAAAATCTTTTAAAACAACCCCACCAACTCTTTGAGAAAGAGAATTTCTAGTAACTAAACTTGGAAACTCTTTTTCTAAGCGCAAAAGTTCTTCGTATTTTTGGTCATATTCGCTATCACTAACACTAGGATTGTCATTAACATAATATTCATATGACCACTTTTCTAAAAGTTTTGTAATTTCATCATATCTTTTCTTTGCTTCAAAAATTTCCATAACTTTTAACCTTTTTTATGTAGCATGTGATGACTACCAAGCATTTTTTTAATACCAAAATTCTCAAAATCGACAATTATAATATCGCCATCAACTTCAATAACTTTTCCATCCCCGAAAGCATCATGAGTTAATAAATCTCCAACCTTCCATTTAGTTTCGTTATTCACATTGAAAGAAATAACAGTTGAATTTCTTCCCTCTGAAACTTTTCTTGAAGGTTCTTTGCTAGAAAAATTAATTTTATAAATAGTCGAAGAAGAATCATATCTTCTTAAATCTCTTTCAAATAATGAGTCAATATTATTTATACCAGATTCTTTGATAAATCTAGAAGGTAGATGGGCAGTTTTTGTTGCGTAAGAGTAGCCTTTATTATAAGTAATATAAAGTTCTTTTCTAGCTCTAGTAAAAGCTACATAAGCTAGTCTTCTTTCTTCTTCTAAACCTTTGTTTCCCCCTTCACTAACTGATTTAAATGAAGGGAATGTTGTATCAGTAAAACCAACAACAAAAACGTAATCAAATTCAAGACCTTTAGCCGTATGAACAGTCATTAAAGTCAAAGTGTTTTCGTTATCAATAATGGCATCTTGTGAAGTTAGAAGAGTAATATTTTGCAAATATTCATCAAGAGTTGATGTAGGATTATCTTTTAAATAACTTCTTATATCTTCAATTAAGGTTTTAACGTTAGCAATTCTTTCTCCTTCTGAATCATCATCTTGGATTAAATAGTCATAATATCCAAGTTTTTTTAAATAAGAATCTAAAGTTTCAGAAAAAGATAAATTTTTATCATTAACTCTAACTTTATAATCTTCAACAATATTGATTAAACTTGTTAACGAATTTTTAGCTCTAGGAGATAACACCGATTCATATTTAAATATATCTTTAATATATTTATATAACGAAAGATTTTCATCACGCGCTTCTTTTTTAATTATTGAAATAGAAGTATCGCCTATTCCTCTACGTGGTACATTGATAATTCTAAGAAAAGAAATATCATCTAAATCGTTTAAAAGTAAATAAAAATAAGCTAGAGCATCTTTAATTTCTTTACGATCATAGAATTTCAGACCACCATAAACTTTATAAGAAATTCTATTTTCCATTAAAGCTTTTTCAAAAGTTTTTGAGATGAATGAGCTTCGATATAAAATAACGACATCTTTAAGTTTTACATTTTTAATTTTTTGTAAATCTTTAATCTTTTTAATTACCCAATTAGCTTCAGCAACATCATTTAATTCTTCATGGCAAATGACTTCATTACCTTTGCCATTTTGAGTAAATAGGTCTTTTTTTACTCTTTCTTTGTTTTTATCAATTAAAGTATTAGCAATATTTAAGATTGAACTAGTAGAACGATAATTTTCATTTAAAATTATTGTATTTAATGGGTGAAAATATTTATCAAAATCTAAGATAACTCTTTGATTTGCCCCTCTCCAGGTATAAATTGTTTGATCAGGATCACCAACTACATAAATTCCAGTATTTTCTCCGCTTAAAAGAGTTAATAATTTGAACTGTAAATCGTTTGTATCTTGAAATTCATCAACTAATATTTCTTTAAAACGATTATTATATTTTGCTTTAATTTCAGGATAAGAAGATAAAATTAAGACGGTATAAATGAGTAAATCATCAAAATCTAATGAAAATTGAGCATTCTTTCTTTTTTCGTATTCTTTAAATAAATCGAGAGCTTGTTTTGATAAATCATTTAAAAATTCTTCTTTAATATCTCCTGGAAGTTGACCTTTAGTTTTACAAGAACCAATAAATCTATAAGCATAATCAAAAATAGGTCCACTTTTTTCATATCCTAAATCTTCAGCACAATTTTTTAATAAAAGTTTAGTATCACTTTCATCTAAAATCGAAAAAGAAGGTGGAAAGCCTAAAACTCTTATTTCTCTTCTTAATAAATAATTACAAAAAGAATGGAAAGTAGAAATTTGTAAATTTCTTAAATCAAGCTCAGGAAGTAAAGATATTGTTCTTTCTTTCATTTCTTTAGCAGCTTTATTTGTAAAAGTAATAGCTAAAAGTGAAAATGGGTCTAGTCCTCTTTCTTTTAAAAGATAGGCTAAACGATAAGTTAAAACTCTTGTTTTTCCGCTTCCAGCACCAGCAATAATTCTATTAAATTTTGAAGAGGTAGTAACCGCTTCAAATTGTTTTTCATTAAGATCATTTCTAAAATTCATAGCCTTAAAATTGTATCAAATTCTAGAGCTATTTTATATTTAAATTATTAACTTTTTTTAGTTGAATTTTAGTAGTTGGAACTTACTAATTTTTGTAAAAAATCTAAATATTATTTTTAATATAATAAGAAGCAATATCATCTAAAAAACTATCAAAAAACGTAGAATTTTCACTTTCACTAGAATAAGCAATTGTAAAATAAATTATATTAGTAATAATATCTTTAAAAGATAAAGCTTTTAAATTATCACCATTAAAATTTTCGAGCAAATCAAATTTATCAAAATCACTAATAACATAATCTAAATTATCTATAGAAATAATTTCATTCTCATCACCATAAATTAATCTCACTTCCTTATCATCGTTAAAGATTATCGTTGAACTTAAAAGATTAATTTCATTATCTTGATCATAGCTAATAAAGTAACTTGTTTCTTTAATATAATCAAATGAAGGAATTTCAAAAATAAGATAATTATTGCTTGGTTCTATGTAATTATTATTTACATCTTTAAAATCATTAAAATCAAGATAACTATCACCTCTATCATCACTTCCAGGTTTTCCAGGTTTAGCATCATTAATTCTTCCATAATCAAAGAATAATGGTGAAGTTAAACCTAAAACCAAAATTAAGGAAGCAAGGGTAATAGATCCAAATTTAATAAATTTAACTTTATCAAAATAATAGGTTTTCTTTTTATCAAGTAAGGAGTAATCAATATTAGAAAAAATCTTATTTTCTAAAGAAGAAAGTTCATTAATATCAAATTTATTAGTTTCATTAAATGTTTGATTAATATTTTCGTCTAATACTTCAAGTATTTTCTTTTTTTGTCTCATAACTTATTTATTTACCCCTTCTTTTAATTTCTTAATTGCACGAAGATAAATGCTTTTTATCGTATTTATCGAATTATATTTACCTTTAGATAAAGCAAGTATTTCTTTAAATGTTAAATTTTGATAAATATGTTTAATTACTATTTCTAATTCGTTTTTATTAAGTTTACTTAGCTCTTCCTTTATTAATGGCTCTATTTTATAGTCTTCACTTCTAGTTATTTCTTCAATATTTTCAACTTCTATTTTTTTGGAATATTCTTTTTTATATAAATTTATCTTATTTTTACTTATTGTTAATAGATAGTATTTAATATTTTTTATCTCTTTATTTTTTAATATTTCATTAAATAAAGTTACAAAAGATTCTTGCGTTAAATCTAAAACATCTTCTTTATTTTTAATATCTAGACTTAGAACATATAAAATAAGACGATAATATGTATCGTATATTTTTTTAAATATTAAAGAGATTTCTTTTTGGTTACCTGTTTTTAAAGCTAAGCTTAGCTCTTTTTCAAGATTCATAATTATGGAATACATTAAATAAGATTTTATAAATCTTTTTTTGGTGCAAAAAATAAAAAAATATTTTTATTTATTATATCTTAGTTGATAATAAATAAGTGAAGCTATTTACATTTAAAAAAGATTTAAAAACTAGTTTACCTTTAATTGCTTTAATTTCAGTAATTGATGTTCTTTTAATTTTAATTGCTAATTTTATTCCTTTTTCTTATTTTATTATTACTTTACTTATTAATATTCCTTCAATTTTAATTAGTATATATATTAAAAAAAGATATTATTTTCTTTATGTTTTTATATCTTTAATCTTAGCTTTTCTTACGTCAATCTATGATCTAAGTTTTGTTTTAATATATTTTATTCCAAGTTTAATCTTATCATTCTTCTTTGGTTTATTTATCGATAAAAAATACGATAAATATCTACTTATTTTACTTACAACTTCACTTAGTTTTATCTTAGAAATATTTATAAATTATTTATTAAGTATCTTTTTAAATATCGATATTATAAAAATAATACTTAATACATTTAATTTAGATGATAAATATCTTTATTTTGCTTATTTATTTATCTATATTTATTCATTAATATCAATTGTATTATCTTTTATCATCTCAATATTTATTTTAAATAAAATTAATATACATTATGTTACATCTAAACATTCTTCGTTATATTTATCGTTTATTTCATTAATTATATCGCTTATTAGTTTAATATTAACTTTACTAATAGATAATAAAATCAATCTAAGTTTTATTAACCTAATAGTTTTATTACTTTTAATCTTAAATACTACTTTTATATTAATTAATGAAATAAATAAGAAACGATATTATTTTTTATATATATTCTTAGTTTTAGGTATTATAACTTTAATAATCATCTTAATTTTAAATTCATATTTAAAATTAGAATTAAGTTTATTAATTTATCTTATTAGTCTAATTCTTGTGATATTACCTTTATCTTATTTAACTAGATATAGTTTTAAATTAATAAAATTAATTTGTAAGAACAAGTAATTAATTTATAATTATTTCATGACTAGTTTTTTAAAGACTTTTGGTTTAGGAATACTTTATTTTATCTTATTACCATTTTTATTAATTTATCTTATATTAATGGGTATTTATCTCTTCTTTAAAAATATTGTATATATATTTTTATATAAGAATAAATCATATAAAGATGACTTATTTACTAAAGAAGATAAAGCATTTAAGATACTAAAAGGTAATCATTATGCTAATTCTAATTCTTATTTTAAAGATAATGTAACTAAAAATAATGAAGTAGTAACTAAAGAAGAAAAGAAAGAAAGCGATGGTAAAATAATTTATCAAACAACTAATATTTATATTAGTGATCCTTCTAAAATTAAAGATATGGACAAATATTTTAATAATGGGAATAAAATGATTGAAAATAATAATGATGATGAAATACCTTATATCGAAGTAAATAATGTTGAAGAAGACGAAGAAAAACAAACTTCTTCTTATGAAGGACTTTCATCTTTAAAAAGAATAAATGCAGAAAGAGATAATTATGAAGATGATGACGATATTAAATAGTTTATATTTAAATAAATTTTTTGATGTATCATGGAAAGTACTACTTGTAATCTTTTTTATCGTTGTAATTGTTTTTATTTTATTTGGTCTAATTGGAATGCTTATTAGATATATTTTAAAAGTCCAATCTAAAGCTGTTGATAAAGATATGGCTTATCTTGTTACTTCGAGAGTTTGTGATAATTCTAAAGACTTTAAGAAATTTGCGCATATTAAATCAATGGACCGTTTCTTTAAAGCATCTTTATATCCATTTATATTTTTCTTAATTACTTTAATTTTATATCTAGTTTATCACCTTGTTTTTAAAGAACATCCTTGGCTTGAATCAATTTATGATCGAGAAACTGGTATAGCTTCACTTTTTTATATCTTTGATTTTTCAAATGTAACTTATGTTCCACCACTAGGTTTTGATTTTGATAAGCTTATAATTATTGAACCAAGTCCATTTACTGATGAAAGAATATTTAATTACTTTATATTCTTCTTCTTAATTATTGGATTAGTTTGGTATTTAATTAACGTTATGGCTTATATTGCTAGAAATTATCGTATTTCAAAAATGTCTAAAAAAATATATAGTGCTAATTTAGATAAAATGGATTTATCTTCTTTTTATAATAAAAATATAGTTGATACTACTTCTAGTGATGAAAAAGAAGATAAAACTAAAGAAGATATTGATTAATTAATAATTATTCAAATATAAATTATTCCAGTTATATATTTTTGAATTATAATCCTGAAAACACAAAATCTAAGATAACAGAGCCTTTATTTGTTTGAATTTTCCATTCATTAGGATCAATAATTCCGTTTTTATTCCTGTCTATCTCTGATGGTAATGAAGTTTTATATTCAAAATTACCATTCAAATTAAAAGCATCGGTTGAAACAAAATCTATCCCAGAATAAGTCTTATCATATTTAAAATGATATTCATGCGATTTATCAATAATATTAAAGCATTGTTCCAAAACGCTTCCAGAAGTAAAAGAAATAGTCAATTTACATATGAGCTTTTCTTCAATATTTTTAATAGTAGCGTCACCTATTTCGTAACCATTTCCACTTTTTATAGAAACACCGACACTACTTCCTAAAGTATAATAATCTTTTCCTTCGTTATTTATTAAATCAGAGTTTTTTGTATAAAATACTAAACCACCATAGGTGGCAAGATTATCAAAATTAGGTTCTAAATAATAAGTATCAGGAGCATAAATATTCACTTTTCCAAACTGATAAGCATTTGTTACATTAATCTCGATGTCATCAAGACTTGTACTCGATTCTCCTTCTCCAAATACCCAAATTGAAAAACCTGCTCCTATTATTGAAATAGAAGAAATTAAAGAAAGTACACTAAATATTAAAGATATTTTATGAATTTTATTCATCTTTATTTTCTTCCTTACTCTCTAAAATATGAGATTCTTTTAACTTGATGATTAACTTCAAATCTTTATTTAAAGTATTCTCATCTGCAAGTAATAAGAGTCTAGTTTTATATTCATTATTAATCATTTCTTCAGCATATGTTGCTAAGAATAAGAAAATAGCAGCACCTAAAATTGCAATGATACCAATATTTGATTTTATGTAAGTTAAAGTTACACCTAAACCATAATTTTGATATCCATTATATTTACCAATAAAATCATCAAACATTAATTCTTTTTCGTAGTTTAAAGAAGATGGATTCGAATCTCCTTGTAAACGATAAATTGTTTCACCTTTATCATTTTCTTTTATTTCTACAACTCTATGAACGATAACTATATCGTCATGTTTATAAGCTAAAATATCGTATAACTCAATATCATCTTCACTGTTAATTTTATCAATACCAATTAATGAATATTGAGTTATTTGATCATTTAAATCATATGTAAGTAAATAATCATTATCTTCATTCTTTTCTTCCATTGAAGAAGTAAGAATTGTCATATATGTTGTATTTCCAATAAATAAGTTATCGTTATTAATTCTATAAGTTAAACCTGTAATAAATATAGCAAGTAAAAAAGCAATAATTACCCCACTAACTACATCCATGATGATATGTAATTTTGAAGTAATACTTTTTTCTCTAGCAATTACATCTTTATATGTAATTAGGTTTTCATTCCTACTTAAATTTTTCTTATTAGTTTTATATAAAGTCGAAGTAATTTCATCATTTAATTCTTTATCTTCAAAGCCATATTTAATTTGTTTTTTCTTATAAAAAGAATAAAGAAAGAATAAGAAACAAAAAACAATTACTAAACCTAATATTACAAGTATAGAAATTACTAAAGCAATAACACCTAATCTAGATTGTCCATTCATTCTTTCTTCCTCCTTACTTATTAATTATTAGTATTAACTTCATCTGTTATATAGAATATGTAAGATTTACGTATTCTAAAGTTATCCAAAGATTTAGTTATTTCCCATTCACTTCCAACATGTTTAATTTCAAATAAATCCATACCAGTAACGTGATCTCTAACATAATAAGCTTTACTAGTATCCTTTGATGCAAGGTATTTATTTATCATATCGTGGAAACTAATTTCATCATTAGAAGAAATGCCCAAAGCAGCTCCTGGTGTCCCTAAATCAGTTTGTTCAGCATAAGAACCAATAGTTGTTCTTCTTTCCCAAAGTTTCTGACTTTCATCCATATCAACATATCCGTCGTCATCTGTATCTCGTTGATCTGCGGTAAAGATGTAAATAGGAATATTTGAATGACGATAGGCATATAACTTATAAGTATGATTAACTCTATCGTGGTAAAGTAAGAAGTCATATTTACCTAAGTAAACAGAATTTCTAGGAACATAAATTCTTTGATTTACCGTATATGTAACATCATTAATTGTTATATTTTTACCAGCTTCAACTAAATCAAAATAATAAGAAGCATCTATAAATATATCATCATAGAAAACTTCACCATTTTCCGAATTAAAAACCATAGCTTCTAAACTAGAAACGGATGAGTCTTCATTTAACTTTAAATCATTTTCACTTGTTTCAACAAAATTTATTTCAGACTGATATTTTTCATATAATCTAATTTGAAATGCAGATTCTAACAACGAAGAATAATTTGTAAAGTCGACGTTTCTTAATAAAACTAAATCGTCGTTACTAATTGTTTTTAAATTTCCTGTATCAATTCGCAATTTATCAGTCAAAATATCTGTAATAACAGAATTATCATAAATATCATTTCCAAATCTAATCCCAGAAGTTGATAAATTATCTGCAAAACATACATTATCTTCGAATCTTAGCATAGATAATGAGGTACGATAATTTGAACTTGTTTGAGTGGAAATATTTTGATCAATATTCAAATTATCTATAAATTTCGACTCTGTAACTTTTTCAATTGCCACTAAAGCCTTTGAATGTAAAGAAGTGTTATCCGAGATAGAAACTGGACTAGTAACTAAAAAATCTATCTTTTTATTAATTAAAGATGAAATGCTATTATTTTCTATGCTTGTTAAAAGATAGTTATATAATACATTACCACTACTATATTTCTCGAAATCAAGCTTAAAACTTCCATATAAGCTTGGTTCAAGTAAGAAAATATAGAAATTATAAACACCTTCACCATAATTATTAAGAATCGGGTACCTAAAATCACTATTTTCTATCAAAGGAAAAAAATTATGCCAAGTTCCGGACCACCATCCTGAACCTCTTTGATCAATACCATCACAATAAATACTTAAAGATTGAATATCGTTTAATTTTAACTCAAGATTTTTTATTGAAGCTATAACAACTGGAGGAACATTATCAAACCATAATGGTGGATCTTCTTCTTCCCCAAATACTTCTTCATATAAAAAGTATTGTTCTTCACTATAAAGTCTTTCATTTAAAGAGTCGCTATTATATTCAAACTTTAGTCTTATGGCATCCCTACCTCCAGTTCTAGCATCCTCATAATTAGGATGATCATTTACTTGGGCGGCATAATTTTTCCCGTTACTAAAAATAGGATAAAGTCTAATGACACCATTTTCATCAGCGTAAGAAGAAAGATCATTCATAATATCAAATGTGGATGTAGTTAAATCCGCAGCCGTAAAAGAATCTTTCATATAATTAGGTTCATTAGTATTTGATAAATTTGTTAAACTTCTGGCTGTAAAAGTATTATAACTATTAAAATATCCCCATCCTGCAAAAGCAAAATTATACCAAGTTTGTTCCATAGGAGAACTATCACCCATATCAGTAAAAGGAATTAAATTCATTTCATCATAAACATAAGATGGTAAATAATCGGTAACCTCTATTTTGATTGGTAAATATCTTCCAGAATGATACTCAAGATTTGGCCAATAACCTAACCTATCATTTCTAAAACGATAATGGTTATAAACCGTTCCTCTATTCCAATTTTCCCTATAAGATTGCAGTGCACTATCTAGATTTTCCACATTAGGATTAGCTGGTTTAACCGTATTAGTATTATAGTTATAATAAGCCTTACTTCCAATATCTGTTTGAAATATAACCCAAGATGCCCAATATTCATTAATTTTATCAGGGTTAAAACCATTATCAAATGAATGCACATAAGAATCTTTGTTGTTGTATAAGTTTCTTACACTATAAACTGAATTAGAAACATAATCAAAGTAGCCTTCATCGCCACTTTGATTATTCAAAATATATTTAGAATTACTTACATGATTATTATAAGGATTAGACAAACTACCGTCTCCATTTTCTTCATCATAAGTATATTCAACATAACCGAAAACATCTTCTGGTTTAACATTAGATGGATTTACTTCATATTCATATCCTATTTGAGCATATAAAGTAGATGGAAAGAAATAGATAGTATATTCTTTTGAACTATCATCTTTACCACCGGTATAGTTTTCTTTTATATCATCTATACCATTATTTGCACTACCATTACCAATGGTAGTGTCATTAATATTAGAAGGTGTATTAAAATAAAAATATGATAAAGCAAAAGAAGGTACTAATACTATTAAAGCTAGTACCATAATAAATATAGATAATATTCTTCGTTTATTACTTTTAAACATATAACAAAACCTATTAAATAATATTTATTTAATATATATCTAATAGTATGGATAAAGGGGTAGAATTTTATCCATATCAATTAGACCAAAGTAAGAATAAGAATAGATGAGGAGAATCTATTAATTAGCAGTAACAGAGATATCAATAGTCATTGAAGAACCTGTTAAAGCGGTTTTCATAGTTTTCCATTGGGCATATGTTGTAGGTTTTTTTCCAGCAGCATAGTCAAGTAAATAATTGTGAACACCATTATTTAAAGTAAATGTAAAATCCTCGCCGGATGTAAAACTTACATCATTTAAAGTTAATGTAATTGATGTATCAGTAGGACTACTTGTGGTAGTTAATCCAGTATAAATCTTGCTCAAATTTGATAAATTAAAATCAAGATATTCGTTAAGTCTCGCATCAAGAGTTACTGTAATTTCAAAATCTAAAGTTGTAAAGTTAGCATGTTCACCTTCAGTAGTAACATCTAAAACTAAGTTAGTATCTGATGTGTCATTAGTAAAATTAATACCTTCATTAAAAGCTTCAGGTGTTTCTTGATCTAAACTTAAAGTTGTAGGTTTAGTGGTTGCTGTAACTGAAACGCTATATTCTGTAGCATCTTCTACAAATGTATTGACAGTTGCTGAATCAGTGTCAGTTGTATCCGTACCAAAATGCCATGCACTAAAACCAGCTCCTGCAATAACTGCTGCTGATAATACTGGTAAGATTGTCATCAATAATTTTCTTTTTAGCATATAAAATCTCCCTAATAATTTATACAAAAAAATTTAGTGTATTGATTTTACAATACAATACCCCCCCCCGCAAGTTTTCGCAGGCTTTTTGCTAATAAGTGACAATTTTAAAGCATAAGTATTATTATATTTTTATTTTTTTGTCACAAAAATCCCATTATTTAAATGTGTAATTATTAAATATATTAAAAACAATTGAAACTTAATAAGGATTAAATCGATATAAATGCCATTACAACTAAATATAAAATATAAATAAATAGCAATACGGAAAGAATTACAAAAGTTAAGAATACTTTAAAGTTCTTCTTATAGTTAATAGCTTTTTCTTTCCTAATCGTTTGATATTCTACTTTCTTTTGAGTAGTTCTTCTTTTAGGTTTAGTAATTTCATCTTGATATGTATTTTCAACATTCTTTTTTCTTTTCTTAACTTCGTTTTCCATAATTACTATAAATGTTACCTTAATTTAATGTTTTTATCTAGATTATATTAATAAAGATTATTTTTCTTATTTTATTAAACCATCGATTTTTAATACTAGATAAAGAAATAAAGTAAAAGCATATATGAATAAAATTATAAGTCTAGTACTTAGAGCATATGACAATACATAAAAAATTAAGCTATATATTCTTAATTTTTCTGATAACATTTACTCAAGTGGAAACTAATCAAATCGATAATTATTGATAAATCTATAAAATAAGAGATAAATTGTTAAATAATTTTATTACTTATTTTTCTTTATATTATTTAAATAAGCTTCTAAATAAGAAGTAAAAGCTTTTTTAAACTTATTATTTAAAATAACATAATCTTTTGATGATATTCTTAATAAAGGATAAAATAATTCGTTTTCACTATTTCCTTTTACTTCAAATATAAGTCCATCTACTTTACCTTTATTTTCATAATATTTAATAAATTTATCTAATACATTCTTATTTTTACATTTAACTCTTAATAGATAAGTTTTATCTTGATGAAGATAAAACTTAATACCATAATTATTTAGTCTATCTTGTATTTTATTTAATAAGTTATTATCTAGATTAAACTTTTCTATATACTTAATATTATCTATATAATTTACATCATATACTTTAACTTTATTATCTTTTAAATCTAATCCAATTAAATAATAAGTATGATTAGTATATAAAACTTTATATGGATTAATATCTATATTATCTTCTATATCTTTATATTTAAAAGATATACCTACTTTATCATTAATTGAAGTAACTACTTCAATTAATTTATTTAAAGTATTACTAGTTATTTCGTTATCACCTTCAATAATATTATATTTAATGATATTAGGTATATCTTTTAAATATTCCCCTAACTTTTTATTATGTTTAGAAGATAATACTAATGCTAGAGCAATATTCGGAACAAGTAAACTTGATGGTTCTAATTTATCGAATAAACGATATCCTCCATTAAGTCCTCTTTTAGTATCAATATAAAATTTAGCTAGATTTAAATCATCGATATATCTTCTTACTTGTCTAGCACATTTCTTATCTAAATCTAGATAATCTAAAATTTCATCTAGACCAATAAATCTTCTAGAATCATAGTTTTTGTTTAAATAATAGAGTATTTCTAATTCTTGAGATAACTTTGACACTTAACTTTTATTCCTTTCTTTTATTTTATAAGTTTTAATGTTAAAATAAACCTAAATTTTAAATCGTTAATACTATTATGGCTAAAAAGATCGATTACGAAAAAATTATAATAAACCGAATAGATGCTATTTTTAAAAAAGGATCTAAATTAAACTCAGTTAAAAACGCAACTATTGAAGATCTTTATGATTTATTAAGTAAAAATAAAGTTGATCCTTCAAAACACAAGCCAGCCAAATATTCAATCCTACAAAATCTCTTTTCAGAATATGTTTACCAAACATTTTTCCTAAACAATAAACATTCATTTGATGAAATTAAGCCTTTACCCATAACATTAGAAAATTGTATTCCAAATACTCATAGTAACAAATATGAGATAAATCCAAAAAACGAAAAACAACAATGTATATATTTAGTAAATAATAAAGAATTAAATGAAAAGAATTTACTTTTTAGTTTTAAAAATAAATCAATTAAACCTTTATATTTTGAAGCTCCTATTAGTTCTAGATATCGTCGTAAATCTAATGTTGATTTAATTACTCTTGATAGAGACATTAATCAATTAATATTAAATGAGTATAAAATACCTTCATCTAAAGAAAATTTATTTAGAGCAGTAAGTGAAATATTAACTTATGCGCATTGGTTAGATATCTTTAATTCTGGATATTATTTGGAAGAATCTAGAAAATATTTTAAAGACTACAAAATAGATTCTTTAGCATTAGGAGTAATTGTTCCGCTAGATCAATATAAATTTGGTCATCGTTATGCTTATGAATTAATCGAAAAATATAAATTTAGATGTTTTACATTTAATGAAGATAATGATAGATATAAGATTATTGAATTAAGTAAAGAAGAAACTAATAACTATAAAGAAATAGCACTTAGAAATAACGAAACTCTTTATAAATACTCTAATTTAATAGCAAATTTAGTTAATGGTAAACTTAATAATCAAGAGTAACATAATGTTCATCATAGCAAAATTTAACTTTCTTATTCTTTAAGTTATATTCATTAATTATTTCTTCTTTTATCTTAGCTTTATTTAAAGATTTATCGATATAAATAAGGTAAATCTTATTTAAATTATCAAATAATACTCTCCCTCTAGGATAATAACTATATTCCCCATATTTATTTAAAGTATTAAAAAATAACATATGTCCCATATTAGAATCAAAATAAAGTAATTTAACATTAAACGATTCTACTTTTTCTTTATAAGCATAAACTTTAGAATCTATATAAAAGAATGGACCTACAAAACTACCTTCTTCTTTTATTAAAGTATTAAAGAATATATCTTCATAATGTATTTTAAAATAAGCTAGATAATATATATTATTAAATAATTTAGTAGAATCACTTAATTTAGATAAATTCTTTATATTTAATATCTCTTCTTTAAGATATTTAGATAAATTAAAATTATAAATGGTTAATTTTAATTTATCTAAATCATTTATTAACTTTATAGCTTTATCATAATTTAAATTATTATTAGATTTGATTAAATAACTAAGTAATTTAGGTTTACTAGTAATAATGCTATTTATCCCATATTCTTTAATATCTTTTAATATTAATTTCTTAGAGTGAAACTTAGAATTTACTAAATTTAAAATTAATATAAATTCATTAATATTTTTAGGTTTAACTAAATTAACTAGATTATATAAATCATTAAAGTTATTAAAGTAACATCCTTGTAATGAAGGAAGATAATAAGCATAATCAAATTCTTTGATAATGTAAGATATAATCTCATTATCAAAGAATTTAATATCACTTAAATTGATATTAGTTAATTTAGCTAATTCTTTTATTCTTTCATCATATTTATTACTTAATTTATTAGCCATATTACTTCATTAGTTCTAAGAATCTATATCCATTAATCACATTATTAGAACATGCACTTTCTTCACTTCTACCATCTATTTTAATAAATAAACTTAATTCAATATTATTCTTTTTTAAATAATCTATCTTAGTTTCTAGATAATTAAATACATGATAAGTTTCTTTAACTACATTAACTAAATGAGATTTAAGATCTAAGTTATTTAATATATATTTTAATGGTGGAAAAGAGTAAAAATAGATTAAATTCTTCTTTTTAGATGATTTATAATCAGTGATTGCCATTAAATGAGTTAAAAGTTGTTTAATATAAAAGTAAGTTTTTTGTTCAACATTACTTCCTTTATCTTTATAAAGTTTATCTAATTCAAAATAAGTGTATGGATTAATATTAAAATTACATTGATCTATTTTTAATTCTTTTATTAACTCTTTCTTTCCATATGTTAATCTTAAGTCAAATTCATGCTTATCAAAATACTCATGGCATTTACATTCAAAGAAATATAATTCTTTTTCTCCTTCCATAAATGCATCAATATAACTATTTTTATTTAGTTCTTTTATTTTTAATGCTTTTTCATAAGTATTTGAGTTATTAAGTAACTTATCACCGCCTTTTAAAAAATAATTAAAACCTAGCTTATCTAAATAATTTTTGTTTCTTAGAGAATAGAAACAAAAATTAGAACTTGATCCAATTGAAAGAAATTTAGGTGGTCTTACTCCTTTACTTATTAATTCTTCTCCCCCACCTTTTAAATATGCGAAATAAGCATTTTGGTAGTTATTTAAATCTATATAAAATCTACCATTTTTATCTAAAAATTCATCTTTAAAATAATTAGAATATCTACCACTTCTAAATTCATTTGAAACATCTTTATTTCTTTTTTCGAGCTCTTCTTTAATATAAATTTCTTTTAATAAATTATCATAATCTTTCTTAGTAAACATAACTTCTCCTTATAAAGATAATAAATCAATAATTAAATCTAGCAAGATAGAAACATTGTTACAAAAATTAGTAGTTGATGAAATATAGTTTCTAGGAATTCTATTTATAACACAAGAAAATTGTCTCTTTTTGGTGCTACAAATTCTCCTTCAACATATTCTCCAGTTAACCAATTTACAATTCCATTTTTATAAATAATCCACATATCTTCATCTCTAGAGATTCCTGAATTTAAAGCCATTATTCAATCATTTTCTTTATCTAAACCAACCCAAAATAAAGGATTTAAATAATTCATTGCTATACATTCAAAAGAATAAATATTCCTAGTTAATATTTCTAATCGTTTTAATGTTTCTTTATTAACAAAATCAATGTTATTTTCTAGTTCTATTCTTTTAAAAATAGGGAGTCCATTAATTGTATCTCCAGTAAAAGCTAAATTATCATATAAGTCATATCTAATATCTTTAGCATAGATTGAATAATAATCTATAAAGTTATCACTTCTAATTTCCATAAATTCCCCTTACTACTAAAAGTATTAAGCACTATTGCTGACATAAAAACGAACAATAAACAAAAATAAATACAATTATTAAGTTCTTAACGACAGTTGATTTTCCAAGAAGGTATTCTATATTAATAAAATATTCAATATAGTCTTTAGGAACATTAAACTTACGTAAAATCCCTTTATCTTCTTTACCTCTTCCTGTGTATATGTAGAATGTAATTCTTTTAGACTGATCAGCATCCTTAATAAACTTAAGCAAGAAAATAAATAAATCTTCTCTAGATGAAATAATATCCTTTATATTTAAAACTCCATTATTTAAATAACGCTTTTTTAATAAATCTATATATTTACTAGAAGAAGAGCTAAATAATATTCCATAAACTCTTACTAAATCAGAGAAACTATTTATTTTAACTAACTTTAATATTTCTTTTATCTCTAAATTATTTACTAGATTTAAGCTTCTTAGTTTCTTATCTTTTATTTTATTATTTAAAAAATCTTCACTATTAAAGAAAGAGAGAACTTTTTTATCATTTAAATTAATGCTAGAAAGAATTAAGTTATTTTTATTTAATAAATCACTAACTTCATCCATTATTTTAGAAGTTTTAAAAGAAATTATAGGAAAAATCCACTTCAAATACCTATTAGTAAAATAAGTAACTTCATTTATTAAAGGAGTAAACTCATAAATATTGACATCCTTTGGAACAATAATAAACGAATTTTCAAATTCATTAATTTTAGATAAATTTAAATCATTATAATCTTCTTTTAATCTTATAATCTTATTATCGTTAAATGTTTCTTTTAAGACTTTATAGGCTTTATCGATCAATTTAGAATTTATACTTATTTTAATATCAATATTAAACTTTCCATCTAAATGATTTAAATTATAGTAAGTAAATAAATCATTATCTTCTAAAGAAAATATAGTTAAAGGATCAATATTACTTATACCAAGTAAATAATAAGTAAAAAGAATATTACTTTGATTAGTTAGATATATTATTCCTTCTTCATTTAATTTATTGAAGAAGGAATAATAATAAAGTAATGTAGAACATAAATCATATTTATTATTTAATGTATCTATCTCTTTAAATACTATTTCTTTTATCTTTTCATATAATTCTAGATTATATTTTTCTTTAACCTTTAAATCACATATCTCTTTTAATCTCTCTTTAGAATTATTTATTTTAATTAAAGAATATGGTCTAGGTAAAAAGTTAAAACTATTATTATCAATTAAAGAAACTAACTTATTAGGATTAATTAAAATATACTCATATAATTTTTCTTTATCTTCAATAAATAAAGAAAGAGAATCACATAATTCTTTAGTATTTAAGTATCTCGTTTTATATTCGTTGTCTTCTTTAGTGTTAATGTTAAAACAATTAGATAATACTTCTTTAACTATATTACTCTCATTAAGTTTAAAATAAGGATTTGATGTTCCAATAATTATCTTTTTAGATTCTTCTCCTATTTTTACTACTATATTTACTATTTCTTTCAATTCATTTAAATCCAATTTAGGAAGATTTAATAAGGAATAATTTGAAAGAGGTTCAATTTCGATATAATCATAAAAATTAATTCTTTCTTTTAATGTTTCATAATCTTTATTTAAAGCTAAATAAAATAGTTCGCTTTCAAAACAAGGTGAACCAATAAATATATCTTTTCGATACTTATTAATTTGATCAAAAGTTACATAAAACTTATCGTTAATTATTTTAGCTTTACTTATAAGTTCATAGAGGTTTCTTACTCCTAATTTAGTTCTAGGAAGAAAAGAAACTTTATAAATTTGAGTGTTATCATTTCTAACATTAAGTTCTATGCCTTGAATAAATTTTTTTAGTCCGTATCTTATTTTTATAGAATTTAAAATATCTAGATTATATAAATGCGAATCATTGCAAATAACAAGAACATCAATATTATCTCTTTCTTTTATTGAATCTATACATTTTTCAAGTGTTTCATAAGATCTTACTTCATGATAAAAATGTGAATTTATTTCAACTCTATTTAAATCTTTAAAAATAACTTTATTAAAAACATTTCTATAGTTCATCTTAAAATACATTAAAGTAATAATATCTTTATATAGATTTAATAAATACTCTTCACTTTTTATTTCTTTTAAATTTTTAATTAGATTGATAAGAAATTTATCTTCAACATATGATTCTAATATAAATATATCTTTTCTAAATAGATGTGGTACTTGATTAATAATAAATATAGCATCATCTTTATCTATTTCGAAACCAATTAAAAGATTAACTAAACTTTCATTACTCAAAGTAAGATAACCGTAATTATTAAAGACTTCAATTAAGTAACTTAAATCTTCATTCCCAAAAAAAGTTAATTCATTTAAAGCTAAAATAGAGAGAAATTCTTCTTTTGTTTTTGGTTTAAACTCATTAATTAATTTATATAATCGGCTTAATTTATGATTATAAATTCCATATAAATCAAATGTCTTATCTTTTAATATGTATGATAATATTGTTTCTTCATTAATGTTAATTATTGATAAGTCGGCATTACATAAACCTGCTATTTTCTCTATTTTTTCTTGATAATTTACAAAATTTTTATCCATTTAATCTAGCCTCCAAATATTTATATTAATTATAAAAATTATTTAAGGACATAAAATGGAACAATTTAAAAAATATAAATTTACTATTAAGTCTTATCTTTTAATTAACCGATACTATAAATTACTTTGCGTATAGCCGGTATTTATGATAAAAACAACTTTGCGCTTTGGACAAAAAGTTATATGATATATTTATGGAATTACAAAGAGAAATTTATCAAAAACTAAAAGATTGGAAGAATTCATCCAACGGGAAAACAGCATTGCTTATCGAAGGAGCCAGACGTGTTGGAAAAACAACAATTGTTAAAAAATTCGCTGAAGAAAACTATAAATCATATATCTTGCTGGATTTCAATGTTGTTAGTAATAAACTAAAAAATAGTTTTCAAAATAATCTTGGAAATTTAGATCTTTTATATCAAGATATAAGTTTAGAGAAAAATACTGAATTATTTCCAAGACATACTTTAATTATTTTTGACGAAATCCAAGCATTTCCTAGAGCTAGAGAAGCAATTAAATATCTAGTTCAAGATGGAAGATACGATTTGATTGAAACTGGCTCTTTAATTTCAATAAAAGAAAATGTCTCTACAATCACAATTCCAAGTGAAGAAGAAAAAATAAAAATGTATCCTCTTAATTTTGAAGAATTTATGCTCGCAAAAAACGAAAAAATACTTCTTTCACATATTAAAGATTGTTTTGAAAAGAAAATAAAGTTAGATAGATTTTACCATAATAAAGCCATGCGTATTTTTTATGAATATCTCTTAGTTGGCGGGATGCCACAAAGCGTAACAGAATATTTAGAAAATAATCTAAGTTTTTACAAAAGCGATAAAGCAAAACGAGATATTTTATCTCTTTACGAAGATGACATCAAAAAATCTAGACAGAAATATAGTTCTAAAGTTGAGGCTATCTTTTCGCATATTCCTAGTAATCTTTCAACTCACGAAAAGAAACTAAAACTTAATACTTTTGACCAAAATGGTAAATTTTCTAACTATGATGAATCATTATATTGGCTAGGAGACTCTATGATTTGTAATCTATGCTATAAAACAAACGACCCTAACGTTGGACTTTCGCTAACTTTAAATGATAAAGAAGTTAAATGCTATTTGGGTGATACTGGTTTGCTATTCAGCCAGGCTTTTAATGAAAACCAAATAAAAACTGATAATTTATATAATGCAATTATTAGTGGTAAATTATCAATTAATAAAGGGATGTTACTTGAAAATTATGTTGCTCAAGCTTTAACTTCTATGAGTAAAAAATTATTTTTTTATACACACTATAGTAATGAAAAACATAGAAATGATATAGAAATTGACTTTCTAATATCAAACGAAGTGAAAACAAACTTGAAAATAATACCAATTGAAGTTAAATCTAGCACAAATTACACCACTACCTCTCTAGATAAATTTAAAGAAAAATTTAAAAATAGAGTTTATTATTCTATTATAATTCATCCAAAAGAATTTAGTATCGACCACGAAAATAAAACAATTAAGATTCCACCATATATGGTTCCATTTATTGATTCAAATTACTTTGATGAATAAAACTAAACAAAAACTTCAATAAAGATCTTTAAATTGTTTATTAAAGAAACAAAAACTTCTGTTTCAAAAAGTTACTCCCACATAATTAATCATTTTTTAAACCATTAATAAGTTCAATTTTTGTATCAACTTTTGAAAGAAATGCCTTTCTGATTAATGAAGCTTTGGTTTCATAAATACCATCTTTAAATTTTGCATTAACTGTCATCATTGGAGCTCCAAGAACAAATTCATTTCCCTTGTCTTTAAGAATTGCAATATTACCAACACTAGCTCCCATAAATCCTTTTTTAAAAGCTAAAATTGCTTCTGCATCAGTCATTGAATATGAAAATTTTGCTATTTGATTAATCCTCCTAAAAATAAGATACCCCCATTCAAAAATCAAGCACTTTCTGGGCACATTGTTCTTACTTGTCTACAAAACTTCTCTTTTTAATTTTCGAAGTGACTAGTCATCCAATAATAGTATTGACATTTTAAAGTATGCCTAATTTTTATGATTAAATATCCAGACTTTTCTTGTCTTTAACAATTCACGTTATTCTTTTAATTAAAAAAATGAAAATGCCTTTAAGAACACTCATTCTTAAAGGCATTGATAATATTATAACTAAAAAGGTAAGTTAGTATTTAATTGATCCTGGACAACGAGGATAAGGTTGAACATCACGGATATTAGATAAACCTGTCATATACATTAAGAGTCGATCAAATCCTAAACCAAATCCAGAATGGATGCATCCGCCATATTTTCTAAGTTTTAAATACCAATCAAGTATTTCAACATTACCTTGAACGATCATTCTTTCTTTTAATTTATCGTAATCTTCTTCTCTTTGTGATCCACCACATATTTCTCCAACACCAGGAACAAGTAAATCACATGCAGCTACTGTCTTATTATCAGGATTTAATTTCATATAGAAAGATTTAATTTCCTTAGGATAATCAATTAAGAACATTGGTCCTTTAGCAATAACTTCAGTTAAATATCTTTCGTGTTCACTTTGCAAATCCATACCCCATTCGATATTGTTATATTCAAACTTATGACCTTCTTCTTTTGCTTTTTTAAGAAGTTCAATACCTTCGGTATAAGTCATAACTTTAAATTTAGAATTAACAATATGTTTCATTTTATCTAAAACACCTTTTTCGATCATAGTATTGAAAAAGTCCATTTCATCTTTACAGTTATCAAGAACATAAGAAATGATATATTTAATAAATTCTTCAATTAATACCATATCATCTTCTAAATCTGCAAAAGCAATTTCTGGTTCAATCATCCAAAATTCACTTGCATGTCTTGAAGTATTTGAATGTTCTGCTCTAAATGTAGGACCAAAAGTATATGTATCTCTAAAAGCTAAAGCAAAAGGTTCAACATGAAGTTGTCCAGAAACAGTTAAAGAAGCATTGGCATTAAAAAATTCGGTTGGATTTTTTAAATCTTCAACTACTTTAAAAGATTGTCCTGCACCTTCTGCATCATTAGTAGTAATAATAGGTGTATGAACATACATAAATCCTCTTTCTTGGAAAAATTTATGAATAGCATAAGCTAAAGCATTTCTTACTCTAAAAAGAGCATTAAAAGTATTAGCTCTAGGTCTAAGATAAGCGATATCTCTTAAAAACTCAAAAGAATGTCTTTTCTTTTGTAAAGGATAATCATCTGCTACATCACCTAAAATAGTTATTTCATCAACACTTATTTCAAATGGTTGCTTATTAGTTGGAGTAAGTTTAATCTTACCTTTAACACTAATTGCACTAGCATATTTTATATGAGAGAAATTATTGTAATTAGGATTATCAGATGTATAAACAAGTTGAATATTTTTAAAAGTAGTCCCGTCATTGAATTCAATAAATCCAACAGAACCATTGTCTCTGTTTCCTCTTACCCAACCTTCTAAAAATACTTCTAAACCATCTTGTAGTTCACCTTTTGCTAAAAGAGTAAATAACTTTTTAGTAATAATCATTTTTCTTTCCATAATTACAATTAACTCCTAATCAATAAATATAAAAATTACTATTTTCTTGTTTAAATAGCCTTATAATTCTAATTTCTATTTAGATTTTTTACAAGAGAATAGTAATTTTATAGAACTAATATTATTAACTTATTTTTTTATTCTAAAACGTTTGAAATTCGAAATTAACAATCTTATCATTCTATTCTAATCATGCTTTCAATTCTTTTACTATTAACTTTAAAATTCGTTATCTTAAATTTAAAAACAATATTTGATTGTTAATTAATTTAAGTAATTAAAACCCAAAATATATTCGATTGATTTAACAACTGAGTCATTTATAAGAGAAGATTCATAAGCTTCTTCTAAAGATACAAACTTAGATTCATCAATATCATAAACTTCAGGAACTTTACTGCTAAAAGTCAATGTTACTTCACCCAAAGTTATATTAGTTTCTACTGCTGGGAATCCATAACCATCAACTAATAAAGAAACTACTGCGACTTCATTGTTATTAACAACGTAATTACCATAATAATCTAGTATTCTAACCTTATCAAAAATTGATAAATCTTTATCAAAATTATAATCACCCCAATATTGAGAAATATAATCTTCTTTCATCTTTAAAATATCGCCAATAGTAATACCGTTAATAATTTCACTATCTTTATTAAAATCATTTGTTTCGTTTCCACACGAACTAAGTAGAAGCGCTAAACCAAAAATACCTAATAATCTTAATTTCATAATTTTCCTCCGCTTATACATTCTATAAAGAATTCTGACATGAAATTTAATAAATTTCCGAAGTTCCTAATTTAAAACCAACAAGAATAAAATCGATCAATTATTAAACAGATACTTCTTCCTTTATATTTATTATAATAAATCAAATTGTTTTTAATAAAAGTTCTTTATAATAGCATCGTGCTACAAAAAGTAGCATCATTAAAAAGTTTGATAAATATCGATTTTTTAATTAATTTCGATTATTTTAAGATATATTCAATTAAAATTTATTGTCATCTTCAATTTTCCAAGAAGAGTCAACACCAATACTTAAATCGGTAAATAATTCTTTTTTATATAAATATTCACCAACTTTGCAAATCATAGCAGCATTATTGGTAGTTGCCCATAAAGGTGGAATAACAACTTTTATATCAGAATCATTAAATTTTTCTTTAATTTTACTTCTTAAATAGGAGTTTGCACTTACTCCACCAGCTAAAACTATTTCTTTAACTTTATATAAAGTTGTCGCTCTAACTACTCTATCCATTATTTCTTTTATGGCTACATCTTGGAAAGATTTAGCCATATTTGGAACATTAATCTCATGTCCTAACATCTTTTCTTTATTTACTAAATTAATTTTCTGTAGTTTTAAGTCCAGAATAAGAAACATTTAAAGAATTATCTTTTAATGGCTCGGGAAGTTTATAGGTATGTTCTCCTTCTTTTGCAAGTTTATGAATTGCAACTCCTCCTGGATAAGGTAAACCTAAAACTCTAGCAACTTTATCATAACTTTCACCAATTGCATCATCAATTGTTTCGCCAATTATTTCAAAAGATAAATGCTCTTTAATATAAACAAACTCAGTATTTCCACCACTAACTACTACAATTAAAGAAGGAAAAATATAGTCCACCGCTAATACTAATAATTAATAAGAAAAATTATCTTCTTTAATATCTTTTAGTAAAAAGGAAACATAGTAAAAAGGAATCGTTAATATTTTATTAACTTCATCGAAACCAAAATTATTAGAAGAAATTTTTATTGCTATATCAGCCTTATTATGGATTCTAAATTCATTTAAAGAATTTAACCTATCTCTTCCTTTCTTTACTTCAATTGGAATAACTCTATTTCCAATATTAATTATAAATTCAAATTCACTATTTCTTTTTCCTTTCCAATAAAATAGATTAAGCCCAGCAGCAATTAGTTCATTTGCAACAAAATTTTCATAGTAAATTCCAGATAAAGAATTGTTTTTATCAAATAAAAAGGATCTTGCATTTAATTCGCTTTGATAAGTAAAAATGCCCATATCTCCTAAATATAATCTCATTAAAGAGCTTTCTTCTTGAATTAATGGTGTAGTTACTATTTCTTTTAATTGAAATGATTGATTAACAATTTTTGCTAATACAAGCCAAGCAACAGGGTTAGCCATATCTTTCCATCTTGCACCTTCTTCAATTAATGAAAACTTAAAGTTTTTGTTTTCTTTATTTAACTGTTTATAGATATTTTTAAAGATAAGTTTGCTTCTTACAATTGATTCAGGTGAAGCTTGATAAAGTTCCATATCACCAAGATAGTTGTCATAAATTTCTTTAATAATAGGAATAACTTGTTTATAAACACCAACTCTATCGTCTTTATGACTAATAAAATAATCGTCAACTTCTGGTAAACCACCAACAAAAAGATAATCATTTACGATATCTAATAATCTAAGATGAATTGTATTGTCTAAAGGCGTTTTCTTTTTATAGCTTTCTTTAACAAAATTATAAGTATTTTCGTTGTAATTAAGCAAAAATTCATCAAAAGTTAATGGATACATTTTAAGTTGGTTGATTTTACCAACAGGAAAAAGAAATTTAGGTGAATTACTATCTAAACCTCGTTTATGACTTTCTCTAAAAATCTTTATTCGCAATAATGATCCTGAAACTATTACTGGAATATCTCTTCTTTGTTCACAAAAATGTTTTAACATTTTAACTAATGGTAAACATTCCTGAACCTCATCGAAAAACAATAAATGATTTTTATCAGCCTTAAAATCATATCTAATTTCAATATAATCCAAAACGTCTTTTAAATTATTTTTGCTAAATACAAAATCGACAAATTCTTTATCGTCCGAACAATCTATTTTAAGATATCTGTTTTTAAAATAAACCTTAGCAAAAAGTTCTTCGACTAAAAAAGACTTTCCAACTTGCCTTGCACCCCATAAAATTAGAGGCTTTCTATATTCTGAATCTTTCCAGGCTATTAATTCATCTAAATATTTTCTCTTCATATTAAAATTATGGGATTAATAGAACATTATTGTAAGTTATTTTTTAAATTAATAGAACATTTTTCCAACTTATTTAGGTAATTAATAGAACATTATTGCAAGTTATTTTTTTAGTTAAAAGAACGTTTTTGTAAATTTTATGTTAATTAAAACTTATCGTAATCTTCAATTTTCCAAGATGGATCAACACCTATACTTAAATCAGTAAATAATCCTTTTTTATAAAGATATTCGCCAACTTTACAAATCATAGCAGCATTATCTGTTGTTGCCCATAATGGTGGAATAACAACTTTTATAGGTGTATTTTCAAATTCTTTAACAATTTCGCTTCTTAAATATGAATTTGCACTTACTCCACCTGCTAAAACTATTTCTTTTACATCATACATTTTAGAAGCTCTAATAACTCTATCTATAATTTCTTTTATAGCAACATCTTGGAAAGATTTAGCCATATTTGGAACATTAATTTCATGTCCTAACATCTTTTCTTTATTTACTAAATTAATTACTGCAGTTTTTAATCCAGAATAAGATACATTTAACGAATTATCTTTTAATGGTTCAGGAAGTTTATAAGTATGTTCTCCTTCTTTTGCTAGTTTATCAATTGCTACTCCTCCTGGATAAGGTAAACCTAAAACTCTAGCAACTTTATCATAACTCTCACCAATTGCATCATCGATTGTTTCACCAATTATTTCAAAAGAAAGATGTTCTTTCATATAAACTAGCTCAGTATTTCCACCACTCACTACAACCGCTAAACAAGGGAAAAGTAATGGTTCAATAAATTCATTAGCATATATATGCCCAGCTAAATGATGTACTGGTATTAAAGGTTTTTTATAGATTAAAGCTAAGGTTTTAGCAGCTTGTAAGCCTACATGAAGCGCTCCAATTAAACCTGGGCCACGTGTAAAAGCAATAGCGCTAACTTCTTCCATTGTTACACCTGATTTCTTTAAAGCTTCATCTAAAACAACAGCAATATTTTCTAAATGTAATCTTGAGGCAATTTCAGGCATTACCCCACCATATTTTTGATGTACGTCAATTTGAGAAGAAATTACGTTAGCTTTAAGCTCGCCATTAATTGTTATTGCAATAGCTGTTTCATCACAAGAAGATTCTATACCAAGAATTATTAAATCTTTATTTTGTTCCATATTACTCATTTAAATCCTTTACCATATATATTGCATCTTCTCCATCTTCATAATAAGATGGTTTAATTGTTATCTCTTTAAGTCCTACCTTATGATACAAAGAGATAGCACTAAGATTAGATTTTCTTACTTCTAAAGTAAGAAAAAGTAATTTAGTATGATCATCTTTATCTTCATATTCTTTTAGTATTTTAATTGTTTCACTTAATAAATAAGTACCTAAACCTTTATTTCGATATGAATCTAATATAACTATTTTAAAGATTGTAGAAGAATCAAAAGTAATCCAATAATCGATATAGCCAACTACTTTATTAAGTGAATTTTTAAGTATTAAAAAGTTTGATACTGGATTTTCGTATATCTCATAATCAATATCTTTCTCTTTTAAAGTATCAAAGGTAGATGTTTCTTCAACATTTTTAATACCTTCTATATCACTTGAATTAGATTTATTTAATTTAGAAATGCTAAACATAAATTAATAATTAATCTTTTAAATATATTGCTTTTAAAGTAAGAATATTACTAACTTTATTCTTTTCGTCTTTTAAATAAAGCATATTATTAAGTAAATCTAAAGATGATAGATTTAGATAATTAATTTTATCTAAATCTAATTTAAGATAAGATATATCTCCACTTACTTTATATATCTTATTATCATTTATTAACTGAATAACTTCCTCATTAGTTAATACTTTATCTTCTAATAAAGTCACTTTATTAGAAGAATATATTCCAATGTATGATCTAGAACTTCTAGCATTCATTAAACATATTGTATTTATATCTTCTTCTTTTGAATCAATTAGTATTTCTAAAGATGATAAAGTATATACAGGAATATTTAAAATATAACCATATATTTTAGCAATAGTTAAAGCAATTCTAAGTCCAGTATAACTTCCAGGACCTTTAGTTACGATTATTTCATTTACATTTTTTGGATCAACATTATTTCTAGTAAATATATTATTTATTTCATTAATCATATATTCACTTTGTCTTTGCCATGCTTCGTAAATAATATAATCAATTATTTTATTATCTTTTGCTAAACCTACTACTAATAGTTTATTAGATGAATCAAGTAATAATGTAATCATATAATATCTTCTTCTTTCTTATTTTATTTATCAAACTTGTTACGAAGTTTGATAAATAAATCATTAAACTTCGTATCGTTATATGTTTCTAATTTAAATAATCTAACATTAGTATCTTTATTAATTGTAATTGTAATATTTAATGATTCTTCAAAATTTAAGAATTCATTAATATAGATTGGCCATTCAATTACTGCTAAGCCGTCTCCTTCAATTACTTCTTCTAATCCAATATTTTTATTTTCTTTTGGTACACCTTCAAGTCGATATGCATCAATATGATATAGATTTAACCCATTTTTATTAAAATAACACTTTAATATATTAAAGGTTGGCGAATTAATATCTTCTTTAACACCTATAGTTTTCCCTATTTCTTTAGTTAAGGTAGTTTTTCCAGCACCTAAATCACCACTAAGAGTAATAACTTCCCCTACAAAAGCTTCTTCCCCAATAAGTTTTCCTATCTCGTTTGTTACTTCTAAACTATCGCTTTTTATTGAAATTTCTAACATATTATTTCTTCTTTCTACTAATTTATTACTAATTAAATACTATGTTTCCACGCAAGTTTTCACGAATCTTACCACGTGATAACCTAATTTTACCTTGTTTCTCATTTATTTAATTTTCTTTTATATTCCTTATTTTCTTAAAATTAGAATAATATTCTAAGATTTTGCTATCGTCGAATGGAAATACTCTTTTTTTCATCTCTTTTTCAATTTTAAAAATGTTATATCTTAGAATTTTGTTAATATCTTCTCCATAACCATAACGTTTACGGTTAAAATCATACTCTTTTACATCAATAAGTCTAATCTTATTATTTGGATATAACTTCATATCTAAATCATAATCGACATATTTAATAAATTTCGAATCAACAATATAAGGCGATGCAAGATTAACGTAATATGTTATTCCGTTATTTTTTAGCATAGCTATAATATTTTTCCATTCATGTTTAAAAAAGATCATAACTGCACTTTCTTTGGTATACCATACCCTAAAATCATGCTCAATTACTTTTGTTTTATAAGAAACTAAGACTATATAATCTTCATTATCTTCGACACAAAAAGGTGAATCCCAAATTCTATGCATTCTACCATCATGTTTATAACCTTGTACTTCTACATAAGTATTTAATAACTTCGAATTAGAACTAGGCATATTAAAATCACCTCCTTTGGTCTATTAATCATGAATTTTTTTTGAAGATATTGCTTTAAAAATATCTAAAACTTTTTCTAAATCTTCTTTTGACTTAATAATACGTTTTAAATTAAATCCTTCTTTAGGATCACTAGGAACACTAATAAATGAATCTTCATAATCTATACCAATATATAAAGAAGAACCATTAATTGAAATAATTACATCATATATTGTTTTATCGATTCTAAAACGCTTAATTAAAGAAATAATTTTTTGATCAATTACATCTTTATATTTAGGATCAGAAATATAATAAACATATTTGTCGTTATTAGTTACCTCGACTAACCCTTCTAAATCATCGACTGGAAAAGTATAATCATTTTTACCTTTAAGTTGAAATAAAACTCTAACTTCTTTAGGAACATTAATTAAAGGTAAAACAAACATTCTTCCTAAAAAGTGAGGTATTTGTCTATTTTTTTGTACTACTGAAGCAGCACAATCAAACGCAATTAATGGATAACCTTCATAAGTTGTATTAATAACATTAATAGACTTAAATCCCTTAATATCTTTGAATATACGAGAATTGAAAAATGCTTCTTTTTTATCAGCAATAGCTTCAACTTTTAAATCTAAGAATTTAGGTTCTTCATAAATTACGCTATTAGTTTGATTAATAACAAAGGAAATATATTCGTTTCCTACTTTTTCTACCTTTTTTCTTTGTAGTCTCATAAAGACATAAGCAATAATAGCAACTACAATTGCTATACCTATAACTAGATAAGGTAACCAAGTTAAATTAGAATCTTCATCAGTTTTGAAAAGACTAAGGAAGATTAAAGCTCCAACAATACAAACTAACATTACACCAAGCATAATGTAGTTCATCATCTTAATCTTCTTACTAGCTTTATTAAATTCTTCTTTTTTCTTATCAATTCTATCAATTAAATATGAATAACGATCATCTTTAGATAATTCTTTAGATTTTTCTTCTAAAATTTTGTCTTCCTCTTCTTCACTTATTTGAGGTTCATTATCTAAAGCTTCATTCTCTTTATTACCATCAATATTATCTTCATTAGCTTTTTCTTCTTCAAGTTTAAGAGCTAATTCTTGTTCAATTTCAGTTTGAGTTTTCTCTTTTTTAAAGCCCATAAAAAAATATTCCTTTCTTTAGGCTATTATTATAATAAATTGATAACAAAAAATCATTGTGTTTATAATCTAATAATTAATTATCTTTAGCACAAAGCATAAATATTCCAGATATACCATATCCAAAGAAGATAGATAAAATTCCAAACACTAATAAATCTTTTTTATTCTTAGAATTTTCTATTTGTAGATATGACGTCAAGCAAAACATAAAAGAAAGAATAGATAAGCCAAATAAAACTATAGCTAATGGGTTATAAGTAAAAATAAATCCAAACAAAGTAACCATAAAAAACAAACTAGCAATCATCGATAAAATTAAACATACCTTTGCTAGAATTAATAAAACTTGTTTGTTAAATTTTCTTTCTTTTTCCATATTTTTTAGTTTTATAACTAAGTTTTAGTTAATTATTTCGTTTAAAGCAATTATGAGAATTTTATAAGTTTTGGATTTAAAAAATTATTTCTCTTTATGTTTTAACGAAAGCATTAAACATCCAGCAATTAAACCAAAGATATTTCCACAAATTAAATTTAGTATAATAAGGAATATTGCTATAACAATAAGATCACTACCACTTTTTGCTACACCTAATTTTTTTATCCCTAAACCATTAATAAAAAAGCCAAGCATAATAATAAATGGTAAGAAAATTAATTTAAAAGATACATACATAATGCAAAGCCCAGAAGCAGGAAAAGTTAAGAACGAGGTAGCAATACCGATATATAAGAGTATTTTTATAGTTTTATATAGAGCACTTGTTTTATCTATACTACTTTTATCAGCAATATTATTTGGATGTATCACACTTTGGTTAACTGTAAAATCATTAACCGGACTATCGTCTTGCATTTTTCCACAATATGGACAAAATTTTGTTCCATTATCTATTTCTTTACCACAGTACTTACAAAACATATTTTTCACCTTTAATAAATAAATTTTAGCATCATTTCACAATAATTAGAACTACTCTTATAGTTATAAACTATTTTTTATATAAAAAGATTATTAGGTCAATTATTTATAGAATTCTTCATTATTTCTTACGATTGACAGTTTGTCATTGACAAAAACATATGATAAGTTCATTATCAAATTAGTTTTCTTAGGAGGTATTTTTATGTTTTGTAGACATTGTGGAAAAGAGATACAAGAAGGGACAAAATTTTGTCCATATTGCGGTAAAATGCAAGAAGAAGAAACTAGTGCTACTTCAGCATCTGAACAAGTAGATGCATCATTTATTAACTCAGTTACAATAGAAGAAAAATTAGATAGAAGTCAAGGCACTCTAACCGCAGCAAGAGTTCTTTTAATACTTAATCTCGTTTTTGCTTCTATTTCTGCATTTACATTCATTATAGCTAGTTTCTTTACTTATGGACTTGCACTTGTTTATCTTTTATTTTTACTTTTACCAATTATTTTTAACGCTATTAGTTTGCATAAAATTAAAACAGCAAATAAAGCTAGAGATTTAATGGCAATGGCTATTTGTGACATTATTTTTTCTGGAATATTAGGCATTGTTGCTGGAATCTTAATGCTTACTTGTAAAGATAAAAAAGTACAAAATTAATAAATCTAAAATATAAAAAACTCCGATTAGAATATTGTTGTTAAGACAATAAATTTTTATACTACATGTTAATTAATAAATATAATTTATATTTTAATATACTTTGAATTTCTAATATTTAGTAATTTTAATTTAAGAAAAAAATGTCTATAATTTTAAAATTATGAACGTAATTACTTATTCAATTGTTATACTTTTAACTCCATTTCTAGCGACTACTCTAGGTAGCGCATTAGTTTATTTATTTAGAAAGAAAATCAGTAATAGATTAAATCAATTGTTTAATGGGTTTGCCGCAGGAGTAATGCTTGCAGCAGCTATTTTTGGTTTGATCATTCCTTCAATGGAATCTGAAGTTACTTATATGCCACCAATTTTAGTAGCAGTTATAGGATTCTTATTAGGTATTGGTTTACTTTTGTTAATCGATAAATTAGTACCTCATATGCATGCTCAAACTAAGTTAGAAGAAGGTGTTAAGACAGCTAAATTATCTCGAGCTAATAAGATGTTTTTAGCCGTTACTATTCATAACATTCCTGAAGGATTAAGTGTTGGGGTAGCTCTTGGTGTTGCTTTAGCTAATTTCAATGCTGATCCTAATTTAGAATTATTTACTGCTATATCAGGTGCTTTAATGATTTCTATTGGTATTGCTATTCAAAACGTTCCAGAAGGTGCAGCTATAGCTCTACCTTTAAAAGAAACAACAAATTCTTCTCATAAAGCATTTTTATATGGCACTTTTTCAGGACTTGTTGAACCTTTATCTGCATTAATAGGAGTATTTTTAGCATATTACATTTCTTATTTAATGCCATGGGCTCTTTCTTTTGCTGGTGGATGTATGATCTATGTTATTATTGACGATTTAATTCCAAACGCTTCAAGTAATGATGAAAATAAAAACTCACATATTGGATTACTATCTTTTGTTGTTGGTTTTGTAATAATGATGATTCTTGAAGCTACTTTAGGATAAATTTTAAATTATTTCTATATTGTAACAATTAAACATAGTTTGAAAATTGTTATTGAATAATGTAGTATGAATATGGTATTAAAGATATACCATATTCCCAAAATTAAAAGCTGTTCTAGGATTCTCCTAAACAGCTTTTAATTTTGTTATATGAAGATAAAAACTAATTCTCTTGTGTTAATAGATTAAGTTTTCTTAAATGTTTAGTTTCGTAACGTTTATTAAGTCTAGCAATAACAGGAACTAAGGCTAAACCAAGAATTAAACAAGATAATGCACTTAATCCAACATAAGGTAAGTTATAACTTAATGCATAAGCTAAAGTTGCATCGTATAAGATGATTGAAGATAAAGAACCACCAATCATTCTAACAACAAATGACAAGATTTGACCTAAGATTAATGAAATAATTAATGCGATTTGATCATTATAAAGAAGCCCTTTTTCATTCCTTTTATCAAAGTTAATTCTCTTGAATAAATCATAGAATAAGCCTGGAGCACTATAGAATGAGAAAGCAATTAAGTAATCAAATGGATAAGTCATAATTCCATATCCATCAAGTAAGTTAGTAATTAAACCAAAGAAGATTGATGAAGAAATAAATCCTTTAATAAAACCAAATCTTAATCCGATTAAGATTAAAGGGAAAGCACTAACATTTACACTTCCTCCATCTGCTCCAACACTAATTTTAATTTTATCTAAAACAATTGATAAAGCTAATAAAATAGAGATTTCAGCAATTTCTTTAGTTGTAAATGCTTTTTCTTTCTTTGTGTAATTAGAAACAATAATAATAAATAAGATTACACTAATAACTAAATAAATAATTGTAAATATTTCTTCTACTTTAAAGTCTCCACTATAAGTATAACCAACATAAGGGGAGACGTAAGTAATAAGAATATAAGATAAAGATGCAATTAAGAAAGTAACTAAATCGACAATTGTTAAGATATTACATACTTTCTTGTTTTTATCACTTATTAATGCTGTTGGAATAAAAACAACAAGTGAAATAATTAAAAATACAAATGAAAGTATTCCAAATACATTATGATCATTAAATATTAATTGACTTAATGTAACATTGATACTTTCTTCTTCCCCTTCAACAATGAATCCTGGAATAAACATCGAGAATATTAGAAGTAAGAACAAGAATATACCAATACCTAAAATATAGAACTTATTATAGGATTTTTTCTCTTCTATAACTTGATTTTCCATAAAACCTCCCTTAAACAAGAAAAAAACCTAGAATACAATTCTAGGTCAAGGGATTAAAATAGAACTTTATAAAGCAATAATTTATTTATATTAGATATATTTTTTATATCCTAACCTTTTGTTTCGACTTACCCCTTTACTTCTCCTATTTCTAAGATATTTAAATAAGATAACCAAACAAACTATTAGAATCATTTATACCTATATAAATAAATTCTCTTCTCGTTAGTTAATCACCTACGCTAGAATTACCTAGATCAGGTTAATAGGTCAAAAGTTAAATTCCTTTTTTCTCAGCCGGATATAACTACCAGCTCCCTTTTAACTGGCTTTATTATATATGCCCATTTTACTTCTGACAAGCAAAATGCTCACTTTTTACAATTTATTTAAAATTCTATTTAATTGCTATATATTTCACAACAACAAATTACATCTAGAAGTAAAGAAGTTATTTAGAAGTTTCTTAGAAGTAAATTTCTTTAATTTTTTTAAATATCTCAAAAAAATGTAATTTTTATTGATTTTTTGACTAGAAGTAGTAGAATTTATCTAGAAGTAATTTAGAAGTAAATTGGAGGTTTTATATGAAAGAACTTGCTTTACCTAAATTTGAATCCAAGACAGTAGAGTTCAAACAATTCTTAAATGATGGAGAAAAATCTTTAACACGGTTAAAAACAGTTGATGCTTTTGCTAATACAAACGGTGGATCTTTATACGTCGGTGTTAAAGATCAAACTTATGAGCCTATTGGCTTATCTAAAGAAATTGTTGATTCCCAAGTTCAATTGTTTATCAGGGAAGTTAAAGAACATATTACTCCACTTCCTACATATAATTTTGAATACTTAGAAATACCAAACAAAACCGATTCTTTTATTATTAAAATTAACATTCTAAGAGAAAAAAATATTTTTTATTTAAAATATAATGGATTTTTTACAGTTTATCTTAGAGACGAGGGTAGAAACTATCCTGCAACTCCAGAAAAAATTGAATTTTTATTTGCCAATAAAGCCTCGATACCTTATGACTTGCAAATTACTGATGTTAAATATGATGAAAGAGATTTTACAAAACTCCACAACAAATACAGAGAAATACATAAGATAGAATTAACCTTTAAAACACTTCTAAATATAGGCTTTGTTAATAAGGATGGTTTTTTAGCTAGAGGAGCTTTGATTTTTAAAGACAATTATAGAGGAGAAGCTACTCTTGCAGTCTGTAATTTGTGGAAAGGAATCAATAAAGGCATTGATGATTATGAAACTAGTGGGGATTTAAACGGAAATATTTTTGATAATATCGAAAGAATCCTTAGTTTCGTTCAAGAAAACAACAAAATTGTTGAAGTAAAACTTCCAACATCTAGACTTAGTATCCCATCATACCCGACAAGATCTGTCTTTGAAAGTGTGGTAAATGCATATGCACACAAAAACTATTATTATTCAGAATCCTTTATTCAAATTAATCTTTATTTTGATAGATTAGAAATTGTTTCTCCTGGTTCGTTATTAGATCAAGATATCGATTTAAAAAGAGAAACCAACATCTCCTCAATTCTCCCTACAAGAAGAAACCAGTTAATATGCGAAGTTTTATCTCTTTGTAACTACATGGAAAAAAGAGGCAGCGGATTTGAAAAAATTACTGAAGACTATAAAAATTATAGCGGAAGTAAAAAGCCTTACATCGATTCAGATTCAACAAGATTTATAATTACACTTCCTAATTTAAACACCGAAACAGGCGTAATTGATGAAAATACTAAGAATTTATTAGCTAAATCTAAAGATAATTCGATTCAAACAAGTAAAAAGGATGAGCAAATACTTGGATATTGTTACTATAAAGAAAGAACATTACGTGAAATTGCTTCGTTATTAAATATCGAACCATCTTCTTATTTAAGAAACGAAATTATCGGGAATTTAATAAAGAATAACTTGTTATACCAAAACAAAAATAACAAAGCTATAACCTACTTAACAAATAAATCTTTAGCTGAACTAAAAGATTAAAAATTATTCTGCAAACATATCAGAGATTTTTTCAAAATCTTCGTTAGAAATTTTGCCTTCAACTTCTTCTTTTTTTACTAATCTAAAATGTTCATATTTAAAAGAAGGTGAAACCATACATCCTACTAAAGTAAAGTTCTCTCCTTTACATCTAGAACCAAAAATATGTCCTTTCTTGACTAAATATTGAACTAATTTATTACCATTATTTAGTCCGATTTCAACATAATTGATTTTACATCCATTATAAACATCAATATCAACAATTAAACAATTGTCTCCGCCTTGGTAATACCAAAGTTCATCTTCTTTTAAATCATGTAAATGAGAAATATCATCTTTACCTAATAAAAATATAATTGATGAGTATAAATATTGATCACTATCTTTATATTTAATATCTCCATGGACTGTTTCTTTAAAATATCCTCCTTCAATATGAGGAATTAGCTTCAAATCTTTGATAACTTCTTCTTTTTTCATATCTTTAATCATATAAAAATCTGAAAAGAGATGAAAGTTAAGAAGTTATTAAAATTAAAAGCACAAAATATTTCCACGTGGTAATATTTTTTTGATGATTGCAATTATAAACAATAATTTATTGTCACGTGAGATTATAATTTACAATTAAATAAGGAATTATTCGACCAATTTATCTCCTTAAGACCATGTTCTTTTAAATACTCATTTGTTCTTACAAAGATATTAGTATTAAAGAATCCACCTTTATTAGCTCCTAAAGGTGAAGGATGAGGTGCTTCGATAATTAATCTATTCTTATTCGCAATATATTTTTCATATCCTTTAGCTTTATTACCAAGAAGAATAAAAACAATGTTATTATCAACTTTATCGATATATTCCATTATATCTTTAAATAATAACTTATATTCTTTAATATCATGACTTAAAGGTTCTTTTTCTCTTACACTTAATATCGGATTAATTAAAAATACTCCTTGTTTTGCTAAATAAGTTAGATCACCATCATTAAAATTCATATATAAAGAATTATTAAATTCAATACATAGTTCTTTATATATATTGATTAATGATGGTGGCAATTTATGGTTATAAGGTTTAATAGAAAAAGCAAGTCCCATAGCTTGATCTTTATTAAAGTATGGGTCTTGCCCAATAATAACTACTTTTATTTTATTAATATCACATAATTTAAAAGCATTTAATAAATCTTTTCTTTCAGGATAAATTACATAATTAGAATATTCTTTATCTAAAAATGCTTTTAAAGAAATAAAATAATCTTTAGTTTTTATATAATTAAAAAATTCTTCCCGGCTCATATTAAGTTAAATTATACCTTACTTATTATTTATAAGCATATTAATAAATATTAGTTACAAATAATGATAAAATAAAATAGTTAAAGAATTAATTTAACTTAAGGAGAATATAAACATGAATATATATGATTTCAAAGTATTAGATAAAAATAATAAGGAAGTAAGTTTAAGTGAATTTAAAGGTAAAACATTATTAATTTTTAATAGTGCGACTCATTGTGGATTTACTCCTACTTTAGATGAATTAGAAAAGTTATATGAAAAATATCATTCTAAAGGTTTAGAACTTTTAGAATTTCCATGTAACCAATTTAAAGAACAAGCTCCTGAATCAATTGGTGAAATTGATCATATTTGTTCGTTAAAGTTTAATACTAAATATCTTAGATTTAATAAAGTCGATGTTAATGGTGAAAATGCTTCCCCTTTATTTAAATATTTAGAAGAAAATACTACTTTTGAAGGCTTTGATCCTAAACATGAACTTACACCAATATTAAATGATTTAATGAAAGAAATGGGAAACGATAAAGATAAACATTCAATTAAATGGAACTTTACTAAATTCTTAATTTCAAAAGAAGGTAATATCTTTAAAAGATATGAACCAACTACTCCTATTTCAGAAATCGATAAAGATTTAGATGAATTATTAAAATAATATAGATTAAATTAAGTAAATCCTTACAACTACATATTTCTACTTAATATGTAGTTGTTTTTTTATTATCCTAAATAGATGAAATAGGGATAGCATAAATTTTATCATCAATTGTATAGATTGAACTAGTATTACAAATAACGAAAGAATTTCCTAATTCATAATTAGAATTAGAAAGTCTAGCAAAACTTTTTTCATCTTTTTTAGAATAATCATAGCCTGATTTACATTCAATAAGATTTAAAACACCTCCATCTAAAATAACTAAATCAATTTCGTTTTGATTTTTATCTCTATAGTAATAAAAATTCTCAACTATGCCATTATTTTTATATGATTTACGTAATTCATTAACAATATAAGTTTCAACAAATCTTCCTTTAAAAAATGAATGACTAAGAATTTGATCATTAGTAATTCTAGCAAGGTAACAAGCAAGTCCTGTATCATTAAAATAAATTTTAGGTCTTCTAACTATTCTTTTTATTACTGAAACTTCATTATATGGTCTTAATAAATAAATAATGTTACTAGCAAGTAAAATATTTAACCAACTTTTTATAGTTTCAAAATCAACTTCCACTAATTTAGCAATCTTTTCATAAACTAGTTCTTCGCCAGTAAAAGCAGCTAATATTTCCATACATAAAGTTGTTTTTCCAACTTGCCTAGTACCAGTAATCAAAGTAATTGGTTTAAATTTTAAGCTTTTTAGTACTTCTTTTTTAATCGTTCTATTAATCATATTATCACCATTGATATTATACTTTAGAAAAATCCCGAGTCTAACTCGCGATTTTACTTAAAACGAAATTTTCAAGGTATGATTTAGCCTCTTAAAAAAGCTTTACAGACGAAAATTAATTTAAAAGTTTCCGCGTGTTACCGTAAAATATCGACTATTATCAATTAAAGTATATTAAATAAACAATTTATTGATAATTTAATCATAGAAGACTATGATATTTAACCGTTAGACTAAACGAGGTAAATTTATGATTGCCACTTATGTAATTAGTGCACTTACGATTATTGCAATGACTCTATCTTTCTTCCTTTTCCCTAGAATAAAGATTAGAAGCAAGAAAATAGATACTTATTGGTTAATTACATTACTAGGGGCAATCTTAATATTATTAACTCATATTTCTACTGATGGAGATATTTTAAAATTATTTATCGAAAATAACTCCACTAATCCATTTAAAATCATAGTTTTATTTTTATCTTTAACATTTATATCTAAATTCTTAGATAGTGTTGGGTTATTTGACTATTTAGCAACTAGAGTTGGCCGAATTGGAAATGGTAATCAATTTATTTTATTTACTGTTTTCTACTTTTTAATATCTTTTCTTACAATTTTAACAAATAACGACATAATAATTATTGTCACACCAATTATTATTTATTTTGCTAGAGCATGTAAAACTAAGGCTTTACCTTATTTAATGATGGTATGTTTTGTTTTAAATACATTATCTACAACATTTTTAACTACAAATGTTTCTAATTTATATTTAGGATCATTCTTTGATATAACTTATTTTGATTATTTAAAGAAATTAACACCTGTTTCTTTAATTTTAATGCTAGTTTTATATGTAATTTTAATTTTAGTATTTTATAAAGATTTAAAAATAAAAATAGATACTAATGTTGAAAAGAAACCTATTAAAAATAAATTCTTACTTATAGTAGGTTTAACTTCTTTAGCTTTAACAACAATTCTTTTAATTCTTTCAAGCTTTATAAATATTGAAATGTATATAATTACTCTAGTTTTTGCTTTACTAGATTTAATTATTGCAATAATTTATACATTTTCATTTAAAAAAGAAAAAGAATACTTTATTAAACCTTTAAAGTCACTACCTTATGAATTTATTCCATTTTTAGTTTCAATGTTTATTATTATTTCTTCTTTAAATGAAACTCCACTTCTTTCAAGCGTTTCTTCTTTAATTGAATCAACAAATAATCCTACTTTAGAAACATATATTTATGGTATTTCTAGTGCTTTAGCAGCAAATTTAGTAAATAATGTTCCTATGTCACTTCTTTATGGAGATATATTAAACTATTCATCAATTATTGATTTAAATAGTGTCTATGCAACTATTCTTTCTTCTAATCTATGTGCTTTAATTACACCTTGTGGAGCATTATCATCTTTAATGTTTATTCGAATTTGTAAGGAAAATAACGAAAAAATATCATATTTGACTTATTTTAAATATGCTCCAATAGGTTTAATTTTACTTGTTATTGGTATAAGTTTAATCTTCTTATTTTAATTAAATTGAACTAAGAACATAACTTAATTTAGTGTCTGTTTTAATAACAAAATGTGTATCAGCCTTTATAAAATAAGACTTAAATTTAGATACTTTTTTATCATTTATAAACCCTTCTCCATCAATAATTGTTGCTAAAACAAAAGAATTTGAATAAAGATACTCTTTTGATTCATCTTTATTTAAGTTTGATAAAATAACATTAAAATATTTAGTTGTTATTTCATCATTACTTGTTAAATCAATTGAACTAATATCTAATTTATTAAAATTTATAACATCTAATGCTTTAGTTAAATGTAATTCTCTTTTTTTACCGTTTTTATCAACTCTATTAAAGTCATAAATTCGATATGTTAAAAAAGAAGATTCTTGTATTTCAAGTAAAGTAATACCTTTACCAATAGCATGAATTGTTCCAGGTTTTGCTAAAAATATATCATCTTTTTTAACATAAACTTTATTTAAATTATCTAATAAAGTATTGTTATTAACTGAACTTAAAAATTCTTCTTTAGTTAAATCTTTATTTAACCCTAAATATAAATAAGAATTAGGATTAGAATCTAAAATAATCCACATTTCTTCTTTACCTAAAGAATTTTCATGTTTTAAAGCATAATCATCACTTGGATGAACTTGAATAGATAAAGAATCATTTGAATCTATTAATTTAATTAAAAGAGGGAAAAATATCTTATTATTAAATTTAAAGTTATTTATATTTTTCCCTAAATCTAAAGAAATAACTTCATTTCTAAGTTCTACTTCTTTACCTTCTTTATTTATAAATTTAGAAGGTCCTTCATCTAAAAAAGATAACTCCCAAGATTCACTTATTTTTTCATATTTATTATCTAAATCTTTATATTTTTTAAGTTTAAATCCACCCCAAAGATATTCTTTAATTGATGGGATTAATTCAATTATTTCTTCCATATTTTATACCTAATTTATTTAATTATTACGTTAAATAATTCTTTAAATTTGTTAATTAAATTATTAGATTCTTCCTCACTTTTTGAACTTACTTCAATGTAACATTTAAGTTTAGGTTCAGTTCCACTAGGTCTAATCATAAATCTGGTATTATTTTTAAAATTAATAATTAATACATCGGATTTAGGTAAACTAAGATCTTTAATTTCGTTATTAATATTAATTTCTTTCGATAATAAATAATCTTCTTTAGATTTAACTTCTTCTTTTAATAAGTTAGATAACTCATTTAAATTTAATTCTCTAAGATTATTCATTATCTTTTTCATCTTATTCATTCCATCTTCTCCTAAGAAATTATGAGTAAGTAAGATGTTTTTATAGTAACCATATTCTTTATAAATTAAATCTAACTTATCAACTAAATCTAAACCTAGTTCTTTATAAAAATAAGTCATTTCACTAATTAAAATAGAAGCATTTATACTATCTTTATCTCTAATATCAGTGTTAGTTAAATATCCATAAGATTCTTCAAAACCTATTAAATACGAATCTAACTTATTATTTAATTCTAAGTTATTTATTTCTTCTCCAATAAACTTAAAACCAGTTAATACTGTTTTAAGTTTAATGTTATATTTAAAACATATCTTATCTACTAACGAAGTAGAAACAATACTTCTAACTACTATTTTATCTTTAAAATAAGATATATCTTTATGTAAGTAATTCAAGTTATATTCAATAATAAAGTTTAATAGTAATAATGCTATTTCATTACCACTAGGAAGATAGATCTTATTTTCTTTAGTTTTAATAACTACTCCACATCTATCTGCATCTGGATCTGTTGCAATAAGGATACTAGCATCAAACTTATTTAAGTAAGATATACCTAAACTTAATGCTTCTTTTAGTTCAGGATTAGGTTTAGGACAAGTAGTAAAATTAGGATCACTTTCTTCTTGTTCTTTTACGATAATAATATTATTAAATCCATCTTCTTTTAAGGCTTTTGGAACATATTTTCTTCCTGTACCATTTAATGGTGTATAAATTATTTTTAGTTCATCTTTATTACATTTATCTTTTAAAATAGAAGAATTAAGATTAGATTTAATAAATTCTTCACTTATATCATCATCAACATATGTAATTAAAGAGTTATTGATGTAGTTTTTAGATGTATGTTTTTTAAAATCTAAAAATGTATCTACTTCATTTATTTTTTTAATTATTTCACTAGCTTCATTTAATGTTATTTGATAAGCATTTTCATTATATACTTTATAACCATTATATTCTCTAGGATTATGAGAAGCAGTAATCATTACTCCGGCTTTTGCTCTAAGTCTTCTTATAGCAAAAGAAACAAGTGGAGTAGGTGAAATCTCTTTAAATAAATATACTTTTATTTTATTAGAGGCAAAAACTCTAGCACTTACTTCACTAAATTCTTTAGAATTAAACCTTGAATCATATCCAATAACTACTTTAATATCATCTTTATTATCTTTAAATTTCTCTAATAAATATAAAGCTAAACCTTCACTTGCTCTATAGATATTATAAACATTAAGTCTAGAAGAACCTAAATCCATTATTCCTCTAAGTCCTCCTGTTCCAAAACTTAAATCTTTATAAAATAAATCATTAATCTTAGATTCATCTTTAATACTTTTTAGTTTTAAATAATCTTCGTTATTAATATCTTTTAATGATTTTAACCAATATTCATATCTATCTCTAGTTTCTTTTTCCATATGTTTTACCATAATTTTAAATATAGGGCATTATCATAATGCCCTATATTTATTTAACTAAATATTATTCACCTATAAACTTTAAACTACCTTGAGAAAGAAGTTTTCCACTCTTTCTATCAAATAGAAGTATTTCTTTTCCAATAAAGTTAAACTTACAATTAGAGCCAACTTTATAATCAACACCACCAAATATAACTCCAGTTAAAATAAATTCATTTAATCTAATTTTAACTGTTGTTTCCATACCTGAAGGTAATGCATTATAAATTTCTCCATTAATTGCTCCATTATCATTTAATGAAATAAATTCTGGTCTAATTCCAATAACATATTCGTTATCTTCAATTATTCTTTCTTCATCAGAAGTAAGAGTTCCACTAACTTTAGAAATTGTGAATTTGAAATTAACATCTTTATTCCCTTTTTCAACATACTTCTTGTTTTCTTTTAAAGATTTATTCTTTTCTTCAATCTCTTTAAATTCTTCATCTCTTTCTTCTTTTAATTTAGCTAAATCTAAATCTTGAGTAGGAATAAATTCAAACTTTAATCCATCAAGCATTGTTAAGTTAATCTTCTTATCTTCTTTTTGATCAACTAAAGCTTCGATGAAGTTAATAGCAGGTGAACCAACGAAATCAGCAACAAAAATATTATTTGGTTTTTTATAAACATCAAGAGGTGCATCATATTGTTGTAAAACACCATTGTTAATCAAACAAATCTTTGTAGCTAAAGTCATAGCTTCTAATTGGTCGTGAGTAACATAAACGAATGTTGAACCAGTTTCTAAATGAAGACGTTTAAGTTCTCCTCTCATTTCAAGTCTTAATTTAGCATCAAGGTTAGATAATGGTTCATCCATAAATAAGACTTTTGGTCCTGGAGCTAAGGTTCTAGCAATAGCAACTCTTTGTTGTTGACCACCACTAAGTTCACTAGGATATCTTTCCATGAATTCACCAATTTTAACAACACGAGAGACATGTCTAACTTTAAGATCGATTTCTTCATCGCTTAATTTTCTATATTTCAATAAGTGAACTTTTTTGCCATCCCAGTTCTTGTTATCAAAATCGATTGATGGAATCTTTTCGCCTTTTTCATTAAGATGGAAATTATTATTTAAATAACCGTTTTTAACTCTTTCAAGAGCGATATTATAGTTATTTAATTCTTCTTTTGCTAATTCTACTTGTTCTTCTTCGTTTTTATCTTTAATAGATAAAGCGAAATCAAGAAGATTTTTAGCTGTTTTTTGAGAAACATTAGTTTTTCTCATGATGAGTTTTAAAGGTTTTTCGCCTTCTTTAGAAGCTAAATCTAAATAAGATAATAATTTCTTATAATCTTTAATTACATCATAAGACAACTTTAAAGCAATATAATCTTCAGCAAGTTCTGGCTCGCTCATAACATAGCCATCTTTATTTAAGTCAATGCCTTTTTCTTCGTATTTATGTGTAATGTTTTCCAAGGCTTTTTCTTTTTGAGCAATTTTTTCTTTTGCTAAAGTCTCAGCTTCTGAAGGTTCTTTTTCTTCTAAATGAAGATCAAAAATTTCTTTAGCAGTAAAATTAGAAACTTTAAAGTAATCAATAATTGAAATTAAAGTTCTTCTTTTATCGACTTTATCTTTCTTATCTATATTTTGTTTAACTAATTCAACAACCTTTTTTGGATTAGATAAAACTAATATATCGTTTTTAATTTTAGTAAATTCAGAATCAACAACTGGAAGGAATTCTTTTAAATTTTGTAAGCCAAATTCGATGTTCTTTTGAACAGTCATATGTGGCCAAAGAGCATAGTTTTGGAATAAGAAACCAACATGTCTTTTGCTAGCAGGAACATTAATTCCTAAATCACTATCAAAGACAGGGATACCGTTAATTAAAATTTTTCCGCTTGTTGGTGTTTCAAGTCCAGCAATCATACGTAATGTGGTTGTTTTACCACAACCAGATGGACCAAGTAATGTAATAAATGAATAATCATCAATGTGAAGATTTAAATTATCAACTGCGTAGAAATCTCCCCATCTTTTTGTAACATTAATTAAATCAATTGTAGGCATAACTAACCTCCGATACCTTTATCTAAACTTGCTCCTGTAACTTTATTAATTAACCAGTTAAAGATTAAAATTACGACAACAAGAATTAAGTTTGCACCATTTTCGAGAGCTGGAAGACCAGTTTCTTCGAGTTGGAACATAAGTGTTGTAAGAATCATTCCAGTTGGAGCGATAAATACGAACAATGAAAGTTCTCTCATGCAGCTAATAAATGGTAATAAATAGCCACTTAAGAAACTTGATTTTTGAATTGGGAAGACAATTCTAAGCATTCTCTTCCACCAAGGAATATTTTGAATCATTGCAGCTTCTTCAATTTCACCACTAAGTTGAAGCATAGCATTTAAGCTACTTCTACTTGCAAATGGAATATATTTTAATACCCCAACGATAACACATAATAAGAATGGCATTGCATATAGCCAAGAAATATTAAGTGAAACCATGAAGAAGATAGCTGAAATAGAAATTGAAGGTAATAAGTAAGGTAAGAATGCTAAAGCATTAACACCTTGAGCAAGGACAGATTTTCTTTTCTTAGAAACTGCATAGCCAATAAGAAGACCAAATGTACCAGCAAATAAAGCACAAACTACTGAAAGTAAAATTGATCCGCCTAAAGCTTGCCAAATTTGAGGAGTATAGAATATACCTTTATAACCGTTTCTTAATACTTCAGTCGAAGTCCACCATTTCGTTGTAAATCCAATTGAATAGTCACCACTATTTGGTAATAATGATTCGAAAATAAACGAAACCATTGGGCCAATACAGAAGAATAAAACTAAAATCGATAAGATAACAGCAACAATCCATTTACCAACCTTGCCAAGATTATTCTTACTAACTTGTCCAGATTTACCACTAACTGTTGTATATTGTTTTCTATTACCAGTCGAAACTTGATTAATAGTAAGAATGATTACACCAATTAAGATAAGAATGATAGATATAATTGAACCCATGCCAGCTTGAGAGGAGAATTTTCCTCCTTGAAGCATAACTTGAAGTTCAGTCGCTAATACCTCAAAGTTAATTGGTTTTCCAAGAGTAACGGCAACTGGATAAGAAGACATTGCACTTGAGAAAACAAGTAAAACTGTTGATAAAATAGCAGGTTTTACAATTGGGATTGTAATTCTGGTAAATATTTTCCAACGAGGAATATTTAAAATAGTTGCTGCTTCTTCTAAGTTAGCATCCATATTTCTTAAGATGCCACCTATTAAAATATAAGCAAATGGTGCATAGTGTAAACCTAAAACTAAAGAGATAGAGAAAGGCCCATAAACTAACCATTCAGGAGAAGCAAATCCAGTCAAAGCTTGAAGTTCACCAACATAGCCTGCAGTACAATTAGTTGAAATGAAGAAATTCTTCCAGAATAAGGCTAATGTCCATTGAGGCATGATGTAAGGGAAAATAAAGACTGTAGATATAAACTTTTTAAATGGCATGTTGGTTCTTGTAACTAAGAATGCAACTACTCCACCAAATATAATTGAAAAGATACATGCAAGAACTGAAACAAGTAATGAATTTCCAAGTGGTTTATAGAAATAGCCAACACTTGTATCACTTGCAAATAATTCTTTCCAGTGATATAAAGTCCAAGAACCTACTGGTAAACCAGCAGCACCAGATTCCATTAAGTGAATAGTAAATGCATCAATAATTACATAAATCATTGGAATTAAAGTTAAAATCAATAACATTATTCCAAAGATAATAAGAATTGAATTAGCTGGAACACCAAAGAATGTTAAGCCTTTATTAACACCTTTTTTAACTTTTAGCTTGAAGGAGTTTAAATTCATTGTGTTTTCCATTTTTTACGCTCCTTAATAATAAAAATTTCGTAGTTAGGGTTGTTTTCAACCCTAACTACTTATATTAAATAATAATTATGAAGGACTATTTATTAGCGATAACTTGTCTAATAAAGCTATCAACATTATTATATTCACCAACAATATATGCTGGATTTTCAATAACTACATTAGCTTGATCTTCCCACCAAGAAGAAGCAGGATCGTTTAAGCAAGAGAATACATTTTCAGCATTATCATCTTGTGTCCAAGTATAATCACTACCTAATGTACCATGTCCATATTTAGTTCTATCAACATTAATTGATGGCATTGAAGGATAGTCACCAATATCAACGGCCCATGCACTATATCCTTCTTTAGTTGTTGAAAGGAAGTTAATAAATGCACAAGATGTCCAAGGATGTGCACTATAAGGCATAACTTGGAGATAGTGTTTATACATAAATCCACCAAACCCTTTTACTTTTGAAGCACCTTGAGTTGCTCCATCAGTTGTATCTTTTCCAAGAGCTGCAATAGTAATATCTTTCTTTGTAATAGCTGCTGTTTCTTGAATGGAAGCTATCTTAGAATAAACAATCCAACCAAATCCGCCTTGGTCTTTCATAAATGCGTCTCTAGCAGCACCATCATCGGCATAGAAGATAGCGTTCTTTAAGAAGCCTTCGATAAATGCATAAGCATATTTTTGATCACCATATTTTTCATAAGGTGTTAAGTCTAAATCTTTATTATCATTAGTTGGGTCATTAAATGCTTCTTCAAGTACAGAACACCATTCATCACCAGTTAACATAATTAACCAGTCTCTGTTAACGTTTTCGTTATCTGGAGACATTGTATGAATTCTTGCTCCATCAACTGTAACATCCCAAACGTTATCTAATACAACATCAGCACCACTTCCACCGTTATTAACCATCCAAGTTTTCATATTATATTGTAAAGAGAATGGGTTTGAGTTTAAGTCTTTATTTGTTTCAGGATCATCATTCCATTCTTTTGGAACATAATTTAAGAAGTATCCTGTATTAATACCTAAATTTTGTAATTGATAACCATCTTGGACTAAAGCAGCATCGTAGCCATCACTTATTCCAGCTTCGATTTCACCACAAAGTGTTAGATAAATTTCACCATCAACTGCTGTATCAGTTGTAATGGTCATATTAGCACAATCAGGCTTATATTTAGAAAGTTCAGCTTTAAATGCATCGATTGCATTTTTAAATCTTGAAGATGTTCCGATGAATTTTAATGTTCCACCGCCAATTTCTTCAGCAGCTTTCTTCATTAATTCATCTCTACTTAAAGTTTGAGCTTCGGCAATTATTTCCTTATTTGTTTCTTTGATTTGTTCAACGCCTGAATTGCCACCGCATCCTGTCATAGTACATGCACAGAGCATTGCAGCGCTAACAGTTAATAAATTTCTAATTTTTTTCATGAATTATTTCCTCCATTTAGAAATTTGATTTGATACTTTAAATTATAATTGTAAGCGCTTACAATTCAAGTAAAATTTTTTACAATTTAATTTTTCTGCTAATTAAAAATGACTATTTTATCGATAACCATCGACATTAATTTAATTTATACAATTGTAAAGAAATTTAAAAATAAATTAGAAATTCTGCACCTTTATCAAGTTCAGAAATGACTTTTATGTCTAAGTCATAATAGTTACAAATATATTTAACAATAGATAAACCTAAACCTGTTCCACCATTTTGCTTACTTCTTGCTTTATCGACTCTAAAAAACCTTTCAAATATTCTTTGTTGGTTCTCTTTTGATATACCAATACCATTATCTTTAATCGAAACAAATTTATTTTTATTATCGATTTTAATCCAAATGCTTCCACGTGGTAAATTATATCTTACACTATTCTCAATTAAATTCTTGAAAAGGTTATAAAAATCATCAGGATTCATTTTAATGATCATTTTTGAATATAACTTATGAACAACTATTTCTTTTTCTTTTATTTGATCATCAAGCATTGAAACAATCTTATCAATTTCTTCGCTAACATCAATCTTTTCAATCGTTCTTAAATTATTGTTTTCTAAAGATGAGAGTTCTAACATTTCAATGATAAGCTTATTCATTCTTTCACCCTCTTTAATAGTTCTTTCGTTTGCGATAACAAGTTCGTCTTTAGTTGTTAATAATCCATCTTTAATTAATTCTTGGAAACCTAAAATAGATGTTAGAGGAGATTTTAACTCATGGGCAGCATTAGCGAAGAAATCTCTTTTCATTTTTTCGGAATTATAAGATTCAGTAATATCCAAAATTAAAATTGAAACAGATATTTTATTAGGATTATTCTCAAGAGCTTCTGAAATTGGATTAATAATAAATTCATATATACGACCATTAATCTCTTTATTAAAAATCATTTTTCTAAAAGTAGAGAAAACAATTCTACTATTAGTAGAAAGTTCTTTTGGTAAATCTTCATCTAGTAATCGATGAATATTTTTATCAAAATTCAATATTTCACGAGCTTTCTGATTAGAGATAACTACTTCATGATTAACATTTAATACTAAAATACCTTGCTCAATAGAGTTCAAAATAAAATCTAACTTCTTCTCGCTTAAGAAATTATTTTGTAATTCTAAATCGAGTTTTCTTCTAGTATCTTTTAAAATATTAGCTAAATTTTCAACATCATTATCGTATTCGACCATAGTATCAATTTTAGCAATGCTTCTAAGTTTTCTAACTTGGTGTTTAAGATATTGGGTTTCGTTTTTACTCTTTCGATAATCAATAAACCAATAGGTATATAAAGAAATAAAAGTTAATGAAGGTATAATTATACTAAGTGTTTCAAGAGTTAAATAAGTATCAGTAATCGAGGTTACTGATACTAAGTAAAGGTTAGTATCGTCATTATAGGAAATATAAGCAAAACCTTGATTTGCTAATAAGCTTTTATCATTCATTGATATTACTTGATTTACATTTATTGAAAAATAAGTTAAATCTTTAGAAGAATAATTATCTTTTAATGATGTAACAAACATATTATTGTCTAATGAAAATATAAGTAATTCATAGTTATGAAAATTAGATGAAATAAATTCTACATATGAAGTAGCATTATCTTCATTTATTTTAGTATTAATATTATCACTTAAACTAATTATATTATTTTTAATTCGATTTTCTTCTTGAAAAAAAGGAACTAATAAACTTATTAAAGATATTACTGTAATAAAAAAATTAAGGAAAAATAAAATGATAATTCGACGTGATTTTAACATTATTCTATTTTATAACCATTCCCATAGATAGATACAATAAATGTTTTATTTTCATCAAGAATCTTTTCTCTAATTGATTTAATATGCATATCGATAGTTCTAGAAGAATTACTTTTATCATCTTTCCCCCAAATAACTTTAAAAAGTTCATCTCGAGAAACAACTTTACCTCGATTTAAAAATAAATATTTTAAAATCTTAAATTCATTATTAGTTAAATCTATTTTATTATCATAACGATAAAATTCTTCATTTTTTTGATCTAAAGTGTATTCTCTAATCTTAATTTTAAATTTAGAAGCTAAAAACTTACGGTAATTAACATTAACTCTCGAGATTAATTCTTTAATATTAAATGGTTTAACCATATAATCATCAGCACCAGTATTTAATAAACTTATCTTATCTTCAATTAATGATTTAGCACTTAAAATAATTACTGGAATATCTAAAGAATACTTTCTTATTTCTTTTAATACTTCTTCTCCTTGAATTCCTGGTAGCATTAAATCTAGAAGAACTAAGTTAGGTTTAATCTTATTAAATTCTTCTAAAAAACTTTCTCCTGTATCAAAAGTTTTAACATTAAAATCAGACTTAGTTAAAGCAATAGAAATGATAGTAGCAATTTCTTCATCATCTTCGATTGAATAGATTAGATAATCGTTCATATAAACTATTTTACTATCATTTTTAAACTTATTTAAAGGAATTCTTAAAATAATGGTTAAATTAAACTATAAATCTAACTTTTTTATTACTTCTTTTAAAGATAGATAAGATTCATTTAATTTTCGTTCTTCTTCTTTACTTAATTCTAAAGGTATAGGTGAGATTAAACCATCTTTGCCTACTAAAGAAGGTAAAGATAAGGCAACATCATCCATATTGTATTCATCATCAATATATGAAGATATTGGAAGTATTGCTTTTTCGTCATTAATAATAGCTTCAACTATTCTTTTAGTAGATAAAGCAATTCCATAATATGTTGCTCTTTTCTTATTTATTATTTCGTAAGCACTATTTTTAACATCAAAAGCTATTTTAGATGTTTCATAATCATGGTCAAAAAATCCTCTAAGTTCGCAGAACTTATGTAAAGGGATTCCACTCACATTAGCGCTACTCCATAAAACTATCTCACTATCACCATGTTCTCCAACAATAAAAGCATGAATTGACCTAGAATCAACATTTAAATGTTCACCTAATTTATATTTTAATCTTGCACTATCTAATACCGTTCCACTTCCAATAACTCTTTCTTTTGGGAAAGAAGATAGTTTAATAGAAACATAAGTTAAAATATCAACTGGATTAGAAACAATAAGTAATATTCCTTTATAATTTCTATTTTTAATTTCAGGAATAATTGATTTGAATATTGCTACATTTTTATTTACTAAATCTAGTCTAGTCTCCCCTTCTTTTTGAGCAGCTCCAGCAGTAATAATAATGATTTTAGCATCCATTATATCATCATAACTTCCAGAAACTATTTTCATTGGTCTAAGAAAAGGTAAACCATGGGAAATATCTAGTGCTTCCCCTTCGGCTTTATCAACATTTGAATCTACTAACACTATTTCATTAAATAATTTAGATAAAGCTAGAGTATAAGCAATAGAAGCTCCAACATTACCTAATCCAACTATTGCGATCTTTTTATCGTTTAACATAAGTATCTTCCTCCTACGAATTAAATCTTATTTCATAACCTAATTTTTGTAAAAGAAGATGCTTTTAAACTTATTTTTAAGTAAAAAAAATCTGCTAGATACTACGTAGCAGAAGATTTTTTAGAAATTGGTGATCCGCCGGAGACTCGAACTCCGGACCCACTGATTAAGAGTCAGTTGCTCTACCAACTGAGCTAGCGGACCAAAATGCTTGATAATAATACTATAATTTAACAAAATTGAAAAGTTTTTTTATTTAAAAAATGTTAAATTTATCGAATATTAACTTACTTTATCGAAACAAAATAATGATTTAATAGATTATTACTACCAAATAAATTAATAAATTTTTTAGAAGTATATACTTTATCTTCATATTTAAGTTTGGTTACATCTAAATAACCATTATTTACTTTAATAATTAAATGATAATTAAATAATGAGATTATTCCTCCGTTATCTAAATATTGTAAAGTTATAGGTCCTTCATATTTTAAATATGAAATAAATAATACTTCTTTATTATTATCTTTGATTTTAACTCTAAAACTATCTTTAGAGTTAAAATCAAAATCTTTACTAAAATCTAAATTAAGCATTCTTATATCTTTCAATTAATTTATCTTTTTCTTTATATCTTAAATCTTTATATTGTTCTAATAATTGACCAAAGGAAGTATGCTTAAATGCTTCATAAAATTCACCTAATAATTGGTCTTTTTTAATATTATCAAGCATTGAATTAGTAACATCATTTAATATTTTAATAAGGCCATATCCTTCACTATAGAAATCAGTTTGTTGCTTTTCAAAGAGGTAACATAAAATTCTAGTAAAGAACTTTAAACAAGCCTTAAACATATCAACTTTATAATCTTCTTCTATTTCAAAATGGACATGTTTCTCTAAGACAGTAAGAATATTTTCGCTATCAACAAAAATATCTTTAAATGATTCCATAAATTCTTTATCAAATATTTCTTTTGTCTTTCCTTCTAAAAATGGTCTAAATGTTAAAGCAAAGACAGTAAATAAATAATCTTGTTTTACGGGATTAAACCTTGGATATCTCATACCACCTACTAAATAAGTAATATAACTATCAAATAATAAACTTAAATTAGAACCATTAGATGTTAGATAATCAATAATATTTTTAAGTAAAGCATCTAGTTCATCATTAACTACTAAAGAATTTTTAACATTTTTTAAAACTTCATCTAATTTATCTGAATCGATAAAATGTTTACATAATCCAAATAAAGCATGTGGACTAGGGAAAGTAGGAATAATATGAGTAAATGCTTTACTTATTTCTTCTTCATACTTTCTATTATCTACTTTTTCAGCTAAATCAATTAAGATTGATCTAAATTCAATATTATAATCTTCACTATTAATTTCATCATTAGGATCATTAAATTTCTTAACAAGAATATCGATTACATCATTAATTAATCTATCTGACATTTGATTAAATTTAGAATTAAGAGCATAAGAGATTACACTATAATCTAAATGGTCTTTAGCACTAATAAAAACTTTAAATTTTTCTTCATCACTAACATCAATATAATCGACATAAGTAAATGGAGAATCATCATTAAGCCTAAACAATGCTTCGATTTTATCACACTCATAGTTATTATATAGTGTTAAAAAATTATAGATAAAATCATTAAATTTCTTCTTAAGTTCTTCATTATTCTTACAAATTTCTTGAATGTTATTTAAAGCTATTTCTCTATTAGAAGTAAACTTAGTAAATTCATTAGCAAACTGAGGATTATTATTTTTGCATGCAAGTAGATAAATAGCTGTTACTAACTTAGGAGCATTTTCAAATTCTTCATTATCTTCACTTGAACCCATAGTTAATAAATCAAAGAAACTTACATCGTCAAAACCTATATCATGTTCTTCTTTATTAGGTGAATTGGTATATTTTTGTTCATCAATAATTCTAAACTTTACATTATCTAATCCTTTTAAAGCACTACTTGCTTCTTCTAACGAACATTCATCTAAATAAGCAACTAAATCTAATATAAAAGAATCGATTCTATTTTTAATATCGAAAACATCGTATTGTTCATTTAGTAAATTTCCATCTTTTAAAAAAGATTCTTTATTCTCGTAATAATGTCTAAAACTATCACTAACAAAAAATGCGCTCTCTTTACTAAATTTAATAAGTTTGCCTAAATTATTCAAATAAATTTCTTTTCTTTGATTGTCCATATTTAACTTCCTGAATGATGTATATTTCAATTATAACTAATTCTGAAGAAAATAATTAGATAAATTTAACAAAAATTAGTATTTTCTTTTTTGAGATACTAAAAATATTATAAAAAACTTTCCACGTGACAACCGATACCAACTTAATACTAACTTTTTACTACTTGCTAGAATTAAGAAAATGGAATTTATTTATTGTTAGTTTTGATGTATCATTCTTATATTGATTTTCGTTAAATTTATCTAATTAAATTATTAAGTTTAATAAAATCTTTGTTTGACAAAAATAAACTTTTAACCTATGAAAATAGCTGGTTTAATGAAAATAACTTTACTTGATTATCCTGGTGAAATGGCATGTACAATTTTCACTTCTTCTTGTAATTTTAGATGTCCTTTTTGTCACAATTCATCACTTGTTATTAATACTGAATCAAATAAGTTGATAGATAACAATGAAGTTCTTTCTTTCTTGAAAGAAAGAACAGGAAGACTAGATGGAGTGTGTATTACTGGTGGAGAACCAACTATTCAAGAAGATTTAACTTCCTTTATTAAAGAGATTAAAAATATCGGATATAAAGTAAAGCTAGATACTAATGGTTATAATCCTAAAAAGTTAAAAGAACTTATTTCGTCTAACCTTGTTGACTATGTTGCAATGGACATTAAAAATTCATTAAGTAAATATCCATTAACTTGTGGTCTAAAAGCAATGATGTTAGAAAATGTTTTAGAATCTATTTCTTACTTATTAGAAAATCATGTTGATTATGAATTTCGAACGACAATAATTAAAGAATTTCATGATGAAAATGATTTAAAAGAAATAGCCAAGTTGATAAAAGGGTGTAAACGATACTTCCTACAACAATTTGAAGATACACCATACAATATCCAAAAAGGATTTCATGCCCATTCAATAGAAACTTTAAATAGATTTAAGGAAATACTACTTAAGGAAGGTATTCAAACCGAACTTAGAGGAATATGAGGAGATAGAATATGTACAAAGTTATTAAAAGAGATGGCAAAGTTGTTGATTTTAATCTAGATAAGATTTTGAATGCGATTACTTTAGCTTTTGATAGCGTTAACCGCGTTCATGATGATAACCAAATTAAAACATTAGGTCTTTTAGTTACATCAAAATTTGATGAAAAAATTAAAGAAGGTTTCATCCAAGTTGAAGATATTCAAGACTTAGTTGAGCAAACTTTAATGGAAACTGGTTTTTCTGATGTTGCTAAATCTTATATTTTATATAGAAAGAAAAGAGAATCTTTAAGAAACATTAAATCTACTACTCTCGACTTTAAGAAGACGGTTGATCAATATTTAAAAAATATCGACTGGAGAGTTAAAGAAAATTCAACTGTTACATATTCAATCGGTGGATTAATCCTTTCTAACTCTGGTGCTATTACTGCTAACTATTGGTTAAGCGAAGTTTATGATGACGAAATCGCAAACGCTCATAAAAATGCTGATATTCATATTCATGATCTTTCTATGCTTAGTGGATATTGTGCAGGTTGGTCATTAAAGCAACTCATCAAAGAAGGCTTAGGCGGTGTTCAAGGTAAAATTACAAGCGCTCCTGCAAAACATCTTGCAACTCTTTGTAACCAAATGGTTAACTTCCTTGGAATTATGCAAAATGAATGGGCTGGTGCACAAGCTTTCTCTTCATTTGATACTTATTTAGCTCCTTTTGTTAGAGAAGATCATCTTAATTATGAACAAACCAAAAAATGTGTCGAATCATTTGTCTTTGGTTTAAATATTCCATCACGTTGGGGTACGCAATCGCCATTTACAAATATTACTTTAGACTGGGTTTGTCCACCAGACCTCGCTAATGAATATTGCATCGTTGGTGGAAAATTACTTGACTATAAATATAAAGATTGCCAACAAGAAATGGATATGATTAATAAAGCATTCCTTGAAACAATGCTTGAAGGTGATGCTAATGGTAGAGGTTTCCAATATCCAATTCCTACTTATTCAATTACTAAAAACTTTGACTGGTCAGATAAAGAAAATAATCGATTACTATTTGATTTGACCTCTAAATATGGAACACCTTACTTCTCAAATTACATCAATAGCGACATGGAACCAAGTGATGTTAGAAGTATGTGCTGTAGATTAAGACTTGACTTAAGAGAACTAAGAAAAAAGAGTGGTGGCTTCTTTGGTTCAGGCGAATCTACTGGTTCAGTTGGCGTTGTAACAATTAACCTTCCTAGAATTGGTTACTTGTCAAATTCAAAAGAAGATTTCTTTGCTAGACTTGATAGATTAATGGATATTTCTGCAAGATCTTTAAAGATTAAAAGAGATGTCATCACAAGACTTCTTGATGCTGGACTTTATCCTTATACCAAACATTATTTAGGAACATTTAATAATCACTTCTCAACTATTGGCTTAGTTGGAATGAATGAAGCTTTACTTAATGCTAAGTGGCTTGCAAAAGATATTACAACTAAGGAAGGTCAAGATTTCGCAGTTGAAGTTCTTAACCATATGAGAAATAGACTTGTCATCTATCAAGAAAAATATGGTGATTTATATAACCTTGAAGCAACTCCAGCCGAATCAACTTCATATAGACTTGCTAAACACGATAGAGAAAAATATCCAGATATTATCACAGCTTCTAGCGATGATAATGCTCCATATTATACAAACTCATCACACCTTCCAGTTTCTTATACAGATGATGTCTTCTCAGCATTAGATATCCAAGATAAATTACAAGTTTTATATACATCAGGAACAGTTTTCCATACATTCTTAGGTGAAAAACTTCCTGATTGGAAAGCAACTGCTAATTTAGTTAGAAAAATTGCTGAAAATTATAAACTTCCTTATTACACCATTTCTCCAACTTACTCTGTTTGTAAAGATCATGGTTACATTACTGGTGAAGTTTGGGAATGCCCAATTTGCCATAAGAAAACCGAAGTTTATTCAAGAATTACAGGATATTATCGACCAGTTAATAACTGGAATACTGGTAAGAGTGAAGAATTTAAAGAGAGAAAAACTTACAATATTAATACATCAGTTTTAACCCATAAAGGTGTCTTAAGTGATGAAATTAAAGAGTGTGAGTGTAGTCATAATGAAGAAGTTAATGAAACTAAAGAAGATAGCTTAACTTCTCCTTCTGAACTAAAGTTATTTGTTACTTCTACTTGTTCAAATTGTAAGATGGTTGAAGAAATATTACATGAAAAAAATATTAAATTTACTGAAATCGATGCTAATGCAAATCAAGATTTAGTAAATAAATATCACGTTATGTCTGCACCAACTTTAATTATTAAAGATGAAAACAATAACGAAAAAGCAATATCATCATTATCATCAATTGTTGATTATGTTGATACATTAAATTAACTTTCATAATCTCTACGATTAAAAAGACCTTAGTTAACTTATACCTCCTTTCTATTATGTTTTAATTGTAACTAAGGTCTTTTTATATTATTTATTTTTATCATTAATATATTTTATGTTTATTGTTTTGTTTCTATCTTCTCTTTATTTCGTTTAACAAGATACCTAATTAAAATAACGAGTAAACAAATTACAGCAATCCCAAGAGTTACATAAGCAATAATTCTTGGGACGCTTAAAAAATCAAAAGGTTCTTCTTGAACTACTTCTTCATTTAATATATTAATTAGATTCATTAGATTTAACTTCATATAATTTTCCTTTTTCTAAAGTGTATGTAACATCAGCAATTTTAGCGGTAGATTCTTTATGGGTAATAATAATTATTCCCATATCTTTTTTAATATTTTTTAAAGAATTTAAGAATAATACTTCATTTTCTAAATCAATATTCGATGTTGGTTCATCTAAAAGTAATAACTTTGGTTTTCTTAATATAACTCTAGCTAGTCCTAACCTTTGTTTTTCCCCTAAAGAAACATTTAGTTTTTGAGGATCAATAACAGTATTTAATCCTTCTTTTAAAGAAAAGACAAAATCATATATTGATGCTTTTTTTAAAGCATCAATAACTTCTTCATTACTTGCATTAAGATTAGCGATTTTTAAATTATTTAAGATTGTATCGTTAAATAAATAAGTTGATTGAGAAAACATTGTAACATTATCAAGTAATGAAGAAGTATTAATTTCATTAATTGATATGTCGTTATATTTAATCATCTCGTTATCTACTTCATAGTATCTTAGTAATAATTTTAATAATGTTGATTTACCAATACCTGACTCACCTTTAATAACAATGATTTTATTATCTTTTAAATTTAAATTAAGATTATTCAAAACATTCGTTTCTTCATCTTTATATTTAAAAGATAAATTAGTTACTTCTAAATGTTGATAGATTAAATCTTTTTTAAAAGTAACTTCATTTAATGAAGGTTTTTCATCTAGTAAATCTAAAATTCGATTACCACTAGTAAATGTTTGAACAAGATTTAATGGTAAAGAGCTTAATGCAATTAATGGGCCAAAAGAGGATAAAGCAATAACTACCCCAATCATTAATTCATATGGTTTAATATATAAAGAAGCATTATTTGAATAAGTATTAATTAAGTAAGTTACTAAAATAATCGATAATGCCGAAAGAATTATCATTGAACTAGAAATTGCTTTAAAAATTGATGCTTTGTTATTCGATTTAAGTCTTTTTTTATCAAGCATTGTTGATCTTTCATCAATTAATGCTTCTTTTTCTTTTGTTTTATTTAAGAATTTAATTTCTTTAATACCTTTTAAAGCATCTAAGAAGAATGAATTAAAACTTGCTAAATCATAACGATAACTACTACCATCTTTTTCTAAAACTTTATAAGAAATTAAAGGGATAATGATCCCAACAATTATATAGAACAATAAAAGGGTTAACGATAAAACAAAGTTAGTAACTAGACCTAAAATAGTAAGATTAATAATCGAAACGATTAAAGCAATAAGAGTTGGTGAAACGGTATGAGCATAAAATACTTCAAGTGTTTCAATATCACTTGTAATCATTTCCATCATATTTCCTTTTTCTTTATCATCAATATCAGATATTGATAAAGATTGTAATTTATTAAATACTTTATGACGGACAATCGCTAAGATTTTAAAAGCAATATAATGGTTAGAATATTGTTCAAAATAACGAATTACACCTCTTAAAATACCAAAAACAACTATTAATATAAGCAAAGTAGTCAAGGAAATAGATATATCTAAACCTAACAAGGAAGCTAAAGCAATAACACTTAATGTCGATATCGATACAGCAAGAAGATTTCCTATAGCTCCATTTAATACTGCTAAAAATAAGACAATAACAAATTTATCTACAAGTTTAAGTAAGGAAAACATTACTTTAAAAGCATTTCTTTTTTTCATAATTAAAGTAATCCTCCTTCTTTTTGTAAGTTATAAATCTTTTTATATTCTTCATTACTTTCAATTAATTCATCATTACTTCCTTCTACTAAATGATGTTTCGAATCGATAAAATAAATCTTATCTGCTTTAACGATATTTTTAAAAGAATGAGAAATAAACAAAATGATTGAATCTTTCTTTAAAGAATAAATAATATCTCGAATTACATCTTCACTTTCTTTATCAATTGATGAAGTGGCTTCATCAAAGATATAGAAATCTCTTTTCTTTACTAAATTAATTGCAAGAATTAATCTTTGTTTTTCTCCACCACTAAGATTAGAAGAATCTTCTTTAATCTTAAAATTAACGCCTTCTTTTGATTTAGTAACTAAGTAATCTAACTTAACTAGCTTTAAGTAATGTAATATTTCTTCTTCACTAATATCTTCTTTAATTAGTTTAAAGTTATTTAAGATTGTGTCGTTAAACAAATAAGAATCATAAGAGATATAACAAACATTAGAATAATAAGATGAAAGATTTATATCATCAAAGTTAATTTTATTAACTTTGATGATACCTTGATCTATTACTTCTTCTTTAGTTAATAACTTAGTTAAAGATGATTTGCCACTACCAGAAAGTCCGACTAAACCATATAAGTTATTCTTTATTAAATTAAATGATATGTTATCTAGTACTTTCTTAGGATTATCATCTTTATAAGAGAAAGTAACATTATTAAATGAAATAGAATTAATATCATTTAATTTAATATCACCTTCTTTAATATCTTCTTTTTCTAATATATCTAGTATCTTATTTCCAGCAGTTTCACCATTCATCGCCATATGGAACGCACTACCTAAACTTCTTAAAGGTAAAAAGAATTCTGCACCTACTAAAATAATGAATAATACTAAATATATCGAATCAATTAAAAAGTTATTAGTATAAGAATAAATTGCTACTACTATACCAATAGCACTACCTCCATAAGCAACAAGATCCATAATAGTAGTTGAAAATAACTGCATAGTAAGAACTTTCATGGTTATTTTTCTAAATTCTTCATTATTTTCATCTAGTTCTTTACCTTTAAGTTTACTTACTTTAAATAACTTAAGTTCTTTTAATCCATTTAATGTATCTAAAAAAGAGCCACCCATCTTTAAATATTTATCCCAGTAAACATTAAAGATTTTCTTAGCATATTTCGACATTAAAATAATCGAAATAGGTATTAAAGGGATACAAACTAAAAAGGTTAAAGCAACAACATAATTAATAAAACAAAAAATAATAAATAATATAATAGGAGCAATTAAAGCATAAAAAAATTGAGGAATATAAACTGTATAATATAAATTAAGTTGTTCTATTCCTTCTACTCCTAACTGTGATATTTCGCTAACTCTAACTTTTGATATCTTAGTAAGTTTATGATATAACGAACTTCTTAGTTTAATTAATATTTTAGATGCAAACTTATTTATTATTTTATCAACTAAGATTGATAAAATAACTCTAATAATTAATACTAGAAGTATAGTTAAGATAATCATTAAGATTTCATTATCATTACCAAAAAGTAATGATAATGAATAAATAATTAATCCTGTAATAGTTAAACTTAAAAAAAGTAATAAAAGGTTTAAAACTACAATATAAATAATATATATCTTGGATTTACCAAGTAATTCAATTAATCTCTTATTAATCATAAATATAACTTAATTAATGATATTATTGTTGTTCTTCGATTACTATTTTATTTTTATTACTCTTTTGTTTTGATAAATCAATATTTTTACGTAATAACAAATATTTCTCTCTAGTAACTGTTTTAACTCTAAAAATAAAATAGAAATATTTAAGTAAAATAAGGATAGATAAGATAATAGATACAGTAAGATTATTAACAATAAACATTGTCATAACAATCATTAAAGATACTAAAGAAAGTAATATTAGTTCTCCATATATTGTCATAACTCTATTCTTAGAGAAATTCTCTAAATATTTTTTATAGATTTTAGAGTTAAGAAACCATGTATTAAATCTTTTCGAACCTTTAACAAAAAAGAATGATGTTAAAAGTAAAAATGGTGTAGTAGGAATAATTGGAAGAATAATACCAACTACTCCTATTCCTAAACATATAAAACCTAATATAATACAAATAATTCTAATAATCTTACTTTTTACCATAATAATTACTTTTTTCTTTTTCCTTTCTCTTAATCATTTTCTTATTCTTCGAAGATTCAATTAAATGTCTTATAGCAATAATAGGATGATAAATAATCATTCTAGGTCCACTATCTCTCATAACTTTTCTTATTAATTCTTGATGGATCTTATCATAACAATGAATCTTACAATTAGAGCAAAACGGTTTATTATCTTTAAAAGGGCATTTAGATAAACGATAATGACAATAATTTATTAAATCTTTTTTCTCAACATTTTTGCTTTCATCTAATCTAATTTGTTTCTTATAGTAGATATCAATCATTAGATCTACTACTTCCATCTCTTTATAAATTTTCATATAAAATAATAATGTTAGATAAATCTAACAATGGTATTTTATTAGAAATGTTAGCCTTATGCAACAGAAATGTTAGTTTAGATTAACAGGGTTCATATTTTCTCATTAACTAACCTTCAAAATTACTGTTCAACCTGGTAAAATCATTTTATATGCAAGAAACAAAATCGACACAAAAAACAACTTTTTCTTATAATAACTTCGAAAAAGGAAAAAAAGTTTTAAATGATATAGATTTTTATTTAAGACAATGTGAATCATTTATTTTTTCTGTTGCTTTCATAACAGAAGGCGGACTTAATAAGTTAAAAACTATTTTAAAAGATTTGGAAGGTAAAGATATAAAAGGTAAAATTCTCACAACAGATTATCTATACTTCACTCAACCTCAAGCTCTTTCTTCGCTAATAAAATTAAAAAATATCGAGGTAAGAATGTTTAAAGAGTCCGATTTTAATCTTGGATTCCATACCAAAGGATATATTTTTGAGCAAAAAGACCATTACAATCTTCTTATAGGATCTTCTAACATTACCGCAGATGCTTTAACAACCAATAAAGAGTGGAATCAAGTCGTTTACGCCGATAAAAATTCCATTCAACTCAAAGAAGTTCTCGATGAATTTTATGAAATGTGGAATAAATCAACAGTTGTTGATGAGTTTTTTATTAAGGAATATTCAAAAATTATCCAACAAAAATTTAATGAACAAGTTATTAAACTTCCAGAAAATAAAATTACACAGAAAGTTGAATTAAAGCCAAACTCAATGCAGCAAAATTTCATTGCTAATCTTAATAGTTTAATCCAAAAAGGAGAAAAAAGAGCTCTATTAATTTCTGCAACCGGAACAGGAAAAACATTTGCAAGTGCTTTTGCTATTAAATACATTAATAATATTAAAATTAATAAAGTTCTATATATCACTCATAGAGAAAACATACTTCTTGCATCAAAGAAGACTTTTGAGATAGTTTTCGGAAACACTATTAAAACCAAACTTTATACTGGAAATTATAAGAATATATTGCCGGAAGATAATTTCATCTTTGCTTCATATGGAATAATGCAAAAAGAAGAATACTTCACAAAATTTGAACCCGACTCATTCGATTTTATAATCATTGATGAAGTACATAGAGTAGGCGATAACAACTATTTAAAAATCATTAATTATTTTAGGCCAAAATTCTTATTAGGTATGTCAGCAACACCCGAAAGAAATGATAACTTCGATATTTTTGATGTTTTTGATCATAATATTGCTTTAAATATTAGACTAAAAGATGCTTTGAATGCTGATTTGTTAGTACCATTTAACTATTATGGAATATCAGATTTAGAGGTAAATGGCAATCCTATTTCAAATAAATCAGACTTTAATCTACTAACAAGCAAAGAAAGAATTAAACATATTTTTGAACAAGCGGAGTATTATGGATTTTGTGGAAAAAAGGTTAAGGGTTTGATCTTTGTTTCTTCTATTGGCGAAGGTATAACGCTTGAGGAAAAAATCAATAACATAGGAAAATACAAAGTTCGTTTTCTTTGTGGTAGCAATTCTTCTCAGGAAAGAGAAAAATGTATTCAAATGTTAGAAAATGATGACATTTCTAAAGGTTATTTGGATTATATCATCACAGTCGATATTTTTAACGAGGGTATCGATATCCCTCCTGTTAATCAAGTAATTTTACTTAGACCAACTGAATCTTCAATTATTTTTATTCAACAAATCGGTAGAGGATTAAGAAAATATAAAGATAAAGAATATGTTAATATCCTAGACTTTATCGGAAATTATGACTCTAATTTTAATATTGCTAGAGCTTTTAATTTTGGCAAAGATACAAAAAACGAAATGATTGAAACTTTGACCAGATCCCTTCCAGGTTCTTCAATCATTTCTTTTGATGAAATTTCTCGTAATAGAATTTATCAATCTATTTCTGATGCAAAAATTTATGCAGTAGGTGAAATTAAAAATACATACAAAAATGTCAAATATATGCTTGGAAAAATTCCTACACTCCAAGAATTAAATATTAATTCAAATTTAGATTGCGATTTATTTACAACAAAACATCAATTTTCATCTTATTATGAGTTTTTGAAAAAATATGAACCTGAATATACAGTTTCACTTTCAAAACAAGCTAATGAACTCATAGAATATTTTTGCTCAATAGTTTTTGATGGCAAAAGCAAAAACGAAAACGACGTTTTACTATCGTTAATTCACACAAACGAAGTTGATCTATCTAAATATAACGAAAACGAAAAAGAACATTTATTATCTTTGCTAAATTTATCTTTTTTAACTAAAAAAATAGATGCTCCTGCCTTTATTGTTCATAGAAGCAAAGACATATATGAAATTAATCCAGCATATAATAAAGAATTAACATTAATAAAGAAAATTTTAAACGAATATCTCGAATATTCCATTTATCAAAACAAACAAACATATAACTCATCTTCAGACTTTGTAAGATACGAAACATATACAAGAAAAGATGTTTCAAGAATAATTAATCTAAAAGTTGATAATTCCGCAACAATGTTTGGGTATAAACTTTTTAGGCATGAACACGTTCTTCCTATTTTTGTAAATTATAGGAAAATTCCAGGTACTTCTACTTCTTATGAAGATGGTTTTATCGATCAAGAAACATTTATTTGGTATTCCAGACATAATAGAACAATAGACAGTCCAGAAATTAAACAAATTTTAGATGAATATGAACATCATAATCTAAGAATGCCACTTTTCATTAGCAAAAATAATTCAAAATATTTAAAAGATAATAAATATTTTAAATATTATGGTGATTGTAAAATTCTAAGTAAAGAAAACGAAAAGATGGCTACAACTAACGAAAATATTGTTAAGTTTACTCTATCTTTAGATGAAGTAAATTTTGCAGAATACAATTATTTAGTGTCTAACTTAGAAAAATAAGCTTTAATTAAAGGCAAAACCAAAATGTCTGCTGGTAAGAAATCAACAGAGTCTAAATCTTCTAACGCAACGATTTTCTTATCTTCATGTTCAAGTAAAGAAAAATTTTCAGAGATTAATTTACATATAAAACAATGCATTTTAAGATGGAAATTTGGATAATCATATTCGATAAAACCTAAATCAGCTATCGGATCAATATCTGCGTTCATTTCTTCTTTTATTTCTCTAATTATTGCATCTTTTGGGGTTTCTCCTTCTTCTAATTTACCACCAGGAAATTCCCATTTATCCTTAAATTCACCATAGCCTCTTTCTACTGTTAAAATTTTATTATCATTAAAAACAATAATTGCTGCACTAACCTCGATTTTTTTCATAATTTTTTTCCTTTATAGCCTAAAAAGCTACACTTTCGTGCAGCTTTTTATTACATTCTAGAATATCGTAAATGTATCATCATATCCTTGTTGTGCAAGGTAGATTCTAAGTTTAACGTTATATTCAGGGACGATTTCTGTTGATAAAATATCTTTTACAACTGAAGAATAATTTTCAAGTCCTTGAGATGGTATAGTTTGCATACCTGAAGGCTCAAGAATATTGGAATCTTTATAATTTGGTTTATAAGTAATTTTAATAGTGCCTCTATCATTACCAAAATCAAATATTGCATCACCGGTTGCTTCAGATAATTTTCTATACTTAAATGGAATATAAGATTTAACAGCAGCTTGAAGTTTTTGAGTACCATCAACTGAATTAATTACCATTGCATTATGAACATAGTAAAGTAAGAACATATCCGCATCTTTACTATAACCAAGATAGAATCCACCTTTATCAGTTAAATCAAGTTGAATTAACTTATAAGTAATTCCATCATGTGTTACTTCGCTAGTACTTGAATCTTCAATATTGTCACTTATATCACCCTTATCTGATGGTTGATCATAAATTGCATCAAAATTAGCATTAACGCTCATATTTCCAGAAACGATAGTTGTATATAAATCAACATCCCAACCGCTAAAGACATATTCAGTTTGAGTATTACCATCTTCAGAAATATCAGGACTTCTATAAGGTTTAGGTCCAGTGTAATCACCAATTACTTCACCACTAGCTACTTTCTTAGAATCCCAAATCTTTCCATCAACTAAGAAATTAACAGTAAAGAGTTTTGCTGTTTCATCAAATGTTGGATGAGCTTCTAAATCTTTTGTAACATGAGCTAAATCACTTGAAATATCCCGTCCGGTAAAAACAAAATCAGTATTTGAAGTCCCTTGCTTAACTGGAGTAGGACCATCATAAATTGATGAATCACCAGCTTTAACTTGATATTGTCTTAAAATTTCATTGTTAGCATCATAATAAGTAACTTGATAATACTTATCTTTTTCTATAAATTCTGGACTTATTTCCATGTCTTCAGTAACATTTGTAAAATCGCCTGACCATCCACTAAAGACATAATCATGATATACATCGCCTTCTTGTACTGGAAGAGGTACTCCTTCAGGTAAGAATAAACCATTACCTAAATCGCTACCTGTAATTTGTTGTTTATCATGAACTACAACATCATATTTTTGCCCATTAACTACAAAAGAAACTGTATAGGTAGGAATAACTCCACCATTTACTGGTGGCTTAGTTCCTTCTTCTTCAGTAACTGTTACTCCACATGAAGAAATTGATATAGCACTTAAAGCTAAAGGTAAGACCATTAATAGTTTTTTAAATTTCGTTTTCATATAAATTAACCTCAACTCAACTAATCAAATTACTTATTTCCGTATTTTTCCATTAGTTTGGATTTATATTTCTCGTAATCTTCTTTGCTAATCATATGTTCTTGATAAAGTTTATCAAGATCAGCAACCATTTCATCTAATGATTTTCCACTATTTTTCTTGCTTACATTATTAGCATCGATTGCGTCTTTATAATTAATATCAAATACACCGGTTCTAGTTCTAACTCCATGTGGATTAGAAGAAGAATTAACTTTAGAACTACCTGCTTCTTTACTTAAATCTCTTTCATATGGTGAAGAAGGTTTGCTTGATTTTGAAGTTTTACTACTAGAAGTATTTTCAAGACTATTACTTTCTTCTTTTGAATAATTAATTTCTTTAGGTTTATCTTCTTCTTTCTTATCTTCTTTTTTAAAGAATCCTAAGAATTTATTAGCATATTTTTGTTCAATTTCTTTTTTCTCTTCATAACCAATCTTGTTAGCACTATAGTCATTAAGTGTTGGACCATAATAGAATCTATGTTCATCTTGGTTGTTAAGTGACATACGATAATCATAGAATGAAACAAAAGCTAGAACTAAAGCAAATAAGCCGAATAATCCAAGAGCAATTGCACCAATAATCGAACCATAAGATAAAGTTTCGTTACTAATCCAAGAAGGATCTAAACCTAATGTAGGTGAAGCCATAGATATATACGAAATTCTAATAAAGAAGATGCTCAAAAACATATTAACTAAAGCAACAACTCCATTAAAGATATTTAAAGAGAAGAATAAAACACTATCTTTAGTTCTCTGAACTAAAGATACAACCCCTAAAATAAGAAGAATTAAGGATATAATTGCAATAACTAAAACAATTATTTGTGGGATTACACTTATTGTTTTATCTAAGAAATAACCCGTATTAGTAGTTCCTAAACCAAACATAAAGGATATACCACTAATTGAGATTGATCCAGTATATGGAGCAGTGAAATCTACCCTATAATAAGGAAAGATTAAAGAGATAATAGCAAGTATTGCACTTACTATCATAATTGATGAAAAAACATACTTTTTTGCCATAATTAATTACTTCCTTCTTAAAATGAATATTATTTAATTATAACTTTCTAACATATATTTAATTTAAAACTAACTATAGTATTAAATTATTTATTTAATATTATTTTATGGAATTAAAGAAATTAATTTATTAATGTTAATCATTAATAATTTCCCCAAATAATTAATGATTAACATAAATATTACTATTTATCTTAAATAGTTTTCTTTAACAGATTATATTATATATTCATCAAGATTATTTTTAAACTTAATTCTACTAAAATATTACTTCTTTACATTTAGTTAATATTTAATATTTAACATTCTTATTTTTTAATCCTTTACCAATAAAAGGTAACTCAAAGAAATCTTTATAATTAGATTTAATTATATAATCGATATAATTACCAATAATTAAAGCATAAACATAATAACCCATTGCATTAGGATAATATCCTAATGCAAATACGTTTCTAACATTTTCATTATATAAAGGGCCATATGTCGTAAGATCAATAAGGTAAGTAAATGAATAAAGTTTAACTACTTTCTTCATTTCACTAGCAACATATTTACATAACTCATCTTTTTCTTTAGAAGTGTTATCTAATTCTAAAGACACTAAAAATATCCTAGCATCTTTTCTAATGATTTTAACTTAGATAATACTTTACCCATATATCCAAAATATGTATCTTTATTTTACTTGGATCTAAAAGATTAATATCATCTACGCTTCTTACTTCTTGATTAAATACGAATAAGTCATTACTACCTAGATTAACAATATAACATTGATGTTTATTCCAATAATGATGTTCATTAGCATAAGTTTCATAAAACTCTTTAAAAGACATTCCACCTCTAGAATAATTTATATATTTAGTTTTTGTTATATTTTCTAATATTTGTGGCCAAGAATATTCATACATATCATGATATGTTGTTTCTCCTTTTTCATTTGTTGCTTCAAATTCGCCGCTTGATAATGAATCCCCAATTACTCCTACATCTTTTAAAATAGATGCAAAACCACAATTTTCTTTAATGTTATCTAAAGGTTTTTCATTTTCTTTTAATAAAAACATCTTGTAATCCATAAATATTATTCTTTAGTCTCCCTAACTTTTTTATCCCATTCAAGTCCACTGACCTTACTTAAATCAAGTCCTTTAGTTTCTCCGACACATTTTAATAAAACAATTATTGCTCCAATTAATCCAGGAACAGTTAAGCAAAGATAGAAATAGCCAAAATATTCACTAGGAATTAAAGGAACTACTACCATTGAAATAATTGAGGCTACTCCTCCAATCACTCCGTTTAATAATGTATTAATAACAGTAACTGAGCTTCTTAAATTAGTAAGTGCCGATTCACTAAACATAATAGATCCTATTGTATCTCCAGCTCCCCAATAAGAACCCATAAATCCACCAATAGCAAATCCAGTAAGTAGAGCTGGCCAAGAAAGCATTGAACTAGCAATGAATAAGCTATAACAAACTAAAGAAGATGAAGCCATAGCAATAATAGTATTTTATTCATTACGACTATTATAAAAATATATATTTAAAAGAAAATAGTGATAATAATTATCACTATTTAATTAATTTATATTTTAGTAACATCAAACTTACTTACTTCAATTAAGATACGTTTTAATTCTTCTTTATCTAATTCTTCATCTTCTTTTATTTTACTATCTTTAATAAATATATTATCTATTTCATCTTTTATTTCGTCATTAATATTTTTTAATTTAATAAGTTCACTAAATATATCGATAGTTTCGTTACTTCCAATATCATAACTACTATATAAAGATGAAAGATTATTAAATATAAAGCCTATTACTTTAGAAGCAAACATATTTACTAAATTAAAAGAATGATAAATATCTATTTTAAAAGTCTCATCATCTTTAAAAAGAAGTGAGCAAGAAGAATGTGATACTTCTACTCCTTTAATATAAGAAAGAAGATAAGAAGATAATTCACTCTTATCTTGTTTATTTGGTAAAAGATTATATAACATCAAACTGACGTTTGATGTTAAGTTATTGTCTTTTAAATATATTGCATAAGAAGGATGTAACTTACATCTATTAAGTAATTCTTCTTTAGTTAATGGACCAAATCTATTTAATCGATTATATTTTTTTAAAGCACTAAATAATTCTATCGATCCTTCTTCTATTTCTTTTTCATATTCTTTAATTGACTCTCTATATTTAGGATCTTCTTTTGATTTTGCATCGAGTAAATGCGCTGTGTAATAAACTGAAGAATCCCAATATAATCTAAATTTAAAAGGTATAACTTCTTTTACTTCGTTAATTAAAAAATTAAATAACGCAATACGTTCAAAAATATATTTATTTAAGATTAAAGTACCTTTAATTTCATTATCAGAATAAGAAACAATTAAAGATGAGTAAGTTGATTTTAAAAATTTAAATAAATGAATAAAAACACCAAATATTCTTTCTGTTTCTTTAACATCTACTCGTTTTTTATTAAATAATGGTTTAAAGATATTCTGAGACAAACTTTGTAAAGAATAATCAAGTTTGATGATTAATTCCATTAAATGATCGCATTTTGCTTCAAAAATCTTTCTACCAGTGAGTGGCCCATCATTAGTAAGTCTTAACACATCTTTAAGTTTTTTAGCATGGGTTTTATTAATTAATTCTACATACTTTATATCATCAGCAATAAAAGGAATATCTTCATAAGCTTCATGTATCTTAGATGAAAAAGAATCATAACTTGCTAGCATTATTTCTAAAGCTTCAGGATCGTTTTTAAAAGCATTTTCAATTAATGTTCTTGGTCTAGAATAATCTGGAATTAAACCAATTAAAAAAGAGCAAGAAGGTGAGGTAAGCAAAGATTTAAATGCTTTTAAAGATATACCAAAAGATAAAGATAGCTTTTTAAGTTCTTTTTCTCCTATTCCAGTATGTAATGTTTTAATCTTAAATATTCTTAAATTAGTCTTAGATAATTCTTTACCTTTTTGATTAGTTAATCTATATAAGCAATCAATTTCAATTAATCTTCTTAATAATGTAGAAAGCTCAATACTAACATTTTCTACTAATCCAGTTATTTCAATGCACTTCCAAAAATAATATTCTTTTAATGTAAAATATAGTTCGTAATCTAATGAATATTGATATAATTCTAAATCATTAATCTTCGGATTAATTGAAATAATTTCATCATTTTTATCATTATTTGTATTATTAATATTAATATTATCAAAGATTTTAGATTCAATCATCTTTAAAATAGCATCGCATTGACGATACTTTCTTACAAACTTACTTGCCCTAGAATCATTAATCTTAAAATCTAAGTTTACACCCATGACCTATATTATACTTGAAAATACTTTTAGGTTAAGAGGTGATATTACTAAATATTATTCTACTTATTAACTACTTTCTAACATAATAGCAATACTTTTATTTAACTTATAATATTAGTAAATATTTCAAAATAAAAACTCCTTATGAATTATTATAAAAGGAGTTTTTATTTTGTAACCTAGACTTAAAACTTTGCTATAAGTATTAAACTTTACAAAGGAAGAAATGTTTTGTAAATAATACCCAAAGAATATCGACGATTTGAAGGACGTAGCCCCAACCAAAAATAGTGAATAAGATAGCAACAACGATATGTTTGATACTAGGTTTTTCAATAACAGCGGACCATCTGATAATAAGTTCAACAACCCAGTTTACTAATGGAATAAGTAAAATAAGGATTTGAACGAGTCTAGGAAGACCAAAAAATTTTTTTGCCATATATTATTTTCTCCTTAAATTTATAAATTTAGTATATCACATAAATAATTTAATGATTATGAATTTTAGTTAGGAAAAAAGAGTAATAATTGTTAATTGACTAAATTTATATAACAGCAATTATTTTGAATTAATATCGATTAATATCGTCAAAAATCTTGGGAATTTATAATGAATTGTAAAATGAATTCATTTTACAATACATAATATTAATATTAATTTTATTTACGATTTATTAATTAATAAAGACGCTAATATAGAAAATCTATAATTATAGATTATATAAAAATATCTTATATATCTACTACAACAATTAACACCTTTAGATTTTCTAGTTATGTTTATAAAACTATAAACATAACATATGATTAAATTTATTAGGATTCTTTTTAAATCTTACCTTATAAATTACTTCTTACTTAAAAAGAGATAACAATATTAATATCACCACTACCTAATATATTTAAATATTCCCTTTTACTATCAACATTAATAGCTTTCCCAAGTCTAGTAAAAGACCAGGAATTAGATTCATAATAAAAACATATTTGATTACCTTGATATAGAACTACATCAAAAGTATTAACACTTATTTGTTCATTACTTGTAGGTAATGAAAAACCTAGTGGTCCTACTTTTTCCATCGAACCATAATCATGTAAAGATAACTCTAAATGGTTGTTATGTTCATTAACAACTTTATTTTTTAATTCCTTAGTTGCATCATTATCGACTAACTCTACATCTAAAATATGTGTATTATTTACTAAAACATTCATTACATTTTCCATTACATCTTCTCCTATATTATCTTCTTCCATAAACTATTAAATGGACAAGAATTAATTTAAATGTTTCATTAAATTATTTATTACATATGTGTAATAAATGTAAGATTAATAAACATTCTTAGATTAATATTAAACAGATATATGTTTACCATTATTTACTAAAAAATCAATGATTTCATCACTACTATAATTGCCTAAAGTTGAAGAATATAATACTTCATTTTCATTAAAGTATAATTTATCGTTATCCCCTAGATGATAATTCTTATACCCTTCACCATTATAGATAAATCCAATAGAACCAAGAATCAAGTAATCTTCTTCGTTAGTCTTAGTAAATGATAAATCTTTAATAAAATCTAAGTTATTCTTGATAGTATCTATATCAACAACATAATCATATAAAAAGGATGAAGTTATATTGGAATAGCCAACATAATCAGGATACTCAATGTCATTTATTTTATTATTTTGGCAACTTGTAAAAAACAAACAAGGTAATAACATTAAACATTTAAGAATTGTTTTTGACATATTTTTGATACTCCTTATAAGATAAATTCAATATATTTCCAATCATTGTTGATTCTTTAACATAAGTTGAAATTAGCAAAATGGTTTTAATCATAATCCCTCCATAATTAAGTTTTATTTTCTTTATTCTAATTCTAATAATGAAGATAGTAACGCAATTAATAATGGAAAATTGCTAATTATCTTGTCATTTATATTTTAACTACAAAATTGAAACTTCCTAATTCATAATCAAATAGATTTTAATTATGCTTTAAAAGCTCATATCGTAAATATAAGTTATTTTCACTTCTTCCACTATATTGAAAAAATGATACTTGTACATTGTTTTTTCTAGCATAATCTACTTCTATTCCCTCTTCACCGTTAGCATTATAAAATTCATAATAAATGGAAGGGTTTAAATTTTTATCAATATCTAATTCTTTCGTTATTGATGGGCTATTTTCTACAACATTATAGTAGATTGACCATCTAGAAGATGGATTTCCATTATAATTTTGGCCTTCTAAATAAATCCTAGAACTACTCTTATTTACTCTTTGTGGACCATAAGTAAGTAAAGTTTGATTATCGTTTATTTCAAAAGAAACTCTTATGTTATTAACTCTAGAATCAATATCTTTATTTGGAACAAGTGTATTTTCAATAATAACCAAAAATTCTTCTTCATTTCCATTGTCAAAACAGAACTTATAAATTTTATTTTGATATGTACCAAAAATTAAATCTTCATTTTCTAAAATTCCGACTTCTTCAAGAAAATTATCGATATTCCATCCTTCGCCGATTTCTTTATAAACAAAAGTATAGTTATCAACATATGATTGTTCAAAATTTGAAATCGTATTTTCAAGTAAGTAATCAACACTTAAAGGAGTAGAGTATTTTGAAGCATAAAGATTTCCTTTCTCGTAAGTATCTACATCTTTAAAAATAAAATATGTTCCAAAATGTATGTTATCTTCTTTATAATCACTATTTGTCAAAAATGATAAATCATAAATCTCAATATAAGAGTTTTTACCGAAGCTAATTATATTTACTTCTTTATTTTGGTCTAAATTATATTTTTCTAAGAGATCCTTAAACGTAAAAGTATTTGTAATATCCATCAAAACGTTATTACACCCACAAACAAACAAAAGAATAAACGACAAGGATAAAAATTTATTTATGTTTCTTTTTTTCATAAATTAATCCTCTTAAAAACATAATATAAGAAATTATCGCAACAAATATAAATATATAAAAGAAGACATTAAAAGTAATTGTTGAAGTAGTTTCAAAATAAATAAACCACCATTTATATGATAAAGCATAATGTATATATAAAGGATTTAAGAAAGCTATAAGTAATAGAGTTATTATTAAGACTAAGAAAAATAAAGAAGTAAATAAAAAGTAATAATAAGATTTCAAATTTTTAAAAAACTCTTTTATGCCAAATTTCTTTATTTGTTTTGGATTATTATTTTTATAAAAATTACCTTCAACATATAAAAACGAAGCAATATCAATGTTATAAAGTTCGTTTAACTTATCTAAAGTATCTAAACTAGGAAGAGCTAATTCATTTTCTAGAGCTGAAATCATTTGTCTAGATAAAGATAGCTTCTTACCAAGTTCTTCTTGCGATAAATTAAAATCTTTTCTAAGTTTTTTAAAATTTTTACTAATTAAACTATTTGAAATCATTGTTTTTCCTTTTTAAATTATACCATTAAATAGAAATTCTAATAAAAATAATGTCACAATAGGTTTACAAACTTTAAATATCAAACTCATTGAAATAAGCCTTCTCTATTTAAGTTTATTTTTAAAATAATGACGTTCTTGAATGAGTTTAGCACTTTGTACTTCAGAATTTTGTTGCAATGACATTGATAGATTACAACATTTATTCGCATTAACACCCATAACTCTTATAAGTTGCTTGATTTCAATTTCAGAAGTGCACAATCCAATATTTCTTCTTTACGTAATTTTAACATTTTTTTAAGAAATGATTTTTGCAAATCGCTTGCTTGCTCTACTTCATCAATCAATAAATTAATTTGTTGGAGATCAATTTTAGGAACTATTCTTTTGATTGCCTCATTACAATCGCTATATTCCAAAGATGTAATTATTTTAAAATAATTGCCTCGTTTTCCATTTATTAATACAGCAGAGGTTGGTATATCAAAAACACGAGCGTTTATTTCTGCCTTGGAAGACATCACTTTTTTAATTAGTTCGTCATCAATTTGAGGATATAAAGATGAGCCACAATCAAAGACTGGAGCAATTTTCATTTCATCTTTATTTTGGTTATATAAAAATCCCCAATTTCCGTTATGTCTATCCCGGTTGCCAATAAATGCATCGATAACAAACATATTCCAGAAATGTTCTTTTAATTCTTTAGGGTCAACTGAATTTTGTTTTTCGATAGTATCAAGAATATCGGTCAGTTCAGTTCCATATCCATTTGAAGCAGAATCGATAATCTGATTTTTTACAGAAGCAAAATCTATAAATTCTGAGTTTAAAGAAACAAAATCTTTACATGCAACAACATTTCTAACTTTTCCATGAAATTTATATGTTCCTAATAATGTTTCTTGCGCTTTTACTCCTAGCATATTAAAAATATGGCAACCCAAATATTCAGAAATGCAACTATTTGTGTATGAAAGTTTAGGGTTCTTTAAAGCATGTGTCGGAAGCTTTAGCATATAAACATTATCATTATAAACTATAGATAGTTTACTACCGTTAGCACCTCCATAAGCTTTTTTTCTTATTAGACAATTTGTAAAATCAATCATAGAACTTACCTCTCGAAGTATCTTTTTCTTAATCTATCTGCTTGTTCTTTTGAAATAAGATGTTCAACTTCGGCAACATTAATAGAACTATTTAATTGGTCGCTATAGCAATCTATTAAAGTACTGTCATTACGTATAGATTTTCTATAGTCTTTAATTGAGTCATACAAAAATGGAGGGAGTAAAGTTTTAGCTTCTTCTTTTTCTAGAGAGAGTAGTTCTTCAATTGTTACATTTAAGCTTTTTGATATTGCTAATAATGTTTTACCTGTGCATTCTAAAATGTCTGTTTTACCAGAAGCAAAATCAAATAAAGTAGTTTTTGGAATACCACTTTTCTTAGATAATGCATAAACCGTTGTTTTTTTGTAGGCTAATAAATCTAAAAATGTCATGCTTATATTATATCGTTATAGCGACATAATATCAAGAAATGAATTAATATAGTTTTCGTTTAAAACTTGTGTATATGAATGACAACTATAGGAAAAAATCTATAAAAAATGCCATCTATGCATATTTTGATAAATAAAATCATTTACAAATGTCAAAACCTACAAATTTATTGCGTTAGCTTTGTTTCGCGAAACAAGCGTCTTTCATATTATTATCCTTTCGTTGAATTATCGTTCTCTTTTTTACTTGAACGATGAAAAACTTCAATAAAATCTTCCATTTGTTTTAAAGTAGTATTCAAGAAGAAAGAAGCTAAAGGATCGATTGCGTTTCGGCTATATTTTTTATGTTCACGATAATAAGATAACCAGTTAATATATCCCTTTCTACCCTTAACATTAATATAAAATGTCAAAAAATTCAGTCTTTGAGTTATTGCTATGTTCAAAAGTCTACCTATTCTACCATTCCCATCACTAAAAGGATGAATAGCTTCAAACTGAGCATGTGCCGAGGCCAAAAAGTAAAATAAATCTTTTGGAATGGCAAAAATTATTTTTATATTTTTGTATCCCGTTATTAATAGATGATATTAAATTATCCATAAAAAAGGAGCTTCTTCAGGACTAGCAGTTTTTATTTCTCTTCCAGTAAGAAATTTTCCACCAATCCAATTTTCACCTTTTTTATAATCATCACTTTACCTTGCTTTTCCATACACTAAATAATGGAGTTGTTTTATAAAATTACTGTTAATTTCTCCCTTATAATTCAAGTAAAAAATAGAAGCTTCTCTATATGAAACTATATCAAACGTTTCTCTAAAAGTTTTCTTATTGATGGTCTCATCGTATCTAATTAAATTAATAACTTCTTCAAGTGTATAGCTATTACCTTCAATTGCATTTGATTAATGTGCATCTAAAATAACAAATTCATTTATAAACGAATACCATTCCTCTTCTGTAATTTCTTTGAGTAAATTATTGCATTTTTCAACAGTTTTACTCCGTTTAGATTGAATTTCAAAGTTATCATTTAGTTTCATATTAACACCAAGATTTATTTAATTAATTATAGGAAAATAACATTGTTTTATCTCTCCTAAAGATCTTATCTTAATAAATAAATCATACTCTAATAAATTATATATAATGATTATATAGGTAATAACTAAGAAACAATTGATATTAACCATGATAGTTAAAAGTTATTCAAACAATAGAACATAAAATTTATAAAATCTCATATAAAAATAATTCAATTATTAAAATTTAATACTATAATAAATACAAAAGGAGATAATAGGAAATGTTTGATTATACAAACAGAGTAGTTGTCATTACTGGTGCTAGCTCAGGTTTAGGATCACAAATGGCAAAAGGATTTGCGACTCAACATGCAAATCTAGTTCTTTTAGCAAGAAGAGAAGATCGACTCGTCGCACTTGCTAATGAACTTAAAAAACAATATGGTGTTAAAGTATTAACACTTAAATGCGACGTTACTTCAACCCAAAATGTTAATGCATGTGCTAAAAAGACTGAGGAAGAATTTGGTAAAGTTGATGTTTTAGTTAACTGTGCTGGTGCTTCTAAAAATAATGGTGTCTTAAACATGAGCGATGAAGAATGGGATTGGACTATGGAAATTGACTTAAAGAGTGTATTCTTAGTTACTAGAGCATTTGCTAATATCATGAAAAAGCATAATTATGGTAGAATCATTAACATTGCTTCAATGTATGGTTTAGTCGGCAATACTGCTATGGATACTGTAGCTTATCATACTTCTAAAGGTGGTGTTATTAATTTTACTAGAGCTGTAGCGGCTGAACTTGCTAAATATGGTATTACATGTAATGCTATTTGCCCAGGCTACTTTGAAACTGAATTAACTCATGATACATTAGTAACTGAATCTTTTACTGCTTATATGAAAGCTACAGTACCTCTTGGAAGATATGGTCATGAAGGTGAACTTAATAGTGCTGCCTTATTCTTAGGTGCAGAAGAATCTTCTTATGTTACTGGAGTTATCTTACCAGTTGATGGTGGATATACCTGCGTATAATAAATCAAACTTAATATAATCTTATTTAAATTAATAACAGCGAATACCTAATCAATTCGCTGTTATTTTATTATTAATCTAAGATTGATTTTCTAAATATCTTTCTTATATCTTCATCACTTAGAAAAGGATAAACTCTATTTATATCTAAATCTATTTCATCTTTTAAATAAGAATCGACTATTTTAGATAATATTTCTTCACTTAGATAAGGTAAATAAGAATAGAATTTATCATCTATTTTCTTATTTTCTAACATTTTAGATACTATATCATCATAAAATTCATCATCTAAGAAAGGAAAATAGAAACTAATATCTTTATTTTTATTTAAATCACTTTTAAATGCTTTTTCGATTAAATCCTCATCTAAAAATGGTAATAAATCTTTAATTGTTACATTTTTAAATATTCCTTCTTCACTTTCTAATATTTTATCTACAAGCAATTCTAATTCTTCATCATCTAGAAAAGGAATCATTTTTTTTAAATTAATATCTTTCATTATTTATTTCTCCTACTTAATTTATTTATATACATTCTTTCTTCTATACTTAATATATTATTAAAATCATAAATGCTATATCCTTTAATTCTTTTAGATAATATATTTTTAAGTACTACTAATCTTTCATCATTACTTAATCGATAAAAATTATCGATTAAGTTAAATTTAAACTCATTATTTAGAATCGTAAGAATAATGTATTCCCTACTATGATATTTAAAGTAATTATCTATATTTTCACTAATATCTTTTGATATTAATAATAAATCATCAATATTTTTATTAAATATATCTTTTAGCATTACAATATTATCAATTGTAGGGATAGTTTTAGCTATTTCCCAAGAAGATATAGCTTGTCTAGAAACATAAAGTTTAGCTGCAAGTTCTTCTTGAGAATAATTATTCTCTATTCTTAATCTTCTAATATTTTCACCTATTCCTTTTAAATCAAGCATACTTAATTATCTCATAAATAAAATATTAGAAGATGAGAAATAATACAATAATTTAGTTTTTTCTTTATTTAGATTATTCCTAATATTGAAATCTTTAATCTTCATATTTGATTTTTTGTTACTACTTATCTTTTTCATAAACTTATATCTCCTTTTGTTTATGCTTTAAGTTTATAAGAAAGATCAAAATTAGTAACGCAAGGCGTAATTGCGTTAGTTATTTCTAGAAATTATTTCCACGTGATAATAAATTTTAATAGTATTTACCATGCTCTGGCTCTATTTTATAAGCATTAAGAACTTGTTTATATAATATAGGAAACTTTTTATTAATTGAATAATATCTAAAGGTTTATTAAATTCTGAAACATCATTAAAGAAATCTTGATACAAATTAGAATTTAGAGGTTCCCAATCATCTCAAAATTTTTCTTCTAATACTTTTTTATTGTAATTACTTACAATATATACAGTTAATGTGAAAATTGTATATACAAAAAATGTTTTCTGTGTCTACTTTTAGGTTGCCACTTCAATAACGATTTATCAATTTTAGATATCTCTTTAATTTATAACTTCTCTTCTCAATCTTATTTTCAAAATTTATTTAAAAAAGAGTTTGGTTTAACTCCTTTATCTTATCGAAATAGAAATAAATAACTTAATTCTTATTTTCTATTTCTTTAATTAAAGTAGCTATTTTATTTGCTAAAACTTCATGTGTTTTAATAGTAAAATGCACTCCATCTTTGCCAACTTCTAGATTTTCATTAGATATAAAATAAATTGACTTTTCTTTAGCAAAACTTTTATAAATATCATTAATATCCTTAAATTTTCCGCTTGTACCTTTAAATTGAGTAAATCCAACTAATCTATCTTCATTAATTATTGGAGGAGCAACTAAGATTATTTTAGCTTTAGGACATTTCCTATTAATTAAAGACAGATATTTTTCATCAATTATTTTTATTAAATCATGATCATTTTTATTGTTTTCATTATTTAAATCATTGGTTCCAAGAGCTAAAACAATATAATCATAACTAGAAAAAATATTTAAAGTTTTTTCAAAATCCTTATATCCATTAATTTCATCGTCATTTAAATTAAGTAATTCTCTAGCGTTTCTTCCTTCTTCTACTACTTTAAAATCATCACCTAATAATTCTTTTAAAATTTTAGGATATCTTTCTTTTTCGTTATATCTAAATCCAGAACAAGGAACATAACCCCAAGTATTAGAATCTCCAAAGCATAAAATATACTTAATAGACATAGTTTTACCTTAACTTTTCTTCTTAAATTATATCTAAAATTAATAGTAATAATAATGTAAATAATATAATTTTGGTAATAAAATACTAATATGAATTTAATTGATGAACTATTTAAAAGATATAAGCTCTCAAACGAAAAATCTTTAATAAAATATGGTTTTCAAAAAACAAATGAAAATACATATTTTTATCAAACAAATATAGATGAAGAAGGTTTTTCAATATCATTAAAACTAACAATATTAATTGACTTATCATATAAATTTAATTTAACTTTCTTAGAAGATAATGAGGAATATCCTTTAACTAATTTTATTCTTAATAATTTTACTCAAACTACACTTAGTGATTTTAATCTACAAGTTTTACAAAAAATAACCACTTTTTTGCTTGATTTAAGAGATTTTGCTTTTATAAAAGTCGAATTTAATAATGAAATTGCTAATAAAGTTTCTGATTATATCAAAGAAGTTTATGGAGTAAGTGCTGACTTTCCTTTTAAAAACGATCCCACTTATGCAGTATTTAGGAACAAAGAAAATAACAAATGGTTTGCTATGATTATGGATGTACCTTTTTCTAAAATTGATCGAATTAATCATTCTAAAGATGACTCTATCCAATATATTTTAAATGTTAAAGCAGATTCTACAAAAATACCTACTTTAATAGATACTTATGATTATATTTTTAAAGGTTATCATATGAATAGTAAAACTTGGATTTCAATATTATTGCTAGATAATAATGAAATATTAAAGCATATTTATCTATTATTAAAAGATAGTTATACACTCATTGAAAACTCTGAAAAACCTAAAAAATACATTCGAAAAAAGTGAAAATTTTTCTTTACATTCATCCTTTTTTAAGGTAATATATTCAAGCGTTCCATAGAGAACAAACTTTAATGGGCCTTTAGCTCAGTTGGTTAGAGCGCACCCCTGATAAGGGTGAGGTCGATGGTTCAAGTCCATTAAGGCCCACCACATTAAAGAAACATTGGGCGCTTAGCTCAATGGGAGAGCGCTTCCTTCACACGGAAGAGGTCATGAGTCCGATCCTCATAGCGCCCACCAAAAATATATGCCTTCTTAGCTCAATTGGCAGAGCAACTGATTTGTAATCAGTAGGTTGCTGGTTCGATTCCGGCAGAAGGCACCATTAAAAGATGTACCCCCTTTACTGGACAAAATTGTCTAATGTAAGGGGGTTTTTAAATGGCAAAATATTCATTAGAATT
>CALVOX010000007.1 GCA_944350425.1 uncultured Bacilli bacterium
AATTTTATCGAGAATTTTTGTAATATCTATTGTTCAAAGTCTAAATTTTAAGGTGTTCAAAATCTAAAAACGGGAATTGCCCCAACAGTCATTGCATCGACAGACATTGATAAAGAAGTTAATATAACGTTTACTATGTCAAAACCCATCTTTAAATCTTACTAATTAAATTAATAGCTTGAATATTTTATCGAAAATCTAACTAGAATTAAATAAGTATCTTCTTTAATTAACATTAATTATTCATTAAGAAATGCAAATTAGAAATAATATATTAGAAATAGAAAAACTTTATGCTAAAATTATCATGTAGTATCTAACTATTAGTTAATTATTATTAGTTAATTGCTTATTTAAATTAGATACTTTTATATATACATATTTATTAAAGTTTAATTATTAGTTTTTATATAACTTTTTAATAAATCCTTAGCATTTATCATGTAAGTATTTTTTTGAGGTTGATAACATAATAAAAAAACAATAAATATTAAAAAGTTACTTCTTAAATAAGATTTGATTAATAAAATTTGTAATTACTAACTTATATATTACATATATTTTAATTATTTTAACTTCGGTTAAATTTAATATTTCAAGGAGGATCACCATGCTAGAAATAATCATATGTGCTGTTAGTGGTGTTGTAGTAGGTGGAATAATAGGTTTCTTGTTATGCTATTTTATTCCTATTTTTGCTAAGAAAAGAGCAGAAATTAAAGCTGAAAAGATTATTAAATCTGCTGAAATTAAAGCCGAACATTTACAAAAGAATGCGACGCTTGATGCTAAACAACAAGTTTATGAAATGAAACAAGAAGCAAGTAAAGATATTGCTGAAAGAAAAAAAGAAGTTAAAGAACAAGAGGATAGATTACTTCAAAGAGAACAATCTTTAAATAATAGAGATAATCAACTCATGAAGAAAGAATCTTTACTCGAAGAAAAAGAAAAGGTTTGTGATAAACAAATCGAAGATAATAAGAGAAGACAATCTTCTTTAGATCAAAAGATTAATTCAATTATTATCGAACTTGAAAAAGTTGCTAATCTCACTAAAGAAGAAGCAAGAAATGAAATCTATCGTAGAGTAGAAGAAAAAGAATCATTAAATATCACTAAATTTTTAAAAGAAAAAGAAGAAGAAGCCGAAGCAAAAGCTGATGAAGTCGCTAAAGATATCATCGCTAATGCTATTGCTCGTCATTCTCAAGAAGTAACAAGTGAAAGAACAATTAACGTTATATCTCTTCCAAGCGATGAGATGAAAGGTAGAATTATTGGTCGAGAAGGAAGGAACATCAAATCATTAGAAGCTGCTTTAGGCGTCGACATTTTAATTGATGATACTCCTGAAGCAATTACAGTTTCTTGTTTTAATCCAATTAGAAGAGAAATTGCTTCTAGAGCCTTACAAATGTTAATTAAAGATGGTCGTATTCAACCAGGAAGAATTGAAGAAGTCGTCACAAAATGTCAAAAAGAAGTCGATGAGTCAATTAGAAGAGCTGGTGAAGATGCTGTATTTAAACTCGGTATTGGTAAAATGGATAAAGAACTTATCTATAATGTAGGTCGACTTAAATATAGAACTTCTTATGGTCAAAACCAACTCGAACATTCAGTTGAAACTGCTCAGCTTGCTGGAGTTATGGCTGCTGAATTAGGCTTAAATCAACAACTCGCAAAAAGAGCCGGATTACTTCATGATATTGGTAAAGCTAGTGATTTTGAAGTTGAAGGATCACATGTTGAAATCGGTGCTAGACTTGCTAAAAAGTGTGGTGAAAATGATGTAATTATTAATGCGATTGAAGCACATCATGGTGATGTACCTATTAAATATGTCATTTCTTCTTTAGTTATTGCTGCTGATACTTTAAGTGCTGCTCGACCAGGAAGTAGAAGTGAAACTCTTGAAACTTACATTAAACGTCTTGAACAACTTGAGAATATTTGTAAATCATATGATGGAGTTTCTTCTTGCTACGCTATTCAATCCGGTAGAGAAGTTAGAGTCAATGTTATTCCTGATAAAATTAATGATCTTGAAGCATTTAAACTTGCTAAAGAAATTAAGACAAGAATTGAAAATGAGATGCAATATCCAGGTTCAATTAAAGTTAATGTTATTAGAGAATATCGTGCAATTGAAACTGCAAAATAATTAAGTTAATTAGTCGTTAGAACCTCGTATCTAACGACTTTTATTTATTTAACATATATCTTAAAATTTATTTATGACTAACTATCAAAAAATAGAAGAAATACTTAATGTAAAAAATGGTTACATCACTTCAAAAGATGTTAGATTAAATAAAATTCCTTCATCTTTGTTTACAAAATATAAAAGAGACAATGATTTAGTTAAAATATATCGAGGATTTTATTCTAAAAAAGATTGGTTAATCGATGATTATTTAGTATTTCAATATATTTATCCTAATCTTATATTTTCACTTCGTTCAGCCTTATTTATTCATAAATTAATAACCTTAGATAAACTCTCATCAATCCTATATGGATTAGAAGTAACAAGTATTAAAGGCTCAACGATTAGTTCGTTTAAGTTTTTTAAAGAAGTAACATTTCATGTAATACAAAGTAAAGAAGCATATGAATTAGGAATAATGGAAGTTAATTCGCCATTTAATAATAAAATAAAAGTATATGATAAAGAGAAAACAATTTGTGATTTAATAAAGTTTAAATCACAAATTGAATTAACATTATATTTAGAAGTTTTATTTAAATATTTTAATAGCAAAGATAAAGATATTACTAAGTTAATTAACTATTCTAAGTTGATGAATATTGAAGATAAAGTTAAAAGAGTTATTGATTCGTTTAATCTAAATTAGAAGGAATAATCTTTAAATGATTTAGCATATTTTTAAATATAAAAATAAGTGGAAGAATGTAGATAAAAATGCTCTATTTTCTTGTAATCTATCATAATTTAATGTATTTTTATAACGATAAATATAAGTTCTATGAATATACTTTTTGTTGGGGATGTTGTCGGTAAAGTAGGAAGAAAAACCTTAGAGAAAAATTTAACTAATATCATTAAGAAAAATGATGTAGTTTTTAGTATCGTTAATGCTGAAAATATCACTAATGGTCGAGGTATTAACTTAAATCATTATAACTTCTTAAATAAATTAGATTATGTTGATGCGATAACACTAGGTAATCATTATCTAGATAAAAAAGAAGAGTTAAGTTTATTTATTGATAATGAGAATATTGTTCCTCCACTTAATTCTTTAGATGATTTATTAAAATCATCTAAAGATAATATCGAAACAAGATCGAAGTTATTTCTAGTAGAACATATGTCTAAGATAGTAAAGATTAGAGTAACTAGTGTCTTAGGTGCAACATTTATGAAAGAAGAAGTTATTCCTCCTGTTAAAGCTATATCCTATTTACTTGATAAAATAGCAAGAAAAGAAGAAGAAACTAAAGAAAGAGATAATGATATTCATATTGCTGATTTCCATGCTGAAACAAATGGAGAAAAATATTCGATTGCTTATTATTTTATTGGAGAAATAAGTGCATTAATTGGAACTCATACCCATATTCAAACAAAAGATAATAAAGTATTAGTAAGTAAAGATAATCCTTTACTTAAAACTCTTTATATCTCAGATGTAGGAATGTGTGGAGATAATAATGGAATACTTGGATTTGAATATAAATCAGTAATTGAAAGACAACTTCTTGGCAATAAGAAAGTAAGTATGAAATTAATGGATGATTCTAGTAGCATATTTAGTGCTGTTATATTAAAGTTTGATGATTTAACATTTGAACCAATAAGTATTACCCCAATATATTTAGAAGATATTAAGAAAAAATAAAAGATAAAGGATAAGATTAGATATGAGAAAAATAAACTATATTGATATACCTTCACTAGTTGAAGCAAGAAAAAGAATTAAATCTAGTAATGTTGTTCGTTATAACGATAAAGAACATCAAGTAAGTAATGATACTTTAAGAAAATTAGAAGGTAAAAAATATTACATTAAAACACATGGTTGCCAAGCAAATATTAGGGACGAAGAAACTTTAAGTGGTTTACTTACTTCTTTAAATATGGAAAGAAGTGAAGATATTAATGAAGCCTCAATTATTATTATTAATACTTGTGCAGTTAGAGAAAATGCTAATAATAAAGTTTATGCTGAAATTGGTAATATTAAACATTTAAAAGAAAAGTTAAATAAAGATAAAAGCAAAGATAAGAATCAAGATTTAATCTTAATTCTTTGTGGATGTATGGTTGAAACTAAAGATACTCTTGATAAATTAATTAATGTTTATCCTTATATTGATATTATTTTAGGAACACATAATATTAATAACCTTATCACTTTAATTGATTCATATTTATTAGATGAAGGTAAAAATAGATTAGTTGATGTTTCTTCTAAAGAAGGAGATATTATTGAAGATCTACCTACTAAAAGAAATAATGATTTTTCAGCTTATGTAAATATTGCTTTTGGCTGTGATAAATTTTGTTCTTATTGCATTGTACCTTATACTAGAGGTAAAGAAAGAAGTAGAAGAGTCGAAGATATCTTACTTGAATGTAAATTACTAAAAGAAGAAGGTTATAAAGAAGTAGTTTTGCTTGGTCAAAATGTTGATTCTTATGGTAAAGATTTAAAAGATTACACTTATAAAGGTAATAAGGTTAGTTTTGCTACTTTACTTGAAGAAGTAGCAAAACTAAATATACCTCGTGTTAGATTTTTAACTTCATATCCTAGTGAATTTAAAGATGAAGTAATTGATGTTATTTCTAGATATGATAATGTAATGAATTATATTCATTTACCTGTTCAATCTGGTTCTAATTCAGTCCTTAAAAGAATGAATAGAAGATATACTAAGGAAGAATATTTAGCATTAGTTGATCGAATAAAAGCTAAAATACCTAATATTGCTTTATCAACAGATATTATTATTGGTTTCCCTAATGAAAGTAATGAAGAATTTTTAGATACTTTAGATTTAGTAAGAAAAGTATCTTATTCTAGTGCATTTACATTTATTTATTCTCCTAGAGAAGGCACTTTAGCCGCTAAAATGGAAGATCTAACACCATATGAAGAAAAGGTTAGAAGATTTAAAGAACTAACTAAAGTATTAGAAGAAGGAATAGAGAAAGATAACTTATTACATTTAAATAAAATAGAAGAAGTTTTAGTAACTAGTGTATCGAAAACTAGTGATGAATATTTAAGTGGACAGCTTGAAAATAATAAGACTGTTAACTTTAAAGGTGATAAATCTTTAATTGGTAAACTTGTTAAAGTTAGAATTAATGAAGATAAACTTTATTCTTTTAATGGTGAATTAGTTGAAGAATAATAACCCTAATTTAATACTTAATATTTATTTAGAATCGGAAGTAATGGATATTTTTTTATCACTTCCGATTCTATTTTTAGTTATCATTAAAAAATGAGTTTAAATTCTTAGTTAGCAAGAAATCAAAGATGTTTAACTGCAAGATACCGTATACATCAATCCATGGTTTTAAGTTACTTTTAGAAACAACGATTCTTCTAGTAAAATCTTTTGTTAATTTTAAAAACGGTCAAATTTCTTGTTCTTTTTTGCTTCATTATGCATCTTAAAGGCCGATTGAATGTAATATTTTCCCTTAGAATTATTCATATTTACGACAAAATCGATTTCATAAGAACATTTTTTATTATTTTCGTCAGTGCTATCAACTACTCCAACATCAACGCTATATCCTCTAGAAATTAATTAACTATAAATTAAATTTTCCATTAAATGAGTTTCTTTAAATTGACGAAAGTTTAGTCTTGCATTTAATAAACCTAAATCAACTGAATAATATTTATATAGGTATATTGATTCGCCTGAACATAGAGATCCATTAAATTACGTCTACTGGGAATTTTTAGATGCTGGTGTAAAAAATGTTAAAGGCGTTAGAAAAATACATGAAGAATTGTTTGAAAAGGGTCTATATAAGGTATCAAATGACCCTATTTCGTATTTGAAAAATTTAAAATCTTCTGAATTAAGAGAACTTGCAAAAAAGTTAAATCTTCAAATTAAAGGGAAAAAGGATGATTTTATTAATCAAATTAAAGCGAGTGTCAACTATAATACTTTAAAAAATATTTTTGGTTATGATATGTATGAATTTTCAGAAAAAGTCTTTGATTATGGGGGAATTTTTGTAGACTTTAAGCGCGAATACAATAACTCTTTATCCGATAAATCAATTTCTTTTCTTGATTTTATTAAGTTAAGAGAAACAACAAGTGTTGATGAACTTAATTATAGGTATTTAAAAAAATAAATGACACAAAACGGCTTGAAAACTATGACAAAAATAAAAAAATGAATGTGTTCAAGAGTCTAAAGATCTACTTAAAACATTTTATATTGAATTAAGTGGAACTATTTATAATGTAGAGAATTGGAAAGAATTTAAAAAAATTAGGTTGAAACCCGAAAACCGGAGAGATGTTCCTATTAAATTTAATTCTAATTTAGTAAACAGCATTAAAGCTAACGCAGAATATATTAATGATGAAATGATTACTAAAGCTACAACAGAAAAGCTGGTCTTTACTGCTTGCCCACCAGAATTATTTAAAAATATAATTAAGTTAATAATTGAAGATAAATTTGATCGAGAAACAAAAAAGAAAATAGAAGAAGCTTTAAATAATAATCTATCTACTATTAGAAATAATTTATACGGATTTTAATTAGTGAAAATCAAGTTGGTAATTAAAATCACTAAAATTTATAGAATAAGTTGTAAATTAAATTCTAAAGAAGTTTATTAATTTTTTAGAGATCAATCTTTATAAAAATCCTTTAATGTAAATAAGTTATATTTTTCTTTATCAAAATCATTTTTAAATCCATTTTTGGAAACAAATCCTAATTTATAGAAATTTATGTCTAAATTCTTGATTTGTTCTTCCTCTTCCGTGATAACTTTTTTACCTATTTTATCTTTTGTAAATTTACATTCATATGAAATATAACCATTTTTGTCTTTAGTTACACAATCAAATTCTCTATTGGTTTTATTTTTTGCATCGTTATAAAAATATGTTCCTATTTCTGTTATAATCGGACTAATTTCTCCTTTTATGTTTTTTCTATGTAGAAAAGATTTCGTAATTTCTTCAAATTTTTTAGGTATATAACTACTGTAAAAATCTTCTTTTATGAATGCTTCAAAAAATTGGTTTGGATTTTCTCTTAATTCAATATAAGATGGATCGTATAAATAACGATAATAGAAACTTAAAAAATTGTCTTCAAAAACAAAGAAAGTTTTTCTATTATTAGATTTGTCATTAATTGGTGTTATTCTTTTAACGATATCCATATCTTCAAGTTTTTCTAAAAGATATTCGTTTCTGTTGTTACCCTTAGATTTGAGAGTTGAGATGATATCGGATTTTTTTGTTTTTCCTTTTGCTATAAGAGAAATAGTTTCACTTAAAAGTGGTAAGTTTTTAGTTTCAGAATATATTGAATTTACTCCGAATTCTAGAATAGAATTTTTAGAAATAATTAAGTTCTTAATATTATCTAAGGCTGTTAAATTGTTATTAATTAGGCTATTAAAAAATGGTAAGCCTCCAAACGTAGAATACATAATGATTTTATCTTCATCACTATAATTTTTATAAAATAATGAAGATTCATAATAATTAAATGGTCTTACTGGAATTATATGATTAAATCTGCCATAACAATGAGAACTATGTTCAAGGAGTTTAATCATTAAACCTACATAACTACCAGAGATAACAATCTTTAGTTTTGAATCATTAATATATTTATCAATAAATACAGCAAGGATTGATTCGACGGTAAAATCTCGTTCAAGCAAGAAAGAGAATTCATCTATAATTAAAATTATTTTTTTCGTCAAAGATTGTTCGAATATAAATTCGAAAATACCTTCAAATGAGTGAAAATCAAGATAATTTATATTAAAAACATCTTTTATTCTTTTGCTTAGTCTTTTAATATTAAGTTCCAAAGTTCCTCTAACAGCTTCAAATTTTATGATAATGCAATCTTTAACTCCTTTTAGTGAACTATTAATTAACTCAGTTTTTCCAACTCTTCTTATTCCATAGATTAATATCGACTCAAATTTGTCGGAACTATAAGCGTTAATTAGTTCAGTTAGTTCTTTTTGTCTACCGATAAACATAACATTATCTCCTTTTACAAATAAATTTGTAACAAATTCATTTGTATTATAACTAAAAAGATTTTATTAATAAAGCCTTATTTTCAGTTTTTACAAATAAATTTGTAACAAATCGATTTGTATAAAGTTAGAGATAATCATTTTCATTTACAATTTAAGTAATATTACTTAACTAAATAGTTAAGTTTTTGTAAAATTAGAGTATTAAATCAAAAGAAAGGAGAGAAGATGGAACAAAAGAAAAGTAAAGTAAAAGTTGATAAAAGAAAAGATGAAAATGGTAAAAACATCTATTCTTTTGATTTAAAGAAATTATCTAATTCAAATAAGAATATTAATAGTAATATTAAAAATAATAAAGATAAGATAAGAGTATATGCTTTTGAAATACCTATTTCAAAAGGAGACTTTTCTTTAGATAACTATGATTCATTTGATGATATTATCGATGAATTAGATCTTGATGATGAATATAAAACTAATTTAAAAGAAGAATTACTTGAATTAACGAATAAAACAATTAAAGAAGATTTATTAGAAGAAGATAAAAATAATAATGAAGAAGATGATGATTCTTTAGAATCTTTGATTAAGAAACTAGCTAAAACTTTAAATGAAACTAATGATAAATTATCTTTAGAAGATAAAGCTAAATTAAAAGAATATTTAAATAACAAGAAATCTAAATTAAATGATGATTTAGATTTAAACGATAGTCCGACTAATAAGAAGAATAAGAAAGATAAGTAATTTAATGGAAGATAAAAATATTACTAATAAGGTAGGTAGTTATCTAGAAGAAATAGATAATTCTAAAAATGATACTCATATCTATGTAATCATGGGGCCAACAGCTTCTTCTAAATCGAAGTTAGCTAGTTTTTTACTTAATTATTTAGGAGGGTCTTCTAAAGCTAAAATCATTAATTTTGATGCTTATCAAATATATAAAGAAATGGATATTGGTACGGCTAAACCTTCTAAAGAAGAACTAGATTTACTTTCACCTATAGATAATACTAAAACGTTACTTTTATATGATTATCTTTTACCAAGTGAATCAAATGATATATATTTCTATCAAAATATCTCTAGAGAATTAATAAGAAAATATATTACTAATTATAACCTTATTTTTGTCGGTGGAAGTGGATTATATATTAAAGCATCATTATTTGATTATCATCTCTATAACGAAGATGATAATCAAATAAAATATAATGAAAAAGAATATGAACTTAAATATAAAGATCTAAGTAATTTAGAACTATATAATAAGTTACTTATTCTTGATAAAAATGATGCTTTAAGAATTGGAAATAATAATCGTAAAAGATTACTTAGATCTTTATATATTAATGAATATTATCATTTAACTAAAGATGAGTTAAATGATAATGGTAAAGATAGACTATATTTTAATAATACTAGTAATGATTTAATTAAGTTTATTTATATTAATCCTAGTAAAGAGATACTTGATAAAAGAATTAGAGAAAGAGTAGAAGAAGTAATGTTTAAAGATAACTTATTACTTAATGAAGTTAAAACTATCTTAACTAAATATGGTTCATCTTCTAATTCTTTTAAAGCTATCGGATATAAAGAGTTTATCGATAAAGATAATAACAATGCTATTCGTAACGATTTAGATAATGTCAAAGAAGAAATAATTCGTAATACGATTAAATATGCTAAAAGACAAAGAACATTCTTTAATCATCAATTTAATAGCGTTAACGTTAATCAATATAATAGTGTAGAAGATGCTATTAAGAATATAGATGATTTTTTTTAATATGATTATTTCTCAAATAAATATATATTTAATAACTAATTAAATAAAGTAAAACAGGAAGCTAATTTAGCTTCCTGTTTATTTGTTTTGTTTACTAATTTTTATTTTATTAGTATTGATTTATTACTTAAGAACAACCTTTACATCAGCTGGTGTAGCACCTTCAGCTTCAACTGTTCCAGTAATTGTAAGAGATGTAGCTCCATCAACGTTAACGAGTTTTGCAAAATCTTCCATTGAAAGTTTAATTGAAACTTCATTATCGTTAATTGTGGCTTCGCCCAATGATGTTTCTACATCCTTAATGGATTTAGAAGTAGCATAAGAAGTATCATCAAGTTTTACGTTACCTAAATTAATTTTTAATGTAACGGATTGAAATACTTGAGAAACAGTGGAATAAATCAATTTACCATTATTATCAGAACTTAGATATGTTCTTAATTTAGTAATATCATATTCAACGCCATAATCGTTACTTGATAATAATTGCATATAGCCAACAAAAGGATTTTCTTCAGCTGAGTCAAAGCCTAAATCTCCAAGTAATCCTGTTAATTTCATGACTTCAACTTCTTTAGTTTCATCATTAAATGCGGCTTCACTTCCTGAATCTAATCCAAGAATGAATTATTTTAGTCCTGTATATGCAGATCCATCTCCATTGACATCGCCTAAAACGATGCTAGCTCCGCTTAATTGAATATCAGATATTAGTTGCCTGGGATTTTCCTCAGCACCTAAAACTTCAGTTGTTAAATCAATGAATGCATTAACAGATGTAATAGTTTTGCAACTTAAGTCAATTGCGCCACTAGTTGCACTATCTTTGATTACATAACCAGTTGCAGTTCCATCTTTTGCAACAACCTTATGACCAATAAATGATAACAATTCATTATATTGTTTGCCATAAACAACTGATTCTTGAACTGTACAATCACTGATTAAATTTTGATATTTTTGATTTAACCAATTCTTTGTTTCGCTTAAGAAGTTAGCAACATCAGCATCATATAATGAAGTTAAATTAGAATTAGTTGTAAATCTATTTACTGTACTAACACTAGCTTCACCTGAAATGATGTCGTCGACCATATCATCGAATGCTTCTTTGAAAGTTGAAACGTTATTTTCTTCAGCATTGAAGAAATCTTCGTATCCTTCTTCAACAGCAGTAACAAATGCATGAACTTTCTTATCTAATGTTCCTAAAGCTTTACCTGCGGTTTGTAAGCCTTCTGCAGCAGAAGCTAAATCTTTCATAGTGGAAAGTTTGTTATTTGTCCAAGTTGTAGTAATATCAGCTACTGTGACATAATTTGAACTTTCTAATTCTTTTGGTAAATATTTTTCACCTAATTTTGTTTTGAAATCAGCAACGACATCTTTGTATCTAGCAGATTGTCTTGTTAAAGCTACTTGTAAATTTTGTTTAACGGCAGCAACGTTTGCACATGATTTTAATTGTCCTTCATATGTAGAAACGATGGATGCGTATAAGGAAGGATTGCTATTTTTGACTTTTGAATATACGGAATATTTTCCTAAATCAGCACCAACTTCAACATAACCGTCTTTATTTACTGTATTACCACTTGCTAAATAAGGGTTTGCATATTCTTTATCCCAAGTTAAAACGTTAGCAACAGATTTGAAACCTACTAATTTTTGTCCTTGATAAACTGGAGCACCGAAAATTGAACCATAAAGTGGATCTTTTGCTGCGATTTCTTCGGCTTGAGCTTTTAATGTTTTTAATGCGTCAGCAACAGCGTTTTCAATACGTTCTGCTTTGAAAGCTTGAAGACCATTAGCGACAACTGCATCTTCTAAAGCGATTTCGATTCTACCGATTAAGCCAGAAGTTGCATCAACATAGGATTCAATTGTTTTTGAATTGTCCTTATCTTCATTAACGAAGTTAGAAACAGTACCTTCAACAACGCCTTTTAATGTGACTTTAGCATTTGGAGAAGATGATAATGATTTAGCATCATCAATTTCTTTTGTGTATGAAGCAACAATACCTTCGACTAATTTTTCTTTAACGCCATCATATGTATCATTGATTGCATCAACGCCTTCTTTTTGTAAAGCAATTTCGTTTTTGTTATTTAATGGTAATTCTGTTGCAGCACTTACTTTTGATGCATATTCTTCATAAACTGCTCCAGGTAAAGTTTCAACTGATACACCATATTGAGCAAGTAAAGTAACCATTGCATCATAAGCTTCTTCAGCATTCTTATTTGCTTCTGGATCTAACCAATCTTCTTTTGTAATTAAAGTTTCATAAGCATCTTGTAAACCTTCTAATGCAGTTTGCTTTCTTAAAGTTAATGTTGTTAATGTACCTTCAGCGAAAATAACTTTTGTTCCATCTTTACAAGCATGTTCGTTAACAACTTTAGAAATTTCTTCTAATGTTGTAGCAGCTTCGATAGCTGCTTTTGCAGTTTCTGCATCTTTAGTTGAATCTTCTTCAGTGTATTTTTCGTTTGTAACACCTTCGATTAAGTCATCAACCATTGATGGTGCTAAAGATTTAGCATTATCAACCAATAATTTATATTCATTTTGTAAAACTGTAACACCTTCTTGAGCAGCTTTTTTAGCAGCTTCTAATTTTTCAGTAGCAGTAGCACTATCTTCTAAATCGTTTACAGCGTCTTCTACGTCGCCTTTTAATTCTTCTAATTTATCAAATAATGAATCATCAGCAAATGTAGCCTCAGCATATAAAGCATTTACACCTTTATCATCTTTTGTTCCATCTGGTGCTCTGAAAATTAAATGATCTTTATCAGTGATTTCTTCTAAGGCATTTTCTAATAAAGATTGTCCATATGAAGTTGCATCATTCCATACTGCACCTGTTACTTGGATTGTACCATCATAAACATCAGCATCAGAAATAGTATAAGTTGAAGATGCAGGATCAAAATCAGTTACTGGTTCACCATTGATTTCAAAATAGACGAGTAAATTTTTAGTTTCATCTTTTGGTGTGAAAGTGAATGTTACTTTATCGTGTTCGCCTTCTGTAACGAAGTAAACATCTTGTTTAACACTACCACCTTGAATGTTATTGTCATTAATAACGATGACATCTTTGTAGGTTTTACCATCAACACCATCTTTACCTGGTTGACCGTCTTCCCCTGGTTTGCCTGGTTCACCTGGTGTACCTGGAGTTGTTTGATTACATGAAGAAACAACTAAACCTAAGGATAAGCATAAAGCTCCTAAAGTTAATAAATTTTTCTTTTTCATAAATTAATTTAATCTCCTTAATGTAAAAAGAAAGTTTCTATTAAATAAGTGTTAGAAGAAAAAGAAAAATTTAATCATATTAGCTAATAGCCATACATTTATTGTGTTTTAAAACTTTGATTTTTATATAGTTCTAAACAAAATAACTTTTTAGTTTTTAATACTAAAATTTTTGAATAATAAACCTTTGAAATAGAAACTTTTTTATTTTTAACTATTTTTTTGTATAATAATCGGAGTTAAAATTCTAGTGATTATTAAAATTTTGTCTTTCTTTAGAAAGACATGATTCTAAAGAAAGTTACAAATTATTCTAAAAAAGCTCTTAAAGTGACACTAGTAGAAAATTAGTAAAAATGTATTGCATAATAGAAACTTTAATAGTATTATATAGGTGTCGTTATGGAACGTAACTCTTTTTGTTATCGAAAAATTAATTAAAATAAATAATGATTATTGTTATTGCTATAACATACTATTAATCATTATTTAGATAAATTGATTTAGCGATAATCTTAATTAGAAAGAATTAATTAATGTATTATCTACTTAATTAATTAAGAAAGAGTGGATTAAAGATGTAATAGTTATTGCTTCGTTTAAATTGTTTAAATAAAGATAACTATCTACATGAATCGATAACTATTTATTATATTGTCTTAAGTTATCTTTATTACTTCTTAGCAAGTAGCTAAGAAGATTAAAATCAACCTGATGTTGATTTTAATTAAACAAGTTAGATAGTACTTAATAATTGTTATTTTCTTTGGTTCACAAACTGCTATTAATTAAATAGAAATACATAAAATTAATTTGATCTTGTTAGGAAAGTTGTTAACTCTAATTTGTCAATTAAAAAAGTAAATAATATATAAGAGGACAATTAGATTAGATAAGTTTACTAATCATTTGAAGTCAAATTTAGACTCGTGGTTATATTACTTATTTAATAGAAAGTTTCTTTTTACATTAAGGAGATTAAATTAATTTATGAAAAAGAAAAATTTATTAACTTTAGGAGCTTTATGCTTATCCTTAGGTTTAGTTGTTTCTTCATGTAACAACACTCCTGAAAAAGGCGATCCAGGTGAACCAGGTGTAGATGGTCAACCAGGTAAAGATGGTGTCGATGGAAAAACCTATGTCCCAATTATTGTTGTTAACGATTTAAACATCAAAGGTGGAACTATTGACCAAGACGTTTATTTTGCAGTACAAGGTGAACATGATAAAGTAACTTTCACATTCACAGCAGAAAGTGAAGGAAATGTAATTACTTATTTTGAAATTAATGGTGAAGAAGTAAGCATTGCTCCAGATGCAACAAGTTATACTGTTGAAGATATTGATACATCTTATCCAAATGGTATTCAAGTTACTGGATTAACATATCAAAGTCTTGATGCTTATGCTACAACCGGTGTAAAGGATTTCTTCAAAACAATTTCTGATGCTGATAATCAAGTTAAAAACGGCACTGAACCAGAAGGCTTAGTAAAGAGTGCATATTACGATGTTACTTTAGAACAACTTGTTACTGAAAAAGTCGAAGAAGTTAAAAAGGCTTATACTGATTTAGGCAAAGATGCTACTGTAACCGAAAAAGTTGAAGCTATTAAAACAGCAACAAAAAAAGCTGAAGCTGAAATCCAAGAAGCATATGATAATTTAGTTACAGCTGCTAAAAACACTGCTAAAACTGCATTAAAAACTTTAGATGAATCTTTAGTAAATAGCAATTATACTGAAGCAGATAGAAAAACTGTTTTAGATACAGCAAATGCTGAAGTCGATGCTGCAACTTCTTTACAAGGATTAGCTGCAGTCGTTAATACTGCTACAGCAAATCTTAAAGGCGCTAAATATAACAAATTATTCGCTCTTAAAGCTCAAGCTTTTGCTGAAATTAAATCAGCCGTTGAAGCAACTGGCTCATTTGAAAAAGATGTCGAAGCTAATAAAGATATCTTAGCAGATTATGGTATTACTGCTGATTCAAAACCAAGCGTAATCGCTAAAACATATTATGCTCAAGCTTCTGCTGCTACAGAAATTACTACTGTTGTAGTTGAAGAAAACGGAGTAAAAACTACTTTAACATCAATTGGTAAAGAAGCTAAAGAAGCAATCGAAGCTTCAGTTGATAGCGTTAAAGGAACATTACTTGCTAATATTAAAGCTGCTTATATCGCTGAAGTCGATAATTCTAAAGTTTTAGCTGATGCTCAAAATGCTGCTTCTACAATTAAAGGTGTCATTGAAGCAACAGTTTCTAACTTTGAAGTTCAAGCAGAAGCTGACCCAACTCACTACACAATTTCAACATTTGTTTCTACAACTGGTACAGATGGTCACACAGCATTAAATTATGATTATACAGATGGCTTAATCTATAGACTTGAAAAAGCTGTTACAGAAGCTGTCGTTGCTAATGGTGTTCAAGCTTTCAATAGCGAAAGAATCGAAAATGCAAAACAAGCTGCTATTGCTTCATTCCAAGAAAAAGTTGATGAAATTAAAGCTGCTGATGCCGGATACGTTGAAGCAGTTTCTTATACAAAAGATTCATCTGGTAAGATTACACCAAAGAAAACATCTTGGGTTCTTGCGACTGTAGAAGAAACAAATGTTACTTTAGATACTCCTTTCTTTACTTCTACTGGAGAAGGTGAAGGAAAAACTTGGTCACTTGTTGCTCCAGAAACAGGATTAGTTACAGAAGAAGGTGGTAAACGCTTAACAGACTATAATGTTGACACTTGGTTAACAACATTAAAAGGAGTTACTTTATCTTCTCCATTAGTTGTTAAACGATTTGAATCAACTCATATTGGTGATTTTGAAAAGATTTATGATAAAGCAATCGAGGTATTAACAAAATCATTAAGAACAAAACTTGCTCTTGGTGATATTGAAGGAGAATATATTTCTTCAGATGATGTCTTAACCTCTTTCAATAATAGTGTTAAAGATAAGACTTTAAACGAAATTATTAAGGTTGGACAATCCACATATGCTTCAAAAGAATTATTAACTAAATTAAATGATGCTGTTGAAGATGATATTGCTGCAAGGGTTGAAAAAGATAGTGCTTATGAAGCCTTATTTGGTAGCGAAGAAACATCCGTTTATAGAGAAGAATTAGGCAATTTAGTTGATTCATTAGTTTCTGGACAAGCAGGAGAAAGTGAAGTTAACGCATTCATTGAAGAAGATAATTTAAATTCTTTATACGCTCAAGATGTTGCAACATATCTTGACGATGCAAAAGATGTCTTAACACAAGTTTATCAAAACTTAATTAGTGGAAAAGATGTCTCCGTTGATGAATACAGAACATTAACAAAACTCTATAACGATTATAATTCTTGGATTGGTCAAAAGATTAAACAAAATTCAGACGGCGAATGGGTCCTTGATGAAAAAGGTTCAGTAGTCTATCCATGTAACACTATAACAACAGTTGATAAATGGTTAGCAGATGCTAGATTATCTTTATCAAATGTAACAAGCGATGAGGAAGAAACAAATGAAATTACAGCTTTAAAACTTTATAGTTTAAAGACAGGAAATGCTGGTATAGATGCTATTCTAGGCATTAAATTTGATGGTAATTTAAATATCACAGGAGATGCAGAAAACCCATCTGATTACACTTCTCAAATAAGTGGCTTAGAAAATTTAAGTGATTTATTAAGTTTAGAAAAACTTACTCTAACAGGAAAAGTTGGTCTAGCAAAAAGCGTTAACAACGAAAATACTGCAGATTATCTTTGCCAAGTTACTAAAGTTGAAGTAAAGAAAGGTGAAGAAGTATCCAAAGATTTCACTTTAGAATTTGATGGAGAAAATGCAACATTTTCAGTTGATATGACTTCACTTCAAAGAGGTGTAAAATACACTGTTTCAATTACTGTTGCTTCCCCAGTAATTAATGAACAAACTTTTGCCTTCACAGTCACATTACCATCTGAATAAAATAATTGTTATCTTAAATTATTTAAAAGATATTTATAAAAAAACAGAAAACCTATAAAAGTTTTCTGTTTTTTATTATCTTTAATTAATTAAAGATATTATAAAATAAATCTAATTAAATTTAAGATTATTCACCGGTTGTAACTAATTCGGAGAAATCTAATTGAATAGTTTTTACAACATTTGTTCCAGCTGCATCATAGATTTCAATTGTTAAGAAATCTTTATCATTATAATCAGCTTTAGATCCTTCAGCACCACTAACAGCAACTAAAGTTAAGAATGAACTTGAAGTTTGATTCTTTACTTCTGAAATTCCTGTTTTGTAGTCTGCAGCAGTTGCAGATCTATAAGTTACTACTTTATATCCAGGTGTTTTTTCCCATCTGAATAAGAAGACTTGTGTGTTTTCTTTATAAGCTTCACCCCAAGAAGTACCAGCTAAATCTTTACCTGCACTAACTGTTTTGCCTTCAACTTTAATATTTACAAGTGCATCTGTTGCTGATGTAACTTCGAACTTTAATGATGGGTCATTTTTAAGAGTGATATCAACACCACCAATTGTTAATGTTCCTTCTTCAACGCTTTCAACAACGACATCTGGTGTAACTTCATATGTAGGTGTAGTTCCAGATTTGCTTAATGAAGTTCTAGCATCATTTAACCATTTGTTAACTGCATGTAAAGTATCACATGGATAAACGACTTTACCATTTTCTTCATCTAATACCCAAGCGTCACTTTCGTTTTTAACAATCTTTGCACCGATGAATGAAATATAGTCATTATAAACTTTTTGATAATTTCTATATTGTTCAACTGAAACTAAATCCTCACTAATTTTGTTTTGATAAATTTGTGCTAAAACATCTTTAGCATCAGTTAAGTAATCGTTAACATCGCTTGCATATAAAGAATCTAAGTTAGCTTTAGTAACAAATGATGTAACATCACTTTCACCAGCTGCACCTGTTAATAATTTAGTAATCATATCATTTACAGCAGCTCTATATGAAGAGTTAGAAGTTGGTTGTACTGGATCTCCGCCATCGAAGAATACCTTATAACCATTATCTTTAACGTCTCTTGCTTTAACATCGCTTGCAATTGCCTTATCAAGAGTAACTAATGAATCTGATGAGGATGTAGTTGATTGAGCGACTTCTAATATTTCATCAAAAGTTTTATTCTTAACAGCTTCATCAAACTTGCTGCTTACTTGTTCTGTGCTAACATATGTGCCCTTAGTTTTAGGTAATGATTCTGCTTTTAATTCAGAAACATAGAGTGCTTTAGCAGCATCATAGATTTTTTTGAAATCACCAGTATGAGCTGTTTCCCATTTCTTAACTTCTAATACAGGGTAAGTACCAGCAATTGTTGCTTCCTTTAATTCGCCTAACCAATCTTCTACGCTATATCCACTTAATACAGCGCCTGTACCTGTTGATGTAGAAGAAGCTTCAGTAATTTGAAGACCACTTACTTCTGGTAAACTATATGTCTTTTCTGTATCACCAGTAACAGCAAATAATGGGTTATCAATTTTTACTGCAGGGTTAGCTGTACTGTCTAATACATATTCTTTAACAGTTGGAGTAACAACACCATCTGCTTCTTTATATGAGACTGCTTTAACGTAACCTGCATCTGCTTTAATTTCATTGACTTTTGCTTCAAATGCTTCAATAGCATCTTGTTTAGCGTTTTCTAATCTTTCATTACTGAAAGCAACGTTACCGGATTGAGTAATAACTTTGGCTAAAGCTACTTCTAAGTCATAAATTAATTGACCTGATTCTGTAGTACCGACATAATCAGATAAATTCTTTGTATCCTTATCTAATACGATGTAGTTTGAACAAACAGTTTCGATAACACCTTTAATAGTTGATGCAGCATTTGGTTGATCTGCTAAAACTTTGGAATTATCAACTTCTGCGAGATAAGCAGCTTTGATATTAGCAAGTAATGTTTCTTTAACACCCTTTGTTGCTGCGTCAATAGCGGCTTTACATTCATTAACTAAAACGATTTCGCCATCTTCGTTAACTTCAATTGTAGTTGCTTCAGAAATTTGATCTGTATATGTTTTTGCAATAGCTGCTGGATCTTGATCTAAAGAAACACCCCATTCTTCTAATGCAGCTTTTGTTCCTTCATCAGCAAATTCTTCAACATATCCTTTAATTGCAGGAGTATCGAGGTAAGCAGCGATTTGGTTTAAAGCTTGATTCTTTAAGTTATAAAGTTTGTTGTATTGAGCATCAGCAGTTAAAGCAGAACCATTAATAATTTTACTTAAACCTTCTAATGTTGTAGCTGCATCAATAGCTGCTTTTCCTTCAGCTAAGATTGCTTCTCTATCTTCGTCTAAGAATGTTTCTTGAGTAAGTGCAGCATCTAATGCTTCTAAGTGTCCTTCAGCTAAAACTTTTTTATCAGCTAAGACTTCGGCATAAGCTTCATCAAGAGCTTTGATAGCTTCGTTAGCAGCAGTTTCACCTGCAGTTAATCTTTCTTGAATAGTAGCATCTTCTTCTAATTCTGATAAAGCAGTTCCAATATCTAATTTACCTTGTTTGTAAACACCTTCTAATGTTTTATCAGCGTATGCTGATTGTTTATCTGCAGCAGGTGTTTCAGCTGTTTCACCAACATTTGTAACGATTTGGCTATCGTTAGCGACCATTGATTTCCAGTGTTCTTCTAAAAGTTTTGTTGAAACAGATAATGCATCACCGAAGACTGCACCAGTAACTTGAATTGAACCTTGATATACATCTGCATCAGTTAAAGTATAAGAGGTTGAACCTGGAACTAAATCTGTAACTACTTTGTTATTAATTTCTAAAGAAACGATGAATTCATCAGCGTTTTCAGCTGTGAAAGTAAATGTAACGCTATCGTGTTGGCCTTCTGTTACAAAGAAAACACTTTGTTCGACATCACCACCAACGAGGTTATCATCGTGAATAACAATAACATCTTTATAAGTTTTACCATCGACACCATCTTTACCTGGTTGACCATCTACACCTGGTTCACCTGGATCGCCTTTTTCAGGAGTGTTGTTACATGAAGAAACAACTAAACCTAAGGATAAGCATAAAGCTCCTAAAGTTAATAAATTTTTCTTTTTCATAAATTAATTTAATCTCCTTAATGTAAAAAGAAAGTTTCTATTAAATAAGTGTTAGAAGAAAAAGAAAAATATCTTCCTACTAAGATTTTTTAGTAGGAAGATTGTGTAATAAGAACGTTTCTTATTACACATATTAACTTTTTATTAGAACCATAAAAAATAATAAATTAATAAGAGTAGTAGTTAATATCATAAGTACTATTAATCCTATGATATTTGTCAATCTAAAATTATTTTAAAAATATTTATCTTAATCATTAGGAGTAATCTTTTTTAAAATCTTAGTAGCTTCTTCTAAAGCTTTATTGTCATCAATATAGTTATTTTCATTAATAAAATCACTTGCTTGACCAAGAAGTGTTTTTCTCGATTTAGAAGAAGCACCAGCATTATATAATTCAGTATTAATTGATTTTCTAGAGAATCCATGAATAGTGTTATAAGGAATAGAAGCTTTTAAACAATATCTTTTAAGTTTTTTTCTTATTCCACTATTGGTGTAATTAAATAAGATTGCTTCTTGATTATCAATTAAGTTATTTACTTCTAAATATTCTTTAAGTAACTTAACATTGTTATTTGTATATATAATCGTTTTATAAGAAGAAGAGGTTTTAAGTCTAGAAGTTAGTCTTCCGTTAATTTGAAGTTTCTGTCTAGAAATATTAATTAAAGCAATATTCTTTCTATTATCAAAAGAAATATCTTTAACTTTAATACCTAAGAATTCTCCAATTCTTAAAGAAGAAAAATAAAGTAATGTGAACATTACTTTATCATTAAAGTTGTCAATAACTTTAATTAATTTCATTAATTCTTCTTTAGAAGTATATTTATTTCTTGATACTTTCTTTATTTCAACTTTCGATTTAAATTTAACTAAGATAAGTAATAAATCATCTTTATCTTCACTATTAATTAAACGTAACTTTCTCGAATATTCAATTAACTTTATTAATATTGATAATATTTGGTTCTTTAAATGAGTAGAAACATTTAAAGAACCAAGATAGTTTCTAAATAAAGTTAATTCTTCTATTGAATATAATCTATTTATATCATTATTAAAGTAATTATAGATATGATGATAAAACAATCGATCTAGATTATAGATATAAGATGTTGATAATTCATCTTTTCTAGAACTGATATAAAAAGAATATAGTTTCTCTAATGTAAATAAAGAGATATCTAATCTTTTAATATTCTTATTATTCTTATTAGAAGAATTAAGAGATAATAACGAAGATGAAAGTAGTTTATCAAGATCATTAATTCGTTTTACTAATACTTTAGTTAAAGTTTCTTCTAAGTTAGAAACATAAGTTTTATCTTCAAAACTTAAGTTATCATTATCACTAATAAATAAATGATAGTAGTTACCATTATTATCGAGTTTTATTCTCTTATCGATATAATAATGATTTGTTTTTTTATTTAAAATAACACTCATTTGAATTCCTCCTATTAATAAAAGCGTTAATTTCTTAGTTTAAGCTCTGATTAAACTTTTACTAATATTAAGGATAATTGTTGCTATTAATAAAATAAGATTACTCAAACGAGTAACCTTATAGTTTTTTATTTATCTAGTATTAATAAAATCTATATTTATTTATCGTAATAATAGATGGAATTTTTAACTTCTTCAGCATAAGTTTTACCTTTAAGATATTCAACAATCTTAAAAGCAAAATCAATGGTTGCACTAGCACTAATTCCTGAGATGATATTATCATCTTGAACGACATAAGTATCAATATATGTACCACCAAAATCTTCATTCATCGATTTAAAACAAGTATATTTTTTATTTTTTAATAATCCTAAATGACCTAAGATTGTTGGACCTGCACAAATAGCAGCAATTAACTTATGTTTAGAATAAAAATCTAAAATAATATCTTTAAATTCTTTACTAGCTTCGAGTTCTTTATATTCAGGACCTCCTGCAATAAATAAAGTATTGTAGTTATCTAAAGAGAAGTTATGATCTTCATTTATAACTTTATAGTCATTAAGTTTTAAACCATATCTACCTTCAATATTACTTCTTTTTAAAGAATAAATATCGACATCAATATTACTTCTTCTTAAAATTGCAAAAGTTCCAAATGCTTCTATTTCTTCAAAACCATCTGTTAAAATTAAAAGTACTTTATTGCTATTCATTTTAATATCTCCTAGCTTTTTTTTAATTATATCTTAAATAATAAAAGGGAGATATTAAAATGAATAAATATATTTATAATATTACTGTGTATTTAAGAATAATTATTGTCAATTAAAAATGTTTTGTCCAATTATAATGGGGTGTATAATTACAAAATTACTATTCTGTGTTAATAAACTATGTTTATTAACACTAGAAGAATTTGCTACTTAAATTCACTTTTTGTAACCAAAGAGCTTCAATATAATAATTGTCGAAATATTTTTAAATTTATATTGAAAAAATTTAATTTTCAGTTTATATTAATTTCACATTTTGAAGTTAACTATTCTTCAAAATAATTGTATTAGTTTATTAGCTAATATCTTCACTTATTGAAGTTTTAAATTAGTTATTATATAGAAATAAATAATTAAATTGTTTGGAATTAGTAATAAATATTTTTCTAAAGTAAAGTGCACTTATTTCAAAATTAATATTTATTGTATTTTCCTATAGATTTAGGTTATTTGCTATCAATATCTTAATAAAAAGTATTGAATTTTATATTCATTTTAGAGATAATTACAAGGCTTTTGCTAGAGTGTCTTACCCAATGACTAACCACTCTTAAAAGAAAACAGGGGGATATATTTCAATGAAAAACTTTTTTAAAGATTTTTTTAGTGTAAAGATGATTGCTTTAAATGCAATTATCGCCGCAATTTATGCAGTGCTTACAATTGCATCAGGACCACTTTCCTACAATTATTTCCAATTTAGAGTAAGTGAATTTTTAAATCTTTTAGTATTTTTTAATCCTAGTTATACTTTAGGTTTAACAGTTGGATGTTTAATTGCTAATTTGGCTTCATTTGCCGGAATATATGATATTATCTTCGGAACACTTGCAACACTTGTATCTTGCTTACTTATGATACCTTTTGCAAAACTTACCAAAAACTTATTCTTTGCAACATTTATTCCAAGTTTGATTAATGCAATTACTGTTCCTTTTATTATATATTTAGCTTCTTTAGGAACTGGTGATGAATTTGCTTTAAGTTCAATAATGTATTTTACGATGTTTGGTTGGACTTTCTTAGGGGAGTTCATTGCAATAACGATTTTAGGCTATGTAATTTTTATGCCTTTAATGAAAAAAGTTCACTCTTTTCCAAAGCTTATTAATGCGAGAACTAACCTAGATTTTAAGTGGTAGAAAAGATATAATTTTTAAACTTATATAAGGATGAAAAATGGAAAACGAAATGCTCGAAATTATCAAAAACAACAAAAGATGTAAAGATTTCTATCTTGAAATTACTCACGAAGATAAAGAAACTCATGCTAGAGTTGGACTTTTACATACTCCTCATGGTGTATTTGAAACACCAATGTTTATGCCAGTTGGGACTTTAGCTACAGTTAAAACCCTTTCGCCAGAAGAACTTTATGATATGGGTGCTCAAGTAATTTTAGCTAATACTTATCATCTTCATCTTAGACCTGGAGAAGATATTGTTGCTAAAGCTGGTGGAGTTCATAAATTTATGAATTATAAAAACGCTATGCTTACAGATAGTGGTGGATTCCAAGTTTTCTCCTTAGCTAAAAAAAGAGATATAACCGAAGAAGGCGTTACATTCAAATCTCATCTTAATGGCGACAAGATATTTTTCTCTCCAGAAATTGTCATTGGTATTGAAGAGAAAATTGGAGCCGACATCATTATGTCGTTTGATGAATGTATACCTTATCCTTCTTCTTATGAATATGTTAAAAATTCAACTTTACGAACAATTAGATGGGCAAAAAGAGGTTTAGAAGCAAAAACAAGAACTGATCAAGCTTTATTTGGTATTGTTCAAGGCGGGGAATTTGAAGACTTAAGAGAAATGTGCGCCAAAGAACTAGTAAAAATGGATTTTGATGGTTATTCGATTGGCGGAACTAGTATTGGTGAACCAAAAGATGTTTGCTATAAAATGATTGATTATGCAATTAAATATCTACCTTATGACAAACCAAGATATTTAATGGGCGTTGGTTCTTTAGATTATATTTTAGGAGCAATCGAAAAAGGGGTTGATATGATGGATTGTGTCTTACCTACTAGAATTGCTCGTCATGGTACATTAATGACTCATAATGGTCGTATAAATATTAAAAATACAAAATATAAAGAAGATTTTGGACCTTTAGACCATGAATGCAACTGCTACACTTGTAGAAATTATACTAGAGCCTATCTTAGACACCTTTATGTGGCTGATGAATCTTTTGGAAAAAGACTTTTATCGCTTCATAATACTGCTTTCTTGCTCGAAATTGCTAAAGGAGCAAGAGAAGCTATTAAAGAAAATAGATTTAAAGAGTACAAAGAAGAAGTACTTAGAAAATATGGTGATTCAAGAGGTTTTTGATTATGGATATCGAATTATTTGATTATGAACTTGATCCTAGTTTAATTGCACAAACTCCACTTAAAGATCGAGATAAATGCCGTTTATTAGTTGTTGATAAAACAAATAAAACATATAAAGATGAACCTCACTTTTTTGAAATATTAAAATATTTAAAAAAAGGTGATGTTTTAGTTAGAAATAATACTAAAGTTATTCCAGCAAGAATCTATGGAATAAAAGAAGAAACAAATGCTCATATTGAATGTCTATTACTCAAAAACTTGGGCAATGATGTTTATGAATGTTTAATTGGAAATGCAAAAGTTATTAAACTTGGTACTAGAATTAAATTTAGCGATAAGCTTTATGGAGAATGTCTCGAAGTAAGAGATGAAGGAATAAGAATTATTAAATTTATTTACCAAGGAATATTCTTAGAAATTCTTGAAGAAATTGGTAATATGCCTTTACCTCCATATATTAAAGAAAAAATTAAAGATAAAAGTGATTATCAAACTATCTATGCTTTAAAAGAAGGAAGTAGTGCGGCTCCTACAGCAGGATTCCATTTTAGTGAAGAACTTTTTGCTAAAATTAAAGAAATGGGAATTGACGTGATTGATGTTACTTTAACTATTGGTTTAGGTACGTTTAGACCAGTTAAAGAAAAAGATGTTTTAAAACATCATATGCATGAAGAAGAATATGAAATTAGTGAAGAAGCTGCCTCTTTCTTAAACAAAGCTAAAAAAGAGGGAAGAAGAATTATCGGAATTGGTACGACATCTCTTAGAACTTTAGAAGCTAATATTTCTAAATACGGTGAATTTAAAGCAACCAAAGAATCAACTGATATTTTTATATATCCTGGATATACTTTTAAAGCAATCGATGCTTTAATTACTAATTTTCATTTACCTAAATCAACTTTAATTATGTTAGTAAGTGCTTTAATGGGAAGAGAATTTACCTTAGAAGTTTATAAACACGCAGTTGATGAAAGATATCGTTTCTTTTCTTTTGGAGACGCAATGTTTATTTATTAAAAAACTAAACTATATTATTATTTAAGATATGGATGAAGATAAAAGTATAAAAGAAAATAAAAATTACTATAACGAATTCGTTAAATTATATAAAGAAATAAGAAAAAAAGAGAAAGATAAACCTAAACTTCTCCTTCATGTTTGTTGTGCGGCTTGTAGCGCTTATCCTTTAGTTTTTCTTATAGATTTATTCGATATTACTATTCTTTATACTAATTCTAATATCTATCCTAAAGAAGAATTTGATAAAAGACTTTATTATCTTAAAAAATATGTTTCGGATATAAATACCAAATTTAAAACTCATATCGAGATTGTTGTTGATAACTATCATTATGATACATTTAAAAAAGATCTTGAACCTTATAAAAATGAAAAAGAAATGGGTACAAGGTGTAAAATCTGTATCGCTAAACGTTTTAATCAATTATTTGAATATGCTAAAAACAATAACTTTAAATATGTAACAAGTGTAATGTCTATATCAAGAAATAAAGATGTTAACTATCTTAATGAACTTGGTTTATCTTTAGAAAATAAATATAAAGACTATGATATTAAATATATTGTAAGTGATTTTAAGAAAAATAATGGGCAAGATCTTGGGATTAAAATTGCAAAAGAATTTAATATTTACCGTCAAGATTATTGCGGATGTGAATATTCTTTATCAAAAGAACATAAACCAAGAGAAGTTAGTGTTATCGTACCTATCCATGGTGTTTATGAATATTTAGATAAATGTTTAGATTCTTTAGTCCATCAAAATATAGAAGTAAGTTATGAAGTCGTTTGCGTACTTGATTCACCTCTTGAACAAGATAGAGAAATTACATATAAGTATCAAACTTTATTCCCTGATTTAGTTACTGTACATGAAGTTAATTTTAAAGATTTAAGTGAAGTTAGAAACTATGGCTTGCTTCATTCTTATTCTAGATATGTCGCATTTGTTGATGGCGATGACTACGTCTCGCCAACTTATCTAAAAGATTTTTATGAAGATATTGTAAAAAAGAATTCTGATATTGTGGTTTGCAATTACTATATGGCTTATCCGAATAAAATAAAAAAATGTTTTCCTTCAAATCCGCTTATCTTTAAACCTCGAAATAGTTTAGAAGCTTGTAGAAGTTTATGCCGTGACATCCATTTAAGAGGATATGTTTGGAATAAGTTTTTCAAAAGAGAAATTATTGAAAATAAGTCAATCTTCTTTATGTCATTTAGGTATTGCATTGAGGATTATTTCTTTGTTTTTTCTTATCTTCTTAATATCAATTCTATTTCTTTTATAAATAAATATAACTATTATTACGTTCAAAGGCCAAGTAGCGTCGTTCATAAAGATGATGGTTCTATTATAAAAAAACTTATTAATTCTCAATTTCTAGTAAAATATTACGCTTTTAAAGAGAATAGACCAGAAACTACTAAAATTTCTTATTTCTTTAAAGAAATAGCCTTAATTTATTCAATTATCATTCAAAGAAAAAACTTACAAATTCCTTTAAAAGAATTTATTTCAAGTACAAGAAAACAAATCAAAAAGATTAAAAAAAATGAATATCTTTACGAAGGAGAAGACTGGGAAAAAGTAGTCGCTTCATATATTGAAAAACAAAACAAAGATTTTTATATCGACAAAGGAAAATAAACTATTTTTTGTATTTTTTGCGCGTTATAATTTTCTTATGATTAGAGTTTTTAAAGAGACAAACAAAAAGTTAGATGAGTTTACTATTGAAAACAAAGATTTTTTAGCTTTGCATGATCCAAATTTAATGCCTAAAGGAAGTTGGATACATGTAAGTGATCCCGATGAAGCAATATTGAGTGAAATTTCTAAATTAACCTCAATTCCTTTAGATTTTTTGATGTCTTCTTTAGATGAAGAAGAAAGTGCTCGTATTGATAAAGATGATGACGCATCCTTAATAGTTTTAGATACTCCTTTTTTAATTGATGAAGAGAAGAAGCTTTATACAACCGCACCATTTATTATTTCATATAATCAAAGTTACTATGTAACTATTGCACGACATAAATTTGAACTTTTAGATGAAGTCTTTAAACGTGTTAAATTAATCGAACCACATAAACATGTTAGATTTACTTTAAATATTATTTATCGTTTAGCTACTTTATTTATTAATTATTTAAAAAAATTAAATTTAAAAACTGAAGAAATTGAAAGAACTTTAAGAACTTCAACTAAAAATAAAGAAATCTTAGAGCTTATGGATATTTCTAAATGTTTAATTTATTTTTCAACAGCTTTAAATGCTGATAAGGCGGTATTAATTAAACTTTTAAAGTTAAAAGAGTTTAATGAATTTGAAGACGATTATGATTTAATGGAAGATACTAAAGTAGAATTAGATCAAGCAAGTGAAATGTGTTCAATTTCTAGAAGCGTTCTTTCTTCAATGACTGATGCTTTTGGCTCTGTTATTAATAACAATCTTAATAGTGTTATGAAAACTTTAAGTGTAATTACTATTGTTTTATCAGTTCCAACTCTTATTTCTTCTTTATATGGAATGAATGTTGAAGATATTCCTTTAGCTCATCATGAGCTAGCTTTCTGGATTGTTTTTGCTATTTCTTTAGCCTTTGCAATCATTGCTTCAATCATTCTTATATTCTTAAGTTCCGGAAGAGGAAGAAAGAAATAAGCAGGATGTCTATTTTTTGTAATTTATCTACTCTAAAGCATAAAAAGAGTAGATTTTTTATTTAAAAAGACTATACTAATAAGGCTTAAAGTTCTTAGGCTTCAAAACTAAGGAAAGAAGCAGAAGAATCGGATAAATTTTAAAAAAATTATTGTTGACATTACATATAAACATCTGTATTATATGTATGTTTTAGCGTTTGTAATGATTTGCGAGGTTGCTGATACACCCACAAGCGTTGTCATGAAGGTATCAGGTAATTCGCAATGAACAAGTCGCGTGGATAAAGAAAGGAGTTATTTCATGGCAAAAGTAAAAAAGATTAGAGTTCGTTTACAAGCTTATGATCACAAGTTACTTGATACAGCTAGTGGTAAGATTGTAAATGCTATTACTAAAACAGGTGCTAGTGTAGTCGGACCTATTCCACTTCCAACGGAAAAACAAGTTTACACAATTCTTAGAGCTGTTCATAAAGATAAAGATTCCCGTGAACAATTCGAAATTAGAACACATAAGAGAATTATTGATATCACAAATCCTAGCAATGACACAATTGCTGCTCTTAGAAAATTAGATCTTCCTAGCGGTGTTGATATCGATATCAAGTTATAAGAAGGAGGTAAGAAAAAATGAAACAAATCATTGGTCGTAAAATCGGAATGACTCAAATGTTTGCAGAAGATGGCACAATGTATGCTGTTAGCGTTATTGAAGTCTTACCTAACGTTGTCACACAAAAGAAGACCTTAGAAAAAGATGGTTATGAAGCAATTCAAGTTGGATACGAAGACAAATTAAAAAACGTTAACAACTGTGAAAAAGGCTTATTCAGCAAAATCAATGTCACTCCAAAGAAAAACTTATTCGAACTTAAGGGTGATGAAATGAATTCTTATGAAGTAGGAAGCGAAATTAAAGCTGACTTATTCAAAGAAGGAGAAGCAATCGATGTCATCGGTACATCAAAAGGTAGAGGTTATGCTGGTGTCATTAAAAGATGGGGCCACACAATCGGACCTAAAGGACATGGTTCAGGTTATCATAGAGGACAAGGTTCATTCGCTAACAATGGTAGATGTAATAACCGTGTCATCCCAGGTAAGAAAATGTCCGGTCATATGGGAAATCAAAGCGCAACAGTCTTAAACTTAAGAGTTATTAAAGTTGATGCAGAAAAGAATTACATCCTTGTAAAAGGTGGTGTCCCAGGACCTAAAAAAGGCTTAGTCAAAATTAGAAGTGCTGTTAAGACAAATGCTAAGGCATTCACTCTTAAACCTTTAATTGATAGAAGCAAAAAAGAAGAAGTTTCTGAAGAAACAAAGTAATTAGAAAGGAGATATTAAAATGGCTGAAATGAATTTAAAAGTTTATTCACAAGACGGCAACGAAGTATCAACTTTATCTGTTTCTAAAGAAGTCTTCGGTGTTGAAGTTAATGAACAAGTTATGTTCGATGCAGTTATGACTTATCTTGCAAATAGAAGACAAGCTACTGCAAAAACAAAAAATAGAAGCGAAGTCTCTGGTGGTGGTAAAAAACCATGGAGACAAAAAGGAACTGGTAGAGCAAGAGCTGGTTCAACAAGATCCCCAATCTGGGTTGGTGGAGGTAAGATCTTTACTCCAACAGGTAATCAAAACTACAAGATCAAACAAAACAAAAAAGAACACGAATTAGCACTTAAATCAGCTTTATCTCTTAAAGCTAAAAAAGACTTAATCGTCTTAGATAAATTAAGTGTTAATGGTAAAACAAAAGAAGTTGTTGCTATGTTAAACGCATTCAAAGTTGCTGATGAAAAGACACTTTTTGTTACAAGTGATTCACTTGTTCTTCAAGGTTCTAACAACATTGAAAACGTTTTAACTAGAAGCGTTGAAAATATCTCTGTTTACGACTTATTAAATTCAAGTAAGTTAATTATGTTAGCAGATGATGTTAAAAAGGTTGAGGAGGTACTCAAATAATGGCTAAGAAAACAAAAGTAGCTGAAGAAGTAGTTAATAACGAAAAGAAAGCTAGTATTCATGACTTCGATATTATTATCGAACCAGTCATTACTGAAAAATCAATGGCTCAATCTCAAGAAGGTAGCAAATATACCTTTAAAGTAAAAAAGACTGCTAACAAAACAGAAATTAGAAATGCAGTTTCCAAAATCTTCGGTGTTCATGTTGTTGGTGTTCAAACTGTTAATGTTATTAGCAAAAACATCTCACGTGGCTCAAGATATAAAGGAACTCTTCCTTCATACAAAAAAGCAATTGTTACTTTAAAAGAAGGAGAAGTTATCAATCTCTTTGCAGAATAGTAAGAGAAAATTAACTTAAATATAGGAGAAAATATATGTCAATAAAAACTTATAAACCATATACTCCTTCTAGAAGAGCAATGATTGTTCTTTCTAATGAAGGAATTACAAAAACTACTCCTGAAAAAAGCTTGACTGTCACATTAAAAAAGAGTGGCGGAAGAAATAACCAAGGCGTTATCACTTGCCGTCATATCGGTGGCGGAAACAAAACTAAATACAGAATTATCGATTTCAAAAGAGATAAAGATGGCGTAGTTGGAAAAGTCGCAGCAATCGAATATGATCCAAATAGAAATGCAAGAATTGCATTAATCAATTATGCTGACGGTGAAAAAAGATATATTCTTCAACCAAACGGCTTAAAAGTCGGTGATAAAGTTGTATCTGGCGAAAGCGTTGATATTCTTACAGGTAATGCTTGTTTATTAAAGAATATCCCAGAAGGTACTTTCGTTCATAATGTTGAACTTAGACCAAAGAAAGGTGGCCAAGTTTGTAGAAGTGCTGGATGTAGCGCTCAAATCTTAGGTAAAGAAGGAAAATACGTTATCTTAAGACTTCAATCCGGTGAAATGAGAAAATTCCTTGGTGAATGTAAAGCTACAATCGGTATTGTTGGTAATGAAGATTATAACCTTGTTAATTTAGGTAAAGCTGGTAAAACAAGATACTTAGGTATTAGACCTACTGTTAGAGGTAGTGCTATGAACCCTAACGATCACCCACACGGTGGTGGTGAAGGTAAGTGTCCTGTCGGTAGAGATGCTCCACGTACTCCATGGGGTAAGAGAGCTCTTGGTGTTAAGACACGTTCATTAAAGAAACAATCTTCTAAATTAATCGTTAGAAGAAGAAATGGTAAATAGTAAAGGAGGAAGAGACTAATGGCAAGAAGTTTAAAAAAGGGTCCATTCGCTGATGAACACTTATTAAAGAAAGTTGAAGCTTTAAATAAGGCCAACAAAAAATCAGTCATTAAGACCTGGTCAAGAAGAAGTACAATTTTCCCAGAATTCGTTGAACACACCTTTGCTGTTTATAACGGTCACGCATTTATCACTGTCTATGTCACAGAAGACATGGTCGGTCATAAATTAGGAGAATTTGCTCCAACAAGAACATTTAAAGGCCACTTCGGTAATAACGCCGAAGATAAGGCAGCAGCAAAAGCCGCTGCAGGCATTAAATAATGGATGAGGTAAATAACTTATGGCAGAAGAAATCAAAAACGAAGAAGTAAAAGAAGTTAAAGTTAAAAAGACTTCATCCAAGAAGAGTGGTGAAGCAAAGTCAACTTCAACAAAGAAGGCTTCTACTAAAAAAACTTCCACTGCTAAGAAAACAGCAGAAAAGAAAGAAGTTAAAAAAGAAGAAGTAAAAGAAACAAAAAAAGCTAAGAAAGAAGTTGTTGAAACTAAAAAAAGAAGCGAAGCAACTGCTAAAGTCTTAGGACTTAAAGTTACCCCAAGAAAAGTAAGATTAGTTATCGATCTTGTTAGAGGTAAAGACGTTGACGAAGCTATTCAAATTTTATCTTTAGTTCACAAAGAAGCTGCTCCTTATATTATTAAATTACTTAATAGTGCTAAGGCTAATGCAACAAACAACTTCAATATGGATGGTGATAAATTATACATCGCATCTATTATGGCAAGCGACTCAATCAAGATGAAAAGATATCTTCCACGTGCTAAAGGAAGTGCATCTGGTTTAGTAAAAAGATTCTCTAATGTATTCGTTACATTAAAAGAGAAGGAATTATTTTAAGGGAAGGAGGTAAAAAACAATGGGACAAAAAGTTAATCCAATTGGTATGAGAATCGGTTTAAATAAAAACTGGAACTCAAGATGGTTCGCAAATGACAAAGATTTCTCAACCTTCTTACTTGAAGATAATAAAATCAGAAATTACTTAGAAAAACATTTACCAAAAGAAGCATATCTTTCACACGTTGAAATCGAAAGAAAGAAAAAAGAAAATGGCCACTTAATTAGAGTATTCATTTTCGTTGGAAGAGCTGGCGTTATCTTAGGAAAAGAAAATCCTGCAAAGAATATCCTTGCTTTAAAGAAAGAATTACTCAAATTAGTTGCTAAAGGAAATGATATTAGAATCGACTTAGTCGATGTTAAACAACCAAACTTAGATGCAACAATCGTTGCAAATAAGATGTGCAAACAACTCGAAGAAAGAGCAAGCTTCAGAATTGTTCAAAAAAGAGCAATTGCTGATGTTAGAAAAGCAGGCGCAAAAGGTGTTAAAACAGCTGTTAGTGGTAGACTTGCAGGTGCAGATATTGCAAGAACTGAAGGCTACAAAGATGGAACAATGGCTATTAACACATTAAGAAGCGATATTGATTACGCTTGGAGAGAAGCAATGACAACCTATGGTAAACTTGGTGTTAAAGTCTGGATTTGCCGTGGTGAAAAAGAAATCAATCCAAAAGAAGTAGTCAAGCAACCAGCCGTAGATAAGAAAGGAGAATAACAAGTATGTTACAACCTAAAAGAGTAAAATGGAGAAGACCACATATTATTAAATATGAAGGTTTATCCAAAGCAGGTAACACTGTTGACTTTGGAACCTATGGCTTACAAGCTATCGAAGGAAATTATGTTTCTGATAGACAAATTGAAGCTTGCCGTATTGTTCTTTCAAGATATACAAAAAGACAAGGCCAAGTATGGATTAGAATCTTCCCACACTTAGCTAAAACTAAAAAACCAGCAGAAGTCCGTATGGGTTCTGGTAAAGGTTCACCAGAATATTGGGTTGCTGTTGTTAGAAAAAATAGAGTTATGTTTGAAATTGGCGGAGTACCAGATGAAGTTGCTATTCAAGCTTTAAAAATGGCTGCATATAAACTTCCATTAAAAACCCGCGTTATTAAAAAGGAGGTTAAATAATTTATGAAGATTAGTGAAGTTAGAGAACTTTCTAGCGAAGAATTAAATGCTAAGATTTATTCATTAAAAGAAGAATTATTTAATCTTCGTAGAAAAAAAGCTGTTGGACAACTTGAACAAATGAGCGAAATCAGAAGAGTTAGAAAAGATATCGCTAGAGTCTATACAGTATTAAAAGAAAGAGAATTAGGTGTTAAATAGGAGGTAAAAGACAATGGAATCAAAAAGAAGAAAAATTCAAGGCGTTGTTATCTCTGATAAAACACCTAAAACAATTGTTGTCGAATTAACAGGTTATAGAAAGCACCCTAAGTATAAGAAAAGAGTTCAATTCAGATCAAAATATTATGCTCATGATGAAAATGAACTCGCACACTTAGGTGATGTTGTCACAATTCAAGAATCAAGACCTATTTCTAAATTAAAGAGATTCGTTCTTGTAAGTGTTGATAAGAAAGCTCTTGAAGACATCAAAGTCTTAGAAGAAAGAGAAGTTGAAGAAGTTCTTCACGAACACGAAGAAGAAGCAAAGGAGGCAGAATAAATATGGTTCAAACAGAAACAAATTTAAAAGTTGCTGATAACTCCGGAGCTAGAGTAGTAAGAATTTTCAGAATTTATGGTGGAAGCCATGTTAAGAGCGCTTCCGTTGGCGATATTGTCCTTTGCGCAGTCAAAGATGCTATTCCAAATGGTAAAGTTAAAAAGAGCGATGTCGTTAAAGCTGTAATCGTTAGAACATCTTATCCAATTGAAAGAAAAGATGGATCAACAATCAGATTTGATGACAATGCTTGTGTCATTATCAACGAAGATAAAACACCAGTAGGTACTCGTGTATTTGGACCTGTAGCAAGAGAACTTCGTGATAAGGGTGAAGATTTTATGAAGATTCTTTCCCTTGCAACTGAAGTCTTATAGTATAAAGGAGAGAAGATTATGAAACTTAAAAAAGGTGATAAAGTAATTGTTATCTCTGGAAAAGATAAGGGAAAAACAGGCACAATTCAAAGAGCCTATCCAAAATTAAATAAAGTTGTTATTGATGGTGTTAACGTTAGAAAAAGACATCAAAAACCAACTCAAAATCATCCAGAAGGAAGCATTGTTGAAATGTATGCACCTCTTGATGCTTCAAAAGTTATGTTCTATGACGAAAAGAGCAAAAAAGGTGTTAGACTCGGTTATCTTGTAAAAGAAGATGGTTCTAAAGTTAGAATCAATAAAAAAACCGGAAAAGAAATTAAGGAATAGTTAAGGAGGTAGTAATATGAGCGAAACTAAAAATACAAAAAAAGTAGAAGCTAGTGCTACTACTTCAAACGGCCACAAAGTTAAGGCTGATGTAACTAGACTTGAAGCTAAATATAAAGAAACAATCGTTCCAAACTTAATGAAGAAATTTGAATATCAAAATATTCATCAAGTTCCAAAAATGGAAAAGATTGTTATCAATATCGGTGTAGGTGATGCTACACAAGAAAAGAAAAGACTTGAAGAAGCTGTTGAAGAATTAGCATTAATCTCTGGTCAAAAACCAATTATTACAAAAGCTAAAAAATCAATCGCTACTTTCAAATTAAGAGAAGGTGAACCAATTGGTTGTAAAGTTACTCTTAGAGGAAGAAGAATGTATGAATTCTTCGATAAACTTACATCAATCGCACTTCCTAGAGTTAGAGACTTTAGAGGCGTTAGTAAAAACGCTTTCGATGGAAGAGGAAATTATACTTTAGGTATTAAAGAACAATTAATTTTCCCTGAAATTGATTATGATAAAGTCGCTAAAGTAAGAGGTATGGATATCGTAGTCGTTACTAGTGCAAAAACTGATGAAGAAGCTTATGCATTATTAAAAGAATTCGGTATGCCATTTAATAGATAGGAAGGAGGGTAAAAAGTATTATGGCAAAAACAAGTTTAAAAGTTAAACAAGCTAGACCTCAAAAATTCAAAGTAAGAGAATACACACGTTGTAAAAGATGTGGACGCCCTCACGCTGTCTATTCAAAGTTTGGCCTTTGTAGAATTTGTCTTAGAGAACTTGCCTATAAAGGTGAGATCCCAGGAATGAAAAAATCATCTTGGTAATTATTAGGAGGTAAAAGTATGCATCAAGATCCAATAGCAGATATGCTCACAAGAATTAGAAATGCTAATGCTTTACATCATGAAAGTGTAAAGATGCCTTCTAGTAAATTAAAGGCAGGCATTGCTAAGATTCTTTTAAAGGAAGGATTCATTACTTCTTTTGAAGAAAAGAAATTAGATAACAATAAAAAAGAATTAGAAATCGTTCTTAAATATGGTCCTAATGGTGAAAAAGTTATCTCTGGCTTAAGAAAAATCTCCAAACCAGGTTTAAGAATTAACTGCGATAGCAAACATATTCCTTACGTTTTAAAAGGTTTAGGTATTGCTATTATCTCAACTAGTAAAGGACTTCTTACCGATAAAGAAGCTAGAGAATTAAATGTCGGTGGCGAAGTTATCTGCTACGTCTATTAATAGGAGGATGATTTATGTCAAGAATTGGTAAGAAATTAATTCCTATTGTAGAAGGAGTAAAAGTTGAAGTTAAAGAAGGCTTAGTTGATATTAAAGGTACAAAAGGCGAAGACACAATTAAATTTGATCCAAACTTAATTACTGTCGAAGTCGAAAATGGCCACATTAAAGTCTCAAGATTAAATGAAGAAAAACATACAAAACAACTTCATGGTACAATCAGAGCATTAATTAATAACGCTGTAGTTGGTGTTAGCCAAGGATATTCAAAAATTCTTGAAATCATTGGTATTGGTTACCATGCTGATATGGCTGGAAAAGATGTCATCTTAACAGTTGGTTATTCTCACCCAGTTAAAATTTCACCAGTTGAAGGTGTTACAATTAAAGTCTTAGAAAATAAATCTAAAGATATCAACTCTATTGTTGAAGTTAGCGGAAGTGATAAATTCAAAGTTGGTCAAGTCGCTGCTCAAATTAGAGAAGTTAGAAAACCAGAACCTTATAAAGGTAAAGGTATTAGATATAGAGGCGAATACATTCTTAGAAAAGAAGGTAAACGTGCTGGTAAGTAATTAGGAGGAGGTAAATATGATTAAAACTATTGATAGAAACGAAGTCAGAGTTAGAAAACATCATAGAGTTAGAGCTAAAATCTCTGGTACTCCTGATTGCCCACGTCTTTGTGTCTTTAGAAGTAACAAAAATATCGAATGCCAAGTAATCGATGACACTAAAGGTGTCACTCTCGCAGCTTCTTCTTCTGAAGCTATGAAACTTGCTCACGGCGGAAACGTTGATGCAGCAAAACAAGTTGGCCTTGATATTGCTAAAAAATGCTTAGAAAAGAATATTGAAAAAGTCGTCTTTGATCGTGGTGGATATGTCTATCACGGACGTGTCAAAGCTTTAGCTGAAGGCGCAAGAGAAGGCGGACTTAAATTCTAATTGGTTAGGGAGAAGTTTATGGAAGAAAACAAAGTTACTGAAACAAGTGTAGAAGAAAATAAAGTCGCTTCTAACCAAGAAGAAGGCGCTAAAGCTGAAGGAAAGAAGAACTTCAGAGGTCAAAAAAATTCTTCCCAAAGAAGCGGAAGAAAATTTGATAAAAACAAGAAGGAAAGAAGAGAACCTGTCGTCAAAGAATTTGAAGAAAGAGTTGTCGCAATTAATAGAGTTTCTAAAACTGTTAAAGGTGGTAGAAGAATGAAATTCTCCGCTCTTGTAGTTATCGGAAATAAAAAAGGTAAATTCGGCTTCTCAACAGGTAAAAGTGGCGAAGTCCCAGACGCAATTAAGAAGGCAGTTGATAAAGCTAAAAGAAATACATATGTAATTCATTTAACAAAAGCTGGTTCCTTAACACATGAAGTCGTCGGCGAATTCGGAGCTACAAAAGTCTTCTTAAAGCCAGCTCCAGAAGGTACTGGAATCATTGCTGGTGGTACTGTTAGAGCTATCTTAGAATTAAGCGGTGTTAGAAACGTTTACTCCAAAGTTTATGGATCAAGAACACCAATTAATGCTGTTAGAGCAACTATTAACGCACTTAATAGTTTAAAATCTTATAAGGGCGTACTTGAACTTAGAAAAGGAGGAGACTCAGATGTTAAATAACTTAAAACCAACTGAGGGTAGTAGAAAAAAATCCTTTAAAAGATGTAGAGGCGCTGGTTCTGGATTAGGTAAAAATGGCGGTTCTGGTAACAAAGGCCAAGGCTCAAGAGCTGGTGGCGGTGTTAGATTAGGATTTGAAGGTGGTCAATTACCTTACTTCAGAAGATTCCAAAAAAGAGGATTCAAACATCACGCACATGTTGAATATGCAGTTATTAACCTTTCAACATTAAATAACTTTAACGAAGGCGAAGAAGTTACAATGACTTCTTTAATCGAAAAAGGCTTAATTAAAAAAGAATGTGACGGCTTAAAAGTCCTCGGTAGTGGCGAACTTAAAGTCAAACTTACTGTCAAAGCTAACAAATTCTCAAAGACTGCTTTAGAAGCAATTGAGAAAGTTGGTGGAAAGGCTGAAAATATTTAGTATTGAAATTTTCTTAAACTATCTATATATTTATTAAAGTAAAGAAATTTACATCTTTGAGTATGGCTTAACTTGCCATCTCAAAGATTAATAAATATTTTTACAGTTTAGGAGATTTATTACTAAATATTGATTTTTTAATATAAAGACATAAATATGAAGAAATTCATTGACATATTTAAAAACAAAGAAGTTGTTAATCGCATATTCTTTACGATTATGATATTGTTCGTCTTTAGAATAGGATGTGCAATTACTGTTCCTGGAGTCGATGCTAGTGCTTTACAAGATAATATTATGGGTAGCAACAACATGCTTTCCTTAATGAATCTTTTGGGTGGTGGTGCGCTTCAGAATTTTTCTGTCTTTGCTCTAGGTGTTTCACCTTATATCACTGCGCAAATCATTATTCAACTTCTTTCCATGGATGTTTTACCGGCTTTAACTGAACTAAATAGGCAAGGACAATATGGTAGAAAGAAAATTGAAATGGCTACCAGATATCTTTCTTTACTTATTTGTGCGGTTCAAGCTTATGGTATTATTCAAACTGCTCTAAATACTGAATGGATTACATTCACAATGGAGCAAAATGCTTTAACTTATATCTATATTATTACCGTTATGATGGCTGGATCAACACTCGTTATCTGGCTTGGTGACCAAATCACCTCCAAAGGTATCGGTAATGGTATATCAATGATTATCTTTGCTGGTATTGTTGCTTCCTTACCTGCTCAAATTGGTACAGCCTTTGAAACTTGGGTTGTTGCTAACTGGAATTTAGGAAGTTCACAAACTACCGAAGGTGTATTTAGATTTATTCTTTATGTTGCTTCTTATATCGCAATTATTGCATTCGTTGTATTTATTGAACTTTCAAGAAGAAAGATACCTGTACAACATGCAACCAGATCTCAAGGCAGCGAAAAATTAACAAAAGCTTCATTCCTTCCTATTAAAATTAATAGTGCAGGTGTTATTCCAGTTATTTTCGCTTCATCAATCTTAATGGCTCCATCAATCATTGCATCATTTATATCAACGGATGCTCTAGAAGCAGAATGGTTAAATGTATTTAACTACAATGCTATGGTTGATACTGGAGGAGTAATGATTCCTTGGGGTTTAATTATTTATTTAGTATTTGTTTTTGCATTTACATTCTTCTATGCAAACTTACAAATCAATCCAGAAAACTTAGCAAACAATTTCCAAAAAAATGGTTCATATATACCTGGAATTAGACCAGGAATCGAAACTGAACGCTATGTAAGAAAAGTTTTAAATCGTATTACTTTAATTGGTGCAACATCACTCTGCTTTATCGCAGCGGTTCCTGTTGTTCTTACATTAAGTGGCGTATTTGGAAGTAATACATCTCTTGCTTTTGGTGGTACAGGACTTATTATCGTTGTTGGTGTTGCTCTTGAACTTAATAACCAAATCGATGGTCTTATCGCTGGTAAGAGTTATGATGAAGTTATCGGAGGAATGTAAAAATGTTAAAAACAATCATCTTACTTGGCGCTCCTGGCGCTGGAAAAGGCACTAACGCTAAAAAAATTACAAGTGAGTATCATCTCCCACATATTTCAACTGGAGATATGTTTAGAGAAGCACTTAGAGATGAAACTGAATTAGGAAAACTTGCTAAATCTTATATGGATAAAGGCTTGCTTGTTCCTGATGAAGTTACAATATCTTTAGTTAAAGAAAGACTTTCTAAAGATGATTGTAAGGACGGCTTCCTCCTCGATGGATTCCCAAGAAACCTTAAACAAGCAGAAGCTTTAGAGGAAATCGGGAAAGAAATTAACCGTCCAATTAATTATGTTATCGACATCAATGTACCAGAAGAAATCTTAAAAGATCGTATTACTGGTAGAAGAGTATGTAAAAAATGCGGTGCCCCATACCATATCAAAACTTTAAAACCAAAAGTTGAAGGAGTTTGTGATATTTGTGGAGGAGAACTCATTCAAAGAAAGGATGATAACGAAGAAGCACTTAAGGTTAGACTTGATGAATATCATCATCAAACCGAACCATTAATTAATTATTATTCTAAAAAAGGAATTTTGCATACTGTTGATGGTAGTAAAGATTTAAAAGAAGTAATGGCCGATATTGACGCTATACTTGATTAATATGGCAATTATTATTAAATCTGAACGAGAAATCAATCTCATGAAAGAAGCTGGAAAAGTGATGATTGATTTATTCGATGAATTAAAAAAATATACTAAACCAGGAATATCCACAGCTGAGCTAGATAAAATTGCAGCAAGATTTATTAAATCAAATGGTGCGATTCCAGCTTGTAAAGGATATGAAGGTTTCCCGGGCAATATATGTATAAGCGTAAATGATACGCTTATACATGGTATTCCTTCAAAAAAGATTATTCTTAAGGAAGGTGATATTGTCTCTTATGATGTAGTCATTTTAAAAAATGGCTATAATGTGGATGCTTGTAGAACTTTTCCAGTAGGTGAAATTAGTGAAAACGCTAAAAAACTAATTGAAACAGCTAAATCTTGCTTCTTCAATGCTGTAAAAATTGTTAAACCTGGCGCTCATATTGGAGATATTTCTTCTATTATTGAAGAAACTGCTCATAGCGCAGGTTATACATTGACCGAAGATTATACAGGTCATGGTATTGGAAAAGATATGCATGAAGATCCATACGTTCCAAATGTTGGCAATAAAGGTAGTGGTCCAAAACTTCAAAAAGGAATGACTATTTGTATTGAACCAATGCTTAATGAAGGAAAAGTTGATCTTGATGTTATGGAAGATGGTTGGACTGTTAAAACAAGAGACCATAAACTTAGTGTCCACTATGAAAACACGGTTGTTGTAACAGAAACAGGCTATCAAATTATAACTTTAAAAGAAGGAGAAGAAATTTAATGGCAAAACAAGATGTTATAACCGTTGAGGCGATAGTTGTAGAAGCTTTACCAAATGCTAACTTTAAGGTAAAACTCGAAAACGATGTAGTAATTCATGCCACTGTTTCTGGTAAAATCCGTATGCATTACATTCGCATTTTACCAGGTGATAAAGTTACCGTTGAACTCTCGCCCTATGATTTAAACAATGGCAGAATAGTCTTTAGACATAAATAGGCTATTTCAACAAGTTTATCTATTTACTGAAAATAGATTGTTAGCACACATTTTTAATGGAGGAAACATTATGAAAGTAAGAGCCTCAGTAAAACCAATTTGCGATAAATGTAGGGTTATTAAGAGACATGGCAAAGTCATGATTATCTGTTCAAATCCTAAACATAAGCAAAGACAAGGCTAATTTGTTTAAGTTTTAAACTTACAAATTAAAATTAATTTCGGAGGAAAAAAAGAAAATTATGGCACGTATCGTCGGTGTTGATATTCCAAATGATAAGAGTATTTTAATTTCTCTTACATATATTTATGGAATCGGACTTGCTACTTCAAAAAAAATCTTAGCTGATGCTAAGGTTGACCCTACAATTAGAGTAAAAGACCTTTCTAATGAAGATTTATCTAAAATTAGAAGTGAACTTTCCCACTACAAAGTTGAAGGTGATTTAAGAAGAGAAGTTCTTCTTAACATTAAAAGATTACAAGAAATCGGATGTTATAGAGGAATTAGACATAGAAGAGGTCTTCCAGTAAGAGGACAAAGAACTAAAACAAATGCTAGAACTAGAAAAGGACCAGCAAAAACAATCGCTAATAAAAAGGAAGCGGTTAAATAGTTAATGGAGGTAGATAGAACATGGCAAAGAAACAAACTACCCGTAAGAAAAGAATTAAGAGAACTTATAGTAAGGGTGTAGCTCATATTCACTCAACATTTAACAATACCATTGTTACAATCACTGATGAACAAGGTAATGCAATTGCTTGGTCATCTAGTGGTGTCTTAGGCTTTAAGGGCGCAAAAAAATCAACTCCTTTTGCTGCTCAATCCGCTGCAGAAGCTGCTGGTAAAGCTGCTGTCGATCAAGGCATTAAAAGTGTTGATGTTGATGTCAAAGGACCTGGTGCAGGTAGAGAAAGTGCAATTAGAGCTTTAGCATTAGCTGGCTTAACAATTACATCTATTGTTGATACCACTCCAATTCCACACAATGGTTGCCGTCCACCAAAAAGAAGACGTGGTTAATTACTTTATCTTAAATTTATAAAAGCAAAAGACATAATGATAATTAGACAATTAACCGAAAGTAATACTATTTATTTCAGGGGGTTAAACTAATGAGTGAAGAAAAAGAAGTAGTAACACTTAGCAATAAGAATGAAATAGAAACTGAGCAAGATTTTGATTTAAAATTAGCTCACCCATTTGAAGAGAGCAAATTTACAATTACTTTCGAAAACGAACAAGAGCATTACGCAAAAATTGTTTGTGAACCTTTAGAAAGAGGTTTTGGCTTAACACTTGGTAATGCTATGAGAAGAGTATTATTATCAACTCTTCCAGGAACTAGTGTTTACGCTATTCAAGTAGAAGGTGCAGTTCATGAATTTACTGCTTTAGATGGTATTAACGAAGATTTGACTCAAATCATTCTTAACTTAAAGAACTTAGTATTAGAATCAGATACTTATAGTGATCAAAGTTATGAAACTAGCCTTAGCATAAGCGGCCCTCGTAAATTATTAGCTAAAGATATTCCAATGCCAACAGGCATCAAAGTCGTTAACGGTGATTTAGAAATTTGTAACATCGCTGAAGGCGGTAAACTTGATATGACTTTGTATATGAGAAATGGAAGAGGCTTTGCAACTTCAGAAGAAAACAAACAATATGTTACTTCTAGAGGTGTCATTGCAACAGACTCTAACTATTCTCCAATTACAAGAGTAAACTACAAAGTTGAAGCAACCCGTGTTGGACATGATTCACGTTTTGATAAATTAACACTTGAAGTTTGGACTAATGGTTCAATCACTCCTGTTGATGCTATATCTTTAGCAAGCAAAATCCTTGTTTCGCACTTCCTTAATTTCCAACATTTAACAAATAAATTTGATAATGTTGATTTAATTAAAGACTTAGAAGAAAAGAAAGAAGAACCATTCGAAAATCAATCAATTGAAGACTTAGATCTTACAGTTAGAAGTTATAACTGCTTAAAGAGAGCTAATATTCAAACAGTTCTTGATTTAACTCAAAAAACAGAACTTGAAATGATGAAGGTAAGAAATTTAGGAAAGAAATCTTTAAAAGAAGTTAAAGATAAACTCGCTGAAAGAGGACTTCATTTTAAAGATGCTAAATAAGAGAAATTGATAAGTTAGGAGATTATTATGCAAATCGGAAGAAAGAATGTACATGGTAAGGGCGGTGTTAGATTTAAAACCCCTTACACATCCTCTAAACATAAAGCACAAGTTAGAAACTTATGTACCGAACTTATCTTAAATGGTAAGATCGTTGTTACAACTGGTATGGTTAAAGACGTTATTAAACAATTTGACCACCTTGTAACTTTAGCAAAAAGAGGCGATCTTCATTCAAGAAGACTCGCAGCTGCTGTTGTAAAGAAATATAACGTTGAAGGTAAAGGCGACGCTTTAGAAATCTTATTTACTGACTTAAGCAAGAGATTCGCTAATAGAAATGGTGGATACTTAAAAGTCTTTAAGTTAGATAATAGAAAAGGCGATAACGCTCCTGTTAGATTACTTACATTAGCTGATTAATTTTGCAAATAAATTTGACTCTAGATAGGAACTTTCCTATCTAGAGTTTAAAAAAAGTAACTTAATTTTTCTAAAAACTAATGTATAATATTATTAGAGGTAAGGAAATGAAGAAGTTAGGTAAAAAAATTATAGTTTGCGGTTTAATATTTTCGGGTTTTTTAGGTGCTATGACTTCTTGCCAACAACTAAAAATTGAAATTAATACCGGTGCTGATGCCGTCGAAACTTTAGAAACTTCTTCAGAAAGCGATACCTTAGTTAATATTTAGCAAAGAATAAAAGTTGATTAAACTTAGTCCATGAGAATGGGCTTTTTATTTTGCCTAATTTATATATAATTAAAAGGGTGGAAATTATGAAATCTAAATTTATTGTGTTTGATCTTGATGGTACTTTAATAAATACTTTATACGGAATAAGAGAAGCATTAAACGAAACTTTAAAAGAACTTAACATCCCTTTTACTTATTCTTTAGATGAAACAAAAACTTTTATCGGCAACGGTGCAAAAGTTTTATTTGCAAAAGCTTTAAAAAGAGACTTTACCGCAGAAGAGTTTAATTTATTTTTAAAAAATTATGAGAAAGATCAATATATTTCTCCTTTTTTCCCAAATGTCATCGAGACTTTAAAAGAGTTAAAAAATAGAGGGTATAGATTGTTTTGTAATTCAAATAAACCAGATTCAATTCTACAAAAATTGATGGCAAATAAATTTGGAGAGTCTATTAATTTGTTTGATAATATTATTGGTGATTCAACTAAATTCAATCGTAAACCATCTCCGGACTATGTTAATTATATTGTTGAGAAATTTGATTTAACAAAAGATGGCTCTTATTATGTTGGTGACTCAGTAGTTGATCTTAATACTGCTGAAAATAGCTCTTTAAAATCAATCATAGTTTCTTATGGTTATGGAGATAATGAATTCAAAAATGATACATATATTACAAAAGTGATTGATAATTTTGAAATACTACTAGATATTGCTAAATAATTTTGAATTTTGTGTTAAAATTAATATTGGTAAATAAAATTATGAAATTAAAAGAAAGGCTACTTGCAAATAATGTGAAATACATCGATTTGAAATTTAATGTTTTTGATGGTGCTAAGTGGAAAGAAGAAGTAATTAATGTTCCAGAAAAAGTTCCATTTATAAAAAATACGATGTTTGATGACAATCAAAATGAATTAATTTTTGGTTTAAAACGTTATATTTTCAAAATTAAAACTTATATTGGTAGTCAAAACGAAGAAGAATTCTTTAAAAACGAAATGGCTTTTGATGCTTCGCTTTATTGCCTTATGACTTTATCCGAAATAGCATCTCAAATTTCAAAAGATGAGAAGATTTGTAGTTATTATCAAGGCATTGATTTTGAAGATATCGCTGGAATTTATAAGTCTGCAATTCATGGAGATATGTTTGATATGAATGCTATTGCAAGTTCTTTATTTGAAATTTTGCCATTTTTCTTATTATTAATGTATCTAAGAGAGGGGGTAGTTGATTTTTAATGATAACAATTTATACATCGCCATCATGTTCTTCTTGTAGAAAAGTTAAGAAGTATTTTGAAGATAATCATATTCCATATAAAGAGAAAAATATATTATCAATTTCTTTAAAAGAAAATGAGCTCAAAGATCTTCTTGAAAAAAGCGAAAACGGCACTGAGGATATTATATCTACTCGTTCTAAAATTATTAAAGAAGGGCATATTAACATCGACGATATGTCGATAAGTGAATTAATCGAATTTATTCGTAAGAATCCTAGCGTTTTAAAAAGACCAATCATGATTGATGATCATAATATGCAAGTTGGATATAGCGAAGAAGAAATTACCGCATTTCTTCCAAAAGCTAAAAGATATTTAAGCGAAAATCTCTGTAAAGACTGTGAAAATTGCGGCGATAAAAACGAATAAATTAAAATAACCTGGAAGTTAATCCAGGTTATTTTTTTGATTATCTAAATTATTTAGTTTCAAGAGTTTCAAGAGCTCTAGTTTCTTTGCTCTTTAAATTATATTTATAGAAAGTATTGGTTGAAATACAAATTTCTTTAAGCATTTCTTTTGCTCTATTTAATGATGGACCAGCTACTTCTAATTCATAGTCAACTTGTGTATTGTAAGTATTCTTATCGATTGAGAATTCATAACCAGAATCGTTATAGTTAACTTCAACTCTGTGTGTTGTTAAAGTGGTAATAACTTTTAATGTTTTTGAATCAACACCTAACATTTTAATGAAATCATCAGTATAACATTCTGGGAATTTATTAGATTTAACGAAAGCATTAAATACTTCTTTAGAAAGGTTTTCATCTTTTTCGAGTAAGCCTTCAGCAAGAGGTGCTTTTAAAGTTAATGTATAAATGCCATCTTTTTCTCTAATTCTTAAACCAATACCCATTTTCTTTAATGCTAAATTATCGCTATCAATATAATAATTTACTTGATTGTATTCATTAATTACATGGTTTTTGTAGTAAGAAAGAACATGATGGTATTCTTTTTCAGTAATTAAGACTTTTGCTTCAATTTCAATATTTGTTGCCATATTTTAATTTTCCTTTACCTCAAATGCTCTTTATCATTTACCAAATAAAAGTTGATAGATAATAAAGTAAAAATCTATTAATTATGATACAATAATTTAGTAAGAATTTAAACAAGATATGAGATATTTAATTGTTAAAAGATCAGATAAGATTTCAAAAAAAGTAAGTGAACTTATAATTAATAAGTGCACAGATTATAAATTTACATATATAAGTGAAAATGAAGCTTTATCTTTAAAAGATAATGATAAAATTGATGTAGTTTTTTCAATCGGAGGAGATGGAACATTTCTTCGTAGTGTTCACTATTTTCACAAGTTTAATCCGTTATTTATTAATATAAATACTGGCACTTTTGGATATCTTTGTGAATTTAAAATAGATGAAATTGATGAAATTTTCCCTAGATTATTCCAAAGATCAATTAATTTTAAAGAAGTTTCATTACTTAGACTTGATAAATATAAATTTAACGAAGATGGAAATAATTTTTCATTAGTTGATTCATATTTTGCTCTAAATGAGTTTAGAATTGCTTCAATTAACGAAGCAACTGTTAAATTTGATATTTATATTGATGATACGTTCTTTGAATGTCTTAGAGGTGATGGATGCGTTATTTCTTCTTCTCTTGGAAGTAGTGGAATTACTAAATCACTTAAAGGAGCTTTGGTTGATAATGAGATTGAAATGCTTGAATTCGTTGAAAATGCACCAATTTTCAATAAAAAATATCATTCAATTTCATCGCCTTTCGTTTTAAATAAAGACAAAGAATTTAAACTTACAAATTTCTTCCATCATTCATTTAATGTTTATTATGACTGCGAATCTCTCAGAATTAGTAATTTTGATAAAAACGATTATATCTCAATTTATCTTGATAAAAATAATAAGATTAAGATTTTAACTAATCCTAAAACTAATTATATTGAAAAAACTAGAGAAATGTTTCTTAATTAATTTCATTTAATTTATGTAATATCTCTTCTAAAGGAAGACCAATAATATTAAAGGTTGACCCTTTAATATTATTAATTAAATGAAATTTATCATCATCTTGGTAAGAATACCCTCCTGCCTTATCTAGAGTAGGAATTTTTTCTAAATAATCGTTAATTATATTATTATCTAATTTATTAAATGATACTAAAGAAGTTGTAGTAGAAGAATATATATTATTCTTATAATAAATGCTAAATCCTGAGATAACTTTTTGAGTAGAATTAGAAAATTCTTTTAAAAACTTAATATTTTCTTCTTTACTAATAGGTTTGCCATATATTTTATTTTTAAAAACTATAGAAGTATCGGATGTTATTATTAAAGTATTATCTAAACTATAATTTTGATTTTTAAGCATTTCTAAAATGTTATCCATTTTAAATCTAGATAAAATTAATGGATAAGCTTCAATATTATTTAAGTTGCTAAAAATAGTTTTATCTAATTCTCTTTCATTTAAAGTTGGAGAAATTATGTTTAATATTATATTTTCTACTTTTAAAATTTCCTTAAATTTATCTAAATTATTTTTAATTATTTCTTTTCTTCTAGGAGAAGAAGAACCTAAGATTAAATTTATCGTTTTCATAATTTCTAATTAAGTGTAATTAAAAATAAGCTACAACTGTAGCTTATTTTTTTCTTGAAGCAGGGAGATTTTCTCTTTTATCAAGAACTAAAGGAATAATCATTGGATTCCTTTGTGTTTTTCTAAAATAATATTTAGAGACAATGCTTCTAACTGTATTTTTAATGTCATTAAATGTTACATGTTTAGAATTAAATAATTCATTTAATCCTTCTTCAACCATCGTAGCAGCATGTCTAGTTAAATGATTTTCGTATTTTCCATAAGAGACAAAACCTACTGTATTAACTCTTGGAGGAGAAATTAATCTCGAATTCTTCGAATCAAGAAGAACAAGTACTGAGACCATTCCATCATCGTGAAGTATTTTTCTATCTCTAATAACTGCAGTAGATACGCCATTGACATCATAGCCATCGATATAGACATCTTCGGCTTGTAATCTTTCGCCTTGAATTACTTTATGATCTTTTAGAACTAGTGTATCACCATTAGCGAGAATAAAGACATTTTCATCAGGCATACCAAGCTCTTTTGCAATATCTCCATGAAGTTTTAACATATGATATTCACCGTGAGCTGGCATAAAGTATTTTGGCTTAAATAATTTTAAATTCATTTTTAATTCTAATCTTGAAGGGTGGCCAGATGAGTGAATATCTTTAATAATTTGGTTAGTAATAACATTTGCACCCATTCTTGTAAGTTGGTTAACGACTTTAGCAATTGAAGAACCATTACCAGGAATAGGAGAAGAAGAGAAGACAACAGTATCACCAAAAGAAACGCTAATTCCTTTAAAAGTACCATTAGCTATTCTATTGAGTGCAGCCATTGCTTCACCTTGTGATCCTGTACATAAAATTAATATTTCACTATCTTTTAATGTTTTTAAATCACTAACATCTTTAAAATATGAATCAGGGAAACGAATATAGCCGAATTTACGAGCGCAATCTACTGCTGTAACCATGCTACGACCAACAATTATACATTTTCTATCATGTTTTAATGCACAATCTAATATTTGTTGAATACGAGAAACGTTTGAAGAGAATGTTGAGATAATAAGTCTTCCATGAGCTCTATCAAAAATATCATTAATAGCATTTAAAACATTCTTTTCTGATGGTGTCCAACCTTCTTTTTCAGCATTAGTAGAATCTGCTAAAAGTAAATCAACACCTTCTTCACCCATAGTTGAAATTCTATGAAGTTCAATATCTGGTCCAACTGGAGTTAAATCAATCTTAAAGTCGCCAGTAGTAACAATTCTACCTTCACTAGTATCTATACAAATACCATAAGAATCAGGTATTGAGTGAGTAACTCTAAAAAAAGATACTTTAAAAGAACCAGCAGTAACGATTGAAGTATCGTTATATTCAACAAGTTTGACACTTGTTTTTATCTTTTGATCTAAAATCTTTTGTCTAATTAGAGCACAAGCAAGTTTAGGAGCATAAATTACTGGGATATTTACACTTTTAATTAAAAAAGGTACAGCACCAATATGGTCTTCATGACCATGAGTAATAAAAAGTGCTCTTATCTTTTGATTTACATCTTTTAAGTGCTTATACGAAGGGATTACATAATCAACCCCAACAAGTTCATCTTCAGGAAATCTAACACCAGCATCAATAATAATCAAATCGTTGTCATTTTCTACACAATAGGTGTTTTTTCCGACTTCACCTAAGCCACCTAAAGCATAGACTAAGACTGGTGAAGTATATTTTTTATGAGGAATAACTTTTGGTTCTTCAACAATAACTTTTTCTTCTTTAGTTTCCTCTTCCATTTTCTCGTTTAAAATTTCATCTACTTTATTCATTACATCAATATTTTTTCTTATCATACCGCTTTTAACCTTTTTAACAACAAATAAACAATATAAAATTTCTTTCAACGGATATTATTCTTATTTAAATACCTTGTAAATAAGATTTCTTGACTTATTATCTAAAAAAATTTGTCAATTTTCAATTAAAAATTTATCGAATTTAGAAATTTTTAGCAAAGTCGAAAATTATCGATAATTACGACAGATTTTAAAAATTATTTATGTTTTTCTTAAATATAATTTCATAATTTAAAATTTATTAAATCATTAATAAAAACAACTAATTTTACTTTTAGAGTTTTATAGCATTTTCTTTTACAAAGAAAGGATTCTTTTTGTTTATATGGTCATAAAACAAAATACCTTTAAGATGATCGATTTCGTGTTGAACAACAATTGAATGATATCCAGTTAAAGTCAAAGTTATATCTTTTTCATTTATTAAATCATAGGCTTTTAAAGTGATTTTATATGGTCGATATATATAACCTTCATGTGGTTTATCGACGCTTAAACATCCTTCTCCACCTTCTAAATAGCATTCTCTAGTTGATTCAGAAATAATTTTAGGATTTACTAAAACTAATTCAAAATTTTCTTTTTCTTCTTGGACATAAACAGCAATTAAATTAATATTACGTCCAATTTGAGGAGCAGCTAAACCAACGCCACTACGAACATTTTTATGTTTTTCTAAAAATTCTTCATCTTGAGATAATTTTAAATATTCAAGCATACTTAAGCCGAGTTCTTTAATTTTAGGGTCTAATGGTAAAGGGATATCACTTGATCTTTCTCTTAAACTTTTTTTGTTATCTTTTACAATTTTAAATAGTTCCATACTAGTTAAATAGTTTAGGTGAAATTGATATTTTTTTCAATTGTTATGAAACTAAATTATGTAATAAAATTAAAAAGTATGAGCAGAGTTTTTAAAGAGTTAGATATTCTTTTTGATAAATTAACAAATAAAATTAAATCTAATCCTATTTATATAGATTATGTTAATTCAAAGAAGAAATTAAATAAATCGAATCACTTTAATGCTCTAATTTTTAGAAAAATAGAACTAGAAGAACTTTATTTTACATATTTAACCTTTGAAGACAAAACTAAATTAAATGAAATGAAAAAAGATTTAGATTTATTATTAAAGCAAATTAAATCCTTAAAAGAAGTGAGAGAATATGTCATAAACGAAGCAAAACTTAATTATTTAATTGATTTAATTAGTCTATATGTTTTTAAATATCAAAACTTTGATATAGCTAAGTTTGATAAAGAAAAAGAAATTAAAAAGTTATTTATAAAGTTATATTTAGCTTTAAATTCATAATATAATATAGAAGTTATGTTAAAAGTAAGTAGTGGTAAATATAAATTTAAAAGGTTAAAAGAAGTTCAAGATAAAACTATTACTAGACCAAGTAAAGATATTGTTAAACTTGGTTTAAGTAATATTATTAACTATTATTTAGTTAATAATTTAGATATAAGCAATAAAAATAACTTATCTTTTCTAGATTTATTTGGGGGTACTGGACAAATAGGAATTGAAATGTTAAGTAAAGATATATTTTCATTAGTTATTTTTAATGATAAAAGTAAAGAAGCTATTAAAGTAATTAAAGAAAATTTAACTTTATTAAATGATGAACAATATCTTAACGAACATACATTATTATTAAATAAAGATTATTTAGATACTTTAAAATATATTGCTTCATCTAAAGAATTAAGAATATATTTACCATTAAACGTAATATTTTTAGATCCACCTTATAAAGATATAATTAACTATGATTTTATTCTTAATTTATATAAATTAAATTTAATATCTAAGGATAGTTTAATAATAATTGAAAGTGATAAAGATTTAGACAAATCAATTGTTGATAATATTGATTTATCTAAATCATCTAATTTAATTAAAGAATATAAATATGGTAGAAGTAAGTTATATTTAATAAAAGTAGATTTATAAATAGAATGTGCTAGAATGTTAGTCTATGAATAAAATTGATACTAAAAATAAGAGAATAGGTATATATCCTGGAAGTTTTGATCCAATTACTAATGGACATATTGATATTATTAAAAGAGCATCCCTTTTATTTGATGAAATAATTGTTTTAATTGGTTTTAATATGGGAAAAGAAGGAAGATTTGATGTTAAAACTAGATATAAAATGATTCAAGAAGCAATAAAAGAAAATCATCTTGATAATGTTAAATGTGATTACTATGATGGATTAACTTTAGATTATGCTAAAAAACATAATTCAAGATTTATTATTAGAGGTTTAAGAGTAGTTTCTGATTTTGATTATGAATGGTCTTATGCCGCAAGTAATGAATTTATTGACCCAAGTATTGAAATTGTATTTTTAATGGCTAAGAAAGAGAATACTTTTATTTCATCTTCATCTATTGTTGAATTAGCCAGTAATAAAGTTGATGTTTCAAAGCTTGTACCATCTTATGTTAGTGAAGTCTTAAAAGAATATTCTAATAAATAAGATTAAACTAATTTAATTAATAACTTGAGTAGTTAGTATTAATACTAACTACTTTTTATAAAAAAGAAGCATTTAATTATGCTTCTTAAGTTTATTAGTTATATTTAATTAAGATCTATAATCTGGTGAGAAGAGTGATTCATATGTCCAAGCATTTTTCATAAATGCAGCATATGTATATTTATCACTTCCATCAGGTGCATTGAAGATTTCGGTAATAATATGAGTTGATTCATTAGCATCTGTTAAATCAAATAAGATACAAGTAGGAGTTTGAAGACCAGCTGGATCAACTAATTTTTCAGTATTAGCATATAAAGTTGATTGAACTTTAGAACCATTATCAGTTGCAACACCACTATTAAGATAGAAATCAGTGTTTTTAACTACAGACATTGCTTCGTCATAGAAATAAAGATATTGTGGAGAAGTCATAGTTACTGCAATTGGAGTAGTATCTTGGTCACTATAATATGTATCATCATCGAATTCTCTATTTGGAACGATTGAGACGAAACTCATTGGTGGAACTTCTACACCTTTTGAATCAGCTTCTGGCATGTATGTATCCCAGTTATCATTTAAGTATTCAAGACCTGTTTTCAAATTTCCACAACCATCACAACTATCTTGGACGAAGAATAAGAAGAATCTATCGTTACCGTTTGAATACTCGCTTAATAATTCTTTAGCAGTTTCTTTATCGCCATTAGCCCATGATGTTTGTGCATCTTCGAAATTTGCAAAGAAGTTATCAACTTCACTATTCCATTCACCGATTCTTGTGCCTTCCATTGAAAGTTCATTATCTTCAAAGTAAGCTAAATCGGAATCAGATTGGCTAATTAATCCTTGGATTCCTTTAGTAATTGAAGGAATAGAGAAGATAATTGCAAATATGATGCCTACAATTAAAAGTGGTTGTACCCAAGCAGTTTCTTTAATCCATCTCCAAATCGCAACGAAAGGAGTAGCAATTTTTCTTAATATATTCATAATGTAATTTATCCCTTTTCTTATTAATAAAATAACGTTAAGTTTTTAACGCTTTTATAATTTATCATTAATAGGCCAAGTAAACAAGTAGTTAAAATTTATTTTTTGATAATCTTATATATATATTTAATATATATAAGTGTCTCATATTTACTTGCTAGAAAGATTATACACAAAAGTTAGTAATTTTTTAATAAGTAATTGAATAAGATTTATAATAAAATTAAAATATGTAAATTCAAATACGAAGGTAGTAAACTTTATGAATTATTTTATTTATAAGATTAAAAAGCTTATTAGAAATTACTTCTTTGATCATCCACATCAAAAAAGTGCTATATCCTATACATTTGCAATTATTGTAACTGCATTAAGTGCAATTATTTTCTCGTTTGGTTTTAAATGTTTTATTCAACCTAACTATAGTGCTTTTGCTAATCAAGACTTAGTTCATGAAACAGGAACTATTTTAGCTTTAGCTAGTTCTGGAGCTAGTGGTATGTCTCAATCGGTTTTAGAGATTTTTAAACTTGCTGGACTTACTTTTACTCTTGATCCGTTTAATGTTTACGTTATTAACTTCGTTTCTTATTTTGTTATTAATATTCCTTTACTTTTATTGGCTTATTTTAAAATTGGTAAGAAATTTGCCTTTTTATCATTAATTAATGTAGTTTTTGTTACTATTTTTGGTATTATTCTTCCTACCGAAGAAGGTTCTTTTATAGTTGAAATCAGTGAAGCGGTATTTAATCAACCTGTTGCAAGAATTTTATTTGCTGGTTTATGTACTGGTGTAGCTACTGCTTTATCTTATTTAATTGAATCAACTTGCGGCGGAATTGATATTATTGCTTATTATATTAGTGAAAAGAAATCTTCAGGAGTTGGAATTTATAGTGCAATTTTTAATTTCTGTATTGTAACTTTATATACAATTCTTTCTTGTTGTTCTGGTGGATTAGTTGATGGAGTACATTTTTTACCAGTTGAGTTTTCTCAAGCAGCAATAATCTTTTTATATACCTTCTTATATATGATCATTACAACTTTAGTTGTTGATACGATTAATATTTCAAATAAAAAGCTTAATCTTCAAATTATTTCAAAAGATGCTAATTTATCACAAGTTATTATGTCGAATATACCGCATGGATGTACTGTTATTAATGGTAAAGGTGGATTTACTGGTAAAGATGTCTATATTATTTCAGTAACAGTAAGAAAATCAGAACAAAAACGTGTAATTAAGATTGCTAAAAAAGCAGATCCATCATGTTTTATTAATGTTCTTGTTACTGAACAAGTATATGGTAAATTCTTTAGAAAACCTATCAAATAGTTAATATATAAAAAAGATTATCATTTTAATGATAATCTTTAATAAGTTAAGTGGCGGAGAAAAGGGGATTTGAACCCCTGCGAGCTATTAACTCCTGCTGGTTTTCGAAACCAGTCCCTTCAGCCTCTTGGGTATTTCTCCAATAATTTATATAAGTAACTTATGTATGTTATCTTAATTTAAAAAATAAATCCATCATTTATTTTTTTATATAATATTATTATATAAATATTTCAATTATTAATTTTATTAAGTAAGGTTTTAAGGTATAATTTTTATGATTATGAAACTTGGTAATGATTTAAGCTTTTTAATGGAAGTAGTTGGATTTACGTCTTTCTACATAATCTTAATATTTGTCTTAATCGCAATTATAATAGTTGCAATATCAGCTTTTAAGTTTTTTTCTTTTAGAAAAAAACAAAAGACCGCTAACATTTTATCATCTCATTTTTATTATATTATTAATTTAAAAAAACATAGTGTTAGACGATATAATTATCGTAATTTTGATAAATATAAAGAAATGTCGTTTGTTGAATTTCTTTCTAATTTTGCTGAAAACGAAAGAGATAAAGCGAAGACGTTTTTTACTTCATTTATTTCAAAAAAAGAAATTGATCAATATTCTAATGATGTAGTTTCTTCTTTTGTTATGATTAATTCTAAGTTTAAACATTTTGTTAACCGTATTTTATTTAAGGTTATAAAAATAGATTATGATGAGGGAATTATTTATGCCGAATCTCATCGTTTATTTAACTTACCTTGTAATTTAAATAAAAATAAAAAGAAGTTTAAAGCTACTACCTCGTCTTTAGGTGAAATTAAAAAAACATATGAGGATGGTTTTTTTGCAAAAGGGTCTTTCTTTGTTATTTCTTTTAAAAAGAAAGATAATATCGATACTTTTTTTAATGAATACCAAATTAGATATATCATTTTAGACGGGCTTTATAAATCTTTTAAAACTTTATCATCTTATTTCTTTTTTAAAGATAATGATGAATTTGAAATCGATTTACTCGATAAGAATTTTATTGCTAGTTATGATGTTAAAAACATGACGAAAAGAATAATTAGAAGAATTTCGGAAGTCTTTGAAAATTATGGTTTTGATAATGTTTATTATTTTACAATTACTGGCTCTTTAGTTAGTGAACTTAGTCATGATTTTGATTTATCTTACCGTGCCTTAAAAGAATGTATTGAAAAAAATTATGAAGAAAATTTACTTTATTCGATTTATCGCAAAGAAGAAGCTAATGAAGATGCCAAAACTTGGGCTATTAGAACTGATGTATTAAAAGTTATTAAAGAAAACTTAATTAGACCTTCTTTTAGAAGTATTATTTGTTTAGAAAATAATGAAATAAAAATTTATGGCTATCAAGTTAAATTCAAGGTTTTATATGATAAATTTAAATCTCTTGATGATTTAAAAAAAGATGCCAAGATAAATAATAATACGAAAGAAATCTTTTCTTTATGTTTAAAAACAGCAATCCCTTCTTATTTAACCTTTAGAGAAAATTTTTTTACTAAGCTATATATTCCAATTAATTTAAATGAAATTCAATACGCTCTTCTTTCGATTCCTTATGTCGAAAGATCAAACCAAGCTCATTTTGTATTTGTATTAGACATAAATGAGTTTTTGGACTTAGAAGATTTAACTCCGGCTATTAATATAATTAAAGATGTTCAAAGAAAAGGACATGAAGTGGCTGTTAGATGCATTAATGGTGGTTTTAAAATCAAAACTGAATTAGGTCAAGTTATTGACTCATTCTTTGTTGATTTAAACTTAGAAGAAAATGTTAAAGCTGATTCAAAATCTTATATTGCTTCTCACCCCTTCCTTGATCGACTTTATCAATTTCATAAGCCGATTATCGAAGTTAATGCTAAAAGTTTTAGCGAAGTGGAACTTCTTTATAGATCTGGTTTAACTTATTTCTCGAGCGATGCTATTCAAGGTTATACGGAAATGATTGATAAACTAGATAAAAAAATAATAAAAAAGCTTACAAATTTAATTAACAATAACTAATAAAATTAGTATTCTTATAGACGATATTTTGAAAGGTAGAATTATGGCTAAGATTGAAGTTAAAAATAAATCGATTACTTCTAGAGATGAAGATTTCGCTCAATGGTATACCGATGTTTGTAAAAAAGCAGAATTAATGGATTATTATCAAACAAAAGGATTTATTATTTATAGACCTTATGGTTATGCTATTTGGGAAAATATTAAAAATTATTTAGATGAAAAATTTAAGGCAACAGGACACTCAAATGTCTATATGCCTATGGTCATTCCAACAAGTTTATTTCAAAAGGAAAAAGATCATATTGAAGGCTTTGCTCCAGAAACACTTGTTGCAACAATTGGAGGAAGTCAAGAAATCCAAGATCCTTTAATTATTAGACCAACCTCCGAATGTGTTTTCACTGACCATTTCTCTCATATTATCTCTTCTTATAGAGATTTGCCAGTTAAATATAATCAATGGTGTTCGGTTGTTAGATGGGAAAAAACAACAAGACCATTTCTTAGAGGAAGTGAATTCTTGTGGCAAGAAGGACACACAATGCATGCAAGTGAAGTTGAAGCTAGAGAAGAAACTTTAAAAATGCTTGAAATATACGATTCTTTAGGAAAAGATTTACTTGCTATTCCTTTTGTGAAAGGAAGAAAAACTGAAAAAGAAAAATTTGCTGGTGCAGAAGAAACTTATTCTATCGAGGCTTTAATGCATGATGGAAAAGCTCTTCAAAGCGGAACAAGTCACTATTTTGGGCAAGGTTTTGCTAAAGCTTTTGATGTTAAATATTTAGATAAAGATGGAAAAATTAAAAACCCATATCAAACTTCATGGGGGGCTTCAACAAGATTAATTGGTGCTATTATTATGGTTCATGGCGATGATAATGGTTTAGTTTTGCCTCCTTTTGTTGCTCCTATTCAAACTGTTATTGTCCCAATTCAAATGTCAAAAGAAGGAGTTTTAGCAAAATGTAGAGAAATCTTTGCTAAACTTAAAGAAGCCGGAATTAGAGTTAAACTTGATGATTCGGATAAGACACCTGGTTGGAAATTTTCTGAATATGAAATGAAAGGTGTACCTTTAAGAATTGAACTTGGGCCAAGAGACTTAGAAAAAGGCGTCTTAACTATTGTTAAAAGAAATGATTTGACTAAAGAAACTATTTCTATTGATGATGTTGTTAGTGAAGTAAAAAGACTTTTAGATACTGTCCATCATGAAATGTATCAAGCGGCTTTTAAGAATTTAATGGAAAATATTACTGAAGTTCATTCTTATGAAGAATTAAAAGAAGTAGTTAATAAAGGCGGATACGCTAAGATGATGTGGTGTGGTGATGAAGAGTGTGAAAATAAAATTAAAGAAGATACAAATGCTACTTCACGCTGCATTCCTTTTGATCAAACTCATTTTGATGATGTTTGTCCAGTTTGTGGTAAAAAAGCAAAATACGTTGTTTATTTTGCAAAAGCATATTAATTAAAACAATCAGCTTAACTAGTTTAATGACTAGTTAAGCTAAAAAGAGCAATAAAAAAATGCGATTATTCATCGCATTAATTACTTAATAATGGCGGAGTAAGAGAGGATCGAACTCTCGCACCGGTTGCCCGATCTACTTCCTTAGCAGGGAAGCCCCTTCACCACTTGGGTATTACTCCACTACCAATTTGTAACTGCCTTTTTAAGGCCTAGTTATAATAACATAGATAAATTTAATTTTCACTATTTTTTTAATAAATATTTAGATATTATGAAATTAGATAAGCTTAACCGAACATATAAAGAAAAAGATGCACCGAAAAGCGTAGTTTATTCTTACTCTATTCTTTCAGGATTTAGAGATGCTTTAATGCAATTTATTGCATTATTTTTACTTCTTTATGTTCAATTCGCCTCACCTTTAATTAATGAGAGCTTATCTAATTATGAAATGATGTATTTAATCATTACTTTAGGTGTTGCTTTAATTAAAGTTATTGCTGGACTTGCAACTGTTTTTATATCTTATTTTATTAATAAAGCGCATACAAGATTTGGAAAATTTCGTCCTTTTATTATTGCAGGGAGCGTTTTAACAACAATATTTTATTTTTTAATGTTTTCTAATCTTGGCAGCGGTTATTTGTATGTTGCGTTATTTTTAATCTTTGTTCTTATTCATGAAGTTACTTATACAATTAACGATAATGCCTGGTGGAGTTATGTTCCTACTTTAAGCGAAGATGATGAAATAAGAGGTAAAATTCTTTCGATAATGAATACTTCTATAGCTATCGGAACTTATGTAGTTGCAGCTATTTCTCCTTTAGTTACTACTGGAGATGCTAAAAAGAATTTAACTATAGTTGCAATAGTTTTAGGAGTGTTATATCTACTTTCTCAACTTATCTTTGCTTTATTTTTTATGAAAGAAAAAGAAGGAATTAATAAGAATAATTTTATCGATAGAAATGGAGTTTCTATCGATAAAGGAATAAGAGGTGTTTTTGCTATTTTATTTAAAGATAAACAAGTATTAATAGCAATGATTTCATTCTTTTTAATGTTTTGTGCACAAATGACTTTAATGGGAAATAGTGCTAATTATTTTTATTATACTTATGGTTATGGTGAATTTGGTAGTATTCCTTTAAATAATGCAATGCTTTCAGGTGGAGCAATGTCATTTCTTTTTACTATTAGTTATGGTGTTGGCTATACAATTTCAATGATAACTTTTCCTTTGTTACAAAAGAAATTTACTAGAAAGAAATTACTGATTGCTTCTTTAATTGTACTTACTTTAGGTTATTTATATTTATTTTTCTTTGGACTTAGTATTGGATTTGAAATATCTTTATTTATAGTTTCCTTAATTACTTTTTATTTCCAAGGGGTTTATTATCTTATTTTTACATTAAATTGTACAAATTCGATTGAATATCATAAAGCTAAGTTCCATGAACAAAATGAAAGTGGGATATCTTCTTTTAAATCTTTAGGTGTTAAAAGTGCTAATGCTGTTCAAACAATTTTGCTTTATTTATTCTTATTTATTTCTAATTTACTACCTTTAAATAGTGAGATTGCTTCTTTTGAGGCTCAATATAATTTAGGTCAAATTGATTTAGCTTTTAAAGAAAATAGTATCCGTGATGCTATCTTAAATTTTGCTAATATTGATACATCTTTAATAATTTATCGCGTTGGAATTACAATTCTTCCTCTAATTTGTTTATTAGTTGGAGGACTTCTAACCTTATTTAAATTTAAATGTTTAGATGAAAAATATTATCAAGAAATCTTAAAAGAAATTAACGAGTGATTTAAAATATATTTAGGGTAAAAAAATGGAAGAAATTTATTATGGCGAATTTATAAAAGAAAGAAGGATAAAACTTGGCTTATCGCAACAAGCATTAGCCAACGTTTTACAATGTAGTTATCAAGCTATTTCTAAATATGAAAGAGATTTAGTCAGGCTTGATATTTCTTTATTATCGAAACTGGCTTCAGTTTTAGAACTTGATGTTGAATCTTTTATATTAAAAAAAGAAGAAAAACTAAATGACTATGCTTCAAAGTTTAGTTTTGATTTTCAAAAGTTTACTACTAGACTCGTATATTTAAGAGAAAAAAGAGAAATTCCTCAAAAAGTTGCTGCTAAAAGTATCGGTATTAAAGCTTCTAGACTTTCTAAGTTAGAAAATGGGCAAGCTGTAATTAAGATTGAAGAATTTGTTGCTTTAGCAAATTATTATGAAGTATCTTTAACTTCTTTTTACTATGCAATGAGTGATGAAGAACTATTTGAAGCATTTAATCCGGCTCCAGTAGAAGAGGTAAATGAAGTTAACGAAGATAACAAAGAAAAACCAAATAAATTTATAGAATTAATTAAAAAACCTAAATTATATATTCCTTTAGCTTTAGGAGTTGTAGCAGTTTTAATTCTTTCAATTTCTTTACCTTTATCATTACAAAATTCATCTTATGATTATTCAGATTTTGAATTTAGTAAAGACAAAAGAGGCTACATTTTAACTTCATATACTGGACTTGACGATACATCAGTTTTTATTCCAGGCGAATATAAAGGTGAAAAAGTTTATAAAATTGGTGAAGAGGCTTTTAATAATTTAACTAATATTACTTCAATCGAAGTAGGAGAAGGAGTTGAAGAAATTGCATCAGGTGCTTTTTTACGTTGCTATAGTTTAAAAAAGATTAGCCTCCCTTCAACTTTAAATAGTTTAGGAGGCAATGCATTTTTTATTGCATATTCTTTAAATCAAATTGATTTAGATGAAAATAATGAATATTTTGATGTCATTGATGGAAATCTATATTCAGAAGATCATAAAGTACTTTATAAAGTTTTGCCAAATATTGGTAATAATGGTAGAAGTTTTGATATTCCAGAAGGAGTAGAAACACTTAAATCTGGTTCTTTTGATTCAAATTATTATTTAGCTGACATTTCTTTTCCAAGTAGTCTTAAAAAGATTGAAAAACAAGCCTTTATTGATTGCTATAACATTCAAGAACTTGTTTTTAATGAAGGCTTAGAAGAAATTGATGTGGCGGGAATTTCAGGAGTTCATGATAATATTACAAATATCGTTCTGCCTTCAACAATAAAAGGTTTTGAAAATGGTAATCCATTTATTGATTTGCCAACTTTAAATAGCGTTTCTTTTAGAGGAGAAAATCCTAATTTTAAAATTATTGATGGTTGTTTTTATAGCAACGATGGTTCAATTTTATATTATGTTCCACAATGTTATCCTAATGATGTTTTAACGATTCCAGAAGAAACAAGAGTTATTAGCAAGTATGCAATTTCTTCTGTAAGAAGACTTTTAAATATCATTATTCCTTCAACTGTTGAAAGATTAAATTCATATGCTATTTTTTCAAATAAAGGTTTAGATTCAGTTTGCATTAAAGAAGGTGATCAAATTTTAGACCAATATTCGATTTATAAATGTAATAATGCGACTATTTATATTGAAGCTGATACTTTATCAAATGGTTTTGATCAAAATTTCACCGATTCTGATTATGTTATAGGTGCTACTTTATAGGAGGCAGGTTATGCCAAGAAAAAAGAAATCGAAAAAAATAAAAAATACTATAATCTCTTTAGTTTCGTTAGTAGTAGTTTGCGCAATTGCTGTTGGAGTTTACTATGTTTATGAAACATATATTAAAAAACCTGAACCTGAAGAACCACCGGTTGAACTTCCTACTACATTAGGTGAAGCAAATGTTGCTTCGACTTTATCATGGAACGAAGAGTTTAATATTTCTTCAACTAGCGTTTTTTATCAATATGATGAAAATTCAATCAATTCATATTATAAAAATATTGATTTTGAAGCTGAAACTGAAGATTTATTTTCTTCTCTTCAAACTTTACTAGAAACAAATCAACTTAAGGTTAATTATACTGGAACTAATTCAACCTTAAGTATGTCTAAAACTTGGGCAAATTATTGTTTAACCGATAGAGATTACACTGTCGATAATTTAACAAAAGCAGAAGTTGAAACTGGAAAATGGAAGATGGATGGAGCATCTTTAGACATTTTATATAGAAAAGATAATCTTATTTTTGATAAAGATAAAAATGGTACTGAAATGCAAATTGATAGAGAACATATTCTTCCAAAATCGTATGGTTTTAATGCTGATGGAGACGGTTATCAAGATTATTTTGCAGGATGTGATTTACATAATTTAAGAGTTTCTGATCATGGTGGCAACTCTACTGCCCATAACAATAGACTTTATGATGATTTAAACCCTTCTGATCCAAATGTTTTATCTTTAGATGATCCTGATGGAAAATCTACTTCATATTATAATAAAGACAAAGGATTATTTATGCCACCTGATGAAGATAAAGGTGAAATTGCTAGAGCTATTTTCTATATGGCTACTAGATATCATAACTATGAAGAAAAAGATGCTTTAGGAAACGCTTCTCCAGCAATTGTTTTAAAATCAGATGTTACTTATATGGGTGCTAAAACAATTTCGCCTGAACAAACAAAAGATTCTCCAGCTGAATTTGGTATATTATCAACACTTTTAGAACGGAATCAATTAGATCCAGTAAGTGAAAATGAAATGACAAGAAATAATCTTGTATATAATTTACAAGGGAATAGAAATCCTTTCATTGATTTTCCTAATTTAGCTAATATCTTATTTGCTTAAAAAATCAATATATCCTTCTTCGTTGAAGGTATCTACTTTGCCTTTAATTAATCTTTTAATGTAACTAATGAATTCATTAGTTACATTTTTGTTTTTATAATCTAAATATTTATCATCAATTTTTCTTTCTTTATTTGCCACTAAACTAATATCAACAAAATCAAATTTATAGGAAGAATTATTTTCATCATAATTAATTGTTAACATTTTTTTGTTTAAATCTTTATTATTAAGTGCTTCTTTAAGTAAGAAAGAAGAAGAACTTAATGCTAAGTCTTGCTCAGTTTTAGAAGGTGAAAAAGAATTTGCTCTTTGTAATAAAGAAAGTTCAATACTCCTAACTTTAAAATTGAATTTTGACTCAACTAAAGATGCTAAATAGTGTGAAACACCGCCTAATGAATGATGAGAAAATACATCTAATGAGGAATTAGCCTCATAAATTAATTCGTTTTTATTATTTTTAATTCCTTCACTAACTACAACTAAACAATGCTTTTTCATAGAATAAATATTTTTTACTTGATTTAAAAAATCATCAATATCAAAAACAAATTCTGGTAAATATATTAAATCAATATCTATTCCAATTGTTTTTAAAAAGAATGAAGAAGCAGTTAACCATCCAACATTTCTTCCCATAACTTCAACAATATTTACACGTCCAACTTTATATGAAGCATCGTCATAATAAATATTAATTATTGAGTTAATAATAAATTTTGCAGCACTAGGAAAACCAAAAGAAAAATCGGTATACATTAAATCATTATCTATGGTTTTTGGGATTCCAAGACATATACAGTCATAATTTTTAAGCGATAAATAATTCGATATTTTATTGATAGTGTCCATAGAATCATTACCGCCATTATAAAAGAAGTAACGAATATTATATTTTTTAAAAATTTCTAAAATTTTAATGTAATCAGCCTCATCTTTATTAAAGTCTTTTAATTTATATCTATTTGACCCAAAGTAAGCGCCTGATGTATTAAGTAGTTTTTGGTATTTTGAATAATTTTTGAAGTCTATTTCGACTAATTCTTCATTTAATAATCCTTCAATTCCATATTTCATTGAATAAAATTTATCAATTTTATCAGCATTTTTGCTAGCTTCAATAACTAGCCCATAGAAAGAAGTGTTAATGACACTTGTAGGGCCGCCACTTTGACCATAAAGAATATTTCCTGTTAATTTCATAGGATAATTTTAATTATTTTTTAATGATATTTAAAGTTAAATCATATATCATAAGGAAGGAAATTATTTTATATGAAAAAGAATATTTTTGCAGTTGATGTTGATGGAACGTTAATTCAAAGTGGAACAGGTAAACTTGGTGAAGAAAATTTAAACGCAATAAAAACTATATTAAATCATAATGATATTTTTTGTTTCTCTTCCGGAAGAACTTTTAGGTCGCTTAAACATCTTTTAAAAGGAAATGATTTAGATATAATTTATATTTGTGAAAATGGTAATCTAATTCGCACTAATAACGAGATTCTTTTTGTTAATGTAATAAAAAAAGAATTAGTTTTGCATATAATAGATTTTTTATACAAAAACCATGGTGAAAAAATTGGTATTTTAGTTTCTCTAGTTGATAAATGTTTATATTATGAAAATAAAAGACTTGTTATTGATTTTAAAACTCCTGCTTATGAAAACTTAGAGTATCAAGATTTTTTAAATATTTTTAAGGATCAAGACGTAATCAAAATATCTATTTATATGAACGAATTATGTGATGAATTCTATGAAATATATCGCGATTTAAATCGATTATTTGAAGGACAAATCGAAGTTTTTGATGCCAATAATAGGTGGATTGACATTTCAAAAATCGGCGGAAACAAAGGAAACGGAGTTAAATTCATCGTCGATAAATTTAACTTAAACTACGATAATTTATATACTTTTGGGGATGGTGAAAATGATTTAAGTATGCTAAGCCTTACGAAAAATTCTTTTTCGCCGTTTCTTGCTTTAGATAAAGTAAAAGATAAAGTTAATTTTCTTTATTCGTCGTTTCCGAAGATAATTGACGCTTTTTATTTAGATAAGAAATAATTCCTTTATAACTTAAAATAACAATAATTGATACTACTGCTCCTTCAAAAAGTCCGGCTAAACAATCAGTAAAATAGTGATGGAGTAAAGCAATTCTTGAAAACATTACTAAAATCATAATTATAAAAAATACTATAGAATAACCTAGATATGATTTAGTTTTTCTTTTATCGATTAATAAGTAATAGAAAAAGAAAGAAAAACTTCCGGTACTTGTTATTGCACTATGTCCACTTGGAAAAGAATAACCATCAATATGGAAGCCAGGAGAAGTAGTTAAACCTAAATCAACAAATGGCCTTGATCTTTCAAATATGTTTTTAAATACTAAATCATTTAATAAATAAGTAACTATTAATGTAATTAACATTAAGATTCCAACCCATCTATTTTCTTTTTTGATTAAAAACATTGCGGCAATAACAAAATAGAAAATAAAGAAGCAAGAAAAAATAGTCATCCATTCAGTGAATGATTCGCTTCCAATATAATTTTTAAAAAACTCTCTAATCCCCTCATCTAAAGGATTAATCCAACTAGCTAAAATCTTCATAAGTTAATATTAATTCAAATCAAAATAATTTTACATAGAAAAATTGTTAAAAAATTATAAAAAGCATAAAAAGGCGATTATTATCGCATAATTTTATGGTGTATAATTATCTTTACATTGATGTAAAGTAAAGTGTAAAGAAGCTTTTTCTATTCAAAAAGTAAATCTATTGATAGACTTAAAGCAACATTTGAAGAGCTACTAAATGGAGGCAAAAAAATATGGAAGAAAACATTGGAAAAAGATTAAGTGAGTTTAGAAAAAGAAAAGGATATTCTCAAGAAGAATTAGCTTCTAAACTCAATGTTTCTAGACAATCAATAATTAATTGGGAAAACGGAGATGCGACTCCTTCGTTATATTATTTAAAAGATTTAGCAAACCTTTATGGAGTAAGTATTGATGACTTAATAAATGTTATTAAACCAATCGATGATTGCTATAAAAAAGATAAAGAGAGAACGGAACATATCCATATTAATAAAAAAGGGGTTTTTATTAATGCTGATGATGACCATGTTACTATTTCTAAAGATGGAATAAAGATTACGGACATAAGTGGTGATGAGTTTACTTTAGATAATAAAAAAGAAAAGAATAAAAAGTTTTATAAAAAGCTCGCTAGTTTAATAGATGGTTCGATGTTAATTTTAGTTTGCATCGTTTATCTTGTTCTTGGCTTTATTAATAACAACTATTTTTCTCTTCTTTGGCCAATGTTTTTAGGTGCATTTATCCCTGGAGGATTATTTAGATGTATTGCTTTAAAGAAAGCTAGTCAGTTTCCAATTGTTTGGATTGCTACCGGAATCTATTTCTTTATTGGAATGATGTTTCCTTATTATTTAAATATAAATGGTTGGCATCCTTATTGGGCAATATTATTTATAATTCCATTATATTTTATCTTTGTAAATTCTATTGAATCATTATTAAAACTTAGAAAACATAATGATAGTAATGATAAAGACGATAAAGTTATCGATATTACTACCGATGAACATGAATTGGGTGAAAGCGAAGAAAAAGAATAAAAAAATTGGAAGGTTAACCTTCCAATTTTTAATGTATTTCACCATTTAAGAATGCTTTAAGTACTGCACCTAATACTTCAATTGATTTATTATCATAACCATCATTGTTAATGATTAAGTCGGCATAATATTGAGATGGTCCGATAATTTCTTCATACATTGGTTGAACAGTGCTGAAATATTGAGCGATAATCGATTCTTTTGTTCTCTTTCTTTCGATAATATCTCTTTCTATTCTTCTTAATAATCTTCTTTCTCTTGAGGCATTAATAAATACTTTTAAATCACCTAAATCTCTTACTTTTTTATTAACTAGACCCATAATTCCTTCAACTATAATTAGTTTTTTAGGTTCAACATGTTCTACTTCATTAGAACGAGTATAGTTAACATAATCATAAAGCGGTTTATCAATTGCGTTACCATTTTTTAAGGCGAATAGTTGTTCATACATATATTTCCAATCAAAAGCCTTAGGATGATCGAAACTTTGCTTCTTTCTTTCTTCTAAAGGCATGTTTGATAAATCCTTATAGTAATCGTCAATTGAAAAATGAACGACATTATCTTCACCAATTATTTTTATAACTTCGTTAATAACATAAGTTTTGCCGCTGCTAGAGCCGCCACCAACTAAAATTAATTTTGACATACAAAATTAGCCCTTTTAATTGTATAATATTTTAAGAACGTTTTAGAAATTAATTTTCTATTATTTTTCAAACGATTGGCTATATATTTATTAATTTATATTTGTAGAGAGGTTTATAAAAGAGATGAAGTATAAAATTATTGTAGATTCATCATCGAATTTAACGAAAGATTATTTAGATGGTGAAGAAAATATTCTTTTTGCCGTAGCACCTTTAAAAATGAATTTTGGCGGGAAAGAATATGTTGATGATGAAAAACTTGATGTTCATCAAATGCTAGTTGATTTATCAAAATGCAAAGAAGTTCCGCATTCTTCTTGCCCATCACCACAAGATTTTTTATCAACTTATGAAGGAGCAGATAAATATTTAGTATTTACTATTTCAAATAAACTTTCAGGTTCTTTTAATAGTGCAAGAATTGCTAAAGATATGTTCGAAAATAAAGATGATGTATTTTTACTTGATTCAAAACTTGTTGCTGGATCAATCGAACTTTTAGTTATTGAAGCTGTTAAATTAATTAAAGAAGGAAAATCATTTGAGGAAATTAAAGCTTCTTTAACTGAATTCCGTGATAAGATGCAACTTTTATTCGTTTTAAATAAATTTGATAACTTAGTAAAAAATGGACGTGTTTCTAAAATTACTGCATTTATTGCTAATTTAGCTAATATTAAGCCACTTTGTTATGGAGAAGATGGTGAGATTAAAATTAAAGAAAAGATTAGAAGCGTTGAAGGGGCTTTAAAAAGATTGGTTTTTAATATTGGAAAGATGTGTGAAGACTTTAAAAATAAAGTTTGTATTATTTCTTATACCGAAAATAAAGACGAAGCAACTTCTTTAGCTTCGATGATTCAAACAAAATATCCTTTTAAAGAAGTAAAAGTTGTAGCTAATAGAGGACTATGTTCTTTCTACGCTTTAGAAGGTGGAATTATTTGTTGCTTTTAGATTAGATAAATGGAAAAAGTTTTACTTTTACAAAAGTATAAGATTAAAGAAAGAATTTACAATAAAAAGGATTTAATAACTTCAATAGTTTTTAAGATTCTTAATATTTTAATTTGCACTATTTCATTAACTCTTTTTGTTATTGTAAATAAAGAATATATTGATGAAGGCTTATTTTTTACTTATCTTGAATTTGATGTGAATATATTAATTATTTTAATTTCGGTAATCTTTTTAGTATTGGATTTAATATTTCTTTTAACTAAAAAGGATTTTAGTAAAAGATGGCTATATTTAAGCAAATTTATTATTCTTGGTGGAAGTTTTAATGCTTTTTTATATTTTGTTCCAACTTTTATTACGATGGTTTTGAATATAAATGACCCATTAACAATAATTTCGTATATTTTTAATAGTTTTTTAACTTGTCTTATTTTTACTCTAGATTTTGTGATTAACGATTATTCTTTTACTACAAGAAGAGCTCATATATATTTACTTCTTATTATTCCTTTAATTTATATCGTTATTTTTGCAATTTTAAGTATCGGATTTGATGTTCATTGGCCATTATTTATAAGCAAAGGTAGTTTAAAAGAATCGTGTGCTCCTTATCCTTTTTTAAATTATGAAATAAATACATGGTTTGATAATAAATTTACATTTAGTGAATTTGATGATGGCCATTATGGTTTTTCAACCTTCTATTTATTATTTTGGACAATACCTTTTAATTTAATTTATGGCTTTATTATCTTAAAAATTAAAAATAAACGTCTAATTAAAAAATATGAATTAGATATTCCAAATACTGGTTATTATCAAGAAATATAAGTTTTAGCACTCTCTCTTGACAAGTGCTAAAAGGAAGTTATAATATTCCGTAGTTGCTAATCCAACAAAGGAGGTTGCTTTAATTATGGAAGATTATTCAAAAGATAAAGATATATTAGAAAAATTTGGTAGAAATATTACTAATGAAGTTAAAAAAAATAAGGTTGATCCAGTAATTGGCAGAGACCAAGAAATAAGAAATATTATTACAGTTTTAGCAAGAAAAACTAAAAATAATGTTATTTTACTTGGCGAACCTGGTGTTGGTAAAACTGCTATTATTGAAGGATTAGCCCAAAGAATTGTTAAAAATGATGTCCCTCAATCATTAAAAGATAAAGAAATTTTTGAACTTGATATGGGTGCATTACTTGCTGGCGCCAAATACCAAGGCGAATTTGAGGAAAGATTAAAAGCGGTACTTAATAAAATTAAGGATAGCGAAGGTAAAATCATTCTTTTTATTGATGAAATTCATTTAATTGTTGGGGCTGGTAGAACAAGTGGTGCTCTTGATGCTTCAAATATGTTAAAGCCAATGCTTGCTAGAGGCGAAATTGATTGTATTGGCGCAACGACTCTAAAGGAATATCAAGAATATATTGAAAAAGATAGAGCTCTTGAAAGACGTTTCCAACCTATTATGGTTGATGAACCAACAAAAGAAGATACTCTTTCAATTTTAAGAGGATTAAAATCAAAATTTGAAACCCATCATGGTGTAAGAATTTCTGATAATGCTTTAGTTGCAGCAGTAAATTATAGTGTTAGATATATTCCGAATAGATTTTTACCTGATAAAGCTATTGATTTACTTGATGAAGCTTGTGCTGAAACAAGAGTTGACATTGAATCAGAACCAGCAGAACTAGATGAAGTTCAAAGAAAGATTAGACAACTTGAAATTGAAAAGTTGGCTCTAGAACAAGAAAAAGATGAACAGTCTAAAGTAAGACTATCTAATTTAATTAAAGAACTTACTAAATTAAATGGGGATAGAAATAATTTGCTTAACGAATGGACAAAAGAAAAAGAAGAAATTAAATCTTCAAAAGAACTTAAGAAAAAACTTGATGATTTAAACTTCGAGCTTCAAAATGCCTATAATTCGGGTGATTTCAAAAAAGCAAGTGAGATTAATTATAAAGAAATTCCAGAAATTAATAGAAAGCTCCAAGAATTAGAAGAAAAAGAAAAAGATCATCAAATTATTTCTGAAGTAATTGATGAAAATAATATTGCCGGAATAGTTTCAAAAATGACTCATATTCCTGTTTCAAGAATTAAAAAAGGTGAAAAAGAAAGAGTTTTACACCTTGAAGAAATTCTTAAACAAAGAGTTATTGGGCAAGATGAGGCAATAGAACTAGTAGCTAATTCTATTTTAAGACAAAGAGCTGGAATTAATGATGCTAATAGACCTATTGGTTCATTCTTATTTATGGGTCCAACCGGAGTTGGTAAAACTGAAGTTGCTAGAGCTTTAGCTGATGCGCTTTTTGATTCATCTTCTCATATCATTCGTCTAGATATGGCTGAATATCAAGAAAAATATAGTGTGTCTCGACTTATTGGTGCAGCTCCTGGATATATCGGCTATGAAGAAGGTGGACAATTAACTGAACCAGTAAGACATAATCCTTATTCTATAGTTTTATTTGATGAAATCGAAAAAGCTTCGTTAGATGTAATTAATTTATTGCTTTCTATTATGGATGAAGGAAGACTTACAGATGCTCAAGGAAGACTTTGTGACTTTAAAAATACAGTTATTATTATGACTTCTAATATTGGTAGTGAAGAAATATTGAAAGGACATAATGATGGACTTAAATATTTATTAAATGCTCACTTTAAACCTGAATTTTTAAATAGAATTGATGAAATTGTTACATTCAAGCCTTTAAACGAGGAAGTTCAATATAAGATTGCTCGTAAGATGCTAAACGAACTTAAAGCAAGGCTCGAAAACGAATACTATTATGTCGATTTTGATACTTCTTTAGATAAATATGTTGTTGAAAGTTCATTCTCTAAAGAATTTGGTGCTAGACCATTAAAGAGATTTATTCAACATAATATTGAGACTTATTTAGCAAAAGATATTATTAACGAGACTATTAAGCCAAATACTAAATATTCTTTACGTTATGATTTTGATAAAAAAGAGTTAATTCTTAATTAAATGTAAAGATTGTAAAAATATTGTTAAAAAATACTAAAGCATTGTGGTATATTAAAAAGGTATGAATTTTGAACAAATTTTTACCCTTATTCAAAATTACCCAATGCTTCTAGTAGCATTAATTTTAGTTCTAGGTGTAATTTTTATAAACGGATGGACTGATGCTCCAAATGCAATTGCAACTGTAATTTCCACTAAAGCCATGAGGCCAAAAAGTGCGATAATTATGGCTGCAATTTTTAATTTTTTAGGAGTTTTAACAATGTTTTTCCTCTCTCAAAAAACAGCCGAAACAATAAGTTCGATGGTTGATTTTGGGAATAATTATGAAGTTGCTTTAAATGCTTTAGCGGCTGGTATGATTGGAGTTATTTCTTGGGGAGTTATTGCCTGGGTTTTTGGAATACCATCAAGTGAATCTCATGCTTTAATCGCTGGTTTAACTGGGGCAGGACTTGCTGCGATGACTATGGGATTAAATGCAACAATTCCTTTTGGACCAACTTCCTCATGGGCCTTTACTATTTATGGATTAATTTTATCTTGTGTATTTGGCTTTGGCTTTGGATATTTAATGAGTAAACTAACTGAACTCATTTGCAAAAGAGTAAATAGAAATAAAACTAGACCATTTTTTAAATATGCCCAAATATTTTCAGGGGCTGGAATGGCTTATGTTCATGGAGCACAAGATGGTCTTAAGTTTATAGGTATTATGTTTTTAGCCTTAACATTGGCTGGAAATGCTTATAATACTGAATTTAATACAAATATTATGCAAACAACTTTTTCAAATGATCCAAGTTTATGGTGGCTTGCTTTACTTGTTGCTTTAATTATGGGCATAGGAACTTCAATTGGAGGATACCGTATTATTAAAAAAATAGGTATAGGTATGGCCTCTTTAGAACCTTACCAAGGGTTTGTTACAGATTTTGTTTCAGCTGTCGGAATATTTTTATCAACATATTTAGGTGTTCCTGTTTCAACTACTCAAGTAAAAGGAGTATCAATTTTAGGAGTTGGTTGTTCAAGAAATCCTAAAAAGGTTAATTGGGATACCGCAAAAGATATGGTTTTAACCTGGGTATTTACTTTTCCAGGATGTGGATTAATTGGTTACCTATTTGCTTTAATTTTTATTGCTGTTTTATAGACATATAGAAATAAGGAAGGAGAATATCATGGCTTTATTTAAAAAGAAAAAAGATTATTTCTTTGAATCATTCGTTGAACTTGCAAATTATGCAAAAGAAGCATTCTTAATTTTAGAAGAAGGATTAAAAGATTTTAACGCTTCAAAAGCTGAAGAACTTAAAAATAATGTTCATTTAGTAGAACATAAAGCTGATTTAGACAAAAGAGAAATTGAAGAAAAACTTGCCAAAGAGTTTATTACCCCAATTGATAGGGAAGATATCTTCTTACTTTTAGATAAAATTGATGATATTACCGATGCAATTGATGAAATTTCTTATAAATTATATATAAGAAATTATGATAAACTTCCTAGTCAAATTAATGACTTTGTTGCTAAATCAAAAGAAGCGATTTTAACTATGATTGAATTGCTTCATAACATGGATAAAATTTCATCTAAAAGCATAATTGATCCTTTAACGCATAAAATTTTAGATATCGAAGAAGAAGTTGATAAATTATATGAAGATAATGTTCGTGACTTATATAAAGAAGAACATAATTCATATCGAGAACTCGTAATGAACGAAAAAGTTTTTTCATATTTTGAGTATTTAACCGATAAATGTCGTGATGTTACCAAACAGATACAAATAATTATGTATAAAAACTTATAATTTTTGTTTTAAAATGATTAAAAACAACTTATAATTAAGGTGTTAAAATTCTTTAAGGAGGAATTATATAAATATGGCTATTAAAGTAGCAATTAATGGATTCGGAAGAATCGGACGTTTAGCATTCAGACAAATGTTTGGTGCTCCAGGATATGAAATCGTTGCAATTAACGATTTAACAGATCCAAAGATGTTAGCTCATCTTTTAAAATACGATTCAGCTCAAAGAAGATACGAATTAGCAGATAAAGTTGAAGCTAAAGAACATTCAATCGTTGTTGATGGACACGAAATTGAAATCTATGCTGAAAAAGATGCTGCAAATCTTCCATGGAAAGATTTAGGTGTTGACGTTGTTTTAGAATGTACAGGTTTCTATACAAAGAAAGAAAAAGCAATGGCTCACATCAATGCAGGTGCTAAAAAAGTTATTATTTCCGCTCCAGCAGGAAACGATTTAAAGACAATTGTCTATGGCGTTAATGAACATACATTATCTAAAGACGATCAAATCATTTCTGCAGCTAGCTGTACAACAAACTGCTTAGCTCCAATGGCAAAAGCTTTAAATGATCTTTCTCCAATTCAAAGTGGTATTATGACAACAGTCCACGCTTATACTGGTGACCAAATGGTTCTTGATGGACCACACAGAAAAGGTGACTTAAGAAGAGCAAGAGCTGCTGCTGTTAACATCGTTCCTAACTCAACAGGTGCTGCAAAAGCTATCGGTTTAGTTATTCCAGAATTAAATGGTAAACTCATTGGTTCAGCTCAAAGAGTCCCTGTTTGTACAGGTTCTACAACAATCCTTGTTGCTGTTGTTAAATATAATGGTGAATTAACAAAAGAAGTCATCAATGAATACATGAAGAATCATACTTCTGAAAGTTATGGTTATAATGAAGACCCAATCGTTTCAACAGACGTTATTGGTATGAGATTTGGTTCATTATTCGATGCAACACAAACAATGGTTGCTAAATTAGGTGATGATACATATCAAGTCCAAGTCGTTTCTTGGTATGATAACGAAAATTCATACACTAGCCAAATGGTTAGAACAATTAAATACTTTGCTGAATTAAACTAATTCATAATCATTAATAAAAGAGGGCTTTATTAGTTTAATAAGGCCCTTTTATAAAAAAGAGGGTATAATAATGAATACTATTGAAAATTTAACTGGCTTAAAAGGCAAAAAAGTTTTAGTCAGAGTTGACTTCAACGTTCCACTTAAAGGTAGCGAAGTAAGAGATGATAATAGAATTGTCCAAGCTCTTCCTACAATTAAAAAATTATTGAGCGAAGGTGCAAGAGTCGTCTTAATGTCCCACTTAGGAAAAATTAAATGGGGTAAAGTTGATGATGAAGAAATCGCTAAAGAAAAAGCAAAAAATAATATGGAATATGTTTTACCTGTTTTAGAAAAACTTCTTCCAGGTGTTAAGGTTTCTTTCTCCGCTGAAACAAGTGGTGAAAAATTAGCTGAACACATCAATGCTTTAAACGATGGCGAAGTTTTACTTGTTCAAAATACAAGATATGAAAAAGGCGAATCAAAAAATTCTCCTGAACTTGCAGCTGATTGGGCAAAAAATGTTGATGTTTTCGTAATGGATGCTTTTGGTAGTGCTCATAGAGCTCACGCTTCAACTTATGGTGTTCCTGAAATTTTAAAGAAAGAAGGAAAACAAGTTGCTTTAGGTTACTTAATGGAAAAAGAAGTTAAGAACTTAGGTGCATGTGTCAAAGGTGATGAACATCCTTACATTGCAATTTTAGGCGGATTTAAAGTTTCTGATAAAATTAAAGTTATCGATGCTTTGCTTAAAAAATGCGATAAGATCTTGATTGGTGGCGCTATGGCTTATACTTTCTATAAAGCTTTAGGTATTGGCATTGGCAATTCACCATGTGAAGATGATCAATTAGATTATGCTAAAAAATGTTATGAATCAGGTAAAGTTGTTTTACCAATTGATAACGTTTGTGCAAATAGTTTCGATAATCCAACTGAATTTAAGACAGTCGAAACTAACTTAGATACAAAAGAATCACCAATTCCAGAAGGATTCCAAGGCTTAGATATTGGACCTAAGAGTGTCGAACTCTATGCTTCAATTATTAAGAGTGCAAAACTTGTTTTCTGGAACGGACCAGTTGGTGTTTTCGAAAAACCAGAATTTAAAGCAGGTACAGTCGAAGTTTGTAAAGCTATTACTGAAAACCATGATGCATTTACTGTTATTGGCGGTGGTGATAGTGCAGCTGCTGCTAAAGAATTTGGATTTGCTGATAAATTCTCACACGTTTCTACAGGTGGCGGTGCTAGCTTAGAAATGATTGAAAATGATGGACATCTTCCAGGAATCGATGTTATTGGTTAATTAATATGAGAAGAAAACTTTTATTAGGTAACTGGAAAATGAACAAAACTCCTAGCGAAGCAAGAGCTTTCGCTAACGAGATTAAACCTTTAGCTAAAGAAGCAAAAAGTCATAAAATCGATATTGGAGTTTGTGTTCCAGCTGTTGATCTTGAGGGTGTTAAAAAGATTTTAAAGAAATCAATGATCGTTGGAGCTGAAAATGTTCACTATTTAGAAAGCGGTGCTTATACTGGTGAAATTTCTATCCCAATGCTTAAAGATTTAGGAATTAATGTTTCACTTGTTGGTCACTCTGAAAGAAGAGAATATGATAATGAAACAAGTGAAAAATGTAATCTTAAGATTTTAGCTTTACTTCAAAATGATATGGTTCCAGTTTATTGCTGCGGCGAATCTCTTGAAACATATGAAGCCGGAAAAACTAAAGCTTTTGTTAAAGAGCAAATCATTACCGGTTTAAAAGATGTAAAGCAAGAAGATGTTACAAAAATTATCATTGCTTATGAACCTATTTGGTCTATTGGCACTGGTAAAAATGCTTCTAAAGAAATCGCTGAAGATGTATGTAAATATATTAGAAAGATTATTAGAGAACTTTACGATACAAAAACTGCTAATAGAGTAAGAATTCTTTATGGCGGAAGCGTAAAACCTAATAATATTAAAGATTATCTTTCTGAAAAAGATGTTGATGGTGCATTAGTTGGTGGAGCTTCTTTAAAAGCTGATTCTTTCCAAGAATTACTAAGAAATATTGAATAATATTTAACTTATTGTAAGATATAAGAGGTAAGATTAAACTTACCTCTTTTATTTAAGGAGGATTTTGCATGTTAGATCCAAATACTTATAGCCCTAATGATGGTAATAATCCATCAACTGATAGTAGCGCGGTTAGTAAAGGTACTAGTCAATCTTCAAGGACTTTTTTAGCAAAAGTTTTCCTATATTTTGGAATTCAATTACTTTTTACGGCTTTACTTACTTTTGGTTTAGCTTATTTATTCGATTATATTTTTCCATTTTTTGATGGAAGTAGTAGCGGTACTATTTTTTATATTGTAATGCTAATTGTTTCAAGCATCGGAATGATTGTTTCTTTAATTGTTATTAATAAAAAAGTATTAGTTAATAAAAAAGGCGGAATAGTATCTTTACTTTTTTATTCTTTTTTTAATGCCTTACTTTTTGCGACTTTATCCTTTTATATTGGTGATAAAAATATAATCGCAATGGCTTTTTTAATTACATCAGTTACATTTATTATAATGTGTTTATTTGGTTTAATGATTAAAAAAGCTTATGGTTGGTTGATTGGAGTTGCTCTTGGTTTACTTTTTGGGGCTGGAATCATTTATCTTATTAATACTTTCCTTATTCCTTTTATTTTATTTGGAAATAGTGATTTAATAGAGACATATTTATCAATGTATTATATTGCTGAATGGTGTGTTTTAATTTATGCATCAATTATTACTATCATTGATGTCTTTCGAATTAAAAAATTATCCCAAAATGAGAACCTTGATAATTCTTTAGCTTTATATTCTTCATTAATGCTTTATCAAGATTTTATTATGATTTTGATTAGAATTGTCTATATTCTTCTTGCTTCAAAATCTAGAAACAACTAAAAAACTACTAATAATTTTATTTTTAAATCATCGTTTATATAGACTTAACAAAAAACATTCAAAAATGCGGTTTTTCTTGTAAAAATCGCTTTTTTCTTTTAATATTTAATCACGCTCTTATCTAAAAGATAAGTTTCAAAAAATAATTTAATTTTCCTCTTGAAACTAGTTTTAGTTTGGCGTATTATTATTGAGCACGCGTTGAGAGAGCAACTCAAAAAACGGTGCGAAAGATCTTTGAAAACTAGATAGATGTACAAACAACACAACGTCAATTAATTTAAGAATTTTTA
>CALVOX010000008.1 GCA_944350425.1 uncultured Bacilli bacterium
TTAATTGTTTTTAAGTCATACATATAAGTTAAGTCTCCCTTAATTTAATGTCCAACTTTTTGTCCGCATCCCCAAAACAACAATTTCTAATTGACAAATACAATAAATCATATAAATGAAACAAATTTCCTTGTTTTATTGTAAAATAAGACATAAATATCTTCCTAAACAAGAAATATTTTACTAAATCGCTCAAAATTATTACATTTTTGAGCTTTTTTATATAAAAAAAGACTGTTAGAAATTTATTTTTCTAACAGCCCCTATTTTTAAATTGGTGACCTTAAGGCGATTCGAACGCCTGACCCACAGCTTAGAAGGCTGTTGCTCTATCCAGCTGAGCTATAAGGCCATTTACCTTTTAGGCTTAAATATAATACATTTAAAAATATAATAATTCAAGAAAAATATTATCTTAATTTTTACTTTTCCTATCTTATTATATTAATTAATTCTAACATTAATAAAAATATTTATTCATGCAAATTTGAAAGACTATTTGAGTCATTAAACATCATAGTCATTGCAACAATCTCATCTCTTTCAGAATTATTTTTAAAATGATGTGTTTTAGATGAATTAAGCACTTTTCATTATCAAACTTTGTTGCAATGACATTGATAAAATACAAAACTATTTATTCTTTAAAAGTAACATCAAAATCGCCCAGTAATTATGTTTAAAAGAAAAGAATCTAAACTACTCTTCTACTACAAGTGATAAATCGTAATTAATTTCGTTTATTCTATATGTATTATCATAAACCAAATATCCACTTGGTTCATTATTTTCATATAGCTTAGCATCATCAATTTTAAAAATAAGTTTATCTATTAATTCAAATCCTGCTTTAACATCAAGTTCTTCTACGATAAAACTACAAATATCATCAATTTTATTTTGATAAGGATAAGAATTGAGTTTATAAGGTCCTTCGAATTTATTAACTATAAAAGTTCTATCGAAATAAAAATAGTGTTCTTCTATATTTTGTTCTCCACTTACATAAAGAAGATATCCTAAATCAACACCACTAGTTTCATCAACTATCGTTATTGAACCTAATAAAGCACCTTCAACATCACTTTTTATAAAATCATCTAAAACTAAATATTCTATATTTCTTCTATCGCAAGAAGTAACTAAACTAATACTAGTTAAACTTAAAGCTATAATATTAAAAAACTTTCTCATGTATTTTGCCCTTAAAACATATAAACTATCGCTAGGAATAAAGAAACTAAACCAACAAGCATTAAAATTATATCTAAAATCAATAAACCAACTTTATAAACTATATCTTTTTTTACTTCGCTTAGATGTTCAAAAGTTAATGCTAAAATACTAGAAAATAAAGGAATAAAGCAAATCCATAAAACTATACCTTTATAAACGATTCTAATATCAAAGATAAACAAAAATAAACTAGTTATAATAGCTATTAGGCCTATTATTCTAAAGATTAATGCTAAAACTGAATATCGACGATTTTCTACATACATACTAAGGCTACCTCCAAATAATAAAATCTCAATTAAATATTATTTCAAAGAAAATTAGAGGTTCCTTTAAAAACATTAGAACAAAACTTAAAAAAATTAATATTTTTGTCAAAGTAATAATTTTTGTTTAACATGTTTTCTTTATTATACTATATCGAAACAAATATGACAGCACTAAGTAAACTTACGTTTTAAAATGTCACTTAACTAAGAAATTATATTATTTTAACAATTTTGTATGATTTTTATTTATTTTCTATTATCTTACCTTCATTATTTAAATATTTCTTTAACTTATATTTATATGTTAAATTTAAAATAATTAATAATATAAAAGATAAGATATAAATAATATTTTGGTTATATTCATAGTTTTTAAAGATAACAAGTCTAAATATGTTATCTTTAAAAACTATTAAGATTAATCCAATAACAATACCTACAATAAAAGATATAATAATTATTAAATAATATAAGAAAGTATTTAAATTAGATTTATTTTTATTAATAAAATATAAGGATAAATTAGTAGTAGCCATCTTAATATTATTAGTCATCATAGTAGGAACATAGTTTATTGATTTAAAACTAATAAAAGTAAAAATAAGTATAACTCCAAATAATGTATTTAAAGTAATTCGAATAAATTTACATATATTTAATCTATTACTAGTATCAGTAATATTATTAGGTATAAAAATAAGAATAAATGATAAAATTAGTAATATTAGTAAGGAATAAGCTACGTAATTCTTATTCTTTTTAACTATTTTATTTTTAATAATAACAAGTATAAATATAAAGATAACAAATAAAATTAATGAATATAACGGATAAATAAAGTTAAAAGAATAAGGTAATAAATTAACAACTACATTAATTAAATTACCTGTTTCCATAAACGTAAACATATTATCTATTTTTAAAGAATATATCTCGATTAATCCACTAACAAAGGTTAATAAGATAAAAAATAAGATATATATCTTATTTGGAAATATATTTTTATTACTAGTATTATCATTGATATTATAAATGGTATTATTCCCCATATTTAAATATTATTTACCTATTTATTTTCTAATATTAATTTATTTATTACTTCTTGTAATTCATCTAAAGAAGTAATTACATTTGGATTAAGCTTTTTAATTTCTTCTTCTTGATTTTTATTATAGTAAGTAACGCTATAAAGTTTAACTTTAGCTTCTAAACATGATTTAATATCATTTTTGGAATCCCCGAAATAAACTATTTCATCATTACTTATGTTGTTATCTTCTTCTAATTTCTTAAATGAGTCTGGTTTATTTACGCCTAATACACTTCCAAAGTAATAACTATCGATATATTTTCTAATCTTAAATTGATCTAAAGATATATTTAATGTCTTTTCGCTTCTTCCAGTTAAAACAATAAGTTTAAAGTTATTTTTCTTAATATTTTCAAATATTTCATAAAAGATAGGGTCTATTTCTTTATCATATTTATCATGATTTACTTTATAAAGCTTAAGATATTCATCAAAAACTAATTTAGCCTTTTCTTCATCCTTATCTAATATATTTAAGATAACTCCTTCTTCACTTGGACCATAATTATTTATAATTTCTTCAACAGTTAAATCTTTATTTAAAATATTTTTAAATGCTTCCATCATTGTTCTAACGATAAATTCGTCTGTATATGAAAGCGTTCCATCAAAATCAAAAACAAATGCTTTTACTTCACTCATATGTTCTAAATTTTAAAACTTTTAAAAATGATTTTAAATATCAAACTAATTCTAATATAATTATGTAAGATAAAACTTAGTTTGAGTAAAGTTTTTCGATAAATATGCAAATTTTTGTTGATTTAAAGATTAAATAAGTGTATATTCTTGACGTAGGTAGAAAGAAGAGGTCCGCTCTCACCAGATTTATCTTAATAAATTGGTTAAGGCTACTAAAAATGCTTTGTTTTAAGAAATTTTTAGACGGACACTTCTTTATGTCCGTTTTTTATTTACTTAAGGAGGAAAAGTTTTATCGCTTTAAATAATGGCCAAAAAGATGGCAAGAATCGCTTCACTAACAAAAATGGCGACTTAGTTAATGAATTTATTCGTTTCAATGAAGTATTAGTCATTGGACCAAATGGAGAATCACTTGGAAAAATGTCTAAATATAATGCTTTAAAAAAAGCTGAAGAATATAGCTTAGACTTACTTTGCGTAGCTCCTAATGCTAAACCACCGGTTTGCAAAATTGTAAATTATGGTAAATATCGTTACGAGGCTCAAAAGAAAGCAAAAGAAGCAAAGAAGAATCAAAAAATCATTGAGGTTAAAGAGATACAACTCACTCCTCAAATTGGAGAGCATGACTTACTTACTAAAGTCAAAGCTGCAATTAAATTCCTACAAGAAGGAAACAAAATCAAAGTAGGTGTTCGTTTTAAAGGAAGACAACTCGCACATGTCGAGGTTGGCGAAGCTGTCTTAAATAAATTTATCGAACTTACCAAAGACTATGCTGTAATCGACAAAGCACCAAATCTAGATAAAAAATGGTTAACATGTCTACTTAGTGCAAAGCCAACTAAGAAATAGTAGAAAGAGAGGAAAAATTATGCCAAAAATGAAAAGTAAAAAAGCATTAACAAAAAGAATTCATGTTACTGCTTCTGGAAAAATCATGAGACATCATGCTTATGTATCTCACCTTGCTCCACATAAGACACATAAACAAAAAAGACACTTAAGAAAAGCAACAGAGATGAATAAGACTGATTACAAGAGATTAAAATATCTTATTCAAGAATAGTTCAAGAAAGGAGTAAATAACATGAGAGTAAAAGGTGGAATTGTTACACACAAAAGAAGAAAAAAGATAATTAAACAAGCTAAAGGTTACTTTGGTAGTAAACATATTTTATTCAAAACTGCTAAAGAACAAGTAATGAAGTCAAAAAGATATGCTTATATCTCAAGAAAAGATAGAAAATCAGACTTCAGAAAATTATGGATTAAAAGAATTAATGCTGCTTGCAGAATCAATGAAATCTCATATTCAAAATTCATGCACGGCTTAAAACTTGCTAAAATTGACTTAAATAGAAAAATGCTTTCAGAAATCGCTATTCACGATGAAAAAGGTTTTGCTGAATTAGTCAAAATCGCAAAAGAAGCAAAATAATAATCCAAACTAATTTACATCGAATTAAAAGCGTGTTATAACTTAACATGCTTTTTTATTTTTTTGGAGGAATTATGTTAAGCGAAAATTTACAAAACGCATTTAATAATCAAATTAATGCAGAAATCTATAGTGCATATCTTTATTATGCAATCGCAAATTATTATGAAGAAAAAGGATTAAAAGGCTTTGCTTCCTGGTTCAAACTTCAAACTAAAGAAGAATTAGAACATGCTGATAAATTTGCAAATTATCTCCACGATCAAAACGTAAAAGTAATATTAAAAGAAATACCTAAACCAAAAACCGAGTTTGCTGACTTTAAAGAACCTTTAACCATCCAACTTGCACACGAAAAGAAAGTAACTTCTTCTATTTTTAATCTTTATTCTATTTCAAAAGAAGAAAAAGATTATTTTGCAGAATCATTTATTAAAACCTTTGTAGATGAACAATTTGAGGAAGAAAAAACTGCACAAGACTTATTAACTAAATACGAAATATTCTGTTTAAATTCAAAAGATATTTACGAATTTAGTGAAAAACTTGGTCAAAGAAAATAAAGCTTAATGTCTTAAAAAAGGCTTTCCCTAGGAGTTAGAGAAAGTCTTTTTTTATTCCGCTTTAATTATTTTAATTTCAGTTTTTTCTATTGCTTCATTTAAAAGAGTTTCGTAATCAAATTTTTCTTCAATTTTTAAGCACTCTTCTATTTTTGGTGCAGTTTTTGGCTTTTTAATTGGAAAAATTGTACAACAATCTTCATAAGGTCTAATCGAGATATCATATGTATTAATCTCTTTAGATATTTTGATTATATCGACCTTATCATATGTTGCTAAAGGACGAATAATTGGGTAATTTGTAACTGCATTAATCGTATAAAGCGATTCAATTGTTTGAGAAGCAACTTGTCCTAAACTTTCACCATTGCATATTGAGTAAATATGAACCTTTCTTGCAAGTTTCTCGGCTAAACGATACATCATTCTTCTCATGATAGTTACTTCATATCCTTGGAATGAATGGTTATAGATTTCTTCTTGGATTTTAGTAAAAGGAACAATATATAAATGGATTTTATTTTGGAAAGTTGTTAGTTCTTTCAAAATATCTTGAAGTTTTAAAATAACTGCACTTGATGTATATGGTGGAGAAGCAAAGTGAATACAAGAAATTTCAATTCCTCTTTTCATCATCAAATAAGCTGCAACAGGTGAATCAATTCCACCCGAAAGCATCATTAAGCTTCTTCCGATAGCTCCTTTAGGATATCCTCCTAAACCTTTAATAGTTTTAGTAAAAAGATAAATTCCATCGTCTCTAATTTCGACATTAAACATAATATCTGGATTATGAACGTCAACTCTTAAAGATGTATTTTTTAAGACATTTCCAGCTAAAATACGATTAATTTCATCAGAATTATATGGAAAAGACTTATCAATTCTTCTTGTTTTCATCTTGAAAGTTTTTCCTTCTTCTTTTTTTATCTCATTTAAAACTAAATCTTTAAGTTCATCCAAATCAGTAATATCGGTTTTTAGAGCTAAAGAAAAAGAATACATTCCAGGAACCTCTTTTAAAATATCGATAATTTCTTGGTTCTCTTCTTTTAAATTTAAATATATATGATCATGTCTTTTAACTAATTCGAAACTATCTTCAAATTTCTTTAAATGAGAAAGAATTGAACCAGCTAATTTATTAATAAAATCTTTTTTATTTTTGCCTTTAGTGGACATTTCACCAAAGCGAACAATAATTGTATTATAATCCATAGTTATTCATCCTTTATTTGAGATAAGACTAATTTTAATTCTTTTATAAATGTTTCGGCTTCTTCTAAAGTATTATATTTAGAAAAAGAAAGTCTAATCGAATTCCTAGCATCTTTTTCATTATGATTAAATAAATAAATAACATAAGAAGACTCGTTTATTTTTGATTCACAAGAGGATTTAGTTGAAACATAAATTTCTTTATTCGATAAAGCTTCACTAACAACACTTGCTTTTTTATGTAATAAAGAAAAATTTAAGATGTATGGCGAGAAATTTTTCCCTAAATTTAGTTTTATTTCTTCAATTCTCGATAGTTCACTAACTAAATAATCATGAATTTTTAAAACAGTTTCATAAGATTTCTTTTTTTCTACTTTAGCTAATTTTATTGCGTTTCCTAATGAAGCAATTAAAGGATAAGGTAAAGTTCCGCTTCTTAAATCGTTTTGTTGTTCGCCGCCAATAATTTGGGGTTTTAAATTAATCTTTTTTTGTTTAATTAAGCAACCTATTCCTTTAATTCCATATACTTTATAACCGGAAACACTTAATAAGTCACATAACTTAAAGTCAAAATCAATTTTTCCAACAACTTGTGCTAAATCACTATGAAAGACTATTTTCGGATAATTTTTAATGATTTCTTTTACGCTTTTTAAATTTAAAATCGTTCCAGTTTCGTTATTTACACCCATTAATGAAACTAAAATTGTATTTTTACTAACAACTTTTTTTAAAGTTTCTAAATCAACATTACCATCAATATCAACATCTAGATAAGTTACTTGATAACCTTCTTCTTCAAGTTTTTTAAATACATTTAAGACGCTTGGATGTTCTATTTTTGAAGTAATTAGGTGATTCCCTCTACTTTTATTAGCTTCGACATAGCCTTTGATTGCTAAGTTATTTGATTCAGTTGTTCCACTCGTAAAAATAACATCGTACATGGAATAACTCAAAGAAAGAGATTCTAAAATCTCTTTCTTTATCTTTTCAATTTTATTAGATAGTTCTAAGCCTAGAAAATGAGAAGAAGATGGATTAGCATAATATTTTTTATTATCTAAGATAAATTCATCTAAAACTCTATCATCTACTTTAGTACTGCCAGCATTATCAAAATAAATCATTATTATCTATCAACCTTATCTTTATCCGAAATTCGATGAATAATAGTTTCTGTCATTTCGTAAGAAGATTTATATTCACCAGCAAAGAATAATGATTCTGCTTGCATTAAAAGATTATGAACATCAGTAAATTTCATTCGATCTCTATTAATTAAGGTAACATTATCGATACATAAGTTATAGTAAGAAGACAAGTTATCAATATCAGTTAATAGTTCAATTGTTACCATATCAAGTTGTTTAGTTAAATCATTTACTCTAATCACATCAATAGGTAAAGTAATAATAACTTCATGCAAAGCATCAATAATGTTATAAGAACGAGTAATTCCTTCTTGGAACTTACTAGTTAAATAATCATTATTAAATCCTCTAACGATATACTCAGCTCTTTTAAGTTGTAAGTATCTTGTATTGATCATTTCATGACCATTATCTACTGTTTTCTTTAATGAATCTAAATAAGTATGATATTCCTCATAATGGGCTTTTAAATCATTAATACCATTTGAAAGATCATTAATCTTTGTTAATAAATCAGTGTAATATGTAGCTTCTGCACCATGAACATAGAAATCAACTCTTCTTTTGAACTTTGATAATGTATCTAAATCAGTACCAAGTTGTCTTAATCTTATTTGATTAGATTCATCGATAATATAATACTTTTCATAAGAAGGAATTGAATTATTTAATTTAATAATATTTTTTTCTAAATCAGTATAAGAATTAATTGTATCTTGGTAAATATCGTTAAATTCATTTCTAGCTTTTTCTTCAGCATCCATTTGTCCATCAAGACGGTTCAATATTTCATGAAGTTCTTTAATTCTGACATCAGCATCTTTAGTATTAAGAGAATTAAAGTTTTCTCTAAGCTCAATTAAAACGTTTTTAATTTTTTGAATTTCATCTTCAATTTTTAAATGTCCTAAAGGTAACTTAGTAAGTTCTAGAGCATGGTATTTATCTAAAATATTACCCATTTCTTTAGGGACGTTTCCATTAACTTCTTCTAAATAGGTTGGTAAAACCTCTAAAACGTTTTTAATTTCAGTTAAAATTTTAGCTAAACTTGGAAGCATTGCTTTTGCTTCATCATAATCAGCAGTTTCAACTAAATCTTCAAATTGATTAAATTTCTTATCGATATTTTTAAAAACTATATCAAACTTCTCTTGCACAGGATCGAGTCTATCAGTAACGCTTTCATATAAAGTTTTGACTTCTCTATACTTATCTTTAAGCATTAAAGAGTCTCTTTTACAATCTTCTTCAGGTCTAATAATTACTTCTAAATCTTCATCAAGAGCTAAAACTTCTTTTTTATATTCATTAAAATGTCCAATACCTTCTTTAAATGTCTTTTTGAAAGCTTTAACATTTTTATCTTCAAGGTTAACGCTTAATGCATTTAAAAATTCTTCAATTTCTTTATCAAATTCATTTGAAAGTTCTAAATAACGGTCTAAATATTGGTTATAAACATCAGCATAAAGAAGGTTAGTTCTTGATATAGCATCAAGTTTACCAATGTATGTAAAATCTTGCTTTGTTAATAAATTATTTAAATATTGGTAATCTTTAGTTAAATTAGCTAAAGTTTTCTTGATTTTTTGTCTAGAAAAAACAAATTTGTTTAAAAGAATTATTATTACAATAAGTAAAATAATTCCAACAACTCCTCCAATAATTGTATATAGAATTTCAGGTGGTAATCCTAAAATAGTTTCATTTTCAACTAGCATGTTTATTTTCATATATTGACCTCAAAAAATATTTTAAACTAAAACATATTTATTTTAAATAAAATAATATTCTAATTTTAGGAAGGTTTATCTTTAGATAAAATCTAAACGTTTTCACTTCTTTTCATAGAAAATTTTACTTGTCAATTATAACAAAATAATGTATATTTTTTAAGCATGTAAATGCAGCATATAAATATGTTTTTGTCCGATGACTCAATAAAAGTATTTTCTCATAAATAATACTTTTTAGAAAGTAAGATTATGCTACAAGTCCGAAATCCTAAATTGAATCACCCGAAGAACAGAATTTGTATCTCGTTTTATGTAAATTAGTTAAATAAAAGGAGAAAAACTACATGAGAAATTTTGACTCAACATGGAAAAGATCTAGAAGACTTAACTTCTCTTTAAGCGAAACAGGAAACGAATTAAAGAAAAGAGCATATGCACCAGGTCAACATGGTCAAGAAAAGAAAAAATTATCTGAATACGGAAGACAATTAATTGAAAAACAAAAATTAAGAGATCTTTACGGCGTAAACGAAAAACAATTCGTTAGATTATTCAAAATTGCTAGTGCCTCAAACGAAATTACTGGTTCAGCATTCATGGTATTACTTGAATCAAGACTTGATAACATCGTTTATAGATTAGGTTTTGCAACAACAAGAAAACAAGCTAGACAACTTGTTAACCATGGTCACATCTTAGTAAATGGTAAAAAAATTGATATCCCATCTTATATCTTAAAAGTTGGAGACAAAATTAGTTTAAAAGAAAAGAGCAGAGACTTAACAATTGTTAAAGCTGCTTTAGACTCAATCACAACTACTCCAGCTTATGTCAAAGTTGACAAAGAAAAGAAAGAAGGTAGTTTTGAAAGATTACCAGAAAGAAGCGAACTCTCTCAAGAAATTAACGAATCATTAATCGTTGAATACTACAACAAGAGATTATAGTTCTAAGATAAAAGTAAATGTAGCAATTAAGAGGAAGTTGTACTTCCTCTTTTTCTTATAATTTTATAAAATCTTATCTATGGAAAAATATAGTACTACTTTAGATTTAACAAATAACTTAGTAAATCTTTCATCTTCGATTTTAAAAAGATTTGGTGTAACTCCATTTCATGAAACAATGAAAGATGTTGATGAATTATTATTAAAAAATAAAGATAAAAAAGTTGTTTTATTTCTTTTTGATGCTTTTGGAAAAAACATTATCGAAAAATATAAAGGTTTCATTCCTTTTATCTATTCTCATATTTATAAAGAATTCTCTTCAATTTATCCTCCAACAACTGTTGCTGCAACAAATGCCTTAATCACTGGAAAATATCCTAAAGAAAATGGTTTTGTTGGATGGAATCAATATTTTAAAGATGAAGATAAATTTATCGATGTATTTTTAAATCGAGATAAAGTAAGTAACACTATTATTGATAAAGATGTAACTTCAACTTATCTTAAACCTGCTTTCATTTTTGATTTAATAAATAATAAAAATAAAAAAGAAATTGCAACTCAAATTAAAGATATTGATTTTAAAGATGAAGAAGATGATTATAAAAGACTTGATCTATTCTTTAATAAATTAAATGAAAAGATTAATACCCATGAATTTATTTATGCTTATTCTTCTTTACCAGATCATACTATGCATCTAGAAGGAATAAACGGGGCGCACGTACTTAATGATATTTTAGAATTATCTTATCGTTTAGAAAAATTTGTTTCATCTCATCAAGATGTCTTAGTCTTACTTTGTGCAGATCATGGTTTTATTGACATTAAAAATATTAATATCTTAGAAGATAAAGAACTGATGTCTACTTTAGAAACTAAAAATGTTGGTTTTAGTATCGAAGGTCGTTTTGCGTCTTTACTAGTAAAAAATGATAAGATTAATGAATTCAAAGAAATATATAATAAAAAGTATAAAAATAAATTCCTACTTATTTCTAAAGAAGAATTACTTTCTCAAAACATTTTAGGAGTAGGAGAAAACTTTAAAGATTTAGATTCTATTTTAGGTAACTACTTCTTTCTTTCTTGTTCCAAATATAACTTAAGTGAGGAAAATTGCTCTACTCTTGTTGGAGCTCACGCTGGAATTACAAAAAAAGAATTAGAGTTATATTTAATGGTTTTTAATTCAAAATAATTACCTATTTCGAATAATTCTGATTAAAGAAATTAATATACCGGCAATTCCAACAACCATTAAAGGTATTCCAATTATAATCGATGTCAAATAGACATCGATTTTTTTATAGAATACGATAAATAAAATACCTGCAGCTAATAAAATTAAAGCTAATATAAGTTGAACAATGTTATACATTGATTTTAAAGAAACTTTCTTTAAAATCAAAAACTTAATAATAAATATAACAGCAACTAAAGAGATCGTTATTCCTAAAAATAAAGGAATTAAGCTAACAATAAAATAAGGATAAAAACATAGAGCAAATCCTGCTCCAAAAAGAAGTATTGAATAAACTATTCTAAAAAAGTATATATCATCTTTAATTAAACGATAAATCATATAGATTAAGGAAGAAATCATTAATATTGCTCCAACAAAATAACCTAAAAATAATCTCATAAAGCTAGTTTGATAAGAAAATACTACAAATAATAATCCACCAATAAATATGATAAGAGATGAAATTAAAATTAAAACGTCATACTTTTTTAAAAAGTTCATACTTCATTATTATAATCTAAATCTATAAATTAAAAAGATAAACTAAAACAAAACGCATAAAGTTTATTTACTTTATGCGTTTATATCTTAATTAACTAATCAGGATATTTTTCTCTATCACTATTATAAGAAGTATGGAGCAATTTATGTCCTTTAGTAGAACCATATTCTCCTAGATAATCATTGTATAATTTAATAATGTCAGGATTCTTATGTGATCTTCTAACTTTCTTTTCTTTATCTATATTATATAAGACACTTGCTCTTTTCTTAATATAGGTATCTTGAATATCATCATCTTCATTAGGTAAGAATACTGGGAAAACATAAGGTTGTCCACCACCATTAATACATCCTCCAGGACATCCCATGATTTCAATAAAGTCATATTTAGATTTTCCTTCTTTAATTTCATCTAAAAGTACTTTAGCATTTTTCATTCCAGAAGCCATTGCTAAATGATATTCGTTTCCTAAAATTTTAATCGAAGCTTCTTTAATTCCATCAAGTCCTCTACAAGGCATAAAATCAATTGGTTCAAGTTCTTGACTTGTAAGAATATAATAAGCAGTTCTTACAGCAGCTTCCATAACTCCGCCAGTAACTCCAAATATTGCAGCAGCGCCACTATATTCACCAATTAAATCATCATCAAAGTCTTCATCTGGAAGTTTCTTCCATTGAATACCACTTCTTCTAATAAGTTGAGCAAGTTCTCTTGTTGTTAAAACAATATCGACATCAGCAATTCCGTCAACTGAGTTTTGTTTTCTATCTTTTTCAAACTTTTTAGCAGTACATGGCATAATAGAAACAACACAAATTTGCGATCTATCAATATTATGTTTTTCGGCATAATAAGATTTAATAATTGCTCCCATCATTTCATGAGGTGATTTACAAGTAGAAAGATGAGGCAAAAGTTCTGGATAATAATATTCGCAATAATTTACCCAACCTGGTGAACAAGATGTAATCATTGGTGCAGGAGTTTTGGTAATAACTCTATGAACAAACTCATTAGCTTCTTCAGTAATTGTTAAATCAGCCCCAAAATTAGTATCAAATACCCTATAAAAACCAAGTCTATGAAGGGCAGCAACCATTTTTCCAGTTGATGGAGTTCCAATTTTTTCTCCAAACTCTTCGCCTATTGCTGCTCTAACTGCTGGTGCAGTTTGAACGATAACATATTTTCCAGCTTTAAAAGCTTCATCAAGTTTATCAATTTCATTATGTTCCATTAAGGCACCAGTAGGACAAACTAAAGTGCACTGTCCACATTGAATGCAAGGAACATTATTAAATGATCTATTTCCAGCTGGAGAAACAATCGTTTTAAAACCTCTATTTTCAAAGCCAAGAATTCCAATACCTTGGCTATCTTTACAAGCCTCAATACATCTTCCGCATAAAATACATTTTGATGTATCTCTAACTAAGCCCGGTGCAACTTCATCTAAAGTTGTAGGAGTTTTTTCTCCAACATACATTTCAGGTCTAGCACCAACTCTTTTGGAAACTTCTAAAAGTTCGCATTGTCCGTTTTTTCTACAAGCTTGACAGTTATAATAGTGATTTGATAAAAGCAATTCAACACTAGTTCTTCTAGCTTGAACAGCGCTTGGATCAGAAATTGAAATTTTCATTCCATCTCTAACTGGATATGCACAAGATGGAACAAGTCTTCTTTCGCCTTCTACTTTTACTAAACAAACTCTACATGAAGCGACTGAGCATCTACCTTTTTTCCACGTACAAAGATTAGGAATATTATAACCACAAATTTTTGCAGCCTCTAAGATAGTTAAATCATCATCAACAACATAAGGTCTATTTTCGATATAAATTGTTATTTTTCCCATATTAACTACCTCTTATTCCTTAATAATTGCGCCGAATTTACATGCACTTATACATGTACCACATTTAATACATTTTGCTTGATCAATAACAAATGGTGTTTTTCCAACTTGACCAGTAATGGCATTAACAGGGCAATTTCTTGAACAAAGTGAACATTTTTTACACTTATCAGCAATAATTTTAAATTCGATTAAATTCTTACAAATACCAGCGTCACACTTTTTATCTTTAATGTGTCTAATATAAACTTCTTTAAATTTAGTTAAAGTTGAAAGTACTGGATTAGGTGCAGTTTGGCCTAAGCCACAAAGCGAACCAACTCTAATTGACTCTGAAAGAGTTTCGAGTTTATCTAAATCTTCCATTGTAGCTTTTCCATCAGTAACTTTAGTTAAAATTTCTAAAAGTCTTTTTGTACCAATTCTACATTGTGAACATTTACCACAACTTTCATCACAAATAAATTCAAGATAGAACTTAGCAACATCAACCATACAGTTATCTTCATCCATAACTATAGCGCCGCCTGAACCCATCATTGAACCTTTAGCAATTAAGTTATCATAATCAATCGGAGTATCTAACTCATTAATAGTTAAACATCCGCCGGATGGACCACCTGTTTGAATTGCTTGGAATCTTTTATCATTAGGAATTCCTCCACCAATATCAAAGACAAGTTCTCTTAAAGTTGTGCCCATTGGAACTTCAACAAGACCGACATTTTTAACTTTTCCACCAAGAGCAAAAACTTTTGTACCTTTACTTTTCTCAGTACCAATTTTTGCAAATTCTTTAGCACCAACTCTTAAAATATATGGAACATTAGCCAAAGTTTCGACGTTATTGATAATAGTTGGTTTTCCCCATAATCCCTTAACTGCAGGGAATGGTGGACGAGGTCTAGGCATACCTCTTTTACCTTCGATCGAATTTAAAAGGGCAGTTTCCTCACCACAAACGAAAGCACCAGCTCCTAGTCTAATGTGACAATCGAAGTCAAATTTACTTCCTAAAATATTTTTACCAAGTAATCCAACTTTTCTAAGTTCATCGATTGCGATTTGAAGTCTTTTAACAGCAACTGGGTATTCAGCTCTAACATAGAAATAACCTTCGCTAGCTCCAATTGCATAGGCTGCAATCATCATACCTTCAATAACAGAAACAGGATTTCCTTCTAAAATCGAACGGTCCATGAATGCTCCTGGGTCGCCTTCATCGCCATTACAAACTACATATTTTGTATCATTAACTTGTTCGTAAGCAAATTGCCATTTTTTACCAGTAGGGAAACCTCCGCCTCCTCTACCTCTTAATCCAGAATCAAGTACTTCTTTAATGACATCTTCTTTTTTCATCGATAAAGCTTTAATTAAGCCTTTAAAAGCATCATAACCAAAAGCTTCATCAATTTCTTCTGGATTTATTGTTCCACAACCATGAAGAGCAATTCTAAGTTGCTTTTTATAAAAGTTAATATCATCTTGTTTTTCTACCTTTTCATGGGTATTTGGATCTTCATAAAGTAGTTCGGTAATACATTTTCCATCAATAATATCTTCTTTAATAATTCTTTCACAATCACTTACTTTAACTGCATGATAAAGCCTATCTTCAGGGAAAATCTTAACGAAAGGTCCTTGAGAACAAAAACCAAAACAGCCAACAACATTGACTGTAACTTTATTTTCAAGTTTATTTTCTTTAATTAATTCTTCTAATCTATTAATAATTTCTTGTGAATCACTTGATAAACATCCGGTTCCACCACAAACAACAATGTGTCTTTTATTATCTTTACCAGAAAATTTATTTTCTAAGCATTTAGAACAAGAAGTTATTCTTTTTTCTAACTCATTAACGGTTTTAATCTTTGTATCAGCCATACTCTATTCTTCCTTTGATTTTTTACGATATTCATCGATGATAGTTTGGACTTGAGATAAAGTAACTTTTGGATAAACCTTACCATTAATCGAAATAGCAGGTGCAATACCACAAGCTCCAATACATCTTAAAGCATCCAAAGTGAAAAGACCGTCTTCACTAGTTTGACCTGGTTTAATCTTTAATAATTCAGCAAATTTATCTAATAAATTTTGACCACCTTTAACATAGCATGCTGTTCCTAAACAAACGCCAATTACATATCTTCCTTTAGGTTCTAAAGAGAAGAATGAATAGAAAGTAACAACTCCATAAATATCAGAAACTGGAATATTAAGTTCTTTAGAAATTAATTCTTGAACTTCTAGAGGAATATATCCATATTCTTTTTGAGTTTCACTTAAAACAAGCATTAATGGTGAAGGCTCGTTTTTATACTTTCTGCAAATATTAAGAACAATATCTACTGCTTCTTTTCTTAATTGCATTGTAATTTTCTCCTAATAAATAATCATTAAAATATTATAAACTAGAAAAACGTTAAAAGAAACAAGATATTGTAAGCGCTTACAAAAGTACAACTATAATATAAATAATAAGTATTTTTTTATAGCAATATTAAAAATACATTAAGTAAATAATTCAAAAATTATTAATCAATGTCGAGATAATCAAAGAGATAGTCAAAAATAATTTTAGCTCTATTTCCATCGCTTCTTTTGTAAAGAAACCAATATGAGGAGTGTAAAATAAATTAGGAAGAGTAACTAAATCTAAATTATTATCAAAATTTGATTCATCATAAAGTAAATCACTACAATAAATAAAATCTTTATGACTTTTCATAAAATCTATTAAAGATTCTTTATTAACAAGTTTAGCTCTACTTGTATTAATTAAAACCCGTCTTTTGCACTTACATACTAGAATAATTCCGCAGAATCGTATTTAAAGAGTAAAAATTTTAGCCTTATATCTATATATTAAACCTGTCTTTTACGTTTTATAACAGAAAAGCATTAAAAGCATTAAAAAATAATAAAATAAATACTAAGGAATTAAAATAATGGTTAATATTTAAACACTAAACAACAAAGTTTTCATAGTAATAAATTCACATTTGAATTTTAAATTTCACATATTACAAATATTTTAAAAACTTGATCTTATCTATGAAAAGTGATAAACCCAATTTCGTAATTCATTATAGTGGCTTTAGAAACTTAAAACAAAAATCACGTATTAATTAAATTCGATTAAAACGGAATAGCACTACCTGTTTAATCGAAACTTATAAATCTAAGGAATTTTTATTTAACAAAAAATCCTTAATACTTAAAACTGTATAACCTTTATCACTTCTTAATGGAATAGTGCCATTTCGTACTATTAGAATCTTTTTAAAAGAGTCATTGACCATATCAAAAGATCTCGTTTCTTGAGAAATCTTTTCCTCAGTTCCTAATTCATAAGCAGATTGAATGTAATACCTTTTTGATCCTAGATTAGCAACAAAATCTATTTCATATTGTTTTGATTCATTATCATTTCGAACTTCAACAACTCCAACATCTACCTCAAAACCTCGAAATCTTAGTTCGTTGTAAATAAGATTTTCTAGAAGATGAGTTTCTTCAAGTTGTCTAAAATTAATTCTTGCATTTCTTATCCCTAAATCTTCAAAATAAATTTTATATGGAGTGTTAATATATTTTCTTCCTTTTACATCGTATCTAATTGCACTTTTAACAATAAATGATTCTTCAAAATATTTAATATAATTAGCAATTGTAATTGGAGAAACATTCTTTTTTGCAACACTTAAAAAAGTTTTTGCGATTCTATTTGGATTAACTAAACTTGATATTCCAGAAGCTAAAATATTAAGAAGATCGCCTAAAATGACATCATCTCTTAAACCATATCTATTTACAATATCTCGCAAATAAACCGTATCAAGTGTACTTTTTAAATAAGTTGATTTTTGAACTTCCGTTTCCATTAAAGTTAAAGCTGGTAAACCACCATAAACTAAATATTCTGAAAAGGTAGTATCAAAATCTTTTTTTGAAACAGAGTTAAATTCGTTAAAATTTAAAGGAAAAAGATGAATTACATCTCCTCTTCCAGCAAATTCGGTTATAACATCAGAAGAAAGAAATTTTGAATTTGAACCAGTAACATAAATATCAACATTTGGTTTTCTAATAAAACTATTTAAAACAAACTCAAAGGATTCTAAAAGTTGTACTTCATCAAGCAAAAGATAATACTGTTTATCATCTTTTAATCTTAAATTTATAAATTCTGAAAAAGTTCTTGCTGGAACTTTTTGCTTATTCCCAATTAAATCGTAAATATTTAAACCTAATAAAGAAATATCACTATCTGCATCAAAAGCAAAACGTATTATATGATCTTCATCTACACCAGACCCTTTAAGATAACTATAAAAAATAATGTTAAGTAAATATGATTTTCCGCATCTACGAATTCCAGTTATAACCTTAACAAGTCCGTTATTTTTCCTTAAAATTAGTTGATTTAAGTAAGAATCTCTTTTAATTTCCATATATTAGTTACCTTTTTGTAACATAATTATACACTAAATATTTATTTCGAGGTAGTTTGAACTAAATATTTTTTACATTTTTGCACTAAATTTTTAGTTTAGAGGTGCTCCAATTAAAAATTTTTTACATTATTACACTAAATATTTAGTTCAAGATAATAAAATAAGTCAAAATAAAAATTATATAGCACATGCAATAACGAATTTAAACTAATTAAAAAAATACGATAATAATCGAATTATTTTATTATTATACTAACTAAGTTTCAAACTTTTGATTATATGAAAAGAAATATTAAATAGTTATTTTAAATTTAGATATTTAAATAGCTCATTAAATATAATATTTGCTCTATTTTCCATAGCTTCTTTAGTAAAGAAACCAATATGAGGAGTATAAATTAGATTAGGTAAAGATGTTAAATCTAAGTTATTAGAAAAATTAGATTCATCATAAAGGAGATCTGTACAATAAGTAAAATTTTGATGTTCTTTCATAAAGTTAATTAAAGAATCTTTATTTACAATTTTTGCTCTACTAGTATTGATTAAAATTGAATTATGTTTAATTAACTTAAATTCATTATCATTAATATAATCTAAAGAGGAATTAGTTAATGGAAGATGTAATGAAATTACATCGCTAGATTTAAGTAATTCTTCTTTAGAAAGATATTTAATATTATATTTTTCTTCTAAATCTAAATGTCTAGATTTAGATGTATAAGATAAAATTAAGTTATTAAATGGTTTTAGTAAATTAATAAAAGATAAAGCGATATTTCCTAAACCTATTAAACCAATATTAAGATTAGCAAGTTCTTTTCCTTCTATTTCGTTATGACAAGGCAAAAGTAAGTTATATCTTCTTAAAGCCATTAAAAGAAACATTAAAGTTAATTCAGCTACACTTTCTTTAGAATAAGTTTTAGCATTAATAACTTTAATATTATGTTTTTCACAATAAGTTAAATCTATATGATCTAAGCCAGAAAAAGCAATAAATAAAGCTTTTAAATTTTGATCTTTTGATAATATTTCTTCATTTAACAAAGTATTATCGCTAATTAAAATATCAGCATTACTAATTCTAGAAATAATTTCTTCTTTATTAGTAGTTTTATTTTCAAAATAAGTAACATCAAAATTAGATAATTTCTTTAAATATGAAGAAATATCAGTTTTTAATGGTTGTAAAATTACTATTTTCATAAATATTTTATCTTTTAACCTCTATCGTTAATTTATCTAAATAATCTTTTAACTCTTGTTCTTTAATAAATGGAGTTAATTTTTCATTTACTAATTTATGATAAGAATTTAACCATTTAATTTCCTCATCGCTCATCATATTTAAATCTAAACATTTAGTATCGATTGGAACATAAGTAATTGTTTCAAATTTATAGAATTTACCATCATTTGTTTCAAAAGCATTAACACAAAGGAGATTATTTTCAATTCTTATTCCATATTTATTTTCTTTATATACTCCAGGTTCAATTGTAGTAATCATTCCTGGAACTAATTTACCTTGGTCATCTCGATCTTTTGAAACATAATATCTAAAACCATTAGGCCCTTCATGAACATTTAAAATATAGCCTACTCCATGTCCAGTTCCACATTTATAGTCCATTCCTTCTTTCCACATAAATTCACGGGCTTTAATATCAATAGTATGACCATCACTATTTTCAATAAAAATAGTCGAACTTACTCCAATTAAAGCTTTTAAAGTTAAAGTATAATCATGGATAAATTCTTTTGTAGGTGTCCCAATTAAAAAAGTACGAGTAGTGTCAGTTGTTCCACCATAATATTGACCACCAGAATCAACTAGAAGCTCAATACTTTCTTTATTAACGACACTTGAGCCTACTTCTTGTGGCGAATAATGCATTAAAGCAGCATTACTTCCAACTGCTGCGATTGTATTAAAAGAAAGATCAAAGCATAAAGGTGAAGAAAGTCTAAATTCTTTAAGTTTTTTAGAATAATCAAACTCTGTTAAATTATTTGATAAATTATCATGTAAATATTTATGAAATTTTAAAAGAGCTAAGCCATCTATAGCTTGTATTTTCTTAGTATTAATAATCTCTTTTTCTAATTTAATTGCTTTAAGTAAGTAAGATGGATTTTTTCCATTTACTTTATTTTTAAGTAAAGAATATATTTTAGCGCTACTTTTAGTTTTATCGATTAAAGTAGATACATTTTCATGTTCTTTTAAAAAATTAAATATTTCATCATAAGGATGAATGTTAACATTATTTAGTTCAAAGTCAATCTTATCTAAATCAATAAATAGATGGTTACCATACTTTTTAGATACATATAAATATGAATAAAATACTGGATTACAAGGTATATCTTTACCTCTAATATTTAAAATAGAAGCAATATCATCTAAAGAGGAGATTAAATTAGCTTCTACTTTTTCTTCTTCTAATTTTTGATAAATATAATCTAACTTTTCTTTTAAACTTAAAGTATTTAAACTTGAATCAAGTTTAAATACTTTTTCTTTTGATAATGATGGTCTATCTTTAATTAAGAAAGAATAATCTTTATCAACTAAAGTAATACCTTTATTTACTAATCTTTCATAATCTAATTCATTTATAAGATTAAAAGATGTTCCTAAAGGATATATCTCTTTTTTTAAAATAATATCATCCTCTAAAGATTCTAAACCTTCTTTTACTAAGTTAATACCACTTCCTTCAAGTTCTTTACTTGCTTGAATATAATATCTTCCATCAGTTGATAAATAAGCATTATCTAAGGTGATTAAAAGTTTAGCGGCACTTCCACTAAATGGTGCAAAATAATTTCTAAAAGAAAGATAAAATGGTGAAACATATTCACTAGAATGTGGGTCACTTGTTAAAATTAAATAGCCTTTTAAATTATCTTTTTTTAAATATTCTCTAATTTCATCTAAATGTTCTTTTTTAAATAACATATCAAATTTCCTTTTTTTATCAATAATATTATAGTTATTTTCTTTAAAATTTATAGATAATAAAAGTATAAATTTTATGCACCAAAATCATATTTAATTAATCTTATTTAATAAATAGGAGGAAGAACTATTTATGAAATCATTTATAAGAAAAACTACTTTGGTTTTTAGTTTATTTTTCTTACTATCTTCTTGTAATAACACAGGTGATTATCTATATAACACTCCAAATTCATCTTTATCTAGCATTGATATAGATGAATCGATTAATATTTTATCAAGAACTTCTACTTCAAAATATAATGAAGATGAATTAAAAAACCATTTACTAAATGAATTATATAAAGATATAGTAACTTCTTTTAATGGTAAAGATAATAAAATTACTAACGTTTTATATTCTCCATTATGTGCTTTTATTAATCTTTTAATAATTGACCAAACAACTTCAACACCTTTTTTATCATCTTATAACCTAAGTAAAGAAGATTCTTCAACTATATTTAAAGAAATAAATAAGCTAAGAAATGTTGAATATAGTAAAAATTCATATTTTAAATTTACAGATATGATAAGTTTTTATAATATTCTTGAACTTAATGAAGAATATTTAAAAACTTTAAATGATGAATATTTAGTTTCTTCTTATTTAGGGAAAGATGCTTTAGATGCTCAAAAGAAAATATTTCAAAAAATAAAAGAGGATTTAGATTTAGAGGTTAAAAGTGAGCTACCAGATCATGAATATGGAAATTACATCTTAAGCGCTCTTAGATTTAAAGAAAACTTTGATTTTGAAACATATAAGCATGAATTTAGCGATATTAATAATGTAACTAAAGAATTTGATTTTGCTAAATTAACCTTAAATGAATCTTATTTTGATGAATCTAGCAACATTCTTTCTTTTAAAGGAGATACGAATAATTTTAATTTAACTTTTATTACTACTTTAGATGGTTCTTCTATTAATGATCTTGATTTATCTAATTTTAATTTAAATATAAATTATAATAACGATAAAGAATATGAAGTTTATTTCCCTCATTTAAATATAGGCGGAGAAGAATATAATTCTAATATTTATGATGTAATAGAAAATCGTAACTTATTAGAATTAAATATCACTGATAAAACTATAAAATCTAATCAACCAATAATTCTAGCAGACATGTATCAAATTAATAATTTCAAACTTAATGAAGATGGTTTTGAAGGCTATAGCATAACTATTGCTGATGGAGCACCAGGAGCAAGCGAACCACCTATCACTAATAAATATTATTTTGATCGACCATTTTATTTAATAATATCTTTAAAAAATGACTTACCTATATTCTCAATGAAAGTTAATAAGATTTAGAATTTATTAAAGTAAATTACTTAGAATTGTTAATAATTTCCTTATATCTTTCATTAATTCTTCTTATAACTTTATAATAGCCTTTGAAAAAGAATTCCTTTTGTTTAAAAATATAATCTGAATTAATACTATTATCTTGTTCTATTCTAGTTAAATCATATTTCCAATTTACTTTCCATGATTTTAATAATCCAATATTAATTGCATCACTAGGACAATAAAAAGAACATCGCATACACATTAAACACTTATTATTAAACTTAATCTTATTAGTTTTTTTATCTAAAACGATATTATTTATTGGACAAAGATTAATACATTTATAACATCTAGAACACTTAGCATAATTTACTTTATAAAAATAAGAATTAATATAACCGCCAAGCCTTTGAATTCTAAAAATATAGGAAATAAAATTATAAATAATATTAGTTTTAAGTTTTATATTAGTAATATCGTTTGTTAAATCATAAATCATAATTTCAAGTAATTTAATATTATAGTTTAGTATTTCTTTTACAAAATTATCGTTAAATTTAAAATGAATATTGTAAGGTAAGATAAAATGATATTCATTAATATTTTTAATATTTATTTTAAATTTAAATCTTAATAAATTATATAGTTCATTACTTGAGGCATTATTAATAGCAAAAGTTTCTCCACTTTGCTTTGCAATAATATATTTAACATTTTTATTATAAAACTTTAGTTTTTTTAAATATTTAATATATAAAGAAGGAGTGTTAAAAGCATATATTGGATAAGAAAAAATAATTAAGTTATAAGAAGATAAATCTTTAACTAAAGTATTTTTATTAACTTCTAAAGTATCTACATGATAATTAGAATTAAGTTTAAATAATCTATCTTTAATTTTATTAACTAGATATCTCGTATTAAACGTTCCGGTAAAATAAATAATTAATGTATTCATATTAGTAAATTTCTATTAATATTTTATCAATTTTACTTCCAATTTCATTGATTAAATTAATATCAGAAATCATTTTATTTAACTTATATTTAATAGGATACCCAAAAGAATGGAATATATATTTTGGTCCGAACCATTCATCATAGTTTATATCTATTTTAGGTGTATTAAGCGCTAAAAAATAAGACAAAGATGCTTTAAAACTATTCATAAATAATAACTTAATAAGTGGCGTAATAAATACATAAAATAATTTAGGATAGGCTTTATTTTTCTTAGCAAATAAATTAGTCGAAGATATTCCCGGATGAACTAATCTAACGTCATATCCTTTTAAATTTAAATATAGAGAATATGACATTAATAAATATTTTGTTAATCCATAATATTTTGTCTTACTTTTATTTCTTACTTTAGTTAAATAAATATCGTTAATATCAAACTTAGTAAAAGAATATGAGATTGATCCCACATTAATAATTATTATATTTTTATCTAGCTTTAATAATTTATTAATAAAATAACAAGGTCTTAAAAAATTCACTAAATAAGTCTTTTCAAAATTATTAATAAATTCAATCTTTTGGTGATAAATTCCACTATTATTTACAAAATAATCAATCTTTTTAGTTTTTAATATCTTTAAAGCATTATTAATCGAATCTAAATCTAAATAATCAAAATATATAATTTCAATATTCGAAGTCGAATCTTTAAACTTCAATTTAACTTCTTGTTTTATTTTATTACCTAATTCGACGTTTCTTAAAAGTAAAATAACATTTAAATTTAAATATACTAAGTAATGTAAAAAAGAACTTCCTAATCCACCACTACCTCCACTGAGTAAAATAGTAGCGTTTTTAGGAATTTTATTAATATTTTTATCGATATATTTAAGATATTTTTGATATTTCATGAAATTTAAATGTTCAATTCACCTTCTTTTAAAATAAAGGAAAGATAATTCATTAAATTCTTATTTAATGAATAATATATAAATTTACCTTTTCTTTTAGAAGTAACAATCTTAGAAGAAAGAAGCAATTTCATATGATGAGAAAGTGTTGATTGTTCAATCTTTAACATTTTAAGTAAATCACTAGCATTAAGAGTTTTATTAAACAAGCTAAAAACAATTTTTAATCTTGACTCATCTCCTAAAATTTTAAAAATTTTTGCTAAATCTTTGTTTTTCATATTTTTGTTATTATATTCTTGAGATAATCTTTTATCAATTTTCAATTTAACTTAATCCAAATATTTTATAAAAATATTATTTCTACTATATTTAACGCTTGCGGTTTTTCCATTTATAAAAGGCAAAGAAGGGGAAATATGACCTAAATCTATATCTAGCAAATAAGGAATATTTTTAGAATTTAAATCTAAAACATCAACTGCGTTATATTTGTCGATACCTAAAGTTACTAAATCGTTACATAAATGTCTTCCAAAAAGAAACATTTTAGCATTTTTAAACCATCCGGCTTCTTCAAGTTGAAATAATGCTCTTCTAATTGAAAGTGGATTTAAATCGCAAGCTTCTAAATACCAAATGATTCCATCTTTTTGCTTAGAAATATATTCTTTAACATTATCATATTTTGTTCCTACTAGATTAGCTAATATATCTAAACACCCGCCAAGAACTACTCCTTTAACTTCTTCGTGATAGTTTTTAGCAATAATCTTCTTTTTTAAAGTAAATTCTCGTTTACACAAAGGATCTAAATCTTCTTTATCTACATCTAAATTTTCATATTTTTTTATATCATCATAAAACTTATATCCTTTAAATTCTTTCTTACTTTTAGTTAAAATTTCATACAAATCTAAAGTATCGTAGGTGAAAGGATATTCATAAAAATTAGGAGCATTAATACCATAAATTGTTGTCAAATTACATAAAGTTGTTAGAGTAAAAGTAAGATTAGTATTATCACTAAAGCCAATAAATACTTTATCTTTTATATTTGATTCATTGATTTTATTAAAATCGACAAAAGGAAGCATTTCGTCCATTAGTTCGCCTCCACCAACTGATAAAATATATTTAGCATCTGAATTAAAGAAAGCATCGTTAAATTCTTCTCCTCTTTCTTTAGGTGAAGAAGAAGCTACAACTCCTTTATTTATAAAAATATTTTTACCTTTTATAACGTTAAAACCTACTTTTTCTAAGTTTTTAATTGCAACTTTTAATCTAGTTTTATAAGGCTCAATAGTACAACCAAAAGATGGAGCAATTAAATAAATCTTCTTTTCATCTAATTTCATAATTATTTCCTTTCTTTAATAAAGTCATTTATATGTTTTAATAAGAATTCTTTATCATTAAGTTTAGGTTCGTCAATAACTTTATTTAACATATTATTTAAAATTATACCAATATCTTTTCCTTTATAACCTAAACTTATTAAATCGTTTCCATTAACTTTTAAATCTTTTAATGAGAAACAATCTTGTTCCTTCATAAATTCATCATAGTAATCGTGAACTAATTTATTATTGGCTAAAACTTCATCTTTTTTGAAATCAGATTGAGCTAAAACGTCACATCTTTGGACTTCTAAATAATATGGAAATAATTCAGGAGAAATCTTACTTATTGCTCTTCTAACATATTTTGGCTTAGGTATAAATTCATCGCCATGATGTAAAACCAAAAAAGTAACAGTTTCAATAATTTTCGTTGGAAATTTTAATCTTTCTAAAATATTTTTTGCTATTCTTTTTGATTCAACAGGGTGATTATAAAATCTTGCAACACCATTATCACCATAAGTTTTTGTTATTGGCTTTCCTACATCATGTAAAAGTAAGGTTAAACGAATAATTAAATCTTTTGGAGCGTATTTAATCGCTTCAATGGTATGTCTTCCTACATCAAAAGAATGATATGGATTTTCTTGCTTAGTTTCTAGCATTAAATCAAATTCATCAAAGAAATATTTGGTCACACCCATTTTACTAGCTAAAATTAAAACTTCTGGATGGTCCGACATCAATATTTTTACAAGTTCATCTCTAATTCTTTCGTTTGAAATATTTTGAATCAAAGGAGCTAATAAACTTGCAGCTTTTAAAGTATTTTCGTCGATTTTAAAGTCTAATTGTGCACTAAATCTAAAACATCTTAAAATTCTTAATGCATCTTCCTTAAATCTTTTATAAGGATCATCTATTGCACGAATAATTTTATTTTTCAAATCTTCAGATCCATTAAAATAATCGACTAAACCAACTTTATTATTATAAGCAAAAGCATTAATCGTAAAATCTCTTCTTCTTAAATCTTCTTTTAATGAACGAGTAAAAATAACATTTTTTGGATGGCGAGAATCTAAATACTCACCGTCAATTCTAAAAGTTGTAACTTCATAAGAAGATTTATTTATTATTAAAGTAACAGTTCCGTGTTTTAAACCTGTATCTATAGTTTTAGAAAATAAAGACTTTACTTCTTTAGGCAAAGCACTTGTTGCAATATCAACATCATTACATTTTTTTGAAAGCAAAAAATCTCTAACAAATCCACCAACAACATAAGCTTCAAAGTTAGCCTTTTCTAATGTGTCTAAAATATAATTAACATCATCGTTTAGATCTATTTTAATATTTTTATTTTCCAAGTCACTAAATCCTAAATAACATCAATATGTTCTTGAATTAAGCTATCAACAATCCCATCACTTAATCCGATCATTGGTACTATAATGGTTTTCGAATCTAATATTTTTGAAGCAGTAGCAAAAATTTCGCCAGCAGGAATAATGACATCAGCTCTATCCGGTTTAATGTCAAACTTTTCCATTCTTTCAGCACTAGTCAATAATCTAATGTCTTGATAAATATCAATAAAAGTTGAAACATCTAAAACTGGAATACTATTTTTTTCTTTCTTCTTTGACATTTTCCAATATCGGTTTATATTTCCACCAGTTCCGACAATATTTGTCGCACCATATTTTGATTTATATTCTTTAAGTTTAGACTTAAAGTTATCCCAAGTTTCTTGCTTATCTTGAGAAGCCAAAATTCTTAAAGTACCTAATCTATAAGAATTTGACTCAATAGCTTTTTTATTTTCAACTAAAGTTACTTCAGTTGATCCACCACCAACATCAACAAAAACATATGGATTATTATCAAGTTTGATGTTTTTGGCGATTTTGGAAACGGTTTTTGCTTCATCTTCGCCGCTAATAATTTTTATAGTTATGCCTGTTTTTTCTTTAACGTATTCTATTGCTTCATTACCATTTTTGGCTTCTCTCATGGCACTAGTTGCAAAACAAGAAAAGTCGATTACGTTATAAATTTCCATAATAGATTTAAAAGCGAGGATAGTTAAACCTAGTTGCTCGATTTTCTTTTGGGATATTTCGCCATTTTTAAAAACATCGACACCTAAACGTAAAGGAATTCTAATTTTTTGAACTTCTACCGAGTCGATTTCATGCTTTTGATTTATAAATGTATCTTTAATTACTAATCTAGCTGCATTAGTTCCTATATCGATTCCTGCATAATATCCACTCTTCATAAAGTCTCTCTTTCATTAATATTCTACTTATTTTTGTAATAATTATACAACTCTTCTTGACTTCTAAAAGGTAAAATATTTCCAGTAGGTTCATTTTTTAAGTATTTGCCATCATTAGTTACAATAATCGATTTTGCCGTATCTTTTAAACCATAATCAACAATTAATTCTAATTCTTTTTGAATTTCTTTATCATAAATTGGAGTCACTACCTCAATTCGATTATATAAGTTTCTTGGCATCCAATCGGCTGAACCCATAAAATATAGCTTATTCCCACCATTAGTAAAGATAAATATACGAGAATGTTCGAGATATCGGTCAATAATTCCGTGAACAGTAATATTTTCACTTACATCTTTAATTCCTGGAACAATTGATGAGTTTCCTCTAATTAATAAATCTATTTTTACACCATTATTTGAGGCATTATAAAGGAGTTTTACCATCTTTTTATCGGTAATATGATTAATTTTAATCTTAATGCCAGAAGGTAAACCAAGTTTTCTATTTTTAATTTCGTTTTTAATTAACTTTTCAAATACTTTTTCCATATGTAAAGGGGAAACAAGCAAATTCATAAAGTTATGCTTATCATAAGGCATCATAATTAAATCGAAGACACCCTTGACTTCGTTAACAATTTTTGGATTAGATGTAAAAAGCAAACAATCAGTATATTGCTTAGCATTTCCTTCATGGAAGTTACCAGTAGAAATAACTGCAATATCTTTCTTGTTTTTTAACTTAATATAAACAATTTTACCATGAATTTTAAAGCCTTCTTGCCCGGTTAAAACGTTTACGCCATTATCTTTTAAAGTTTGAGAAATTAAAATATTACTAGATTCATCAAAACGAGCCAAAAGTTCAACCATTGCAGTTACTTTTTTACCATTTCTCGCAGCATTAGATAAAGCAGCAACAACACGTGAATTATTTGCGGCACGATAAATTGTTGCTCTTATTTCGCTAACTAATGGTGAGATGCTTGCTTCTTGTAAAAGTTCGACGAAAGCATTAAAAGATTGATAAGGAACATGAATTAACATTTCTTTATCTTGAATTTTTTCTAAAAGAGAATCTCCATTAATTACTTCAGGAATTTCTTTTCTTTCCCATTGCTCGTAGCTTATTCCCTTTATATTTAGTCTAGGAAATTTCATTAAGTCTTTATTGTTATGGTATTTTCCACCAATAGATACAATATCTAAATCATCAATTTCAAACTTTTTAATTAATTTTAAATATAAATCTTTAGGGATGTTTTCTCCAAAAACAACTCTTACAGGAATACCTTTTTTTCTTTCTTTAACAGCTTCACTAATAGATTTTAAAATGCCTTCTTCTGGATCACTTTCAACATCCATTTCAGCATCTTTAGAAAATTTAAAAGCGTAAGCTTCGTATTTTTCATATGGTAAATTTTTAAAAATATAATCTAAATTAAGTCGAATAACATCATCTAAATAAATATAATAATATTTATCTTTTTCTTCACTAGGAACATTTATAAATCTTCCACAAAAATGTACAGGGAGAGGAATTAAAGCATAAGTTACATCATCTAAAAACGATTCTTTCTTTCCTTCCATTTTAATAGCAAGATAAATGTGGGTATCGTTAACGCTACTTAAATTTGCCTTTTTAGAAATAATTATAGGATTAATATATAAAGAAATATTTTTTAAAAAATAATCTTTTAAATATTCTTTTTGGGATTTGGTTACATTATTTTCGTTTAAAAGATAAATACCTTTTTGTTCTAATTCAGAAAATATATCTTGTAAAGTGATATTAAATTCTTTTGAATAGTCTTTCGTTAAACGAAAAATTTCTTTCAATTCTTTTTTAGCTAAAGCTTTATCTTCTTTAAAAGATTTTGAGGCTGATTCAGCAATTTTTTTAAGTTGAGCTACTCTTACTTTAAAATATTCATCCTGATTATTAGAATAAATACCTAAAAATAATAATCTTTCTAATAATGGAACATTTTTATCTTCTGCTTCTTTGATAATGCGATAATTAAAATAGTTCCATGAAACATCTCTTTCTACATAATTTGATTTATTTAACTTAATTCTTTTTACTATATTTTCCATACTCCTTGTATTTTATAATAATTAATATAATAAATAACCAAAAAAATTGTTAAGATTTCTTAAAAATTTATATATTTAAAAATATTACTCTATATTATCGATACTAACTTATTTTTATGATAACTCTTTAATCATGTGGATATGAGGACAACCCTCGTCTAAAAAAATTTCTCCAACTTCTTTATATCCGCATTTTTTGTAAAAATCTTTTGCTCTTACTTGGGCTCCTAAAATTATTCTTTTTGCACCGTTTTCTTTAGCTACTTCTTCAGCTTTTTTTAACATTAGTTTCCCTAAATGTTTTTCACGATATTCTTTTCTAATTGCAAAACGGCCTAGAGTAAATTCTTCGTTTTTAACATTTTCTTCAGTTTGAAATAATCTACAAGTTCCAACAGGATTATTATTTGCATCATCTAATATCAAAATTTGTATACAATTGTTATCAATTGTATCAAATTCCTCTTTAAAGCCTTGTTCTTTTATAAATACTTCTTCTCTTATTAATTTTGCTTCTAAAGGTAACTTATTTCTTATAACCTCGAATTTCATAACATTAATTTATCGCAAAAAAATATTTATGAAAAGAAGGTAATTTCCATATTGTACATTACACTTGTCATGAACAACCTGCAAATTAACCTTATTTTAAATATTTAAACAATAATTTGACAATAATCGATTAATTTTTTAAATTATTTGTATGCATAGCCTAAAATAAAAAAACGCGATAATTATCGCGTTATTTTCGATTTGGCGGGGGTGGAAGGAATCGAACCCACGTCAACGGTTTTGGAGACCGCTGTTCTACCATTGAACCACACCCCCACTAAGGGAATATTTAAGCCTTTTTAAAAAAGGCTTAAATATTATAAACTCTTTAATACCTTATTTACAACACCCATATCAACTTTATTTGCATAATTAGTCTTAAAATACTTCATTACGCTAGGAATTGATTTATCTTCTAAAGATAAAATAATTGATTTAATTTCTTCTTCACTTAAAAGTTTTGGTAAATAAGAAGATATGACATTAATTTGCTCTTCTATCTTTTTAACACTATCTTCTCTATTAGCTTTAACATAAGAATCTTTTTCTTCTTCAAGTTCTTTAACTTGCTTAGAAATAATCTTTAAAAGATCATCGTCACTTAATTCTTTACCTTTAGCCTTTGCTTCATATCCTGCAATCATATATTTATTTATAATTACACTTAGAACTGCTCTTTTGTTTTCATCTTTATTTTTTAAGGCGAGCATATTTTCTTTTTTAATAGTATCAATTAACATAAGTTTAACCTCGATTTAAATATTATAATACTTTTTTTAATTAAATAAGCCTAGAAAATACTTCTAGGCTTATAAAAATTAATACAAACTAATTCAAATATTAATAATTTTCAGCATTAACTTCAAAGAAAGCTTGTGGATGCTTACAGCAAGGGCAAAGAGATGGAGCTTCTTTACCAACATAGATGTAACCACAATTTCTACATTTCCAAACAGTAACTTCGCTTTCTTTTTTGAAAACATTTAAATTTTTTACATTATTTAATAATGCTAAATATCTTTCTTCATGGTGTTTTTCAATACTAGCAACCATTCTAAATTTAGCAGCTAATTCTTTAAAACCTTCTTCATCTGCTACTTCAGCAAATGTTTTATACATATCGGTCCATTCATAGTTTTCACCTTCAGCAGCAGCTTTTAAGTTAGCAGCAGTATCTCCTAAACCTTCGAGTTCTTTAAACCAAAGTTTTGCGTGTTCTTTTTCATTATCTGCAGTTTCTAAGAATAATGCAGCGATTTGTTCATAGCCTTCTTTTTTAGCGACACTAGCAAAATAGGTATATTTATTTCTTGCTTGTGATTCACCAGCGAAAGCTGTTTGTAAATTAAGTTCAGTTTTTGTACCTGTATATTTGTTTGCCATTTCAAATTTCTCCTTTACTTAAATAAATAATGACTAAATTAAATTATTTGTCTTCTTCAACTGGAACTACGTCTTCACCACTAGCTCCACAAACTGGACAAATTGGGTGTTCTTCATCACTTTCCCATTCGTATCCGCATAAGATACATCTCCATTTTTTCATTGTGCTTTCCTCCTATATTTAATTTATATAAATAAGTTTAAAATATAAACTCAAATTAAAATTAAATTTTAATTTTATCTAAACAATCTTTACAAATTCCATATTCATTAATTGATATTTCTTGTATAAGATTACCATATTCATCGTATTTTTCCTTTCTGTTTTTTCTTGGTATATCGATTATTTTATGACATTTAGTACAAATAAAATGATCATGTTTTGCAATATTACTAAGTTCATAAAAAGGTTCGCTTATTGTTGAATCAACTTTACGAATCACCCCATCTTGTTCTAAAAAGGAAATATTACGATAAAAAGTTGAAAGTGATATTTTATTGAAACCATTATTTTCTTCGAGATACGAAAAAATATCATCAAAAGAAGCATGGTGAAGATTATTTAAACAGTCGATAATCATTTTTCTAGGTTTAGTTTTTCTTTCCAATTTTTTATCCTTTCTAACTAAAAATAGTCTATAAAATATATCTAAGTTAGTCAATGCTAATTAAGAAAAATTCTCAATAAATAAATATTAAAATAAAAACACTTAGTTTTACCTAAGTGTTTTTGTATGAACATAAATATTAAAATAATAATAAATTTTAGAAAAAGATCTTAATAAACTATCTTAAGAAACTTCTGAAATCTGGGAAGAATAAACCGTTATCCTCTTCTTCGTATTCTTCGTTTTCTTCTTCTTTGTTCATTTCGTTAACTTTTTCCTCTAATAATTTTTCATTTAATAATTCTTTTTTCATACTAGGTTTTCCTCCTTGTTACGTCTATATGATAGTCTAGATTTTAAAAAAAGAGAAAAATATGGTTAAAACATAATTAAATTGTAAGTGCTTACACTTTTTTTATTATTAAAATATATTCGATGGTTATCGCTATTTTTAGTATTTATTTAAGTAAAATAGAAAGCGTTTTCAATTCCAATAGAAGTATTATCATATTTACAAAATATTCGAATAATAATTACAAATATAATCAAAAAAGATGGTATTATTACCATCTTTTTAATATTAATTATTAAATAACTTAATACTCGAATACCTCAATCTCTAAATCACTACGAGGATAAGAACAACAAGGATGAATATAATTAAATTTCTTATCTACTTCATTAAGTTTAAGATATTTAGTAGAAGCATATTCTCCTTTAATTAAACGAGATCTACAATACCCGCATCCACCTAAATGACATTTTGATCTAATCATTACATTATTTCTTTCTAATGCTTCTAAGATAGTTTCGTTTCCTTTAGCTTTTATAACTAAAGGTTCTTTTCCTTTAGTTATAATCTTAATATTATAAACATTACTATCACCGTCTAAATATAATGGAGAATTTTCAATACGAATATATTTTGGCAATAAATTTAATTTAGGTAGCTCATTATTTCTTAAATTATCAATCATTAATGTAGGACCAGCAACAAAGATTGAATAATTCGAATTATCGCTAAACTTTGATGCATATTTTGAAATAAGTTCACTAGTAATAAATCCATGTTCTTCATTATCTAGTTTTTCATCACTAAAAACATGGATTACTTTAACTTTGTTATTAGATTTATTTATTATATCTAACAACTCATCTTTGTATAAAATATCTTTACTAGTTCTTACTCCATAAAGAATTGTTAAATTAAAATCTTCAATTCCTTCAACAATTGCTTTAGCCATTGAAACAAATGGCGTAATTCCTACTCCTCCTGCTAAAGCAATAACATTTTTAGAATCTCTTAAAGAATTATAAGTTAAAAATCCTCCTGGTTCGCTTGATTCTAGTTTCATTCCAATAGTTGCTTTATCTAACATAAAGTTTGATAAAGCACCATTATCTACTCTTTTTATAGTAATTTTATAGAAACCTTCGTTGCTATCAAATACTTCTTTAGGTGAAGAAACTATCGAATAAGTTCTACTTAATAATGAATTATCTTTATCATGAACATAGATTGATAAGTATGAACCTGCTTTAAAAGGTGCTAGTTCTTTTTGCTTAGATTTATCAGCAACTAAAATAAATGATTTAGTATCTTCGTTTTCTTTAATAATATCTTTAATTATTAAATATTGTTTATAAGGATGATAAAGTCTAGCTATATCATTTGCCTTATAAGAACAAGGCAATTCTTGTTCACTAGCTTCTTCTATTGCTTTTTCTCTATTATCACCTAAATGTTTAAACTTAAGCATATCGCCTAAGCCAAATAGCCCAACCTTTACTTTCATTTGTCTTTACCTCTTAACTAATTATCTTTCTTTAAATCGCCTAAAGTGAACTTAGCAGCCAAATCTCCGCTTAAATAAGAAGAATTATATCCACTACTTCTCATAGCATGTCCACCACAGAATTTTAATCCATTAATATAGTCTTCATTATACATTCTCATAAGACGAGGCATCATGTTATCTAAATCAGCTGTTAAATATCCATAGATTGTTCCATCAGGAGAATCAGTATAATGAGCATAAGTTAAAGGTGTTGCAACTTCGATTTCTTCAATATAAGGTGTAATTTCTACTCCAGTTGCTTTTTCAAAAGTCTTAATAAAGTTTTTAGCTAGTTTATCCTTTAGTTCAAAATAATTCTCTTTAGTTAAAGCTTTATCAAAACAATCTCCAAAGAATAATGAAGTAAAATATAAAATAGTTGTACCTTTAAGCGAAGCATTAGGCAAAGCATTATTTAAACATACAACAACTTGCGAAGTATTATTTATATTATGCATTGATTCAAATTCTTTATTTGAATCAAGAGAATTATAAATAAAATAAGAATATTCTTTTAAACCTAATTCTTCTTTAGATTTATTTAAACCTAAAAATAAACTAAAACCTCTTCCTGATAAAGTTGAAAAATTAGCTCTTTGTAAAGCTTTTTTAGGAATAAGATTAGTATCTTTAATCATATGACCATAAACACTATGTGGGGAGGCATTTGAAATTACATGTTTTGTATTAATAATAGTTCCATCATCAAGAACTACTCCTTTTACTTCGTTTTTATCTTTATCAATTAAGATTTCATCTACTTCTCTTCCATAATAGATTGTTCCACCATTTTTTATTATTTCATCAGCAATCGTCATTGAAATATTATGACTTCTTTTAGTAGGTATTTGTGCTTTTAATGAAACATAAAGATAAACCATAATACAATAATGGATAAAACCAAGTTTTGAAGATGGTGCTCCTAAATAAGACCAATAAGTATTAAGGATATCTTGTGCTTTTTTAGGCATTTTAATTGCATTTAATACTGGGTCAACATTATATGGAGCTACTCTCATGAAGTTAGGATATTTTTTCATTAATACTTTAGAATCAGGATGTCCTTTAGCTTCGTTTAAATATCTCATAGCATCTTGAATCTCTTTTCCTAATTCAAAGAAAGTTCTCATTGATTTTCTTGAATTAGGAACGTATTCTTCCATCTTATTAATGAAGTTCTCTATTCCAAAAGGCATAACATAATCATCTTCTTTATTACTTAATGAAATTACTCTAAAAGCTTCTGGAACATCAACAAATTCAATTTTATCAAGCAAATCTAATTCTTTAAAAAGGGTGTATAAATTCCCGTGATTCTCTTCATGACCAAAATCGCATAATTCATGAAGCGAGGCTTCAAAATTAAATCTTCCTCTTGAAAAAGAAGTTGCAAAGCCTCCAGGTAGAATATGTCTTTCTACTAATAAAACTTTTTTACCACTTTTAGCAAGTCTTAAGCTAGCAATAAGCCCTCCATTACCAGCTCCTATTACTACACAATCAAATGAGTTCATATATATTTTTCCTCTTTCATAATATTATAAATATTTTTAGGATGACTTTATACTAAATCATGATTTAATACTAAAATATTTTCAAATATGATATATTTCTAAAATTGTTCTCTAAAATTAAAAAAACACGATAATTATCGTGTTATTTGTATTGTGGTGCCCCCTCGCAGAGTCGAACTACGCATAGATCCTTACCATGGATCCGTTATACCGATTAACTAAGGGGGCAATTATTTTCGCCCAAAGCGAAAATAATCTTACCATAATAAAGCTTATTTTTACAAGAATAAAAATTATTCAGCGAAGAAAGTAACTTTATCATTAGTAATTGTTGTAACTAAGTCAACGATTGAGAAAACTAAGCCAACAAATGGAATAACAATAATTAAGATACCTAAAATTAATGTTAAAATGTTTCCATTATTTCCGCCATCAATAAATTTTAAAATACGATAGACTCCAGAAACAATCCAACCCCAAAAAGGAATAAATAAAATAATACGAATAATTTTATCCAATTGATTGAACTTATCACACATATAATCTAACCTCCATTAATTCGTAATTTATATATGAAATATTATAAACTAAAATGTCAATTTAATGTAATACTTCTTCACTAAATAAGTCATAAACAAAGGCGTGAGTAATCTTTATATTAACAATATCGCCTTCTTTATGTTTAACTTCACTTGAAAGAAAAACACTTCCGTCAATATCATCAATCGCATTGAAGCCACATCTTATTAAATAAACATTTTCACTTTCTTTCCCGATAACCATTCCTTTAAAAGTTTTACCGATTAAATTCTTATTTTCTTGATAAGAAATCTTCGCTTGAAGTTCCATTATCTCTTCTTTACGCATACTCTTTTCATCGTCCGGAATTTGGTCAAGCAATTTAGCCCCATAAGTTCCTTCTTCTTTAGAATAAGTAAATACACCTAAGTGATTAAAGTGATATTCTTCAATAAATTCTTTTAGCTCTTTAATATCTTCCTTAGTTTCGCCAGGATAGCCAACAATCAATGTTGTTCTAAAAATAGGATCTTTAACTCTAGATTTTATCTTATTAAATAAAGATATAATCGATTCTTTTCTATCTCGACGATTCATTCTTTTTAAAACATTATCCGATATATGTTGAATAGGAATATCAAAATAATGAGTCATTTTTGGATTATCATTAATAAAATCAATCAATTCGTCGCTAACTTCTTCTGGATAAAGGTAGAACAAACGTATAAATTCAAATCCTTCGATTTTATTGATTTCTTTAAGTAAAGTTACTAAATTAATATCTTTATCTTTGAAATCTTTTCCATATCTTCCGGTATCTTGAGAAACTAAAATAAGTTCTTTAACGCCGTTTTTTGCTAAATCTTTAGCTTCATTAACTAACTTATCAAAATCGAAGGATCTAAACCTTCCTCTAATATATGGAATAGCGCAGAATCCACAGAAATTATCGCAGCCTTCAGAAATTTTTAAATAAGCAGTATAAGGTTTAGTCGATAAAACACGGTTAAAAATATCAAAATTTGTATATGTTTCTTCTTTTATATTAAATAATTCATATACTTTTTCTTGAAATTTAGGATAATCTTTCAAAGTAATCCAAAGACTTACTTCAGGAATTTCTTTTTCTAGTTCTTCTTTATATCTTTCAACTAAACATCCGCAAACAACAATCTTTGCTTTTTCATATTGCAAAGATTTAAGAATTACATCAATACCTTCAACCTTAGCATCTAAAATAAAACCACAAGTATTGATGATAATTAAATCGCATTCATCTAGTTTTGAAGTAATATTAAAATATTCATTTTTAAATAAACTTAAAATAGCTTCACTATCAACTGTATTTTTATCACAGCCTAATGTTATTAATCCAACGTTTATCATTTTACTTAATTATCTATTATATTTATTAACTAAAGAGGCGATATAAGGAGCCTTCTTCTTTAATTCCTCTAATGATTTAATTCTAAAAGTCCAGTTAGGTTCTCCAAAAGTTCCTGGAGTATTCATTCTATAATATGAATCTAATCCTAAAAAATCTTGAGTGGGGACAATTAAATATTCAGCATCAGATTTAAAGGCAAAATTTAATATTGCATCAAGGAAATTCTTACCATCAATCTTCTCGTATCTCATCTTAATATTTAGTAAAGTTTTTTTGCCTTCATCAAGTTCTTTATACCAACCAACTAAAGTATTGTTATCATGGGTTCCAGTATATAAAACTTGGTTTTGCTTTATTTCGATATCTCTTTTAAATAAATCAAATTCTAAGACATTCATTCCGATTAAATGATATTTATCTCTTAATAATTCAACAGAGGGGATAATATCACCTAAATCTTCAACAAAAATTTTTAAATCTAAGTTTCTAGATTCGATTAATGAGAAAAATTCATCGCCTTTAGCCTTTTTCCAAAAACCATTTCTAGCAGTGTTTTCGTTAAAAGGAATGCAATAATATGTATCAAACGCTCTAAAATGGTCAATTCTTATATAATCATATAATTTATTAGCATTTTCTAATCTTTGGAACCAGAAATCAAAATTATCATCTTGTAAGAACTCCCAATCGTAAACTGGATTTCCCCATCTTTGACCATCTTCGGAAAAATAATCTGGTGGTACACCAGCAACAAAAGCAGGAACATCATTTTCATCGAGCATAAAATTATCTTGATTTGCCCAACAATCTGATGAATTAAGACCAACATAAAATGGAATATCACCCATTAAAGAAACACCATTTTTATGAGCATATTCTCTTAAAAGTTCAAATTCTTTATAAGCAATATATTGTAACCATTCGATATAAAGAATTTCTTCTTTATAAGGAGCATCATTAAATGTTCTTTTGTGATATGGAGCATATCTTTCTTCTTTTTCCCATTTATACCAATCTTGATAATTATTTTTTCTTAATAAAACGTTAAAAAGAGCGTATTGATAAACCCATGGATTATTTTTTAAAAATTCTTTAAATTTTTGTGATTTAGTATCTTTTTGAACTTTAAATGCTTCTTTAAAATACTTTTCTTTATACTTTCTTACTTTTTCGAAATCAACTCTATCACTTGTTTTACCATGAGTTCTATATCCTTTGATATAGTGCTTATCTTTTAAGTATTTTAAAGAAATGTAGATAGGATCAATTGCTTCTCCACATTCACTTTGATAAGGACTAGAACCATATCCAACAGGATTTAAAGGTAATAATTGCCAAATCTTTATATTTGCTTCTTTTAATATATCAATAAACTCGTAGGCGCTTTCGTATAAATCCCCTATACCTTGGTCACTTGGTAAAGAAGACAAGGCCATTAATATTCCAGAACTTCTCATATGGCCATATTATAGCGAATTTCTTTTTGATAATAAAACAATAATAAGCAATATTTATTAGTATTTTTTTAATAAAATGATTTTGAGCGATTTATTAAATAAACTAGATTACAACGATATTTTTTTATTTTATTTATACCTCAAATAAGTGTATATTATATACGTTTTAAAGGAGAGAAAGAATGAAACTACGTAATGTTGCAATTATCGCTCACGTTGACCATGGTAAAACGACTTTAGTTAACCAATTATTAAAATGTTCTGATACTTTAAGAGAAAATCAAAAACTTCAAGATAGAGCCATGGATAGTAACGATATCGAAAGAGAAAGAGGAATTACTATTTTAGCAAAAACAACTAGTGTTATTTATAAAGATTATAAAATTAATATCTTAGATACTCCAGGCCATGCTGACTTTGGCGGCGAAGTTGAAAGAATTATGCATATGGTCGATGGTTGCCTCCTTTTGGTTGATGCTTTTGAAGGAACAATGCCTCAAACTAGATTTGTCTTAAAAAAGGCCTTAGAGGCTCACGTCAAACCAGTTGTTATTATTAATAAAGTTGATAGACCTAACGCCAACCCTGTAAAAGCTGTTGATGAAGTTTTACAACTTTTTATGGAACTTGATGCTCCAGAAGATTTCTTAGACTTTAAAGTTGCTTATACTAGCGCATTAAATGGAACATCTTCTTTAGACCCATCGTTATCGACTCAAAAACCTGGAATGAGTAATATATTTGACTTAATTATTGATGAAATCCCTGAACCTCCTGTAACTCAAGATGGACCACTTCAAGTTCAAGTAGCTCTTCTTGATTATAATGATTACGTTGGAAGAATGGGTATTGGTCGAATTCAAAGAGGAAAAATCAAAGTTGGTCAAACAGTCACTTGTTCAAGAATTGATGGTTCGACAACAAACTTCAAAATTCTTAAATTAATTGGATATTCTGGTTTAAGCAAAATCGATATTGATGAATGTAATGCTGGTGATATTTGCGCCATTGCTGGCCTTCCCGATATCAATGTTGGTGAAACAATTTGTGAATTAAATAATGTCGAACCACTTCCATTACTCCATATTGATGAGCCAACTCTACAAATGACTTTTGGAACCAATACTTCCCCTTTTGCTGGAAAAGATGGAAAATTTTTAACTGCAAGACAAATTGAAGAAAGATTAAATAAAGAAAAAGAAAAAGATGTTTCTTTAAAAGTTGAAAGAGTTCCAAATAAAGAAAATTGGATAGTTTCCGGAAGAGGTGAACTCCATTTAGGTATTTTAATTGAAAACATGAGAAGAGAAGGTTTTGAAATTGAAGTCTCTCGTCCTCAAGTTATTATCAAAGAAATTGACGGTGTTAAAATGGAACCATACGAAGATCTTTCAATTGAAGTTCCAAATGATTATGTTGGTGATGTTATGACTTCTCTAGGAAGTAGAGACGCTGAACTTATCAACATGGATGCTAACGAAATAAACACCAAAATTAATTATATAATTCCGTCAAGAGGATTAATTGGTTTTGTTACTAATTTCCTTACAATGACTAGAGGTTATGGAATTATCGCTCATACTTATAAAGAATATAGACCTGTTTCAAAAGGTAAAATCGGCGAAAGACAAATTGGTGTATTAGTCGCTACTGCAACCGGAACTTCTACTCCATATGCTTTACAACACGTTGAAGATAGAGGCGTTATGTTTATTGGGCCAGGTGTTGAAATCTATGAAGGTATGATAGTTGGTGAAAATAAATACGATACTGATTTAAGTGTTAATGTATGTCAAACTAAAAACTTAACTAACCAAAGAGCTGCAGCTAAAGACCAAACTGTCGTTTTAAAAACACCTAGAAAAATGTCTTTAGAAGGTTGTCTAGATTACATTAACATGGATGAATTAGTTGAAATTACGCCTAAAACTTATCGTATGAGAAAAAGAATTCTTAACGATGCTGAAAGAAAGAAATACGAAGCAAAAATTAGAAGTCTTGAAGGAATAACAAAATAAATAAAAAATCTGAGCTGAGTCTCAGATTTTTTATTTATATAAAGAAATACTAATTAAATATCGATCTTTTCTAGTGGTTTTAATAACTCCATTATATATAAACTTACCCTTACTTTTAATAGAAACTCTATCTTCATCTTTTAGTAAAAACGATGGAGATTTTATTGCGATTCCATTAACAAAAACAAACTCATTATTGATTAAAGATTTAGAATCTTCCCTTGATAATTTAGAAAATACACTTGAAATAACATTATCAAGCCTTAATGAAGATGCATTTACTTCTAATTCTTTAAAAGTAGGTTTTATATTTTTAATTTCTTCATTATTTAGATCTAATAATTGAGCTTTTACATCACTATGTCTAATTTTAGATATATTATTTATAACTTCGTTTTCGATTTCTTTTTTAACAAAAACATAGGCATTAACTTTATCTTTGATATAAATATCACCAAAAAATTCTCTTTTTAATCCTAAGTTCATTAAAGCTCCTAGATAATCTCGATGACTTAAATTATTTTCAAAATACTTGATGTTCTTTGGATATATTTTTATAACACTGATTATTTCATTAAGAAATGTATTTGGATTATTTATAAGGTCATTTTTATCAATATATGTTGGAAGAAAAAATAAAATCTTTCTTTCTGAAAACATATTTCCTCCATAAAAATAATAATTATTTATATCTTTAGAGGACTCTAAAATAGGAGTAATTTCTGAAATTTCTGATAATGTTAAAAAAGAAGTAAAAGTTAAAATATCTTTATAATTTCTTCTTAAAGATAAATCTTTTATATGCCCTAATAGTAAAGATATATCTTCCATAAATTAAACTAATGGTGCAATAATTCTTAAAAATGACCAATATAATCTTCTAAAGAAAGATGCTCTAACATAATGATTCATATCTTGTTTTGTACCAACTTCTACCATTTTTAAGAATGATGATTTCATTTTTTCAATTTCTTTAGAGTTTGCAATAAAGACGCAATTTTCAAAATGTAAATATAACGATCTAAAATCGAAGTTACAAGTTCCAGTTAGAACTCGTTTATCATCAACGATAATAATCTTTTCATGATTAAAACCAGGGGTATATTCAACAATAGTAATACCTGCTAACATTAATTCAGCATAATAAGATCTTGTAACTTGGAAAACCATCTTTTTATCTGGAATTCCTGGAGTAACAATTACTACTTTTACTCCGCTTTTTGAAGCACTACATAAAGCTGTAATTAAATCAGAATCAGGAACTAGATAAGGTGTTGAAAGGTAAATATAATCTTTTGCGCTATTAATTAGTTTCAAATAGACAGTTTTGCTAATATCTTCAGAATCAAAAGGAATATCAGAAAATGGTTGTAAAAAACATTTATTATCTTCAATTTGATAATCTATTAAATCTTTATTTGCTTCATAATAATATTGTTTAAAATCGATTAGTTTTCGAATAACAATACCATAAGAAATTAGAAATGACATCGTTAAACCATCAACAGCTTTCCCTTTTATTCTTATAAAATTATCCTTCCAATAACCAAATCTTTGTATTTTATTAATATATTCATCAGCTAAATTAGCTCCACCAGTAAATCCAACAATACCATCAATTACAATAATCTTTTTATGATCTCTTGAATTTTGCCTAATATTCATCGTTGGTGAAATTCTATTAAAAGAATAACATTCTATACCATCTTTTCTTACTTTTTTATAAAAGAAAGTAGGAATTTTCATCGATGTTCCAAAATCATCATAAATAAAGATGATTTTTACACCTTCTTTAACTTTTTCTTTTAATATTTCATAAATCGAATCAAACATTTCACCTTTCTCGATGATGAAAAACTCGAGAAAAATAAATCTTTTTGCTTTCTTTAATTCTTCTAAAATAACTGGAAAACCTTCTTCTCCACTTGCATAGTAAGTAAGATCAGATTCGTTATATAAATTAAAACTATTAAAATCGATATATTTAGAAATACTTGCTGCATCTCGATCGATTTCTTCAAGTTCATGGATAACATTAGAATCATCTGGAATCAAACGTTCGATTTCTTTTCTAATTGGGTTATTTATTTGCTTTAATCTTCTTTTTGTGGTCATTTTATGAGCAAAAAGTAAGTACAATATGGCTCCAACAAAAGGTAAAACAAGCAAAACCGTTAGCCATGAGACTTTGTAATCTATTCCAACTTTTGTATTAGCTATAAATATTGATAGCACTAAATCTAACACATAGATAATGATGAATGGGATAACAATATAATAACCAGTAACATTAAAATTAATTAATGCAAAGCAAAGCAAAATAAAAAGTGAAGTTTCAAGCAAAAATGCTAACAAAACTAAAATAAATCTAATGTGTAAATTCATCTTTTTTCTATTTTTCTTTGCTTTTTCCATAAAATTAATTATTAAAATTTAAAATATAGTTCAATATTTGATCATAAGAAGAAACGACTTTGGCGCCGGTTTCTTCTAAAACTTTTTTTGAGTTATGTCCTTGATCAAAAAGCAAAACATTAACTCCTAAAACTTTACTTACATCATAATCATGTAAAGTATCACCAATCATCAAGGTATTTTCACAATTTAAATTATGTCTTACAGCGAATTCTTTGCCATATTCGCCTTTTCCTTTTGCATCTTTCTTACTCGAAGCTATTAATTCATCAAAATAAGATAAAATTCCTAAAAAATCTAATTGTTTTTTTAATAGATTAATTTCGGTCGCACTTAATATATAAAGATTGAATCCTTTTTCTTTTAATTTTTCTAAAGTTTCAATTGCTCCTGGAAAAAGATGGGCTTCATCACGTTGTCTTTTCTCGTATTCACTAAAAAATTCTTCGTTTATCTTATGATAAATACCATTATTATCTTTTAAACCAAGTCTTTTATAGTAATCGCTTACTGGATGAACAAATAAATTTTTATATTCGTCAAAAGTTAAGTTAATGTTTGATCCAAGTGATTTAAAAATGTAATGTTCTATCTCGAAACAAAGATAACCATCATCAATTAAAGTTCCATTAAAATCAAAAATAATATTTTTTAACATACTATTTTCCTTTATTTAATTTCTTAAGCAAACTATCAAGAATTTTCTTATGCTTAATTAATAAATAACCATTTTCTGGTGTAGGGTTCTTAGAAAATTCAAGGCTATCTAATGTTAATAAATGATTAATACCATCAAAAACATCATCTAAGGAAGTATCTGTTTCATTTCCTTCGTTCAAATCGCTTAAAAGAGAGAATAAGAATAACTTAGTTTCATCGTCTTTTTCGCTTTTTAATAAATTCAAAGCTTTTAAAGAAATAGAATTTATTAAATCTTCTCTTGTATCTAAAAAAGCTTCTACCTTAACTTCCTTTTTATCTGGTATTTCAGTCTTTGGTTCTTCTACACTCTCAGTTTCTTCCTCTTCGGTTGAATCAGAAAATTCAGCAAATTCTTCATAATGAGCAACTTTAGGAGTTTCAGCAGGTTTTATTTCACCTATTTCCTCATGGCTTTCTTCCTTAGTTTCCTCTTGCTCTACTTTTTCTTCTCCATTGAAATATAAAGCCTCTTCTAAAGAACTAGCATCTTCATGATTTTCCTCGTTATATAAATCGACGTCAATATTTTGTTCAGAAACATGAGTATCGTCAGTTAAATTTTCTTCCACGTGTAAATCTTCTTTATTTTGTTCTATATTTTCGCTTTCATTTGTTTCCACGTTATAATCATCAGAAACGATAATATCGCTATTTTCAAATTCATCATCAGTAATTAAAGTTGGATCAACTTCTTCTTTTGATTCTTCTTTAACTTCTTTTTCTTCTTCCTCGTGGTAGAAAGTTTGATTATCTATTGAAACTGGCTTATCTTCAAATTCTTCTTTATTATCAAAATCAGAGAACAAATTCATTGGTTCTTCCTCAATTTTAACTTTTGGAGCTTCTTCCTTTTTGTCATTACGATTAAACATTTTATCGTGAGTTAAGTCAAATAACTCTTCTCCTCCACAAAAAGGGCAAACATCCTTGTTTTCAAAGATTCTACCGCAACTTAAACATCTATAAGTCGTAGTTTCAATGTTATCTCCTAATTCAACAATTTTAGATGAATCACTTCCGCAAATAGGACAAACATCGTTTTGATCGATAATTTGACCGCATACTAAGCATTGATATTTCATTTGTTCTCCTCCATTTTTATTTGTTTCTCAAATAGTTATTATCTTAAATAAAAATGTAAATTAAATTCCTAAAAATTATTATAACATTGTAGTTTTAAAACAAAGAAAAGAAATTTAAAAGTCTAGATATTTTTGTTATGTTCTTTCATAAAATCTTCAATATCTTTTATTTCTTTAATAATAGATTCGCTTAAATTATAACCACCTTTTTTAGTAACTAATATGTCGTCTTCAATTCTTATACCAATTCCGTATTCTTTAAAATATAAGCCAGGTTCATCAGAAATAACATGGCCTTCTTTTAAAGGAATATCAGAATGTTTTAACTCTAAATTTTCTAAACATGCACTAACATCATGAGTATCTAAGCCAATAAAATGAGAAACGCTATGATAGTAAACATCCTTTATATCTTCTTTATTTTTAATTAATTTAGCCTTTAAACATTTTTCTGCTAAAAAATCTTTTGCTAAATTATTAAGTTCTCTTAAAGTCATACCGACTTTAACTTTTTTAATAATCATTTTATTGCAATCTAAAACTATTTGATAAATTGTTTTTTCTAAATCGTTAAATTTGCCATTAACAGGGTATGTTCTTGAAATATCAGCACAATACCCATTATGTTTTGAGCCTAAATCAAATAAGATTAAACCTCCATCTTTAAGTTCCCCTGCTCCTTCGCTATAATGCAAACAGCAAGCATTTTCACCACTTGATGAAATTGTAGGAAAAGAAGGTTTAGAGTTATCATAATTCTTAATAAAATAATTAAATAATGCGGCCATCTGGTATTCTTTCTTACCTGGAGCAATATTTTTCATTAATTCTTGTAAAGCTAAATCAGTCTTTTTGATTGCTTTTTTAAATTCACAAATTTCAGCTTCACTTTTTACCATTCTTAAAGAAGCGATAAATTGATAAATATTTAAAACATTAATAAGATCTCCAAAATGAGAGATAATATCTTTTTTTAAATTATTTGTTGAGTATTCTTCTTTAATTTTTAATTCGCTATCTAAATCTAAATAAATATTTTTATAGACTTTTGATTTAATAGCAAGCTCAAAGTCAGATTCAAATTGAGTTGTATTTAAAATATTTTCAACTCCGCTAAGTTTTCTTGCTTCATCAATAGTTAATCTTTTACCAGTCCATTTTTCAACAAGTGGATCATAAGGCAAAACATAAAGAGTTTCGGTAATGATTCCGTTTTCTTTTTTAATCAATAATACTGAACCTTCTTGTTCAATATTAGTTAAATATTTAAAGTTATGATTAGATTCAAAATCATAATCTTCGTCTTCACTAAACTTCTTAGGAACACCTGAAAACAATAATACAATCGAATCTTCTTTTACTAAATCAATTAATTTATTTCTTCTAAGTAAAATTTCACTCGCCTCTATCATATTACTTATTATTCAAGACTTCTAAAGCCTCGATTGCTCCTTCAATCTCTTTAGATTCAATAAATTCTATTTTTCCTTTGTCAACTGCTGTTGCATTTTCTCCATTTAATGGAAGTTTAGCAAGAAGTTTAATATTTTCTTCTTTAACTAAAGTTTCAACATTATCTACACCAAAAGGATTAAATTTTTCATGGCACGAAGGACATTCAACATAAGCCATATTTTCAACTAATCCGATTACATTAATATTCATCATTTTAGCCATATTAATTTGTTTTTTAACAATTAAAGAAACTAAATCTTGTGGTGTTGAAACAATGATAATTCCTTCAAGAGGAATAGATTGGAATGCAGTTAAAGTAACATCCCCAGTTCCTGGAGGCATATCGATTAATAAATAATCTAATTCTTCCCATAAAACGTCAACATAAAATTGTGATAATAAAGAAGAGATTAAAGTGCCTCTCCAAATAATAGGATCATCTTCATGGGCTAATAGAAGATTTGATGAAACCATCTTAATTCCAGTAGGTGTTACATAAGGGAAAATTAAAGAATGTCCATCACCTTCTAAATTTCCATGAACATTAAATGCTTTAGGAATAGAAGGCCCTGTGATATCACCATCTAAAATTCCTACTTTATATCCTTTTTTATTTAAAGTAGAAGCAAGTAAAGAGGTGACAAAACTTTTACCAACTCCGCCTTTTCCTGAAACTACGCCAATAATATGTTTTATTTTATTTAAAGAGTTAGTTTCAAGCATTTTAACTCTATGATCGCAATTTTCAGCGCAATCTTTGCAGTTTGAATTACAATTTTCAGCCATTTATTTCATTCCTTTCTAAATAATCTTTTATATCAATTAATTTTAATTTTAGTAAATATTTATCATTTAACTCTTCAAAATTAAAATCCAAATCAACAATAAATGTAATTACTATTTTATCACTAAAAGAAGTATTAACTACATTAAAATGATTAACTTTTAAATAATTTTTAAAAGTATCATAAATATCATAATCTAATTCAATACTTACTTCTTTTTTTGGTACTAATTCAATTAATGTTGCTTTTTTAAAAACTTCTTCAAAAGCTTTAACATAGGTTCTAAGAAGTCTTCCTGAACCTAATAAAATTCCTCCAAAATAGCGAATAACAATAACTCCAACATTAGTTAAAGAATTCTTTTCTAAAGAAGTAAGTAATGGCATTCCGGCACTACCTTTAGGTTCTCCGTCATCACTTCCTTTTTTATTATTATTAATAATATATGCATAGCAAAAATGTCTTGCTTTAGGGTTATTCTTTTTAAGGTTATCTAAAAATTTATTAAATTCGTCTAAAGAATTAACATTAATTAGATAAGCAATAAACCTAGATTTATCAACAATAATCTCGTTTACAACTACTTCATTAATCGTTTTTTTCATCACCTAAAAATTATAACAAAAAATTAATTATTATCTTAGTTTATTAATCAAGATATATTATAATTTCTTTATGGCAGAGAAACGAAAATGTGAAAAATGTGGGTTACTTATCGATGATGATATGGAATATTGCCCATATTGTGGATATAAACAAGAAAAAATTATTGTAGAAGATAAAGAAACTACAAAAGTCGAAAAGAAAGAATCTTTATTACATTTCCCTTCTAGAGTTATTAATTTACCTAATTTTAAAAATATTACCTTATTTCTTGTAGGCTTTATTGGTTTGCAATTAATTTCTTTATTTTTAAGTTTAATATTAGTTTCTATTAATCCTTATTTAGGTTATTTTTCAAGTGAAGGAACGGCTTTACTTAATTTTTCAACTTATTTAATCGTTTTTGGTATTCTAATTTTAATTATTGGTAAAGAATTTAGTCAGATATTTCCTGATTTTAAAAAAGGGAGAACCTATTTATATGGAATAACTTATGGGTTAATGTTAATCGTTATTTCTTCAATCGTTTCAAATATATTCCATCTTATTTTTAGCATTGATAGTTCAAATAATAATCAGCAACAAATTGAATCGGTTACAACGCTTTTCCCAATTGCTTCAACTCTTATTTTTGGTATTGTTGGACCAATATGTGAAGAATTTACATATCGTTTAGGTTTATTTTCACCTTTAGTTAAAAGATTAAAACCGGTTTTTGCTTACATAATTGTTGCTTTAATCTTTGGATTTTTACATTTTGATTTTACTGTACTTATTTTAGGTGATACTAACTCTCTAATTAACGAATTAGTTAATATTCCTTCTTATGTTGTTTCGGGATTACTACTTACATATTTCTATCATAAAGAAGGTATTGTTGCCTCTTCTTTTGCACATATTACTAATAACTTATTTTCGCTTATCGTAACTTTATTATTATAGTTTATGGAAACAAAAAAATATTTATTTATTAATAATTTAACTTTAAAAATTATCGGAACAATCCTTATGACTTTATCGCATATAGGATTATTTCTTTCTTTATTTTATGCTGATAGTAGTGATCATACTATTTTCATAATCTCTAATTTATTTACTTATATTGGATCATTAGCTTTTCCTATTTTTGTTTTCTTAATATTAGAAGGTATAAATAAAACTTCTAATATTAAGAAATATCTTCTTAGAATGGTAATAATGGCCTTAATTATTGCTATCGCTATTCCGATTATATCAATAATTACTTCAAGTTTATCTTCTTCAAGTTTGGATATAATTTCCTTAATTACTAAATTTGGTAATATTTTTATTGATTTAAGTTTATATATTGTTATTTCTATTTTAATTAAAAATATTAAAGATAAAAATAAATATGATTTTATTTCGATACTTGCTCTAATAATTATCTTCATTTTTTATTTAGTAACATACTTAATGAAGATAGAAGTTATTGAAGTTAATTCTTCTTTATATTTATATATTGGTGCATTAATGCCTCAATATTCAATCTTTGGTTTGATTTTATTTTTAGTTTCTAAACTAGCTTTTTATTTATACGAGAAAAAAGTTAATGCTCTTGACCCTAACTTTAAAGAAACAAATGCTTCTAGATTCTATTTATCCAAAAATATAATTTATTGCATATTGCTTGTAATCTTTTCTATTTTATCTTACATTTTTACTTACATAGGAAATTACTTAGGAGTTGACAACGTAGTTTCTACTTATATCTTACTTGCATCAATATTTATTGTATTTTATAACTATAAGTTAGGATATAAGTCAAAGATAATAAAATATAGTTTTTATGTTTATTATCCGCTCCATATCGTTCTTATTTACTTAATATTTATTTTAATGATTTAAAAGGAGGAAAATATGTTAATACATTTAGAAAAGAATCAAAATTTATTAGATTTAGTTAAAGAAGGTACAGTTTTAGTCGATTTCTTCGCTACATGGTGTGGACCATGCAAAATGCTTGCTCCAGAACTTGAAGATTACGCTGAACAAAATCCTAATGTTACAGTAATTAAAATTGATGTTGATGAACATCAAAATGAAGCTGCTAAATTCAATATTCGTAGCGTTCCAACATTACTTGTCTTTAAAAATGGTTCTTTAGTTAAAGAAACAGCAGGTTATAGAGACGTTGATGGATTAAAAGATTTAGTTGATAATGCTTAATTAATTATGAGGCTCAAATATTTGAGCCTCATATTATTTTAAAAAATGGTTGATTTAAAACCTCTTCTTTGATATATTATTTAGGCGCGCAGGTGTAGTTTAATGGTAGAGCATCAGCCTTCCAAGCTGATTACGCGGGTTCGATTCCCGTCACCTGCTCCATATAAAGTGAAATTACCCCCAAAAGTTGCACAAAATGTGATTATTATGTAATGTGTAACAAAGGGGGTTTTTATGTTA
>CALVOX010000009.1 GCA_944350425.1 uncultured Bacilli bacterium
TAAAGGATAAGCTTACGATGAACGAAAGTGAGGAAAATTAAATTTAACAAAGTGGGACTTTTATCTTGACATTTATAGTATTTTCTTTACGAACATATTGTTGGACTGATGTATAACAAATTTTAATGTTAAAATGTTCTTCAAGAAGTTCTTTTATTCTTACTGCTGAATAAGGTACTTCTTTTAATTTTTCATAAATAAAATCAGCATAATCTTCAATAACTTTATGCCTTGGTTTTTTATAAGTGCCTTTAGGCTTATCGGCAGTCTTTAAATATCGTCTTACTGTTTTTCTATCAATACCGTATTTTCTTGCAATTTCAGATATTGATAATTTTTTTGATGTAATAATCATGTTTAATGTTCATGCAATAATCTCCTTGTATTCTAAATTTGCATCTTAGAGTAATGAAATTTAGAACATTTCCTTTCCTGAGAATGTAGAATTTAGAGCCTTACTTATTTATAATAACTTTGCTGTGGATTTGTTTCTATATTTTTACAGCTTTGACTGTTCAAGGAGGCTCATACCACAGCTTTTCTTTTGCAATTTTAATCAGTTAAATAACGTTAGACGTTTCATTTCGAACAAGCTTAAATTGAGAAAAGTTGGTGGAGCACAGCAAACACATAGGAGGTAATACCATGTGTTATTTCATTGGCATTGATGTAGCCAAATTCAAACATGATTTCATCATAATTACGGGCGAAGGTGAAATCATTCAAAGCCCAACAACATTCTCTAATAATGAAGCGGGTTTTAAAGAACTCTTAGATTCATTATCTAAACTTAACCATTCTCAAGAAAACAAAATAGTTCTTGAATCTGCTGGCCATTACCACAAAAATCTCATCAAATTTTTAGAGGATAATAAGTATCGAGTAAACGTTCTTAATGCATACTTAGTTCACAAATTCATTGAAACTAGAACACTAAGAAAGCAAAAGAACGATAAACTTGATTGCCGTTGGATTGCAGAATACTTGCAATCTGCAGAATTCAAAACCTATCAAAATAAATCATACAACTGTGAGCAACTAAAGTCTCTAACAAGAGCTAGAGATAAGCTTATTTTAAAAAGAAGTCAGGAACTTGTTGATTTAACCAACGCTATGAATCATATTTTTCCAGAGTTTAAAGCAATTTTTGGCGATAAATTCAGTAAAACAGCAATTTTTCTTTTAAATGAATACCCTTCAGCAGAAGAGATTAGTCAACTTTCTGCTAAAGATTTGGATAAATTTAGAAAGAAACATAAAGGCACAAGGTTAAATAAGATTTCAACTGCTATAGCACAAGCCAATGTTACAGTAGGACATTCAAATCAATCAATAAGTTTTATAGTCAAAACTATTACTAAAGTAATAATAAGTTTGACGGAAGCAATTGAAGATTTCGAAAGCCAAATAAACAAAATTCTTTTAGGAATGAATACTCCACTCATATCTATTGATGGTGTAGGTAAAATATCGGCCGCTACAATTATTGGTGAATACAACAATTTTGATGGTTTTGCAGACGCAGATAAATTACTTGCGTTTGCTGGACTTGAATGTTCTAGATACCAATCTGGCCAATCAGATTATTATGGGAAAATGGTAAAAAGAGGGTCACCTCATTTAAGATATCTTCTCATGAATCTTGCCATTTCTTTAAAGAATTGCAACCCGATCTTTCACACATACTATCTTAAGAAAAAAGATGAAGGTAAGCCTTATAGAGTTGCTTTCAAGCTAGTTTCAACCAACTCTAAATTTGACATAAATTTAGCTAAATAAGTAAGTTTTCAAAGAACGATAATTGTTACAGATTGCTATCATGCAACAATTTTTGTGTACAAATTTTTCATTTTGTAAATACATTGATTTTTCTCTTGATTTTCAATAGTTAGCCTCCTATGATTTTTTATTAATTATAGAAGGTGTCCCTTTTTCAAATGTGATTATGGGGATGCGGATATTTTTTGGACTAATATCGATTATAATTTAACATAAATTGTTTTGGTGATAAATATCCTAATCTTTTCTTAATTCTTTTATTTTTAAACCAGTTTAGATATTTTTCCAATTCATTAATAAAATCATCAGATGTTGTATATTTCCAATTCTTTGGATAAAAAAACTCATTTTTAATTGTTTCAAAAAATCCTTCACACATTGAATTATCTGGCGAACATCCTTTTCTTGACATAGATCTTTTGTAACCATATTGTTCCATTAATTTTATCCAAGAATCAATTCTATAATGGAAGCCTCTGTCACTAGGAATTAGTATACCATAATCACGAATAATTTCATGTGCATCTTTTAGCATTTCATTAGTTAATTCAGAATTTGGAGATTTGCCAATTCTCCATGTAATGGGCGAGCCATCAAAGCAATCAATTAGAAGAGACAAATAAACTTTACCGTCCTTTAATGCAAATTCGGTTATATCTGTAAGAGCTTGCTTATGTAGTTTATTTACAATAAATTCTCTATTGACTATGTTTTCAACTTGAAGGCTTATCTCTCCTTAATAAGAAGAGTATTTGTGCTTTACTTTTGGAATATATACAAATAATTTTTCTTCTTTCATTAAACGAATTACCACTTTTTCAGAAATAACAATTCCATATGTTTTAGATAACTCTTGTTTTACTCTTCTATATCCATAACATTCATAATTATTAAAAAATATTTCTTTAATAATTTTCCTTATACTCAAATATTTATCAAAGTTTATTCTTTTTATTTCATAAAAATAAGTAGAACGTTTTAAATGAATTATTTTAAGCAACTCATTAATTTTGTATTCGTCTTTTAAGGCGTTGATTACTTGAGTTTTTTCTTTATTGCTTAATAGAGAATAATCAACGCCTAACTCTTTTTTTAATATTTAGTTTGATTTTTTAGAACTTTGTTTTCAATTTCAATTTTTGTGTGTTCCTTTCGAAGTATTATTATTTCTTCTTCAAGCTCTTGTTTTGATTTTTCTTTCTTTTTCATAATTGGTTCACCATTTAATCTTTTTTGTCATTCCTATAAAGTAACTCTAGTAACATTATACTTATTAGTGACAATAATTGCTGATGAATCTCTTAATACTAAATCAACGATTGCCTTTTGCTTATCATCATCATTTAATATTGTAGGATTTTTGTGAACTTTGTGTTTTCTAATCCATCTTTTTTCTTTTTTTACCCGTGATTTTAATGATGAAGTGGATGGATAACCGAATTTTCGGCATGCTTTAGTTATATTTTCGCCATGATTAAAGTAATATTCTATTACTGCCTCTTGCTCTTCTTTGGTCCATTTGGATGATTTATTCCTCGTTCTTAAAATTAAAGGTTCACCTTTTTTGTCTCTCCAGGATCTTAATGTATAGCGACTAATTTCTAATGCTCTTGCGGTCTTATATAATTGTCCATCATATGTATCTAATAAATTTAATGCTTTTTCAATTTCTTCTATTTTTGTGCATACCTGTCCTTTCTATTTTAGTCCAAGTTCTTGTCCGCAACCCCAGACAACATGAGTTTAAAATTTAGAACCATTAAAGAACCAATTTCTTATAAAGAAAAAATTAGACGAGCAAAAGATTTTAACCTATTTAACGATTTAAAAAAGGGTGATCCAAATTACCTTGATCCTAAAGAATTTGCTTTAAAAGAAATTTACGATGAATATCTAGAATTTAAATGTCTTGATTGTGGTTATGAAGAAACCATAGAAGGAGATATAGTTTTCGAATTGTTTGATGAGGAATTTGAAGAGTATCCTATTTTAATTTGCCCAAAATGCGATGATGGAAGCTTTGTTCCTAAAGATATTTATAAACAAATTAAAGGTCTCAAACGTTAAAATATAAAATAAAACTAAGTTTCTAAGAGATTGACTATACTTCTTTTGGTAACTTTAAATAGTTTGAAAAAAGTCGAATTTCCTAGTTAGAACAAAAAGAGCTAACAGACACAGAAATCTGTTAGCTCTTTATTTATGAATAATTTTCAGATGTTGTCAAAATGTTGTCACAAGGAAATTTCGCCTTTCAAAAATCCAGTATTTATGCGGGTTTACGGCGTTATGACTACTATTCCCACTCAATTGTTGATGGTGGTTTTGAAGTTACATCATATAGAACTCGGTTAATTCCTTTTACTTCATTAACAATTCTAGTTGAAATTTTCGAAAGAATTTCATAATCAAATCGATAAAAATCCGCCGTCATTCCATCAATTGAAGTTACGCATCTGATTGCTAAAGCATATGAATAAGTTCTATTATCGCCCATAACGCCTACAGTTTTATCTGATAATAAAACCGAAAAATATTGCCATATTTCACTATCCAGATGATTTTTTGCTACTTCTTCTCTCAAAATATAATCAGCTTCCCTTAAAATATCTAATTTATCTTTTGTAATTTCACCAATTACTCTAATTCCTAAACCGGGTCCTGGAAAAGGCTGTCTATACAAAAACGCTTCATCAAGTCCAAGTTCCTTTCCAAGAATCCTAACGTTATCCTTATATAAAGTTTTTAAAGGTTCTAATAAAGTAAAACCTAAATCTTTAGGCAGCCCTCCAACATTATGGTGAGATTTTATAACTTTTGAGATTCCACCTTTACCAGATTCAACTATATCAGTGTATAAAGTTCCTTGAGCCAGAAACTTAACATCGCAATATTCACTTGAAACTTGCTTAAAAGCATCAATAAAAGTTGAACCAATGATTTTTCTCTTAGTCTCGGGATCGGTTACTCCATTTAATCTTTCTAAAAATAAAGATGAAAAATCTTTAATTAATACTTTTAATCCTAATTTATTAACAAATCTTTCTTCTAGCTCTTCTTTTTCATATTTTCTATTTAAACCATGATCAATAAATACAGGTATTAAATTATCGCCAATTGCACGATGAATTAGTAAAGCACAAACAGCACTATCAACACCACCAGATAAGCCTAAAATAACTTTGTTATTACCAACTAGTTCTTTTATTTCCTTAACCCTCTCTTCAACAAAAGATGGCGAAATATAATCTCTTTTAGCCTTACAAATATCTATAAAATTAAGGAAAATTTCTTTTGAAAAATCAGTATTGTTAACTTCGGGGTGGAATAATAAACCAATTAAATTTGAAGATGAAAAACCGACTATTTCATCATTTTTGTTTCTTGCTATAACAGTAATATTAGTTAAATCATCAAAAATAACCGAATCCGAGTGAGACATCCATACGTTAAAAGTATCAGGCAAGTTCTTGAAAATAGGTGACGAATTATCAACTTTCAATTCACTTCGTCCATATTCACTATTTTTGGCTGGATTAATTTTTGCTTTTAGATAATTTGACAACAATTCCATTCCATAACAGATTCCTAAAATCGGAACATCTAATTTAATTAAGTCTTCATTAAACGATAAAGAGTGGTTGCTAACTGAATCGAAGCCACCAGAAAGAATAATTCCTTTTAAATCCTTGATGTTTTTTGCTTCTTCAAGCGAAAATGTAGAAGGATAAAGTTCACTATAAACATTAAGTTCTTTTAATCTTCTAACAATAAGTTCGTTATATTGGCTTCCATAATCAATAACAACAATTTTATCCATAGAAAAACTCCTTATTTAACTAATTCTTTGACTTTTTCACTTGTAGCCGCTTTTGAATGAAGCGTTAATTTTGCCATTTCTCGACCAAATTTAATAGCTTCCTCAAAAGTATAATTGTTTGCAATTTTATAAATAATTCCCGCTAGCAAAGCATCGCCACAACCAGTTGTATTTACAATACTTTCTTCTTTTTCAATTTTAACTTCGCCTTTTTTAAAATTTTCTAGATAAAGAATTGAGTCTCCCCCTTGAGAAAGAATTAAATTTCTTACTCCTAAAGAGATAAATTTATCAAGCAATATCTCTCCACTACTAGTTTCATCGTTTAATAATGTTCTTGCTTCAAATATATTACATTTTAAAAGGTATATATCTTTTAAGTGGGCTTTAATTCTATTTACTTTAGATCTAGAAATAGCTTCGACAATTATTTTTTTATCTTTAAATTCGTTAAAAATATTATCTATCTCTTCTTCATCTAAATTTGTATCCATAACTAAGTACGAAGATTTATCAAAAACATTTTTATTATCTAAAAGGAAATCAAACGTTAACTCCTTCATAATTTCATTATCAATTATTGCATCTTCAATATCATGATTTGAATCATTAATACAAATATAGGAAGCATTATTAAAATTATCAATTTTAGGCGAAAGAACATCGATATTATGTTTATTTAAATCATCATTCATCATTTTTCCATATAAATCAGAACCAATACAAGTAAAGAAATAACACTTCATACCAAGATTAGCTAGATTTACACAAATATTACGCATTACTCCTCCTAAAGAAATAGACAAAGAGCCGATATTGCTGGTCTTTTTAATGAGCTTATTTTTCGAAGTCGCAATATAATCAATCGTATTTCCACCAATTAAAACTATTTTTTCCATAAGCAAAACTCGATATTAATTTTATCAAAAACTAATATCAACTTACTTAATTAATATGAAAGGGAAAGAAAAATTAATCTTAAATTAATGTTATTTATTAAGGAAATTATTAAGATAATCAACCGGATAAGTAAAGTCAGATAAAAGAACTTCCTTAGAATAACTTGTTGCTTTAATTAGAGCTTCTTCATAACTGTTATTTAAATAAACATAATTATAAACAAATGCTGAAAGTAAGGAATCTCCAACACCGTTTGAAGAAACCACCTCATTTTCGCCTACTATATTATTTTTTGGAATATTAACTTTATAAGTTTTAAAATCGTTTATTACTAAGATATTTTCGGCTTTATTTGTAACAATTGCATTTTTTAGTCGATATTTTTCGGCCAAAATTTTAAGAATCTCACTCGAATCAAGTTCGCAATTATTACTTCCAGATAGTTCTTTGTATAATTCAATAATTTCAATATTATTGCATTTTAATAAATAAATTTTATCTAAAAAATCTTTAAACTTAATTACTTTAAAAATAGATACACCTTCCACAATAATATTTAAAATATAGTAATATTTTTCAATCAAATACGAAATTGTTTCTAGGGATAAATTCCCATCAAGAATCATGTATTTAATATTGTCTTTCTTAATTAACTCGTCTAATTTTATATCGTTTTCAAAGAAATTTCTGTCTAAAGAAGAAATAGCTTTATTATCGCATAAAGATACAAATAAATCGTTGTTGTTGTTATTTATAGCTAGATAAATTGGAGCATTATCGATTTTATTTGAAGCAAAATAATCGATTTTTAATTCTTCTAGATTATTTTTTGCTAAATAAGATATTGGACTATTACCAAAAGAAGTAATAAAGTAAAAAAGTGAATTATTATTAACGTTACCTTCTAATAATCTTAAATTATATGCGATATTTTTACCAACGCCTCCAACACTTATTAAAACATTGCCAATGTTTGACGTGTCCAATGCAAGTTTATGATCTTTTAGAGGGGTTCCAACTATGTCAATATTTGTACCGCCGATAATAATCAATTTCTTATTCATAAAATCTCCAAATATCCAGTTGCTTATTCTATCACATTTAATTTTCTAAATAAAAAGGACTTAGAGTCCTTTTCATTTTATTGATATTCGATTGTTGATGGTGGTTTAGCAGTTATATCATAAACAACTCTATTTACACCTCTAACTTCATTGACGATTCTTCTTGAAACTCTTTCTAAGAAGTTCATATCGAACTTATAGAAATCGGCATTAATACCGTTATTTGAAGTTACTGCTCGAATTGCGATTGTATGATAGTAAATTTTATTATTGCCTTCAACACCGGTCGAATCAATATTTGTTAGTACACAGAAATATTGATAAAGTTCTGTCTCTAGATGATTTTTTCTAACTTCTTGAGATAAAATCTCATTAGCTTCTCTTAAAATCTCCAATTTTAATAGTGTAACTTCACCAATAACTCTAATTGCAAGTCCCGGGAATGGGAAAGGTTGTCTTTTAATAAAAGCTTCATCCAATCCTAACTTTCTAGCAAGTCCTCTAACTTCTACTTTTGTTAATTCTTTAATTGGCTCTATTATCTCAAATCCAATATCGTCTGCAGTTCCAGAAATAACTTTTGATTTTCCGCCCCACTTAGATTCTTTTACATCTGTATACAAAGTTCCTTGGCCTAGATATTTAAAATTTCCAAGCCTATTAGCGTACTTTTTAAATACTTCGACAAAAGTGTCAACAATAACTTTTCTTTTTTCTTCAGGATCGACAACGCCTTTTAATCTATTTAGGAAGAGTTCGCCTTCATCCGCAACATCTAACTTAATATTTGTTTTTTCTTTAAATCTATTCAAGATGACACTAGCTTCATTTACTCTATGTAACCCTGTTTCAACAAATAAACAAGTTAAATTATCACCAATTGCTTCATGAAGAATTAAAGCAGCAACAGTTGAATCAATACCGCCTGATAAGCCTAAAATTACTTTTTCATCCTTTACTTCTTCTCTAATTTCTTCAATCTTGTTTTTTAAGAAGTTATCAAGTGACCACTCTTTCTTACATCCGCAAATGTCGATAAAATTCGATAAAAGTTCTTTTCCTTCTTCACTTGCATCAACTTCTGGATGCCACATAACACCATAAATATAGTCTTTCGCAAAAGCAACAGCACCTAAAGATGAAGATTCGGCCACCACTTGAACTGGTGCAGAAATATCATTGATTCTATCTGACTTTGTAATATATACAACTATTTCATCTCTTAAATTAAAAAATAAAGGACATGCATTAGATAAACGAATAACGTGTTTATCGAATTCTCTGTCCTTTACACTCGTAACCTTAGCTCCAAAATGATGAGCTAATAATTCCATACCATAGCAGATTCCTAGAACTGGAACATTTAAATTTAAGATTTCCTCATCAAAAAGTTTTGAATCTTTGGAGTTTTCTAATTCTTCACCGATAACATTAAGACCTCCAGAAAGAATTATGCCTTTAACATCCTTAAGTTCTTTAATTTTGCTTGCTGTTGTAGTTTTTGGAACAATTAGACTATAGACGCCAAGTTCTCTTAATTTTGCTAACAAAATTTCATTATACTGGCTTCCATAATCTAATATAACTATTTTGTCCATTGGTCTATCCTCCTAAAATTATGTTAATATTACTAACTTATTTTATTTTTGTATAAATTTCTAAAACAAAAAACCAATAAATTAATATGTTAGAGAATTAAAGATAGCAAAAATTATAGTTTATAAATTATCTCTCCTTCTCTTTTAATCTTGTTATTATTTTAACATAGATAAAAATATTTACTAGTAAAATTAAGAGGAAAATTAAGTTTTAATTACTTTGTTAAATTCGAATATTCAACTGCAATTTTAGCTCCAAGAGTTGCATTCGATAAAATTAAGGCAATGTTTGTTTCTAAGGATTTTCCGCCTGTTAGTTCAACGATTTTGGATAATAAAAATGGTGTTTCGTCTTTTCCCTTAATACCTTTAGCTTCCATTTCTTTAATTGCCTCTTCAATTACAAGGCCAATCTTTTCTTCAGGGATAGAATGATCATCGTCGACTGGGTTAGTAATCAAAACTCCGCCCACTAACTTATTGTCCCTTTTAGATTTCACAATCTCTGCAATCTCTAAAGGTGTTTTTGCATTAAAATCAACCTTATATTTTGAAGTTTTGGTAAAAAAAGCAGGCATACAATCGGTGTTAAATCCGATAATAGGTACACCTTTAGTTTCTAAAATTTCTGTAGTTAAACCAAGATCAAGAATTGCTTTAGGTCCAGCACAAATAACACTAACATCAATATTTCCAAGAGCTTCTAAGTCAGCTGAAATATCAAACGTTTCGTTAGCTTTTCTATGAGCACCACCAATTCCACCAGTAACAAAAAATTCAATTCCTGCTTGATGAGCTAAAAACATTGTAGCAGCAACTGTCGTAGCTCCCCAAAGTTTTTTTGCATAAACAATAGGTAAATCTCTTAAAGAGCATTTTACAATACCCTTTCTCTTGCCAAATTCTTCGATTTCTTCAGGTGTCATACCAATAATTGCTTCGCCATCAATAATACCAATAGTGGCTGCGACAGCACCTTCTTCTTCAATATTTTTTTCGACTGCTAATGCGCATTCGACATTTTTTGGATAAGGCATACCATGAGAAATAATTGTCGATTCAAGGGCGACAATGGCTTTATTTTCTTTTAATGCTTGCTCAACTTTTGTAGATATACGAATATTCATAAATTGCTCCTTTCTTAACTTCAACAAAGTCTATATGTTATTACTTATTGCATGTAACTTCAAAATAAAATTTCAAAACATCATCTAAATAAGCATAAATTAGATATTTATTTCCTTCCTTATGTTTATAAATTGATAGTTTATCGTTTAAAAAACATTGTGAAACATACTCCATCTGAAAAGATTCGATCTTTAAATCACTTTCAGGATTAAATAAATCTAAAAATAAATCTGCACAATGTGAATTATTTAGATGATTATTATGATCTAATAAAGATTTTTTAACATAGAAATAACTATCAAAATCTTCCTCGTTTTTAATTGGTTTAGGTAGTCTTCTAATTCTTTGTGTAAAAACACCAGTTTGACCTTCATCAAAAATATCTAATTTAGGCGTTGTAACGTTTTTCGTAGTTAAATCGTAAATCATCCAAATTGAACGGCCTTTTATGATAAGGTGATCGTTCTCATCATAAATTTCATAATCTCTAGGATATTCTACTAAATTATTTTTTAATGGATATGTTTTTACTTTTACTTTAGACAAATTAGAGCACTCACCCACGATTTCAAATTTATTTCTTACAATTACCCAAATTAAATTATTTTTATAAAAATCATTAAAACCAACATGTAAAATATCTGCGTGCAAGGAAGCTATTTCTTGAGTAAGGTCAAGAATTGATGATATTTTTAGATTATCGTAACAATCCCTTAAATTTGTAGTTATAGTAAATTCCTTAGTTAATTCTTTTTGACAAATGTTCATGTTAAATAGCCCGGTTCCCGTCTTTAAAAATTTGATATTCCTTACCATCTTTATCATATCCCGTAATATTCAAATCTTTACTTCCTATCATAAAATCGACATGAATAATCGATTTATTAATTCCTTTTTCTTTCAATTCATCCAAAGTATATTTTTCATAGTCTTTATATAAATTAGCAAAACCCGCACCTAAAGCTAGGTGGCATGAAGCGTTTTCATCAAAGAGCGTATTATAAAATAAAATATTCGTATTATTTATTGGTGAATCGTATGGTATTAAAGCACACTCTCCAAGCATAGAAGCGCCCTCATCCATTAAAATCATATTTTTTAAAAGTTCTTCACCTTTTTTTGCATGAACTTCCACCGCTTTACCATTTTTAAAAGTAATATTGAAATCTTCGATTAATTGACCTTCATAAGATAAAGGCTTTGTTGCATAAACTATTCCTTCGCATTTTCCTGCAATAGGCGAAGTAAATATTTCTTCACTAGGGATGTTTGGATTATAGTAAATGTGAGAACCCATTGTAAATTCTCCTCCGCCTTCCCATTTAACATCTGGATTAAGCTCTAAAGTGAAATCAGTCCCATTAGATGATTTATAATGCAATTTCGTAAGTTTTAATGAATTTAATAATTCACTCTTTTTAGTCAATGTATCATCATGCAAGTTCCAATTATCTATAGATTTGTTTTTCTCAACTCTACTTACTTTTAATATAGCTTCCCATAAAGCATTATAAGCCTCTTCTTCGCTTAAAGAAGGGAAAACTTCTTTAGCCCATTTTCTCGAAGGAATAGCAGCTATTAACCATTGGTATTTATCATCCATTAAATCTCTAAATTTACGAATTTCTTTTCTTAAAGATTTTCCAGCCTCAACTCTTTTACTGTTATCAATACCATTTAAAGCATCAGGTGCGCTACTTTCAATATAAATCCTAACTGGTAGATTTTTTAAATAGTACTCCCGTTTTGCTTTTTGATAGTCTTTCAAATGGGATAATTCATCTAAATCTTTGTATTTATAATGCAAAATTTCTAACTCATCATTCTCCCAAATGACTTCTACACTTTTTGCACCGACTTTATAGCATTCATTAACCAAAATGGTCACAAATTCAGGGTCTTCAGTTGAAGCTTGAATAACTACTTCTTGTCCCTTTTGAATGTTTGCCCCAATTTTTACTAAAAGCTCGCAATATTCCCTTACTAATTCTTTATTCTTATACATAATTAATTTCTCTTGCATCCGGTTAGTTCATTAAATTTTGGTAGTTTATCGCACCAATCGCAAAATATATGCCATTCTTTAAGTTTATGATTTTTCCTTTGATTATACATTGTTTTTAATTGTTGATAATTTGTGCACATTGTGGCACCAAGACAAAATCCACAAGGTGTAGAAGCAACAAGTTCTCTCCGTTTTTTATTTTTTTCTTCCTTATTTTCTTCAGAAATAGAATTATATTCATCTTTTAACCTTTCTAAGATTAAAAGAATTTCTTTATTAGTTTCACTAACACATTGTTCACTTAAACTAAACTTTAATAGGCAATGCATTGTCGATTGTGAAGATACATATTCAAAAAAGTGATATCTTTGTGCTTGCTTCCACCAATAGAGAGGGGCAGTTACATCAAACTCTACAACAATACCCTTTAAATAATTATCATGGCCTTCACCAGATTTAGCTGTACCTAAGTTAATTGCTCTTTTAAAATCTTTCTCTGTCAATTCGTCTCTATCAAAAACAGTTCTCATCGGATTTCCACTTGCTTTAATAGCATAATTCAATCCATAAATTTCAGTTTTTCCAATGTTAAAATCCATAAATCCTCCTAAATTTTCATTTGTTTTTTAACTTATTTCTAACAAAAGCTTTATATGCTTCCTCTAAATTTAATAAAAGTGCGAGTCTAGTTAATAAACCAACTCCTTTTGGTACAGGAGATTGAAAGAAGACACCAAGATCCTTTTCGCAATCACCAATTAAAACATCTTTATTTAATTCTTTATTAAAAATTCTATTGATGCCAACATCAAAAACAAAGCAATACTCTTTCAAATTAAAGTCATCTTTTTTTAGAAAATATGGTTTACCAACAGCTACTATAATCAAATCTGCATGTTCGAGATAAAATTTCATATCATTGGTGAGTGTTTTTGAATGTAAGATAGTAACATTCATATTTTTATTTAGTAAAACTTGTTGCATTGGTTTTCCGACTATTTCGCTTCTTCCAATAATAACAGCGTTTTTTGAATCGAAACTAAATTTTTGATCTTCTAGATAGGTAAGAATTCCTTTTGGTGTGGCCGGAACAAATGAGGACAATGGGTTAAAACCATCAATATCTTTTAGAGGGGTTATACTTGTTTTTATTACCCGCTCATCAATGTGCTTTGGGAGTGGAAGTTGAACTATAAATCCATGCACATCTTCTCTCTTATTTAGTAAGTCAATTATCTTTAACAAGTCTTCTTGTGAAATATTTGGACTTAATTTAATATGCTCATAATTAATTCCAATTTCAGACAAATCTCTAATTTTCCCTTTAATATAAGAATTTGAAGCAGGATCATTGTTAACTTGAACTATCACAATTTTTGCCTCTTTTAAATATGGCTTAGATTTTAATTCCTCTTTTTTTCTCTCAACGTAAGTTTCAATAGGTTCCATAAAATAAACTTCCTAAATGTTAATTATCCAATAAATAAAAATAGTTGTTAGTTTTATTTTTTCCGAGAATTTTAAGCTCATTCATCATATAATCAAAAACATTGCTTAAACAATTATCAATATTTCTAGTTTTAGATTTAAAACCCAAAATCGAAACAACACTTTTTCTTAAGTTCTCGTCTTCAACAGAAATTTCCTTTTTCAAAATATCTTTAATTAGTACGCTGACCTCTTCTTTAGAAATTTCAGCAAAATCTCTTGAATTTGCTTTACGATAGAAATCGATAGGATTATTGCCTACTAATTCAGTACCATTTTTAAAGTAAAAATAGTTTGTTACAGAATAAGAGTAGTTTCTAGGGTTATCGAGTTTGGAATAGAAAAAATTAATCAACCTTGTGTTATCCTTATTTTTCCTTTTTATCTGAAATAACTCATATAGTCTTTTTGTCAAAAAAGTTTCAGAAATAGGGGACTCTATTTCAATTATGTTTTTGATTAATTTAAATATAAATTCTCTATTTTGAGGGTTCATAAATTGCTCTTCACTATAAAATGATTTCAAAGAGAATTTTAAATATGGCTTATAAGCATCGTTTTGAGTTTTTTTAACTTTTTCAAATACGACATCGCTTAAATTTTGCTCTTCTTGGGCGAAATCTAAAGAATTGTTTTCAATACTCATTTCCCATTCTCCTAACCTTTTTTCTATCTCACTTAATATTTTACTCTTATTTAAGAAATAATCTAAAGACCAAACAAAGATAATATTCCATTTTAATGATTCAAGTTTCTTGATTTGAATTATATTCTTGTCTGTTGCAGTTGGTGTATCAATATATTGTTTCGAATCAAGCAATATACCAGCTACAAAGAACTTATTGTTTGTTTTAGATATGACTGCAATATCAATTTTAAATTTTGAAGCTCCATAATGAAGTTTTACATCAAAACCTAATTTTTCAATATCCTTGGCTAAGTAGTATTCAATTCCTCGAACTATAATATTGTTTTCACTTAATTCGTTATAAGAAAGACTTCTTTGTCCAAACTTTGCATATTCTAAGAAGGATCGTAAATATTTTACCCCAACACTATTCGTTTTATTAACATTAATATCATTATACTCGATAGAAGTATAAATACTCATTTGTTCTTTACTTCTCGTAATAGCAACGTTTAACCTTCTTTCTCCACCTAAATTATTAATCGGACCGAAATTTTGTATGAAACGGCCGTTTTTATTTCTCCCATAACAAATAGAAATATATATAACATCTCTTTCATCTCCTTGAACATTTTCTAGATTTTTAATAAAAATCGGTTCTTTTAAAGTTGATACAATGCTTTCGAGTTGTTTGTCGCTATCTATTCGTTCAGTTAATAGTTTATCAACTAAATCCATCTGATGAATTGAAAAAGTAATAATACCATAAGTCCTTTTTCCTTTTTCTAGTTTAATTTGTTTTATTAAATCATCTACTAGTCTTATAGCTTCTATTTTGTTTGTTGCAGATTTACCCGAATCATAAATAGCATTTTCGACAAAGTTATAATTTATTTTAGAAAAACTCTCGTCACTTGACGGGAAAGTATATAACTCATTTTGATAAAACTTCGTATTGGAAAAAGCTATCAAAGATTCTGATTTAGACCTATAATGATAACGAAGTTTTCTAATTGGTAAAGATATAGAGATTGCATCATCTAGTACAGATTCCAAATCATTTAAATAATATTCTCCTTCTCCGTCATTAACTTGTTTATCAAAAAACGACGTAGGTGGTAATTGTTTGTCATCTCCGGCAATAATTAAAGAATCTCCTCTAGAAATTACTCCTAAAGTTTCTTCTGTTTGCAATTGAGATGCTTCATCAAAAATAACAATATCAAAATGATATAGCTTAGGATCTAAATACTTAGCGCAAGATAAAGGAGAAATTAAAAAGCAAGGTTTAAGTTTAAAAATAGTTGAAGGGATTGTAGAAAGCAATTTTCTTAAAGAAATACCTCTTCCTAAGGATTTAATTGCTTTTTTTAAAATAGCAACTTCACTTGAGTTGATGTTCTCAGAATATGATGTAGGTATTTTTTTAGAAAGTTTTGATACTATCTCACTAATTACATCGTGGCGATAAGTTAGATCTAAATTTTGGTACTCGTCCCTTATAAGATTGCACTTCTCACTAGAAAATTTCTCTAAGCCGAGTCTTGTCACTAAATATTCACTAATCTCCTTATACAAACTAGCTTCAAAGAATAAACTAATTTTATCAAAATTAAATTCGTTATTTTTGTAGAAATCAACTATTTCTTTAAATCCTAACGTCTCTAATCTTTCAAAAACAATGTTAAGTGCTGTAACGTCATATAAATCACCAATATGGTCTTTAACATAAGAAAGGCTACTGAGTAATGACTTTATAAAATTGCCTTTATCTAGAGACGAGAAATCAAACTTGAATGTAGTTTCTAAATCAGTTATTTTTTTGCTGATAATACTATATTCTTCTTTGTAAAGATCAAAAACATCATAAGTAATATCATTAGTTTTCAATAAAACGAATGTATTAATTAAGTCCTCTTTTTTTGCTTTTCCAAAACTTATTTTTTCAAAAATATTAAATAGTTTTAAAGTGTTATCAAGTTTAGATAAGATTTTTTTATAATCAATAGTGTTTGGTAAAAGGCTAGTTTCATATTTTGGGTAGTCTAAAGACTGACCGATTAAAGAATAAATTAAAAATCTATTTTTTTTCACTTCGGATTCTTTTCTTTTAATTAAAGAAATTAAATCAAAATAACTTTTGAAATATTGCTTGTTGATTCTTGTTTTAGAAAATTTAGAAAAGTATTTTTTTATTTTAAAAGAGTTGAAAGTTCTCTGAATAAAGTTTCCATTTTGAGTTTTTAATAAAACATTAGATAACTCTTGGACTTTCTCATCTGTAATAGTGTCTAAAATTGAATAATCAAAAATACAAAGTAGTTTTTCTTTGTCTTTATTATAAGAAACTTCGATGTTTATCATCCTTTTAAGATCTTTTATCAACGAAGGGAAACTAGTTTTTGAAAGTAAATTTAAATAGACTTCATTATTTGAAGTAAATTCAAACAAACTATATAAATCATTTAAATCCTGCTCATTTATTAAAGGAAGTTTTAAAATTTCTGATATTTTATCGTTTATTATTGAGAAGTTTTCTAAAGTCTTTACAAATTCGTTCAAAAGATTATTGAGCTTATTTTTGATTTCAAGGGTATAATCCTTATTTTTGTATACTTTAAATGCATTATTTTTGTAAAAAGGTTGATTCTTCGAATGAATATAAGCTTCTTTTAAAAGATTTAAAATTTCTTCTTTTTTATAAAGATTAAAATTTTCTATAACTTCTCTATTAATTTTAAATGATTCGTTATAATTTTCCTTATTTTTTTCAAAGTTTATTAAAGCTTCGTATAAAGAAATTGGATAAAAGTTAGGCTTTTTGTGTATAGCATCATCAATACGTTGTAATTCTTCCTTCGTTAAATTTAAACTTTCAATAAGGTTGTTGAACCCAGGTATAGACTTTACCTCTCCAAATTCTAATGTTTTATACAAATCCTCTAAAACTCTTTTTTTATCTTGCTTATTCGAGTGAAGTTCGAGAATAAATTTATCGAGTTTAATATTTTTTAAACGATCAAAAACAACATCAAGTGCTGCTTTTTTTGAAGAGCAAAACAATACTTTCTTATCGTTATATAAAGCATTTGCAATAATATTTGCAATTGTTTGAGATTTTCCAGTTCCTGGAGGGCCGATTAAAACAAAAGATTCACCGTTAGTTCCATTTACAATCGCTTCTACTTGGCTTGAATCAGCCATTAAAGGTATAGCAAGTTTTCTTAAATCGATATATTTATCGATTTCAAGAGCTGTTAAGGAAGGCTTATCGTTTTTATAAACTTTAGAACCATTAACAAATGAATTAATAATTTTGTTTTTCATTAATTCATCTTTTCTGTTTTTAATATCGTTCCGTAAAACAAATTTATTAAATGAAAATCTCCCAAGAAAAGCATTTTTCTTAATAGCTACATTACCTAAATTAGATAGGTCTTTCTTCAAATCAATGAATAATTTATTGATATCGATTAAATTTTTATTCTCCTCTTTTCTTGGCAAATCCTCGAAATTAAGAGAAAAATCAACTTTATAGGTTTCTTTAATATAGTTTAAAAAAGAAATATTTAAAGTTGGCTCAATATCTAAAACTTTAAAATAATATTTATTTTCTGTATTTTTTCTTATTAATTCTACTGGATAAAGTAAAATTGGAGCGTAGTATGTGGTTTTTGATTTTAAATCATCTTTATAAGCAAAAATACCTATAGTAATAAACAGAGTATTTGTACCACTTTCATCAATATCAAATTTTGAACGCTTATATAAAGAATATAAAGTTTTTGAATAATCTTTTTCATCTAAAAGTAGCTCAATCTGATTTCTTACAAGCTCACTTTTACTTCTTTCATAAATCTCTTTGTTTTTCTTTATATCAAATAATGATTTCCTAAAAGTTTTACTAACTTCAATTCCATTAAGTGGAGTAAGTAAAAATAAATTTTCTTCTTCATTATCAAATAAATATGTAAGTTCTTCAATTGATGGGACAAGAAGCTCAAAGGAAGAAACTCCTATTTTCATATTAATGAGTTTATTTGACTTAGAATAATCAAGTAACTTTTTTTGATAAAAATCAAATTTTAAATTTCCTGAAATTATTTTCTCTTTTTTTAAAGATATATCTAAAGAGAAATTTTCAAGTTCTTTACTTCTTTCATCGATTTTTATTTTGGTTGAACTTTCTTCATCTAAAAAAGCGTAATCTAAGGAAAGATAATTATTGCTGCGGGTAACTTTTAAATCTAAATAGATTAAATTTTGACTATTTTTTATGATTTCTGTTTTTGAAGACAAAACATTCTCACTAAAAAGTTTCTTTTCGAACAACAAAACTGGATCAATCGTTAAAATTCGGCCTAAATTTAAATAAGAAACAAATAAAGAATGATCATCATTTAAAGAGTTAGAGAATGTTTCATTAGTTAGCCAAACACCAACATAAACTTTATTTAAAACAAAAATCAAAATAGTGTTTAAATTTGAATATTCAAAAATTGAACACAAAAATAAAGCAACATCTAGCGGAGTTCCTCTTTTATAATATTCAACGCTTTCTAAATGTCTAATATTTACGCCATTAATTAAGAAATTTTTAGGTAAAGTTAAATAAAAAATATTTTTATGTAAAAACTGATTATAAATAAGTTCAATTTCTCTTTTTAAATCTTCCTTATCGTCATAATATGATAAAAATCTAGTAAGGCCGTATTTATCCTTTAGTGAATCAAGTAAAGATAAAACGTTATTTTTGACAACTAAAGAATTTGGATTAATAAAGGAAGCTAAAATTTCATAAGGAAAATTCTTAGCATCAAAATATGATGGAGGAAGTAAATTAATTTCTCTTGAGGCATAAGCTAAAATCTGATTTTCATCAATTAATAGTTCAATATTAATAACAAATTTTCTTAAAATTCGATTATTTTTTAGAACGTTTTCATTTACTTTGCAGTTAAAATTGGTAAGTTCGATATTTTCTCTACTTGAAAAAGAATTAATCGAAACATCATCAAAAACAATAAAATCTTCGAAATTGCTTAAAAAAATACGCAAAACTAAGTTATTTAAAACGACTTCTTCTTTTGACTCAAGCGAAAGTTTAATAAAATTTATCAAACTTAGTTTTTGCAAATATGAAGTGTATGAAATAACTTCATTTATCGATGGTTCAATAACTATTTTAAATTTATTTTGATTCAACATATTTTCTTCTGCAATTTCCTTTTTAATATAACCAGTTTAATTAATTTGAGATTTCTATTTAAACTTAAATGCAATTTAATATAAAATCTCTTTTTTTAACAAGAAATCTTTTAGTCCAACAAATAAAATACCGTTTTCATCATATCTAGGTTTGTTTAAGTTTTTTGTAACCACAATTTTTTTGAAATGATCTTTAATTTTTGAAAAAGGTTTAATAGTTTTTTCCAAATTTTCTTTAGAAGATATTTCTTCAGCAAATTGGATATAAACTTTTTTATCAAAACTTTTAGCTAAAAAATCTACTTCCAAATATTCTCTAATTGTTTTTGCCTCTTTATCTTTATAAAAATTTTCGATTAAAGCGCTACTTACTTCATATCCTCTAAATCTAAGTTCATTGAATATTAAATTTTTAATTCTGGCATTTACATTCACTTCTTGAAACTTTAATAAGCTTGAAACTAGACCGAGATCATTAAAATAATATTTTTTCGATGTCTCTAAATTTCTTCTAAGTTTTAATAAATACCTTCCTTTATCCTTGATGATGTTGTTTTCTTCTAAAATATCCATATAAGAAGAAACGGTTTCATTATTTATACTTATGTTTTTTTCTTCTAAGCATTCAACTATTCTTAAAATAGTTAAGTTTTGATCTAACATTAAGGCTAAAACTTCAAGAATAGCTTTAAACGTCTCTAGATCATTTTTAATATTTTTTCTTGCTTTTATATCGTTAGAAATAATTTCGTCTATCAAAGAAGTTAAGTAATCTTCCTTTTTTATATCATTTAAAGATATTATATCAATTAAACCACCATATTTAAGATATTCATCTAAATTAAAATCATTATTAAGTTCAAAAAGCTCATCATAACTAAGTGGGAAAACTTGAATATTGATTCCTTTTCCTTTAAAAGATAAATTCTTTTCATAAAAAGAAGCATTAGATGTTGTTACAAAAGAAGAAACATTCTCCAAAGTAAATAAATAATTCAAAAAACTATAACAATCAACTTTTTTTGAGTTTTCTTCATCTAAAACACTTTTCATTAAGTCTATATCATCAATAAATAAATATTTTCTTTTATTTTCTGAAAGTATTTCTTCTTGAATAAACTTAATAAAATAAATTGGGTTTTTAAAATCGCTATTAAAGCTTTTCTCTAGTTCTATAATAACAATTTGATCTAAGCCAACACCTTCATTCAATAAGTAGTTTTTAAAATCATCTAAAAGTAGGTGGCTTTTTCCAACTCCCCTAATTCCTGAAATAATTTTAATAAATCTAGAATCTTGATAAGTTATAAGTTTATCTAGGTATTTGTTTCTAATTAGATCTTTCATTTAAAGTGTAAAATCACAAAATTTTTGTTCGTAATTTGTTAATAAAATAATTATATCATATAAATTTAAAAGTTAAAGAGAAACTTTTGTGTATTTACACAATTTTTATAATTATAAACTTTGAGCCTTAGAAATAAGTTTCTTTTTGTATTTAATAACAAGGAAGATAAATATAGATGAGGTAATGATAAAATAAATACCTAAACTAATGTATTCTACATAATTAAGTTTTGTATAAATCTCTAAATTAAAGAATGATTTAAAGATTAGTTCTAATTGTTCTGACAAATTATTAGCATCTCTAAGATAAAATGGATTTAAGAAAATATTTGGTGCAAAGAATAATCCAAAAAGAGTTAATGAAGAAGAAATTATAAGTACAATTTTTGAATATCTTGATAATGGATAGCTTATTCCAAATAAAATTAGGGGTCCAAAAAGTGAAATAAGTAAAGAACACATAATATGAGCTCCAGGTATTTCTATAAAGAAAGATAAAATCCCAATTATTAGACCTGGTAAGGATAAAAACAAGCCAGATATTCCACCTAAAAGGAAACTTCTTTTTAACATCTTGCTATCGTATTTTTCTGGAATCGTATTTTCAATAGAAAGTAAAAATCCCGAAAGAGCAACGATTATAAATTCAAAGATATAAATCGATTCAATCCCAATTACCATTCCGTTTTTAGAAACTAAAGAATATAAAGCGTATAAAAATATAAGAGTGTCTTTTACGATAAATAAAGTACAAGTTCTTTCAATATTTTTTAAAACTCTTCTTCCTTCTTTAATGACATTAGGTAAAGAAGAAAAATCATCATCAAGTAAAGTAAAATCACTTATTATTTTTGAAGAAGTAACCCCCGAATTTAAAGCGATCGATGAAGTTGCTCTTCTTAAAGAAGTAATATCATTTACCCCGTCTCCAATATAAGCGACTTTATGATTATTTTCCTCTAAAAGACGAACAATTTCTTCTTTTTGCTCTGGTTTAGCTCTTGCAAAAATAGAGTATTTATCAAAAATATTTTTAAGCTCTTCTATACTTACATTTTCTAAAGATATCGCTTTATCATAATTTAATATACCTGATTCTTTTGCAATTTCTTTTACTGTTTCTAAATTATCTCCACTAATTACCTTAATATCAATTTTGAGTTCATTAAAATAAGCGATAGTTTCCTTAACATTTTTTCTAAGTTCGCTTACTAAATAGATTAAAGATAAAACTTCATCTTCGTACTTAAAAACTAGTACCCTATTTCCTTTTTTTGCTAAATTTAAAGCGTATTCATATATATCTTTATTTAAATTTTTATCTAAAAGATAATCAAATGCTCCAAAATAATATTTTTTACCATTAATTTTTAAAGAGGAATATTTTTTCGTTGAATCAAAAAGCATCTTTTCTTCGATTATTAAATTACTTTCTTCTTTAAATTTATCTAACTCAATCTTATTTATATCTAAAAATGATTTTATACTAATAGAGGTATCGGAATCATTTAAATTAGATAAGTAATAAAATAATAAATTATTTAAATATTCTTTGGTTTTAGTTTTACTTATTGCTTTAATCTCTTTAACTTTCATATGATTTGTGGTTAAAGTACCGGTCTTATCAACACATAAAGTATCAACTCGAGCTAAAGATTCAATAGCACAAAGTTCTTTGGTTAAGATATTTTGTTTAATAAGTTTAATAATGGAATTTGCTAAAGTAACGCTTGAAAGTAAGACTAATCCAATAGGAACCATTCCTACAATAATTGTTGATGAATTTGAAATTGACTTAAGCAAAAAGTCTCCTTTTTGATAAATATAGGTAGATAAATTAACTGCTCCTACTGCTGGAAATGCTAAAATTAACATTATAAGTATTATTTTATTTAGATCTTTATTTAATAAAGACTTACTTTTTTTAATACTTTTAACTTTAGTTTCAAGATTATTTACAAACGTATCCTTTCCTACTCTAATTACTTTTCCAATACATTTTCCATAGATTAAAATTGATCCACTTAAAAGATTGTCTCCTATTTTCTTTTTAATTAAATTAGATTCTCCTGTTAAGACAGATTCATTTACTGTCGCTTCTCCATCAATTAATTCTAAATCAACAGGTAAAGTAAAATTAGATTTATCTAAAAATAGATAATCTCCTAAAACTATATCTTCATCATTAACTAAAATAATTTCATTATTTCTTATTACTTCTACTTTTCCTTTACTAATTACTTTCATTTTATCTAAAGTAATCTTTGATTTTTCTTTTGAAGCAATAGATATAATAATATTGAATAATATTACAAATAAAAATCCATACTTTGTAACTGGAATATAAGAAAAACCATCTTCTATAAATAACTGTGCATAAAGAAAAAGTAACCCAACAATATAAAGAATAACATTAGGCAAAGTAAAAATCGAAGATAGTATTATTGATAAATGGGTATTTTTTACTATCTTTTTTGATTTATTTACCTTTTTAGCTTTTATTAAGGTTTCTACTTCATTCGACGTTAAACCGGTATATTCTTTATCATTAAATTTCATAGAAATTAATAATTAATATAGTGGGCTTTATGTAATATTTCATCAACAATTGACATTATTTTAAGTGTCTCATCTAAAATCATGGATGGATTTTCTTTTTTAGAAGAAGTAATAGAATTATAGGTTTCTAAAAGTTGATATTCATAACCGTTAAAATCTTCTTTTATATTAATAGAAGAAACTAATGTTGCGTAATTTTTTGTTTTATCTTCACGAAGATATATTTCAATTTTTTCTGGATTATTAATATTAGTTACTTTAATAAATCCTTTTTCTCCATAAATAAAACCTTCTCTTGAAGTGGCTTGATTAATAGTTGTAAAAAATTGAGCTAATAGACCATTTTCATATTCCATATTAACAATGTCAGTTTCATCAACTCCTTCTTTGTTTAATTTAGAAGTAACATGAATAGATTTAACTTTAGATAGAGCAAACATATCGATAAAATTTAGAGGATAAACTCCAACATCAAGCATTGCTCCTCCACCAAATTTAGGATATTTTATTCTTTCTTTATCTTTAATTTCATAACCTAAATTAGCTTCAATATAATAAACTTTGCCAATAACATCGCTACTTATTAAGTTTAAAATTAAACCTCTAGAAGGCATATATCTAGTCCAAATAGCTTCCGCTAAAAATAAGTTTTTTCTTCGAGCAATTTCAACTAATTCTTTAGCTTCTTTATGATTAAATGTAAAAGCTTTTTCACATAAAACATTCTTATTATTTTCTAAACATAATTTAATATGTTTATAATGATCTTTAATTAAAGTTGAAATATAAACTAAATCAATCTCTTTATCTTGAACTAATTCTTCATAAGAATTATATGTTTTCTTAAATCCATATTTATTTTTAAATTTATTTAATTTATCATCGCTTTTAGAACTTACAGCATAAAGTTCGAATTTATCCTTATATTGTAAAAAAGTTTCTGCTAATGTTTCGGCAATATTTCCAGCTCCAATAAAACCAACTTTTAAAATCATTTTTATCTCCTAAAACTTTGTATATTGTAATCTAATAATCTTAAAAAAGATATTTGATTTTGATAAATTAAGTTTTAATAATATATTTAGAATTTGCTATGGGTAAAAAAGAAATTTTAAAAAGGTCATTAATTTTCATTGCATTATCGATAACTTTTAACTTACTTTTATTTATTTATAAATTTATAACTGGCTTAATAGACGATAAATTTTTACTAGTTTCTTCTTCAATTAACTTAATTAACTCAATTACAAAAATAATTTGTTTTCAAGGAATTAAAAAGAATATTAATAATAAAGAAGTTACTTTTAAAGTTCATAAAATTATCAAAGAAGATTTAATTGATAAGCGAAATGTTAGTCATTATAACTTATTAAATGGAATTATATCGATTTTAATAATTATCTTTTCAATAGTTTATATAGGTTATTCTATTTTTACTTTAAATCATTACCAAGTAAATAATTTTAATGAAATTAATTCTCTTATCATGGCTTTAATTTCATTTATCGAAATTGTTATTTCGATATTTGGTCTATTTTCTTTTAAAGGTAAAGGACATATATATCGAGATTTAAAAATAGTTAATTTTATAACTTCTTTAACTTCTATTCTTGTTGCTTCTAAGGGACTTTTGATAGTATATTCACCTAATTCATCTGCTAATGAAATAGAAGATTATATTTCTTATGGCGGGATAGTTTTAGGAATTATTATTTTTATTATAGGATTAATGCTTATTTTTGCTCCATATTATTCATTTGAAGATCCAAAAATTATTAATTATTCAAAAGATATAAAGTTTATTAATAATGATTATTTTATTCTTAATTCTTCTATTGATAAAAATGATGAATATTATGAAGGAAGTATTAATTTAAAAAATAATAAAATTTATGGTTCGATTATATTTTTCTATGTGATAAAAATAGAAGATAATCAAATTAATCTAAAAGGATTTATTTCTTTAAAGAAGCATGAAAAGATTAAGAATAAGAAAATAAGAATAGTTATAAATGTTCTTGGAGTATGTCTTTTCCCTTTAACTTTAATCTATTTATTGCTTTATTCTCTTGGTAATTTAATCTTTTTCCTAACTTCATTAAATAAAAATAAAAAATTAAAGACTTTACTATTATCAAATCATTATTTAGTTAAATAAAGAATCGATTTTAATAAAATCTTCATTAATATTCTTTTGTTTAAGCACGAATTTAAAAAATAAACTTCCACAAATAATAATTATTAAACACAAATAAAAACTTAATTCTTTAAAGAAAATTAAAGAATAATTATTTAGATATAATAAAGAAGATATAAATAAAGTACTTCCAGTTAAAGGTGAATTATTGATTAAAGTAAAGAAAAATATCATCGATAATAAAATAACAAAATTTAAATCGCTTTGATCAAATCGAATAAATTTTGATAATAAGTTAAAATTAATAGCTCCGATTATTCCTCCTAAAACCATCGAAGGTAGAACAATTCCACCACTTACTTTTCCGTTTCCTAGTATCGATAGAGAAATCAATCTAAATACAAATAACCCTATTAAAAGAAGTAAGCTATTATTTATCGACGGATCAGAAATTAAATTTAAAATATTTTTACCATTGCCTAAATAATCAAAAATAAAATAACCTAGTACTAAAAATACACCAAAGAAAATAAATGAACGATATTTAATTAAAAAATTATTCTTATATTTAAGAAATAACTTTCTAATAGATAAGGCGAGTTTCTTAAAAATATAAGCCAAAATAATTGTTGAAACTAGTATCGTTATAAGAATAATTAACTCTAAATTATTTAAAAAAGTAAAGCTAGTAACATTATCAAAACTTATTAAATGATTATTATTTATAAACAAACTTACAAAAAAAAGAAACAAAAGAAATAATTAAGCTTCTAAAAATTAAACCGAAATTAGTTTTATAATGTAAACAATCTTCTAAAGAATAAAAAAATCCACTTAAAGGGGATAGAAAAGCTGCGCCAAATGCTGCTCCACTACCTAAAGCAATATTATCAAGATTATCATTATCATTAAAAATTTTATTAATGATTCTTCCTATCTTTCCGCCCATAGAAACACTAGGGCCTTCGCTTCCTAAAGTAAGTAAAGAATATGAAGAAGCGTAAGAATTAATTATCGTTAAACCTAAATCATTATATTCATAATAATTTACTTTTAACCTTTTATCTAAAACTTTTTCAATTAAAGGAATTGCGCTTCCATCTACACCTTTAAAATTATAAATTATTAAATAATTAAGAATAGAAAGTAAAATAATAATTAAGATATTAAAAATAATATGATTTATATCTTTTTGATGAAACATATTACTTGAAAGATTAATAACTTCTCTCATACCAAGTTGATATATTCCAACAACTATTCCAACTACTAACCCAATTAAAATAGATTCTAAAAGATATATAAAATACTTCTTCTTAATCATAACAAACTAAAATTATGATACATTTTTAAACCAAATTAAAGTATTATTTAGACATGAAAAAATTAGAATTATTATCCCCTTGTGGCGACTACGAAAGACTAGTTACTGCTATTCATTTTGGTGCCGATGCTGTTTACTTTGCTGGTAAAAGATTTGGCTTAAGAGCTTTTAGCGATAATTTTGATGAAGAGGAAATTATCAAAGCTACTACTTATGCTCATGAACATAATGTTAAAGTTTATATTACTGTTAATATCTTAGCTCATAATGAAGATTTTAATGGTTTATTAGATTACTTAAAATTTTTAGATAAAATTCATGTTGATGGAGTTATTGTAAGTGATTTAGGTATTGCCTCTTTAGTAACTAAATATACTTCTTTAGAACTTCATGTCTCTACCCAAGCAAATATTACTAATGTTTATTCTGCTAAAATGTGGGTAAATCTTGGAGCTAAAAGATTAGTGCTTGCAAGAGAATTATCATTAGAAGAAATTAAAGCGATTAAAAAAGAACTTCCAGAAAATATTGATATTGAATGTTTTGGTCATGGTGCAATGTGTATTTCATATAGTGGAAGATGCCTTCTTTCAAACTATTTAACTGGAAGAGATTCAAATAAAGGAGCTTGTGCTCAGCCTTGTAGATGGAATTATGCTTTAGGGGTTAAAAATTCTAAAGATGAAACGGTATATTATCCAATTTTAGAAGATAATAAAGGCACATATATCTTAAATAGTAAAGATTTATGTTTAATTAATCATATAAGTGATTTAGTAGATGCTGGAATTACTTCTTTAAAAATCGAAGGAAGAATGAAATCTAATTATTATGTAGCAACCGTTACTAATGCTTATCGTCGAGCAATAGTTGATTATTATAATTCAAAAACTCCAAGTTTTGATTATATTGAAGAATTACAAAAAACTTCAAATAGAGCATTTACAACTGGTTTTTATTATCATAGCGATCATAAAACAAATAATGAAACTTCTTCTTTAAGTCAAACTCATAAGTATATTGCTGTAGTTTTGAAACAAGATAAAGAAGGTTACATTAAAGTTGAACATCGTAATAAATTTAAATTAGGTGACACTTTAGAAGTTTTGTCTCCTACTTCTACTTTTGATAAAACTATAAAAGTTGAAGAAATTATTGATTGTTATGGTAATAAACTTGAAGAAGTTAAAAAGATTAAAGAACAAGTTTATATTAAAAGTGATTTAAAATTAGAAGAAAACGATATATTAAGAATGAAGGAAAATAATGAAAACTAAATTTAAAGATAACAAGATATTTAGAACTATCATAATTATTATATGTGCTATATTTTGCTTTTTTGGTCAACTTATTCCACCAATTGGTGAATTAAGTAGCGAGGCTATTGGGCTAATCTTCATTTTTCTCGGCACATTGATTTTATGGTTAACTATTGGGATAGATTGGCCAAGCTTATTATGTTTATTTGCTCTAGGGTTTATTAATAGTTTTGGCTTTTCAAAAGTAATATCATCTAGTTTTGGTAATTCAACTTTTGCATTTCTTCTTTTTACTTTTGTTTGTACTTATGCTTTAAGTAAAACTTCTTTAATTAAAAGAATCGCTATTACTTTTGTAAATTTTAAATTATCGAGAAAAAATGGCTATTTATTTATCTTTTTCTTTCTTTTAGCTAGTTTAATATTAGGATTATTCATCTCTCCTACTGTTTTATTTGTAGTACTTCTTCCTATCTTAAATGAAATATTAGAAATATTAAATATAGATAAAAAAGATAAAATTGCAAAGGTTTTAATGCTAGGATTAGGATTTAGTGTTTCTATAAGTAGCGGAATGACTCCTATTGCTCATGTTTTTCCTGTTTTAGCTTTAAATGCTGCTGGATTAAATGTATCAACTTTTTCATATATTGGAGTGGCATTTCCTGCAGGTTTAATTATCTTTATCTTAATGTATTTTATGCTAATTCTTTTAATTAGACCTGATTGTAAAAAAATAAATTTTAATATTATTTCTAAACTCAAAGACGAACTTCCTAAATTAAATAAGAAAGATATTATTACTCTTATTATATTTATAATTGTTTTAATTCTATGGATTGTTCCTTCTTTATTTGAACAAATTTATCCACCTATTTATGAAATATTTAATAAATATACAACATTTATGCCACCACTGCTTGGAACGTTGCTATTATGCGTGATTCATGTTAATAATGAACCATTAATTAAAATTGATGAAGCCTTTAAAAAAGGTGTTCCTTGGGGAAGTTTAATTATGTGTGCTGCTACTTTAGCTTTAGGGGAAGCTATTAAAAACGATAATATCGGTTTAATTACTTTCTTACAAAATTATTTAGGATCATCTTTTAAAAATCTATCAGCGATAGGATTATTAATTATTTTCACCTTATGGGCTGGAATACAAACTAATCTATCTTCCAATATGATTACTGCAACTTTAGTTGCTACAGTTGCTAGTACCATTTTAATATCAACTTCCTCTTCTTTAAATTTAGAAACAACAATATGTATTATAGGTATGATGTCATCTTTTGCTTTTGCTACTCCTCCATCTATGCCTCATATTGCAATAATTAGCGCTAGCGAATCTTGTACAACTAAAGATACTTTAATTTATGGTTCTACTTTAATGTTTATATCAATAATTGTAGCTTTAGCTATATCTTACCCTTTAGGACTACTTATATTTTAGGAGAATGAACAATATGAATAACTTAGAAGATTCAAGAAAATTAATTGATGAGATAGATACTAAAATTATTTCTCTTTATGAAGAAAGAATGAGAATAGTTGAAGAAGTCATTAAATATAAACTAAAAAATAATATAGCAATTTTGGATTCTAATAGAGAATCCAAAATGTTAAAAAATAACTTAAAAAAAATTAAAAATGAAAAATATAAAAAATATTATAGTGATGTTTTATCTGGCTATTTAAAAGCCAGTAAAGCGCTGCAAAAAGATATAAAAAATACTTCTAATAAATAAAAAACCTTAATCTTTGTTTAAGATCAAGGTACTAATTTAATTGATGTTACCCCAAAATGTTGCACACATTTTTTAAACCAGCGCCATAGGTAAATATTTAAATTCTTTTCTGAATGA
>CALVOX010000010.1 GCA_944350425.1 uncultured Bacilli bacterium
TTTAATTGTTTTTAAGTCATACATATAAGTTAAGTCTCCCTTAATTTAATGTCCAACTTTTTGTCCGCATCCCCAATCTTGTAATTAAGAAATATCCAAACTTAACTAACTATTTCCCAGAAAATATTCATTTTATTACATCAAAAAAATTACTTGAACTATATCCAGCATTAAGCCCAAAAGAAAGAGAAAGAGAATTTGCAAAAAATAATGGCGCTATTTTTGTAATTGGAATTGGTGGAAAACTTAGAGATGGAAAACCTCATGATTTAAGGGCACCAGATTATGATGATTGGTCTCTTAATGGTGATATTTTACTTTACTACCCACCATTAAATGATGTAGTTGAACTCTCCTCGATGGGAATAAGAGTTGATAAAAAAACTTTAATCAGCCAATTAAAAATCACAAATACCTATGATGAAAGGAAAAACTTATTTTTTCACAAATCTTTATTAGAAGATAAATTACCTCTAAGCATTGGAGGAGGAATAGGTCAATCAAGAATGTGTTTAGTTATGCTTAACAAATTTCACATTGGCGAAGTTCAATCTTCGATTTGGGGAAAAGAAGATTCAAAAACATTGTTAGAACATAATGTCAAATTATTATAGTCTCAAATTAAAAAATCGATACAGAGAATGTATCGATTTTTTAATCATTCAGTTATATATATTATTTACTACCCATTATTTCTTCGTCAATAGCTTTTGCAGCATGTTTGCCTGCACCCATAGCTAAAATGACAGTTGCAGCACCAGTAACAGCATCGCCACCTGCATAAACATGTGGACGTGATGTTAAACCTGATTCGCCTTTAGTAATAATACAACCATGTGGATTAGTTTCAAGTCCTTCAGTTGTATGTTTAATTAATGGGTTTGGAGAAGTTCCGATTGAGATAATAACGCAATCAACATCAAGTTCTTCGTATTTTCCTGTACCAACTGGTCTTCTTCTTCCGCTAGCATCAGGTTCACCAAGTTCCATAACTTCAATCTTCATCTTGTTAACTAAACCTGTTTCATCACCACAAATTTCAACTGGATTTCTTAAAAGAGTTGAGAAATCAATTCCTTCTTCCATAGCGTGATGAACTTCTTCTTGTCTAGCAGGAAGTTCAGTTAAGCTTCTTCTATAAACAACATAAACATGTTCTGCACCGAGTCTAAGAGCACATCTAGCAGCATCCATAGCAACGTTACCACCGCCAACAACAGCTACTCTTTTAGCATGTTCAATTGGAGTATTAGAATCTGGTCTATAAGCTTTCATTAAATTTGTTCTTGTTAAGAACTCATTAGCACTATAAACACCATTTAAGTTTTCGCCTGGAATACCTAAGAAATTTGGCAATCCTGCACCACTTCCGATAAATATAGCTTCAAAGCCATATTCTTTTTGTAATTCATCGATAGTAATTACTCTACCAATGACCATATTAGTTTCAACTTTAACACCGAGTTTCTTTAAGCCATCAACTTCTTTTTGAACTATAGCTTTTGGTAATCTGAATTCAGGAATGCCATAAACTAAAACGCCACCTGCTAAGTGTAAAGCTTCAAAAACAGTTACATCATAACCTTTTTTAGCTAAATCCCCGGCGCATGTCAAACCAGAAGGACCGGAGCCAATAACAGCGACTTTATGGCTGTTTTTCTTAATTTCAATTGGTTTATCTTCAGCATGTGCATTATGATAATCAGCAACGAATCTTTCAAGTCTACCAATAGCGACTGGTTCGCTTCCTGGAGCAACGCCTCTTGTACATTTCTTTTCACATTGAGTTTCTTGTGGACAAACTCTACCACAAACTGCAGGAAGTGAAGAAGATTGAGAAATAATCTCGTAAGCTTTTTCAAAATTACCTAAAGCAACTTCATGAATAAAATCTGGAATATTAATATTAACAGGGCAATGAGCAACGCATGGTTTATTTGGACAACCAATACATCTTTTTGCTTCATCAATTGCCATTTCAGCTGTATAACCTTGAGCAACTTCTTCAAAATTATGGGCTCTTACTTTTGGATCTTGAGAAGGCATTGGGTTTTTATCTTTTCTTGGGTTCATTTTGTATTCTTTATACATAATTAGTTACCTTCCTTTTTAAGTAAGTTACATTTTGCTTCGTCATAAGCTTTCTTTTCGAAGGCTTTATACATTTTTCCTCTTTTCATTGCTTCATCAAAATCAACTTCATAAGCATTGAAATCAGGACCATCAACACAAGCAAATTTAATTTTACCGCCAACAGTTAAACGGCAGCATCCACACATACCAGTTCCATCAATCATAATAGGGTTCATTGAACAAACACATTCTGGTACGTTGTATTTTTTACAAACTTCTGTTACGAATTTCATCATGATAACAGGCCCGATGCAAATAACTTTATCAAATTTAACACCACTCTTTAGAAGTTCTTCTAATGGTCCGGTAACAACACCTTTTGTTCCATACGTTCCATCATCAGAACATGGAATAAATTTAGTTGAATTTGCTTCAAATTCATCAGCAAGGATGACTAAATCTTTTGTTCTAAAGCCAGCAATGGCAGTGACATCTTTTCCAGCTTCATGGAAAGCTTTAGCAATAGGATAAGCAATAGCGCATCCTAAGCCACCACCAACAACACAAACTTTTTCGCCGGTAATTTCTGTAGGTCTTCCAAGTGGGCCAACAAAATCATGTAATGAGTCACCTTCATTTAATTGATTAAGTTTAAAGGTTGATGCACCAACAATTTGGAAAATGACAGAAACAGTGCCTTTTTCTCTATCATATCCCCCAACAGTTAACGGAATTCTTTCAGCATTTTCATCACCTCTAAGGATGACAAATTGACCTGGTTGAGCTTTTTTTGCAATCTCAGGTGCTTCGATTTCAAACAATGTTTCTGTTGGATTAAATACATGCTTTTTTACAATTTTGTACATATAATTTCTCCCAATATCTTCTAAAATTATAGAAGAACAAAAGTTAAAAGTTAAGCAGATATGAAAAATATTTTACTTAATATTTTATTCTTTTAAAAATAGTCTTATAACAGAGTTATAAGACGTATAAATAAATAGAAGTAAACTGTAAGATAATTCCAAATAAAACAAAGAAATGAAACACTGTATGGAACCATACACTATGTTTCTTTCCTAATCCATAAAGTATTGCCCCTAAAGTAAAAGAGATTCCACCAAACAAAAGAAGCATGAAACCATTAAATGATAAATAACAATATAATTCATTAACATTTAAAAGTATTGACCATCCAGCAACTATATACATAATCATTGAAAAGACGGCATATTTTTTTATGTTGATAGAATTAAAAACTATTCCTAGTGTTACTAAAATATATACTAAAGCCAAAATTAGATAACCTGAAAAATTAGTATTATTAATTCCCCATAAATTAACATCTCTTAAAGTTAATAAACAATAAGGAGTATAAGTTCCAGCTACTAAAAAATAAACCATATCATGATCTAAAACTCTGAGAACTTTTTTACCTTTATTTCTTTTCAATCCATGATATATACATGAAATGCACATACAAACAATAATCGAAAAAGCATAGATAATAACACTAATATTTCCTAAAACTAAATCAAGGAAACTATTTATATGTATTTCATTAGGAGAATAAACATTATTAACCTTTAGTAACATTAAAACTAAGGCAACTATTCCAAAAATAGCACCTAAACCATGACTGATTGAATTAAATAGCTCATGTCTTAATTTATAATTTGGAAGTTCAATTTCATTTACACTCATCTTTAAAAACTACATTATCTAGTATTCGAAACTATTATATATAGTTTTTAAATAGATGTAAACTATTTTATAACACTAAATCTATGCTCGACTTCTCTTACGTCATTAAAATCTTCAACATATCCAACAGAAATAACGCTTCTTAAAATATAACCGCCATCTAATTCATTATATTTCTTTAAAGCTTCATTACTTCTTGTTAATCTACAAATTGAATAGATAAAAACTGAGCCTAAACCTAAATCTCTTGCTTCTAAAAGCATATTTTCTATAATTGCACCTACATCAAGATTAGCGAGTTCAACATTTTCTCCTTTATGGTAAATAGCAATAACTAAAGGAGCTTTATAAGTATTATCATTCCCTGTTTCTTTAACTAAAGTATCTTGTAGAATTCTTAATTCCTCTCCTTTAAAGACTTTTAAAATAACATTATAGTATTTACCATTAGCGATTGGGGCAAGCATACCAGCTTCTAGTATTTGATTAATTTTTTCTTCTTCTACTTCCTTAGATAAATACTTACGATAAGATCTTCGTTTTATAAATAAATCATTAACCATATTGACCCTCCTATATATTTAAATTATAAACCAAAAATAGATAAGTAAAAGCGAAGGGTTATCCCTTCGCTTTATTAATTGAAATTATGTTTTATCGATTAAAGACCGAATTTTTTAATTCTTTCCCATCTATCTCTGGAGCATTGTTCGTTCTTAGCGAATAATTCTTCATAGTGTTCTGGGTTTACATGAGGTAATTGATTGTATCTTGTTTCCTTCATGATAAATTCTCTAATCTTGCTGAAGTCTGGTTCTTTACAGTCAAGTTGTAAGCAAGGTTTGCCTTCTTTAGCAAGTCTTGGATCATATCTAAATGTTGTAAAGTAACCACATTCAACAGCAGCTCTTTCGGTTTCGATAGAATTAACTAAGCCACCTTTAATACCTTGGTTGATACATGGAGCATAACAGATAACTAATGAAGGTCCATTATAGCTTTCAGCTTCTTTGAATGCCTTAATAGCAGCTACTGGATTTGCACCTAAAGCAACTTGTGCTACATAGACATTACCATAAGCCATAGCCATAAGAGCTAAATTCTTCTTAGATTGTCTCTTACCACTTGCTGTGAATTGAGCAATAGAGCCTGTTTGAGATGATTTAGAAGATTGACCACCAGTATTAGAATAGACTTCAGTATCAAGGACCATAACATTGATATCATCTTCACTAGCTAAGACGTGATCAAGTCCGCCGTAACCGATATCATAAGCCCATCCATCGCCACCGATAACCCAAACAGATTTATCGAGTAAGTCATTCTTCAATTCAAGAACAGCTTTAACTTCTTCATCTTTTGAAGCTTCAACAGCTTTAATAAGTTCTGGAACAATCTTTCTTGCTTCATCTTTATTCTTAATATTTGCAAGATATTTATCGATTAATTCTTTTAATTCTGGTTCAACACTTTCTCTTTCTTTAGCAGCAGTTAAAAGGTTAGAAATTAATGCTAACTTATAATCAGTAGCAAGTCTCATACCATAACCGAATTCAGCGTTGTCTTCGAATAATGAGTTAGACCAAGCAACACCATTCTTATCTTTATCGTTTACGAATGGAGTTAATGGAGTAGAACCGGAGTAAATTGATGAACAACCAGTTGCGTTAGCAATCATTAAATCTTTACCAAATAATCTTGATAATAATTCATAGTAAGGTGTTTCACCACAACCAGCACAAGCACCGCTTACTTCCATGTATGGCATTAAGAATGCAACACCTTTAACAGTTGTAAGTGGGAATTTATCGCCTTTATATTCGACATGTTTGAATAAATATTGAGCATATTTTTCTTGATCGAATTGAGATTTTGCTTCAACCATCTTAAGAGCAAATTTATCTGTGCCCATTCTGATAGCATTCTTATTAGCAAGACATTCTTTAGCACAAAGACCACAACCGACACAGTTTTTTGGTGAAACTTGAATAATGTATTTAAATCCTTTAACTGTTGGTCCAATAGCATCTTTTGTTTTTTCTGCTAAACCTTCAGGTCCGTTATTAACTTCTTCTTCTGTTAATAAGAATGGTCTAATTGTTGCATGAGGACAGACGAATGCACAAGTATTACATTGAATACATGCATCTTTATTCCAAACTGGTACTCTATCAGCAATGCTTCTTTCTTCTTTGAAAGTAACATCTTCTCTCATTGTACCATCGAGTAATTCATATTCAGTAAATTTAGAAACTGGAATATCGTAACCATCAAGAGTTCCGACATAATCAACATATGAGTCAAAGTAGTCATCGTTGATAGAATTTCTTACACGGTTGAATGATAAGTTCTTCCAAGCTGGATCAACTTTAACTTCTCTTAAGCCTTCTGTACCTTTATCAATAGCTTTGTAGTTGAGTTCAACAACTTCTTGACCTTTCTTGCCATAAGTCTTTTCTGCTAATTTCTTCATCCATTTATTAGCTTCATCATAAGACATGATTTGTGGGTTTAAATAGAAGAAAGCTGATTGAAGAATTGTATTTGTATGTCTACCCATACCAATTTCAAGAGCAATCTTATTAGCATCAATGACGTAGAATTTAGCTTCTTTAGTTGCTAATTGATATTTAACTCTATCTGGTAAAGCTTTAATTAAGGTTTCATCATCCATATCAGTATTGAGTAAGAATGTTCCACCTTTCTTTAAGTTCTTTAACATATCGAATTTAATGACATATGTATCGATTGAACAAGAAATAAAGTCAGCGTGTTCAATATAATATGTTGAATGGATAGGGTTTTTACCAAATCTTAAGTGAGATCTTGTAACACCACCGGATTTTCTTGAGTCATATGCAAAGTAAGCTTGAGCATATTGGTGTGTAGCATCACCAATAATTTTAACTGATGATTTATTAGCACCGACTGTACCATCGGAACCTAAACCATAGAATAAGCAAGCTGTGCATGTTTGTGGAATTTCATAGGAATCATCAACTGGGATTGAAAGATGTGTAACATCATCATTAATACCGACAGTGAAGTTGTGATGTTCTTTACCACTTAACATAAAGTCAAAGACAGCTTTGACATGTTTTGGTTGAGTATCTTTTGAAGAAAGACCGTATCTTCCGCCGATAACTTTAACATCATTTTTACCTTGTAAAGTTAATGCAGAGCAAACGTCTTCATATAAGCCTTCACCAACACTGCCTAATTCTTTTGTTCTATCTAAAACAGCAATTTCCTTGACTGTTGATGGAATAACTGAAACGAAATCTTCAGCTGAGAATGGTCTATAAAGATGAACTCTAACTAAACCAACTTTTTCGCCTTTTGAAACTAAATCTTCAACGACTTCGTGAGCTGTTTCGTTAACCGAACCCATTGCTATAATAACTTTTGTTGCATCGCTAGCACCTTCGTAAACGAAAGGAGCATAATTTCTTCCTGTTAATTCACTAACTTTTGCTAAATATTTCTTAGCAATTGGTAAAACGTTAGCAAAGTGAGCGTTTTGTGCTTCTCTACCTTGGAAGTAAATATCATCGTTTTCAGCGCCGCCTCTTGTGACTGCGTGTCCGTGTGGGTTTAAAGCTCTTTCTTTGAATTTTTTAACTTTATCCCATGGAACTAATTTTTTCCATTCTTCATCAGCTAAGAATTCAACGTTTTGAATTTCGTGTGATGTTCTAAATCCGTCAAAGAAGTGACAAACAGGATATTCAGCATCGATTGCGATTAAGTGAGCAACACTTGCTAAATCAGCAACTTCTTGAACTGAATCAGAACAGAGTAAAGCAATACCACTTTGTCTAATAGAATAAACGTCTTGGTGATCACCAAAAATTGAAAGTGATCTAGTTGCTAAGCTTCTAGCTGAAACGTGCATAACAGCAGGTAAAAGTTCACCACACCATTTATAGACGTTTGGAATCATTAATAATAAGCCTTGTGAAGCGGTATATGTTGTTGCAAATGCACCACCTTGTAAAGCACCATGAATTGCACCTGATGCACCACCTTCTGATTGCATTTCGCAAACTTTAACTGTGCTTCCAAAGAAATTTTTCTTGCCTTGTGAAGCATAGATGTCGACATAATTTGCCATTGGTGAGGATGGAGTAATAGGGAAAATTGCAGCTACTTCAGTAAAATTATAACTCATTAAGGCTGCAGCAGTATTACCATCGACACTAAGCATAGTCTTTTTAATTTCTGCCATGATTTCTCTCCTTCATATAAACAAAAATATTATATATTTTTATCGAAACTTATTCTATAACTTTTAAAAGAAAAATGACATAAAATTAAAACTAATATTTTAGATAAAGTTAGCTTAACTTATTTAATATTTCGAGATATTCGTTTTCGAGTTCATCTTTCTTATCTTGAAGCTCTTCTATTTTTTTATAATCGACAAAATCTTCTTCTAACATTGTATCTAAGGTTGAAATATCTTCTTCAATTTCGCTTAATCTTTTCTTAAGTTCATTTATTTTATTTTTGCTTAGAACTTCCTTCTTTTCAATCTTGTCATAGACTAGTGATACTTCTTTTTTGTTTTGTTCGATATTTAAATTACTTGGATTTTCTTTAATGTCATATTGCAGTTTAAAATCGTCGTAATTTCCTTCAAAATAAACTACATCATCTTTTGATAAATAAAGAATATAATCGGCAAGTTCGTTAATAAAATATCTATCATGAGATATAAAAAGAATAGCACCATTATATTTTTTTAGCCCTTCGATTAAGCATTCTTTCGTTACCATATCGAGGTGGTTTGTTGGTTCATCTAAAACTAAAATATCATAACTAGAAAGCATTAAAGCACATAAATTGACTCTCATTTTTTCTCCGTTTGATAAAACAGATGTAGATTTATATACTTCTTCTTTTTTGAATAAGAAGCGACCTAAAGCGCCCCTAAGTTCGTTTTCGCTTTTTGCAGGATAAATTCTTTTTAAATGAGTTAAAATATCATCGTTAGAATCAAATTTATAATCGTTTTGTTTAATGTAACCGATTTTTAACTCTCTTTTATAATTAATTTCACCATTTAATGGTTTTATTTCTTTTAATAATGTTTTAACTAAAGTAGTTTTTCCTATTCCATTATCACCGATAATAGCTGTTTTATCTTTTCCATAGATAGAAAAATTTATTGATTTAGAAATTAATTCTTTATCATAACCAATCAAGAGATTTTTACATTCCATTAAGCATTTTGAAGATAAATTACCACCAGAAAGATTAATTTTGATATTATGATTTTCTTTTTTTGGAGCAATTACATGGTTTGCTTCAAGTTTTTCTAGTTTATGTACTCTATCTTTCGCTCTACCAACAAAACGAGGTTTTGGCATATAAAATTCAATGAATTTTCTTAGCTTTACCATCTCCTCTTCTTCCTTTTTTTGTTGTTTTAAAAGATTATTATAGTTAATCTCTTTTTGTTTAAGATAATCATCATAGTTTGTGTTATATGTAGTGACCTTTTGATTTTCTAGTTCTAAAACTTTGTTTGCTAAAGTCTCTAAAAAATATCTATCGTGAGAAATAAAAACTATTGTTCCTTCATATGATTTTAGATAATTTTCTAGCCATTCAATAGTAGAAATATCAAGGTGGTTAGTAGGTTCATCTAAAAGTAAAACGTCGTATTTAAATAAAAGTAATTTAATAAAAGCGATTTTCATTCTTTCTCCACCAGAAAATTCTTTTATTTTTTTAGATAAAATATCTAGAGGAAAAGAAAATTTAGAAATCATTGTCTCGATTTCATTTTTATAATTATAAGCATTATATTTTTCTAATTTTTCCAAATAATAATTATATTTTTCAAGAAGTTTTGCATCGTTTGGATTATCTGATAGTTCTTTAGTAACTTTATTAAATTCATCATTCATTTCTTTAACAAAAATAAATGCTTCTTCTAGTTCTTCTTCGACAGTATGATTAACATCTGAGATAGCATTTTGAGAAAGATAACCAATTCTAAGTCCTTTTAAAATATCAATTTCACCAACTTTATCTTCTTTTGGCATTAAAGTTGGACTAATTTCTTTTAATATCAATTTAAAAATAGTTGTTTTACCAGTTCCATTGTCACCAATTAAAGCAACTTTTTCATTTTTATTTATTTGAAAAGATACATGGTCTAAGATCAAGTCGTTATTAAATACTTTTGAAACGTTTGAAACACTAATAATCGCCATAACTTTTATATTCTATCAAAAAAATTAATTTAGGCATTAACTTTAGTTAATAAAATCTTTTAAAATATTGAGTAAGGGAGATTATAGTAGAATGAAAATTAAAGTATATCCAATTACTTCCGTCTTAAATTCTGGTACTGCAAAAGCAGTTATCGAAGCTAGAGACGAACTTTTATGCAAACTTCATGATTTGACAAACAATGAATTTGTTATTGTTGATTCAGTAAGCGAACTCAATAAAGATGATGGTTCTTTATCACTTATCTTCATTCAAAGCGGGGGCAGCGAAGGTAAATTTTTAAAAATTTATAATCGACTCAAAGAACCATATTATTTATTGACATTAGGTTCAAACAATTCTTTGGCTGCATCAATGGAAATCTTAACTTATCTTAAAGCACACGATAAGAAAGGTGAAATTTTACATGGTGATGTAAATTATATTGCTCAAAGAATCAGAGACATCGTCAACTTAGAATATCAACCAGATAAATTAGGTGTAATTGGTAGACCAAGTGACTGGTTAATTGCTTCTCACGAACTTAACCAAGAAACTTTATTGAACAAATTTAATATTGAACTTGTAAATATTGATATCAATGAAGTTATTAACGACGCTTTAAGTAGAACCGATGATATTAACGAAGATATGTTTAAAGCTACTTTTAATCACGAAGAATTAAAAAGAGCATACTATGTTTATAAAGCATTAGTTAATGTAATTAATAAATACAATTTAAAAGGTATTACAATTAGATGTTTTGATTTAATTTCATCCAAACTCAAAACAACAGCTTGTTTAGCGTTATCTTTATTTAACGATGAAGGAATTATCGGTTGCTGTGAAGGTGATTTACCAGCATTAGTTTCAATGTTCATGGTAAGAAAAGTCTTACATAAACCATCGTTCCAAGCTAACCCATCAAAAATTGATGTTCCAAATAGTGAAATGATTGTTGCTCACTGCACACTCCCAACTAAGATGACTACATCTTATAAATTCATGACTCACTACGAATCTGATTTAGGTGTCGGAATTAAAGGTGAACTCGAAAAAAAGAAAATTAGATTATTTAGAATTGGTGCAAACTTAGATAAATTCGTCTTCTTAGATGCAAATATTGAAGGAAACTTAAATTTACCAAATCTTTGTAGAACACAAATTAAAGTCCATGTTAATGGTGATATCTTATACTTCTTAAAACGTCCATTAGGAAATCACCATATTATCTTCTATAGCGATAAAACCGATGATGAATTAAGAGAAACTTTATTAGATTTAGGCCTTGAAGAGGTTAAATAATTAAAAAATATCGATAGAAATTTTATGAGTTAAAAAGCACCATAAGTAGGTGCTTTTTATTATAATAATTTTTGTTTATAAAATTTCTACCTTCTTGATTTATCGTAGGGTATGCCTTCTGCTTTAGGTGCCCTGCTCTTTTTAGATGTAAATGTAAGAAGAATAAGTGAAGCAATAAATGGTAACATTCTAAATAATTCAGATGTAACGCCATTTTCTGCAGTAAGCGTAAACCCAAAGATAGCTTCAAATAATCCTGAATAAACATAGGACAACGAAAGGAAGAATGAGAATAATAATGAAATAATTCCGATTCTGATTGGCTTCCATTGCCCAAATATCATAATAGCTAAAGCTAAGAAACCAAAACCAGCAACGCCAGTTGATGAATTCCAGAAAGATGCTGTTGGAAGAATGTAAGCTAAAGCTCCAAGTCCACCTAAACCTCCCGATATTAAAACTCCGGCATATCTATATTTTTTAACATTAATACCGACACTATCAGCAGCTGCAGGATTTTCTCCACAAGCTCTAAGCCTTAAGCCGAATCTAAGTTTATATAAAACAATAAAAGCAACAAATAAAACAATTATTCCAATAAATAAGAAAATATTAAATGAGAATGATTGTCCGATTTTAAAGACAAATAAGTCGTGAGAGAAATTAATCGAAGTTGAAACACCTCCGCTTAATCTTTTTGAAAAAATTAATGAAATTGCAGTTGCAAGTAAATTTAATGCAGTTCCTGTTAAGGTTTGATCGGCGCCAAATTGAATACAAACTACCGCTAACAACAGCGAATAGGCCATTCCGGCTAATATTGCTACCATAATAGTTATTATAACAGTCAAAAATCCTGGGCATCCTGCTTGACTTAAAGCATTTAATGTTAAAAGTCCACAGAAACCACCAACAACCATAATACCTTCAAGCCCGATATTAATAACACCAGACCTTTCAGAGAACATGCCACCTAGCGCAACAAACATTAAGGCAACAGCAAAAATTAACATATAAGAAAGTAAAAGTAAGAATTGATCACCCATTATTTGTTACCTCCTTCTTCATTATTTTCTTCTAAATTGTTTAAAGAAACGCTTTCATCTTTACTTTCAAGATTGCTCTCTTCATCACTTTCGCTATTTGAAGTTTCTTCTTTAACAACATTTTCATTTGTTATAAGAGATCCACCTTCTCCTCCAGCTAATGTAAGAGCTTGCTGTTTCTCTTTTCTTTTTGCTAAATATTTATTAACCAAAATAACTGCTAAATTAGTTAAACCACTTAAATAAACAATTAAACCTGTTATAAAATCTCCGATTTCTGCAGGGAAACTTGTTTGAAGCATAAATCTTGAACCGTGGGAAATTAATGTAGTAAAGATTGATGCAAAAATTGTTCCGATTGGAGAAAGTTGTCCTACGAATGCAACGACAATACCATTCCAGGGTACTTGTGGTAAAGCGGTTGATGCTTGAACAGACCATTCTTCTAAGCCGGCTAAATAATAAAGCGAAGCACCAAGGGCGGCTAACGCACCACTTATAGCCATCGAAATAATAATATTTCTTTTTTCTTTAATACCTGCATATTTTGTAGCATCTTTATTTAAACCACTAGCTTTAAGTTGGAAACCTAAAGTTGTTTTGCTCATAATAAACCAAACAATAATTGCGGCGATTAAAGCAATAAATATAGCGATAGTAAAATATCCGCCAGTTGAAGAAGATAAACCTAGATCTGGAATCTTTGCGCCTGGATTTATTTTATCCAAATCATAGGTTTTTGAGCCTTGTGTAATATCAACACATCCATTTAAGTAAGTTTGAAATGAATAATTTGTAAAGAATAATGCAATCCAGTTAAGCATAATTCCAGAAATAACTTCACTGACATTGCAAAATGCTTTTAATAAACCTGGAAGAGCTGCCCAAATTGCACCAAAAACCATAGCCATTAAAATACAAACATACCAAGGGCAATTAAATTGAAGTGCAAACATTAAACTTCCAAGAATACCTATTGTGTATTGTCCGGCAACACCAATATTAAACATGCCGGTTTTATTTGCAAAAACGATTGATAATCCACAACAAAGCAATGGGGCTGTTTTTGCTAAAATCGCAAAAAAGTTAGCACTTCCAAATTTTAGACCACCTGTAATTAAGTTGCCAAATTCTGGTAAAGCATTTGCAGGATCCATACAAAGAAGGAATATAATGCCAATAAATAAACTTATAACTATGCAAATAATTGAGGAATAAGTTTTAAAAGCTCCTTGAGATTTAAGAAGATTAAAAGTTCTTTTTGATAATTCCGTAAAAAATTTTTTAGTCTTTTCCATTTTCTTCCTCCTCCTTAAATTCATAGTTCTCTTTTGAACCAGCCATATAAAGTCCAAGCTCTTCTGGTGTTGTTTCTTTTGGATTAAATTCACCGACAATCTTTCCATTAAACATAACTAAGATTCTGTCTGAAAGATCTAAAACTTCATCCAATTCAAAAGAAACAAGCAAAACTGCGTGACCATTATCTCTTTCATTTACAATCTGTCTATGAATGTTTTCGATTGCACCAACATCAAGTCCTCTAGTTGGTTGAACAGCAATTAATAATTCGGGATTTCTATCAATTTCTCTAGCAACAATAATTTTTTGTTGGTTACCACCAGACATACTTCTTACGATAGTTTTTGCTCCTTCAGCACTTCTAATATCGTAATCTTGAATAAGTTTATTTGCATATGAATTAATTTTCTTTTCATCTAATAAAAATTTCAATTTTGTATAATCTGGTTTCCAAAAGTTTTCTAATACAGAATTGTAGGATAAAGGATAATCTAATACTAACCCATGCTTGTGTCTATCTTCTGGAATATGTGCTAAACCAAAATTATTTCTTTTAAAAATAGAAATATTTGTTATATCGGTATCTTTAAATTTAATACTTCCATCTTTAACTTTTTCTAACCCAGTGATGCCATAAACAAGTTCAGATTGTCCATTTCCATCGATTCCAGCAATACAAACAATTTCACCCTTTCTAACATCAAAAGAAACTCCATTAACAATATCGTGGCCGTTGTGAATCTTATCTGCCATAACAAGATTTCTTACTTTTAATACTGTTTCACCGAGTTTTTGTTCTTTTTTATCAACAGAGAAGGAAACATCTCTTCCAACCATAAGTTTTGATAACTCTTCTTTGGATGTTTCACTGATTTTTTTAGTAGCAATTAACTTGCCTTTTCTTAATACAGAGCAAGTATCGCTAACATTCATAATTTCATCGAGTTTATGAGAAATGAAAAGAATGGATTTTCCCTCTTTTGCAAGATTTTTCATAATTACGAGTAACTCATCAATTTCTTGAGGGGTTAAAACTGCTGTTGGTTCGTCGAAAATTAAAATATCATTTTCACGATAAAGCATCTTTAAAATTTCGGTTTTTTGTTGCATACCAACAGTTATATCTTCAATTTTGGCGTCAACATCAACCTCTAAACCATATTTTTTTGAAAGCTCAATGATTTTTTGGCGAGCTTCTTTTTCAGTTAATATAAACTTAAATTTTGTTGGTTCGACACCCAAAATAATATTTTCCAAAACTGTAAAAACTTCAACCAATTTGAAATGTTGATGAACCATGCCAATTCCGAGATCGTTTGCTTGATTTGGGTCCTTAATTTCAACTTCTTTCCCATTAATTTTTATAGTGCCTTCATCAGGTTGATAAAAACCAAATAAAATACTCATCAAAGTTGATTTACCGGCACCATTTTCACCTAAAAGTGCATGAATTTCACCTTTTTTTAAACGAAGAGTGATATCGTCATTAGCTTTGATACCTGGAAAGGACTTTGATATATGTTCCATCTCTATAACATAATTTTCGTCCATAAAATTACCTACCTTTTAAATAAAAAAAGAGAACAGGCAGGGTAATACGCTGCCTGCCCTCTTATAAAAACAAATTATTTTTTTCTATTCAGCACTAGCGAATGGTGATTCGTAAGTGACTTCAATATTATCAACAGCTGGAGCTTCAGTTGTGCTATTTGAAATAGTAATTGATCCAGATTTAATATTATCTAATAAAGTATTGTATTGTTCTAAAGTAAATGATTCAAATCTCCAAGCTTTATCAGTTGTAGGAAGACCGACATAATCTTTAGCAGCAACATCACCAAATTCAGCATTTAAACCTAAATTATAATCTTGACCAGCAATAACACTCCATGAACCTTCGTTATAAACTTCTAAAGCCGACATAACTGCTTCTCTTAAGCCTTTTGTAGCAGAAGTTAAAACATTTTCATCAACACTACTTTGGTCAACATCAACACCAATCCATGTAGCACCGCTAACTTCTTTACAACCTTCAGCGACTGATTGGTAAACTTTTCCACCTGATGCGAAAACAGTTTCAACACCACCAGTATACCAAGATTTCATTTTTGCTGTGGCTTCATCAGTAGCTTGGAAAGCACCTGCATAATAATATTTACAAGTAACATCCTCTAATCCTAATTCGCCAGCAGCTTGGTTAACGCCTTGGACGAATCCTGATCCGAATCTTTGGACAGCTGGAACAGCCATACCGCCGCAGAAACCTAATGACTTATTTCCATCATAAACAGCAGCATAGCCAGCTAAGAATCCTGAAATTTCTTCTTTATATATAATAGAAACTGTATTTTCAGCTGTTTCGTATGTAGAATAATCAGCAGAGTGTGGTTGTCCGTCAATTAAAACAAATTTAACTTCTGGATATTTTGTTTGTGCTTCATAAACAGCATCTTCGAACAAATAACCTGGGCAAACGACAATTTTTGCACCTCTTTGAACAGCTTGATCAATGGCGACTAATCTAGCAGCTGTTGAATCTTCAGTAGGTCTATAGTATTGATATGTTTTATTGTTTTCTTCAGCGAAATCTCTTAAAGCTTCCCATGAAGTTTGGTTAAATGATTCATCATCAATATCGCCGACGTCAGTAACTAAAGCGTATTCATAAGATGCAGTGTTTGAACATGAAGCAACACCCATTACTAAACCCAATGCTCCAACTGCTACTAAAATTTTATTTTTCTTCATATTGTATTTTAATCCCCCTTATATAAAGAAAAGTGTGGCAATCTTTTACATCCAAATCCTGCCACACTTAAATTACATAAGTTGATATATTAATCTTACTTTTTAAAATGTGGGTAGCCCCTAAACTTTGGCTTCAGGCTGGAAGTGGTGCTCCATTTAGCACCGATATACCCGTTATAAAAGTAAACTCCGTCTACTTGCAAAGAATATATATAAATTATTAAAGTTTTTCAACTCTATCAAATGTTAAGAATTAAGAAAACTACGATAACCATCAATAAAAATCGTATTATTAAAATTATATTAAGTTTTTCTATTAATCCTTCCAATCACTTTCTGGGTTAATTTTTATATCAAAAGTTAATTTGTTATAAGCTAAAATATCCCCTATATCTCGATAAATAAAGCCTTCCGCATTAACTAATGGTTGGTCATAATTTCCAGTAAAAATTATTTTTTTGTTCTTTCTAACAATTTCTTCTATTGATTCCAAAATTTTAGGAAATTCATTGAAATAATGTAGCTTTAAATTAATAAGTTGAGTATAAAAATTTGGTTCAACATAAAATATTGATCCATCGTCTAAAACATAAGAAGGGACAACTCCTTTATATTTAGACTCGTTACTATAAGATTTATATTTAGAATCAAATTCTTCAAATCTTAGTTTTGTTTCCATGTTATATTCTTCCTTTCTTTAATATTATATATTAATGATGATAGCTCTCGTGATTAATAATTTTAAATGCTCGATATATTTGCTCAACTAGGAATAATCTAATTAATTGATGAGGGAAAGTCATTTTTGAAAAAGTAATACTATAATTAGCTCTTTTTTTAATGTTATCTCCTAGACCAAGAGTTCCACCTATAACAAAAGAAATTTCACCTCTGCCTATATTAATTAAATCTTCTATCTTAGAAGCAAATTCTTCACTAGTTAATTCGTTTTTATTCAAATCTAATGCAATAACAAATTCACTATCTTTTATTTTGCTAAGAAAATAATTTCCTTCAAGCTCTTTTACTTCTTTTTCACTTTTTGACTGAAGTTTTACTTCGCTTAATTCAAAAATATTTAACTTTGCAAAGCGAGATATTCTTTTTGAATACTCTTTTATTGCTTCTAAAATAAACTTTTCTTTTATAGTACCTATTGCGTAAATATTTATTTTTACCATAAATTAGTTCTCTTCTTCTATTGTTAAAGGAAGGGCTGTCATTGCTCTTTGTTTTGCCAAAACCAAATTAATTGAATGATTAATTTTGAGTTCAGCTTGGCTAATAATTGCTAAAAAAGTATTTCTAGCGATATTAGGTTCATTACATTCTTCGCTTAGATGGGCTAACATTATAGAAATTGTTTTATCTCCGATTAAATAAGAAAGATAAATTGCTGCTTGTTCATTAGATAAATGACCTCTATAAGAAAGTATCCTTTCTTTTAAATCATAAGGTCTAGAAGATGTAATAAGAGCATAAATATCGTAATTCGATTCAAAATAGTAATATTCTAAATCTTTTAAATAATGTAAAGTTTCAAAAGGTAAATAACCAGTATCTGTAATGTAACCTAGCGAAACAATATTTCCATCATTTTCTTTGTGTCTGAATAAAAAACCAGAACAAGCATCAACATCATGTGAGGTTTTTAAAGGAATTATTGTAAAATCATCTAAAGAAAAATCTTCAAATAAATTCAAAGTATGATATTCATCTGTTTCTTCAATGATTCCATTAACACAATAAATTTTTGTTTCATCTACAAATCTAAGACCTTTAATGTGATCTACATGGTTATGGGTAAGTAAAATCAAGTCAATATCTTCAATCTTCTTATTTATAGATTTTAAAGCGTCAACTAAATCTTTTTTGTTTACGCCAACATCAACTAATATCAAGGTTTTATCATCAAAAATTAAAGAAGCGTTCCCCTTAGAACCGCTCTTTATGTTGATAAAATTCATGTTTGTTTTAGATAGTAAATTCATATATTAATCTTTTAATGGTATATAATCATCTTCAGAATAAAAATCAGACATAACCGAGAATCTACCTATAGCTGGGAAAAATAAAAGGGATGTTTTTCCAGTTGGACCTTGTCTATTTTTAGAAACAATAATATCCATCCTTTGACCGTTAGAATCGTCCTGAGTTTGACTTAGATCCCTAGCTTCTCCATTATTTTCATCATCTTTTTTAAAGCCTTTTCCTTTAATTTCAATTCCTTGGTCAGTGTAATATTTTTGACGATATAAAAGCAAAGCTTTATCGCAGTCATTTTCAATTTGACCAGAACCTCTTAGTTCGCTAAGACGAGGAATTTTAGAATCGCTCTTATCGGCTTCTCTATTAATATGACAAACAACTATAATAGGAATATCTAATTCAAGAGCTAAAGACTTTAATTTTCTAGAAAAATCAGCTATTTTTTCTTGATCAGATTGATATCTATGCGCGCCTTCTTGAATAATACCAATATGGTCAACAATTATTAAAGACAAATCTTCTCTTTGATCTCTTAATTTTCTTGATTTTAAAACGATATCATCGATTGTTATATTAGTCGATTCTTCGAAAAACATATTAGTTTGGGCGATTTCATCTTCAGCTTCTTTTACTAAGGATTTATCGTGCATTGTTAAAAAGCCCTTGTTTATTTTTTCTTGAGAAACTCCGCTTGAAATTGAAAAAAGACGTTTCATCAATTCATCATTTGACATTTCTAATGAAAAATAAGCAATTGCTTTTTCAGAGTTCCTAGCGATGTTATAGCACATGTTTAAAGCTAAAGCCGATTTACCGACACCAGGTCTAGCTGCAACAACAATCATTTGTCCTTTGCCTAAGCCACCAGTTGCCTTGTCTAAAGTTGAAAAACCGGTTGTTAAAGAATCGCCAATTACATTACCCTTTGAATTTTGAATTTCTCCGCCAACTCTATGAGCAACTTCATCTGCTCTAACAAAGCCAGAAATCTTTCTTAAAGAAGTAATTTCTGAAATGTCTTTTTCGCATTCACCTAAAAAATTAGAAATATTAGGAAGCTCTTTTTCTGTAGCTTTAGTAATAATATCATTACATTTATTAACTAAATCTCTTAAAAGTTTATATTCTTTTAGCTTATCGACGTATTGTTCGAAGTTTTGATAAATCGTAACACTCGTTATAATATCGCTAATAAATTGAGTGTTAATTTCCTCTTCAGAGACCTTATCTTGAATGAGTTGAGTAATTAAACTTGATGGATCAATTTCATGCCCGGCATCATTAATTTCAAGCATCGCCTTAAAAATTGCACGATGTTCTTTATTTCCAGCATAAAAATCTTCTACTCTTAAAGAGTAAAGTCCATCAACAGCACACTCAGTATTTGTGAGCATACAGCCTAAAACAATCTTTTCTAATTCATCATCGTGCAAATAGGTAAAATCCATAAATTATTCTTCACTTACATGAACTCTAATTGTTCCAATAACTCCTTTGTAAAGTTCAATTTTTAAATTAGTATAACCGAAAGCATTTACAGGATATTTTTCTACAAATTTTCTTTTATCGACTTTAATTCCGAATTCTTTTTCTAATTTTTCTACAATTTCCTTCGGAGAAATTGTTCCTGCCATCGCTCCTTTAGCTTGACTTTTTGCTTTAAATTCAAGCGTAATTGTTTCTAATTTTTCTTTATTTTTTAAAGCTTCTTCTTTTAATTCAGTTTGTTTCTTTGCTTCTGCAGCTTTTTCTTTTTCAAGTTGAGCTAAAGAAGCTTCAGTTTTTCTAACAGCTAATCCTTTTTTAATTAAAAAATTATTTGCATAACCGTCGTTTACGGTTTTTGTTTCGCCTTTTTTTCCGATATTTTTAACATCTTGAAGTAAAATTATTTCCATAAATATTATCCTTTCCCATTTTGTTGTGAGACTCTGCCATCATCTAAAGAGGTAGCGAGCGTGCTAAGAAGTATTTTTTCAACGTCATCTACACTCATGTCTTTAAATAAGGCTGCAGCCATCGTAAAGTGACCGCCACCTCCAAATTTTTCGCAAATTAATTGAACATTAATAGTTCCATCACTTCTAGCGCTAATTCTAACGTCATTTTCACCAGTTCTACCAATTACAAAAGCAGCCTTTGTATTCTTTAAATCCATACATTGATTTGCTGCTTTAGCTAAGGTAGCTTGATCAATTATATCGATATCGTTACACTTACAATATACAACACCTTGATAAGCTGTAATTTGAGTTGAAACAATAGAAGAAATTAAAGAATATTCTTCAAATTCATCTTTAAGTAAATTATCAGCTTTGAAGTTATCGGCTCCATATTCTTTTAAAACCATGCTAGCTTCAAAAGTTCTAACACCAACTGTTTTAGATTTATAGAAAGATGTATCAAGGAAAATTCCTGATAGCATTACAGTTGCTGTTCTTGAATCTAAAGGAATTGGTGGGTATTTCGAACCAAACTTGATAATTTCTGTAATAAGTTCGGAAGCACTTGATGCAGATGTATCAATAATTCCAAATAGTAAATTTTCAACGAAATCACTACTTCTCCTATGGTGGTCGATAATAATAATTTTCTCAGTTCTTTCCAGAAGCTCAGGACACATCATAATTTGAGGTCTATTAACATCGACGATAATCAACAAAGAAGTTTGATCGCATTCATTAATTGCGTCTTTTAAATTTATAGTCCACTTTTCTAGTTCATCTCTAGAATACATGGCCATTAAAGCTCCTCTAGCCTTTTTCTCAGTTGATTTTGGATCATAAACGATTTTCACATCACTACATTGTTTATAATCACAAATTGCTTTCATAGCAAGACAAGAACCTATAGCGTCCATGTCAGCATTAACGTGCCCCATAATAAAAATCTTATTATTTTTATTATCCTCGATTAAATTTAAAATCGTGTTAGCATCATTTTTGACTTTTACTTTATTTCTAGTTTCACTAGCTTCAATTTTTCCGCCAGCAAAATAAAGTTCTTTGTTCATTTGTGCAACAACTGCTTGGTCTCCGCCTCTAGACATTGCAATGCCTAAAGCGTTAGAAGCCATTTCGTTAATTTGGGAAGTTGAAGAGTAATCATAACCAAAGCCTATTGAAAGAGATGTAGAAACATCGTATTTTTGTCCAATTTGTCTAACTTGATTAAGAATTGAGAAGTTATCTTTTTTCATTAAATCAATATCTTCATTTCTTCCAACTACAAAGTACGAATCGTTCTTATAAGCTCTTAAAACTAAGTGGTATTGTTTAGCATAATTTGAGATTGCTGTTCTAACTTGAGGAATTACATCATTAATATCTTCGTTATTTTGGGCAATATCAGTATAGTTATCAATCATTATAATTCCTAAAGCTAAAGAATTCTTTTGGAATAAAATTAAAGCATTTTCAAAGTCTGTAACATCTCTAAATAAGAATAATTTGTTACTTTTTAAATACTTAACCTCATAAAAGTTATCGTTAATTTTTATTGTTTTAGATTCAATGTTTTTGGAAGTATCTAAAAATTCTTTGAGATCTTCTTTCCACTCAAATATATTCTCACCAATTAAATTCAAATCTAGTTGATTAAATAATTCAGAAGTCCAAATAACTTGATTTTTATCATCAATTACAATAAAACCAAGTTTCGCAAAAATATAAGCCTCTCCACTAGCTTGGCCAACTATTCTTGAAGTTAAGAGATCGTTTTTTTGTTTAAAATGAGCAATTAAAAATATGTAAACACCTATTGAAATAAGATTTAGAACAACTACCCCAATTGCAATATAAGCAATAGTTTCAACACTGAGAAGGGTTTGAAGTTCCCATATATTTGCAAGATATAAGGAAATAAATATACCAAAGGCTAATATTTCAAATCCAGATATACAAAAGGCCAATATTTGAATTATTTTTACAACTTTATTCATAATTTCATTCCAAAGTTAAAATAGTTACTATTACGCTTGATATTATACATTAATTTTAGCCTTTTACGAAAAGATATCTTAAAATTTTAACTCTATAACAATACAAAATTCCACGTCATGACAGACGTGGAATTTAAATTTACATAAATTAATGTGATAAATTAGTCTTCAATATATGGAAGTAAAGCCATATATCTAGCATTTTTAATAGCTCTTGCTAATTCTCTTTGATATTTTGCAGATGTTCCTGTAATTCTTCTTGGAGAAATTCTTCCAGAAGCAGAAATAAATTTCTTTAAAAGTTCAACATCTTTGTAATCAATAAATTTAATTTTATTTTTTGTGAAGTAACAAACTTTTCTTTTACTTCTTTTCTTTACAAATGCCATTTTATATATCTCCTTTTTAGTCAACTAATTATCGCAGTAATTAATTAAATTAATAGTTATAATCTATTAATTTAAAAAGGTAAATCATCGTCAGCTAAATCCATTCCTTCGTAATCAATATTTTCATCATCCGGTTCAATATCGCTTTGATAGCCAGAGCCGGAAGTAGTTTGAGAAACTAAATCGTTGGTTTTACCTGAGTCACAGAATGCAAAATCCGACATTAAGACTTCGATTCTTGTTCCTTTAGTTCCATCTCTACGATCAAACCTAGAGACTTGTAAAGAACCATCAACACCAATCATTCTTCCTTTTTTGAAATATTTTTCAATTGTTTCAGCAAGCTTTCCTAATACTTTAACTGGAATAAAATTTGTTTTTCTTTCTCCGTTTTCGTCTTTTCTATTTTCATCTACTGCAACAGTAAAAGATAAATAAGCAAAGCCGGATGAACTTCTTTTAAGTTCTAAATCGTTTGTGATTCTACCTACAACAATTACGCGGTTAATCATTTATATTTAATCTCCTTAACAATTATTGATGATCAACAGTGATTAAGTATCTTAATACATTGTTATCAATCTTAGTAAGACGATCAAATTCTTTTAAAGCAGCTGGTTCAACTTCAACTTTTAAGACAACATAGTAACCTTTCTTTTCTTTCTTAATTTCGTAAGCAAGATCTTTAAGGCCCCATTCATCAGTTTTCGAAACTTTCGCACCATTACTTGTTAATAATTTAGCAAGTTTCTCAACTTCAGCTTTTCTGTCGTTTTCTTCTAAGGTAGATCTTAAAATGTACATAATTTCGTACTTTTTCATATCTTTTTACCTCCCTATGGTCATTCTGGCTTAATTTAATATACTAATTAAGCAGAGAAGAATTAGAATTTTTTAGATGTAATCTAAGAAATTCGCTCAAATAGTATACTAGAAAAAAGACCTTAATGCAAAGAAAACTTTGACTAAGTTAACTGCTTTAAATATCGTCTTTATATACAAGAATGTTTCAACTCTAAAAATTTATCCCTATATATTTAAAAAAGAAAAAATAAACAAATTAGAAACGTCTATTCATACTCGCTCCTGAAAACCACTACTTAAACAATTTTGTATTGGTTGTTTAGCACGAATTATTTTAGTTATCTGAAATATCCATAAAATATGGACTCTCCAAATTTCTGCATTCATTTTGTTGTCATATAAAACAAAAATTAATTCCAAACTCTACTTATATACTTTATTTTTTTCTTGATGTTTCTTTTTAACATCTTTTTCCGTTTCATCCATACATAAATATGGAATGTATCTAATAGTGTAGTTGTTTCTGTTTACATTCAAACTTTTCTATGAATATGATGAACAAACAGGAATATGGGTACTATTATTATTAATCATTTTACTCTCCCTCTATTCTTTCCCACCCATTGGAATAGCTAGTAACATTAATAGAAAGTTGCATATTTGCTTCTCTCCTGTATGCAATACTTAATATAGTTTTCACTTCGTGCGCACAATTTATGCTTTCGATAGAAGCCATTAACTGTTTAAGCTCTATGGGAGCTTGCTGAGTGATTTTGGCATTTTGTTGAGCTACATTTACTATTATATTATGTGCAATATCTAAAGGTGTGTTTGCTGGCAATGTTACAATCGGGATATTACTAATTTTTTCTTTAGCTATTGGATTATTCATTATCTCTGTTGTAGGATTAAATTCTGAAGAACAATGCATTTCACTATTAAAACTTTGCCAAATTTTCCACATCAAATTTTCTAAATCCTTTTCAGGATATATTACATTTAATCCTATTTCCTTGGCTTCTGATCTACTAACAGCATATCCGTGATGATAATATGAACTATTTAGAAGTTTTGCTATTGAACTTGCTTTGTTTTTATCATCCATATGCGTTTCAAGCATTTTCTCACTTAATGACAAAGATAGTTGTTGGCTGCGTTTTGCAGATCCTATTGGTAAAGGACCAACTTCTTTTGATAAAGCATTAAAAGCTGTTATTAAATGTGACTGATCTGTTATGCCTACATCTTTTCTTATGAATTCTATGTAATTTCTAATGTCTTCAGAACTAAAATTTAGTTGTGTCGGTTGTCCAATTTCATTTTGTCTAGAAATAGTTAATTGGGGGTCTACAGGTCCTAAATTAGAGTACGGGTGCATAATAATTTCGTCAGCACCCAATGCTAATATTGTTGCAGCACTATATGCAACATAAGGCACTAATACACTTATTTTTTTGAATTTTTCCCTTAAAATACCAATAATCCTTAGTGCTGTTATCGGATCACCACCATTGCTAATAATCAAAAAATCTATTTCATCTTTCTCTTCAGGTATAGATTCTAATTGTTCAATTATACTTGTTAAAGAATCTACTGACATTTGAGAAGAAATATTAGGTCTAATTGATGTAACGTAAACAATTAGAGGCTTTTGTCTAAGCTTCTCGCATTCTCTGTATAATTCTATTCTTTCTTTGTAGTTCATAATCATATTGCCTTTCTATAAATAATATTATTGTTTAGTTATATACTCGTCTGAATACATCTGTTGTACCACTCGTGAGGAGGCAGAGTCGAGTTAAACGCCTCTTCGAACATGGGGTTGCGGATATTTTTTGGACTAATATTGATTTTAATTTAACATAAATTGTTTGGATGATAAATATCCTAATCTTTTCTTAATTCTTTTATTTTTAAACCATTTTAGATATTTTTCCAATTCATTAATAAAATCATCAGATGTTGTATATTTCCAATTCTTTGGATAAAAGAACTCATTTTTAATTGTTTCAAAAAATCCTTCACACATTGAATTATTTGGCGAACATCTTTTCTTGACATAGATCTTTTATAACCATATTGTTTCATTAATTTTATCCAAGAATCAATTCTATAATGGAAGCCTCTGTTGCTATGAATTAGTATACCACAATCATCAATAATTTCATGTGCATCTTTTAGCATTTCATTAGTTAATTCAGAATTTGGAGATTTGCCAATTCTCCATGTAATAGGCGAGCCATCAAAGCAATCAATTAGAGGAGACAAATAAACTTTACCGTCCTTTAACGAAAATTCGGTTTTATCTGTAAGAGCTTGCTTATGTGGTTTATTTACAATAAATTCTCTATTGACTATGTTTTCAACTTGATGGCTTATCTCTCCTTTATAAGAAGAGTATTTGTGCTTTACTTTTGGAATATATACAAATAATTTTTCTTCTTTCATTAAACGAATTACCACTTTTTCAGAAATAACAATTCCATATGTTTTAGATAACTCTTGTTTTACTCTTCTATATCCATAACATTCATAATTATTAAAAAATATTTCTTTAATAATTTTCCTTATACTCAAATATTTATCAAAGTTTATTCTTTTTATTTCATAAAAATAAGTAGAACGTTTTAAATGAATTATTTTAAGCAACTCATTAATTTTGTATTCGTCTTTTAAGGCGTTGATTACTTGAGTTTTTTCTTTATTGCTTAATAGAGAATAATCAACGCCTAACTCTTTTTTTAATATTTAGTTTGATTTTTTAGAACTTTGTTTTCAATTTCAATTTTTGTGTGTTCCTTTCGAAGTATTATTATTTCTTCTTCAAGCTCTTGTTTTGATTTTTCTTTCTTTTTCATAATTGGTTCACCATTTAATCTTTTTTGTCATTCCTATAAAGTAACTCTAGTAACATTATACTTATTAGTGACAATAATTGCTGATGAATCTCTTAATACTAAATCAACGATTGCCTTTTGCTTATCATCATCATTTAATATTGTAGGATTTTTGTGAACTTTGTGTTTTCTAATCCATCTTTTTTCTTTTTTTACCCGTGATTTTAATGATGAAGTGGATGGATAACCGAATTTTCGGCATGCTTTAGTTATATTTTCGCCATGATTAAAGTAATATTCTATTACTGCCTCTTGCTCTTCTTTGGTCCATTTGGATGATTTATTCCTCGTTCTTAAAATTAAAGGTTCACCTTTTTTGTCTCTCCAGGATCTTAATGTATAGCGACTAATTTCTAATGCTCTTGCGGTCTTAGATAATTGTCCATCATATGTATCTAATAAATTTAATGCTTTTTCAATTTCTTCTATTTTGTGTATACCTGTCCTTTCTATTTTGGTCCAAGTTTTTGTCCGCACCCCTATTTGGTAAAAAATATATTTACTTTTTCAATAGGTTTTTAATATTTAATCGCTTTTATGAAAATGATTTTTTACCAGTAACAACACTTCAACACAAAGATTGTTATAAAACTCATTTTGAGTTCATAGAGCAAATCCAAGTTCGTATAAATATGCCGTTCTTTATATATTGTGATATTGTTTTGACACTTTTGTACCACTTTTGTTCGTAACAACAACACTTAAATTTTACGCATCTTAGTTTTGGGTCTATATTATTTTCGGTGTTCACTAATTTTCCAATATACTTCTAAATAATCTCTTGATATTGTGTATACACCTAATGAATCGTGATTTTTATCAAAAAATTCAACTTCAAAATCTTCATCATTATATTTTAAAACAATAGTACCTTTAATACCTGCTTTCAAATTCTTGAAATCTTTTAATAAAATTACACCGTCTAATTCTTCCATAATCATTCTCCTATTTCTTTTTGCTTGGTGTTATAGTGATAATACGCCAATTAGTCTTGCCGTTATCTTGTTGCAAAACGGCTGTTACATTAGCATATTCAAATTTACCATTATTACCTTTAATTTGTATTTTAAAATTTGCCTTAATTCCATACTTGGTATTTTCAATCTTGCTAGGTCTCTTACCTTCAAGAGCTTGTTGTAAGTTTTGATGTAAAATTTTTCCATCAGCATGAGTATAGCCTAAAGTCTCTTTTAAAAATTTAGCTTTAGATCCACCGTCAACATGTTTCAAATTTAGTAAGTAACTTTCATATTTGCTTTTGCTGCTTTCATAATCAAATTTATTTGCATCGAAAGGTTTTTGAGCGAAGGCTAATGCATCAGTTTTATTACTAAGTTCCTTCCTTAATGGCGAATTTGAAGCAGCACTTAGTCCACTATCTTTAGTTCTGCCCATTTACACAGTACCTCTCTTATTTTTCAATCGAAGGTTATTCAATTTTAACTTATTATTAGGTATAACTATTTGTATTTCATGTGATATAGCATAATTAAATAGATCAATTATCTTTTGATCATATATAGAATCACTATAAATGATAATTTGTTTAAGTTTTTTTAAATTATCAACTGCATAAGCGATAGCTTTTATTAATAAATCGGTTTCGCCTCTTTCCTTTAAACTTCCTTTTAATCCAAAAGCAATAACTTCAGTATCTTCTATTCCTAACACACTTAATTTAAAGTAAAGTTCATCTGAATATGTAAAATTAGGTATTACAAGAATATCACATTCAAGAGTTAACCACGCAGATACTCTTCGAGCTTTAGAAATACGATAAATTTGTTCATCTAATCCCATGTCTCCGGAAAGACTATAATCAGGGCTTATAGCATATTTAACACCCTTGAATCTATCTTTAAATTTTTTCAAATTAGATACATCATTATAATAAATTGAGTTATAAATACCTTTAATTCCATCAAACTTTAAATCATATTCATAAAATGCCAAACATGTATTATCGGTCTTGTGATATTCACATAAATTTGAATAGGATGCAATGTAATCAATTTTATCAACGACGTTGCACTTAATTCGAGGTAATTTTAGTTTATTTTCCAATTCACACCTATTCAATATATCAACAATATTTAGGTTTAATATTTTTTTTAATTCACTTTTCTTTACCATAAACCGCTGATAAAGATGAGAATATTTGATTTAAGATAAATAACCATCTTTTTCTCCTTTGTAAACTATAAAACATGTAATTTTGACAAATTGAGTAAAAAATGATATTTTTTAAATGAAAGGTGAATATCATTATTCGCTCAAAGTACTTTATTATTGGCGTAATAAGGTACTTTTTTTGTCTTTCTACTTTTTATTTTTCTCAAAAATTTTTATTAATTTTTCTTCATTCTGAGATAATTCTAAGCTTGTCCTTTGCTTTACTTTCTTTAAGAGAGTACTTGCATAAGACTCTGTTATATGAAAGGCATTCATTAAATCTGTTTTAGTTTTAAGACTATAATAAATAATAAAAGCCTGTGGGACATATAATTCATTAGCAAAAATATCTGCTTCTCTTTCTTGTACCCATATATATTGTAAATTAAACAAACTTTTAATAGGATGACTTAATACAATATGGCCCAACTCATGAGGAATGGTAAATCTTATTCTTGCAAATGGCTTAATTTCATCATTATATACAATTTCATATTTATTATTAAAAGAATTAAAATAACAAAATGCATCCTCATCTAATTTTAATAATAAATTTTTGTTTTCCTCGAAAGATGAATATGGTATTAAATTAATGCACATTTTATTGCATAATTGCATCAAACTAAAACCAAATTGGTCAATACCATATTCCTCATAAATTTCGCATATATAATCTAGAATTTCTTCTCTCGTCATTAATCATGTCCTAAAATAATGTTTATTAATTCTTTTTTCTCTTCGGGAGATAACTTATTGCCGTTTCTTGCCAATAAAGCAGTTTTACAAACATCATAAGTATTCTCATTCGAAGATGTAATGCCAAATAATTGGTATAAATTAACATTCAGAGCTCGAGCAATTTTTACAATTACATCACCTCTTAATTGACGATCACTATTTAAATACTTAGACATTGTAGATTCAGAGATTCCAGTTTTTTCGCATAGTTCTTTTTGAGAAATATTTCTTCTTTTTAATTCCTCCTTTATAAATTTTCCGTTAGTCTCCATGTTTATGTTTCTCCATTTCAATATAAATTTAAGACGTGCACTTCTTAAATTTACTTTATTTTAAAATTTCCAAAATGGAAAGTCAATATTAATAAATAACATTTGGTTTTCAAGAATTCACCAAAATTTAATCTATTGGATATTTTTATATTAATTATTAGGGCGCGGACAAAAAGTTGAACATTAAATTAAGGAAGACTTAACATATATGTACGATTTAAAAACAATAAAGAAAACGCTTAAACTACTTCATAAATACGATTGTCAATTTGCAAAGACATCAAGAGAAACTGAAATAAGAGCAAGAACTATAAGAAGATGGTATAACTGCGAAAAAACTGGTTTACCTCTTTGGTGGGTACCCTATTTACTGGACCGTTTTTAGCTATCGTTTTTTTACCAATTATAACCATTTTTAAGCCTGTATTGGACAGGTGATAGCCAGCCTGTTTTTTTCTTTA
>CALVOX010000011.1 GCA_944350425.1 uncultured Bacilli bacterium
CATTCAGAAAAGAATTTAAATATTTACCTATGGTGCTGGTTTAAAAAATGTGTGCAACATTTTGGGGTAACATCAACATTTTTCCCCTTTAATGAATAATAAATTCGTTAAAGGGGTTTTTAAAAATATATGAATAAATTAAATATTACCCAATAAATTTTCTATTAAAATCGTTTTTATTATATGAAAGGTAATTGTAAAATTAAGTCATGGAACAAGAAAATTTAAAATCTTTCGTAAAAGAATTTAAAAATGGTGATTATTCTAACTTTAATACTTTTTATGAAATAACTAAAAAGTCTGTCTTTTACAATATTTTATCTTTCGTTAAATCTTATGAAGTAAGTGAAGAAATATTACAAAATACATTCGTTAAGTTCTTATCTTCCATTAAAGATTTAAAATATCATTCTTCAATACTCGGATTATTAATAACGATATCTAAAAATCTCTCCTTAGATTATTTAAAGAAAATCAAAGAAGATGAAATAGAAGATAATACATTAATTAAAGATGAAAGTAATGAAAAAGAATTATCAAACAACAATCTAGATTCAATGCTATTACTAGACCGACTGAAAAAGGTTCTAAAAGAAAAAGAATATGAGGTAATCTTATTCCATATATATGATGAACTAACATTTGAAGAAATAGCGAAACTTACTTCTTCACCGTTAGGAACAATCTTATATCGATATAACATAGCAATTAAAAAAGCAAAGGAGGTGTTAATAAATGAAACGTATTAGTGATAAAGAATTAATTTCTAAATTAACTATAGATAGTGATTCTTACGAAATTAAAACTACTGCTAACCAAATTTTAGCTTCCTTTGAAAAAGAACAACAAACTAATAAAGAGACTCAAAAATCTAGATTTAATTTTCCTCTATTTTTAAAAGTGGGTATTCCTACTCTTACTTCAGCTTGTGTTATAACTATTTTATGTGTTACTTTAATTGATTTTAACCATACTCCAATTAATCCTAATCCTGGACCAAGTGATTCTCCTTCAATCTTAAATCTTTCTTCTTCTCAACAAGAAATGATTGGAAGACAACTTAATACCTTAGCTTCCTTTGGAGAATTAACTACTTCTACAAGTCCAGTTAATTTATCTAATATTAAATCGTCTTCTTTATCAACTTTTGATGATGACGATGATGATTTTAATCCTAATTCTATTTCTAATGTTATTGATTTATATGATCCATATTCTTTAGTAGTAAGAGACTTAATTAATAACCAAACTTTTAATGTTAATAATAAGGTTTTAGATGATACTACTTTTGCTAATCTTTTAACTTTAAATAATGGCGATAAAACTCTAGCTATTGAATACAATTTAACATTTGAAAGCGAAGATAAATCGAAATTCTATTTAGAAGGTGAACTTATTACAACTAGTGGAAACTATAATCTTACTATTTCTACTGAAAAAGAAGACGATGGTGAAGAAGAAATTGAAACTATTATTTATTACTCACCTACTAATATAGTTAAAATTGAACAAGAAAATGAACCAGGAAAATTTGAAAGTGAATCTTCTTTATCTTACGCAATCTATTCAAATAAAAATGATTTATATTCGGAAGATAAATTCATAAATAAATTCACCTATGAATATGAAACAGAGTCTCATTCTGAGATTGAAATGGAAGTTGAAATCGAAAATAATAGGGGTGAAGAATTAAGTTTAGAAGTTTTATCTCATAGTGAAGAAGAGATTTATTTTGAATTTGAATATGAAGGAAGAGGAGAAAGCGAAGGTTTCTTAAGAAACGTAATTAATTTAGAAACTAAAGAAAGAACTTATTATTTCAATAACTCCCAGACCCCAATTATTAAAAAATAAAAATTTTTAAAATATTTCCAATAAAAGACCTCCATCATTCGTTTTTATAAGTAAGAAAACAAAAAATTATTATGGAGGTCTTAATTTATGAAAAAGAAATTATTTGTTTTATTACCATTACTTGGAGTCGCTACTATTTTAGCTTCTTGCGGAACTAAAGAAAATACTAATCAAAATAACAATAATAACGTCGAGATTCCTGGAAGTAATAATCAAGATACATCAATAAATGAACCAACTCAAAACGAAGTTGTTAATAATGAGTTAGGTAATATCCAAGCAATTAGTGCAATGAACTTACTTAAATTTGCTTCAACTTCTTCAAGTCCGGGTTCATTAGTCTCAAATTTTGATATTAATGTTCCAATTACTAATGAAGAAAAAGAAGAAATTAAAACAATGCTCCCTACATTAGATTTATTAATGAATGAAGATGAAATTTATACTTCAACAGTTAGCGAAGCAAATGAAACTATTAATGGAGTTACTTATCAATTTAAAGAAGAATTAACTTATCTTGATAACTCACTTAATACATCTACTTTTAAACTTTACTATAATGTTACAAATGAAGGTCGTTTTGAAAGAGATGAATACTTTCAAACAACTGCTGGTATAGCTATGTTAGATGAAAATAAAGTCTATACCTTCTCTTCATTATCAAAAAAAGAAATTGATGATCATAACGAAATTGAAATTGAATCAAACTTTAAGATCAATACTGATACAAATTCCTTTATCTTAATTGAAACTTCTTCTGAAGAAGAGTGGATGGAAAGCGAAAGTGAACTTGAATTCTTATTTGTTGAAAATGGAAGAAAAACATTAAACTATAGTTTATCTATTGAAAACGAAAACGGAAGAAAGAAAGTTGGTTATGAAAAAGATAATAAAGAATATGAATTATTCATTAAAGAAAATAAAGGTGAAACTTATTATTACGTCGAATATGAAAATGAAGAAGGACACTTTGAAACTGAAGCTTTCTTAATCTTTAAAAAAGTAATTAATGGTAATGAAGTTATCTTTGAAGAAGTTTTAACAGTTAACGATAGATAATACTTATATTAAAACTACTAAAAAATACTCTAGAAGTCTAAACCTCTAGAGTATTTTTGTTTATATAACTAATTTAAATCTTTAATAATTCTTTAATTGTAATTCTCTTATTATATTAATAAGCAATAACTACAATTATTGAACGCTAATAGATTTAACCTCGTTATCGTGATTAATTTTATGAAGTACAACAATTAACACACCTTCTTTATAGTTAGCAGCAATATTTTCTTTATCGACATCAGAGAAATAATAAGATCTAGAATAATCGCCACTAAATCTTTCTTTCTTTAAGAATTTACCGTGTTTCTTATCGCCTTCATTTTCATTTTTTTCTTCATGATAAGAAATCTTTAAATTCTTATTCGAGAAATTAACTCTAATATTCTCTTTTTTAGCACCTGGCATATCTACATAAAGAATATATGAATCAGGATTTTCTTCAATATCTGTTCTTAAAATACTTAATTTACTAGTATTAGAAACACTTGGTTCATAAACTCCATCAAAGAAATCATCAATTAAATCAAACATAATAATTACCTCCATGGTAAGTTCTTCTTACCTTTTAGCACTCTCTTTTTTCAAGTGCTAACTATATTATAGTATCGTTTTTAGCACTGTCAATAAGTAAGTGCTAAAATTTTAAATTTTTTTATAACTATCTCTAAAATAAAAAAGAGATTTATTTTTTTATCTAAAAAAATTATGATTACTTATGTAATAAGTAATTGTTATTATAAACACATAGATTTATACTAATCATTATTATTTCTGAAAGGTCTGATTTTTCTTATGCGGAAACTACTTTTTAAATATTCAAAGCCATATAAAAAAGAATTTTTTATTGCGCTAATTGGCGTTACTTTTGAGGCAGCTCTAGAGTTATCTTGCCCTTTTTTAATGAATTTAATTTTACAAGACGGCATTATTTTAAATCCTGATGGTTTAACTTATTCAATTGATATTCCATTTTTGATTACTATTTCAATAATAATGGTCATATGTGGTGTTTTAGCCTTTGTTTTTGGGGTAATATTTGCTAAATACGTTGCAATTTATTCAAAAGCTGTAGGATACGAAATAAGAAAAGAAGAATATAGAAAGATTTCCTCTTATTCTTTTCATAATTTAGATAATATTTCCACTTCTTCTCTTTTAACTAGACTTACAAACGATATTCAAATTATTTCCGATACTATTTCTAACTCTTTTAGACCACTTTTTAGAAGTCCAGTAATGATGATTGGCACATTAATCGTTGCCGCAATTACTTCTCCTGAATTATCTTTAGTATTTTTTATTGCTATTCCACTTCTTGCTTTAATCATGTTTTTTATTGTTAAAAGTGCTAAACCTAAATTCTTACAAATTCAAAAAATCGTTGATAAAATGAATTCCACTACTAAAGAAGATATTGTATCAATTCGTACAATTAAATCTTATGTAAAAGAAAATTATGAAGTTGAAAGATTTAAAAAGATCAACGAACAATCAAGATTAATCTCAAATAAAGCAAGTGGAATTAACGCATTAATGATGCCTGCTCAAGAATTAGTCTTATATGCAACAATTGTTGGAATTTTATTTTTAGGCGGTTATTTAAATCAAAAGCCAGAATTTGCCTATATCGTTCTTTCAATTTCAATGTTTTTAACCTACGTTAACCAACTTCTTGCTACTGTCCAAATGTTTACTAACGTTGCTTTACAGTTTAATAGAGCAGAAGCTAGTGTCGCTAGAGTTAATCAAGTTTTTGATATTAATTCCGAACTTGTTGATGATAAAGACTCAAAACTTGTAGTTAAAAGTGGTGATGTTACTTTTAGAAATGTATCTTTCTCATATTCAGATGATAAAAATTATGTTTTATCTAACATTAACTTTACTATAAATAATGGAGATTTTATTGGAATAGTTGGTCAAACCGGATCTTCTAAAACTACTCTAATTAATCTTCTTCTTAGATTTTATGATGTTAGTGATGGAGAAATTTTAATTGATGGAAACAATATTAAAAAATATTCATTACACGAACTAAGAAAAAATATTGCTGTTTCGTTCCAAAACCCATTCTTATTCAATGATACAGTTAAGAATAACATTAAACGGGGTAAGAAAGATGCAACCGATGAAGAAGTTTATCGTGCAGCAAAAATAGCTTGTTGCTATGATTTTATTACTAAAGATTTAAAAGATGGTTTTGATACAATGATTTCTGAAGGTGGAACAAACCTTTCTGGAGGTCAAAGACAAAGAGTTTGCTTAGCTAGAGCAATATTATTACATCCAAAAATTTTAATTCTAGATGATTCTTTCTCAGCATTAGATAGACTTACAGAAACAAAAGTAAAAGAAAATCTAAAAAGAGAATGCTCTGATATAACAAAAATTGTAATTTCTCAAAAGATATCAACTATTAAAGATTGCGATAACATTATAGTTTTGGAGAAAGGCCACATTACACATATAGGCACACACTCATATTTAAATGATGTCGATGAAATTTATAAAGACATCAACGCTATTCAAAACGAGGGGCTTTAGTTATGGAAAAAAAGTATAAAAATGCATTTTCAACATTATTTAAATTATTTTCCTTTTTCAAAGGATATGAACTTTTACTCGTTATTGTAGGAATTTTAATTATTTATACTTCTTTTGCAAATATCTTTGGAACATATATGCTAAAAGATGTAATTGCTAATGGAATTACTGCTGGGAATTATAATTATTTGCTTCGTTCTGCATCTATTTTGGCTTTGATTTACTTTTTAGGTGCAATGAGTGATTTAGCTTATACTCAAATAATGATTAGACTTTCTCAAAGAGTTATTTATAGACTAAGAGAAAAATTAAATAAGAAAGTTCTTTCTTTACCACTATCCTATTTTGATCAACATCAAGTTGGTGAAATAATGAACTTTTTTACAAGCGATATTGATTCGACAATTAATGGCTTAAACCAATCTTTTGCTAATATTTTATTTTCTTTCTGTAACGCTGTTGGAACAATGCTCGGAATGTATTTAATCGATTGGCGTTTAGCAATTATTGCTACATTTATTATTATCATTACCGTAATATTTATTGCTATAAACTCTGTTAAATGTCGTAAATACTTTAGAAAACAACAAGAAACTTTGTCAATAATTAATGGCTGTGTTGAAGAAGACCTTAGAGGTATTAAAGTTAATAAAGCATTTGAACATGAAGATGAATCTTTTAAAGTATTTGAAAAGAAAAATGCTGATTGGAGAGATGCTACGACAAAAGCTTTTTTCCATACACAGCTTAATACACCATTTATTGTTTCCTTATCTTATTTAAACTTTGCAATTTGTGCTATCGTCGGAATCATTTTTATTGCAAACGGTATGCTTCCTGGAGGAATTGCTGCTTTAACACCTTTTGTAATGTATGTTAGAACTTCCGCTCAACCATTTAACTTTTTCACAGTTCATTTTAATACCATATTAAACTGTTTAGCGGGTGCTGAAAGAATTTTTGCTTTCTATGAAACTGAAGAAGAAAATGTAAATGATAAAGGACACGTTAAACTTGTTAAAATTAACGATACTTATTATTGGGAAAAAGGCCCAAACGACCATATATTACTTGAAGGAGACATTATTTTTGACCACGTAATATTTGGTTATAATAAAGATAAAATTATTTTAAACGATATATCTTTCTATGCTAATAAAGGTCAAAAACTAGCCTTTGTCGGCTCTACTGGTGCTGGTAAAACAACAATCATTTCATTAATTTCAAGATTTTATGAAATAAATTCTGGAACTATCACTTATGATGGAATTAATATTCAAGATATTAAGATTGAATCTCTTAGAAGAGCAATGTCAATGGTTACGCAAGAAACACATCTTTTTAACGATACAATTTTAAATAATATTAAATATCCTAGAATGCACTCAACTTTTGAAGAAGTACAACTAGCTAGTGATATTGCTGGAGCTTCTCACTTTATTTCTAAATTAAAAGAAGGATATAACACCCTTCTTTATGATGATGGAGCAAATCTTAGTGAAGGTGAAAGACAACTTCTTTCATTGGCTAGAGCCGCTATTTCTCATCCACCTCTTTTAATCTTAGATGAAGCTACATCAAATATTGATACTAGAACTGAAAAAATAGTTGAAAAAACAATGGATACATTGATGCAAAATAAGACTGTTTTAGTTATTGCTCACCGTCTTTCTACGGTTAGAAACTCAACAGCAATTCTTGTCTTAGACCATGGAAAAATCATTGAAAGAGGATCTCACGAAGAACTTCTTGCCTTAAAGAGCAAATATTACGCCTTATATAAAGGAATCGAAGAACTTAGTTAATCATTCTTCTTATCATCTTCAACAATTTCGCCTTCAACTATATTATCTTTATCAATATTATAATTTGAAGCATTAAGAGCGTTATTTCCACCATCACTTAAATCAATATCTTCTTTATGATGTTTATGGAAATAATGCTCTTTTATATATTCGTTTGATTTATTCATCGCATTATACATTCTAATTTTAAGTACAAAATCAATAACTAAAGATAAACCTAAAATAATGAATATTACACCAACTAGAATACCTAAAGCTTTTGATAATAAATCGTCGATAAATAATAATGTTGTACCTAAAACCAATAAGATTAACCCATAAATTAAATTGATAAACCAAAATTTATAGTTGATTGCTTTTAAAGTAAACGAATTAACAATCTTACTAATACCACTAATAAATAAATATATAAACAAAAATATTGTAATAGTTGAAACAACAAATCCATTATCAACTAAGAACAATATTCCAAAAATAACCATTAATATTCCACTAATGATATTCCAAATAGACGAGAAAGATTTTCTAGAAAATATAAAAGCACTAACAAGTAAGATAACGCCTAAAACAATTAATATTGTTCCAGTTATTATTCCGATTGATGAAATAAAAGTTGATGGCAAACAAACAAAAATTATTCCTACTACTGCTAGAATTATTCCAAGAATCAAACTAACTATATGATTTCTTAATTTCATAAATACTCCTTTAATTAACTATGTAGTCATTATTAAAACACAAATTTAAAATAATGCAATGATTTTACTTTCCCTTAAAAAAATGTGCATAGGATGAGACTCGAACTCACACGAATTACTTCATAAACTTCTGAGATTTATGCGTCTACCGATTCCGCCACCTATGCATCTAATTTATTATAAATAGTATTTAACCTAAACACTATTTATATACTTCACTATCATCATCATGAATCAAAGGATTCACGTGAACTAAACAGTTTTTAACATCAGAATTATTACTTAAAACAACATTTCTTACATTATCTGCAATCTTATGTGCATCTTTAAGTAACATATTTTCATCTACAGTAATTTCAACTTCAATAAATATTCTATTTGCCGCAATTCTACTTCTAAATCCATCAATATGAATTACTCCATTAACACTTAATATTTCTTGTTCTATTTTTTTACAAAATGATTTAGATGCGGATTTATCGACTAAACTAGAAGCATTTTCAATAAATATTTTAATTGCACCAGTAATAATAATTAGTGAAATAACAATTGATACGATTGGATCAAACATTTTAACAATATCATTATCCTTTAATAGATAAATTAAAAGTAGGATAACAAAAGTTAAAAAAGTGCCAATAGAATCGAGAAAATGATCTAAAGCCTGAGCTTTTAACATAGGGGAATTTGTCTTCTTTCCACCTTTATAAACGATAACTCCCATAATTCCTTTAATTAAAATACAAAAGAAAGTAATAATTAAACCAACTAGTAACTTCGAAGAAACATCTATATCTAGATATTCTTTATTAATTAAAGAAGTTATAGCCTCAACAATTAATAAAATACCGGAGATGATTAAAACTATTGAAAAGATGAAAGTTATTAAATTTTCAATTTTTTCATGGCCAAATTGATGTGAATCATCAGCTTTTTTAGAACTAGATTTATTCCCAATTGCTCCAATTAGCGAAGTAGCAACATCCCCTAAAGAATCGACACCATCAGAAATTAAAGCACTCGAAGTAGAAATAAAACCTCCAATAAATTTCACTATTGTTAAAATAAAGTTTACAATAATTTGAAATAAAGCGTAACGAGCAACTTTTTTATAATATTTTTCATTAAAATCATTTTTTTCCACGAGCAACATTATATAATAAAATCAGTATGAATGAAATTATTTTAAACTTAGCAAAAGCGATTAAAGAAGCTAAGAAGATTATCTTTTTTGGTGGTGCTGGTGTATCAACTGAAAGTGGTATACCAGATTTTAGAAGTAAAGATGGATTATATAATCTTAAATCCAAATATGGTAAACCGTATGAAGAAATGCTTTCCCATTCTTATTTTATAAATCACACTTCTACTTTCTTTGAATTTTATAAAGAATTTATGTGTAAAAAAGATGCAAAACCTAATTTTGCCCACAAGTATTTAGCCAAGCTAGAAAAACAAGGTAAAAACATCACAATAATTACACAAAATATTGATGGTTTACATTCAAAAGCCGGAAGTAAAAACGTAATTGAACTTCATGGATCAATCTATCGTAATTATTGTTTAAAATGTGGTAGATCATATTCTTTGGATTATATATTGAATAGCAATGATATCCCTTATTGCGAAAAATGTGGCGGTTTAATTAAACCTGATGTTACATTATATGAAGAACCATTAAATGAGATGACTTTGACTAAAGCTCTAATTGCCTTAAGCGAAGCCGATTTATTAATAATTGCAGGTACTTCTTTAAGTGTTTATCCAGCAAATGGACTAATTAATTATTTTTACGGAGATAACATCTTTGTAATTAATAAAGATAAAATAAATACATATAAACAAATTAAAGGTGAAATTAACGATAATATTGCAAAAGTCTTTGAAGAAATAGACTCTTTATAAAATAAAATCAATATAATGCATTACCCATACATTAAACAGGATATATAATGAGTTAGAAATAAATTCTTCAATTAAAAAACAACAAACGAAGAATGTACAAAATACACTAAAGAAGGTTATTGCAACATCTAAGGAAATAATTTTGCTTACTACTATTACGACAATTATCTAAATAGTAAATATAAAGAAGAATTACTTACTTTTGCTTTTATATCAAAGATGATATCAAGAAGTTTATATGATTCTAAACGCTCTAGATAAAGTCACAGCAATTGTAATAGCTCTTAATGCGGAAATAAGTTTATCTTTTGATTATCTTTTTCTACAATATTATTAAACTTTCCGGAATTAGAATACAAATTATTAAAGAGACATCTACTTTAAGAGAATATTATGAATAGAATAACTTCATTAAAAAAATCTAGTTTATTTATATTCTTATTATCAATAATCGAAATATATATTCTTACAACATTTAAATTAATAGGAGATAATACAAATAATAATTCTTATTTATTTTTAGGTATATCTTTAATTTTATTATTATTAATCTTTTTTATATCGTTATCGAATTATTTAAAAATAAATAAGAATAAGGATAAAACTAAAAATAAGAATAATATAGCTAACTTTATTTAAAATTTTGTAGATTTCATAGTAATTATAATTTTATTAGTATTAATATTTGTATTTAAATTAAATGCTAATAGTAATAATAATGAAGAAACTAGATTAATTTTATTTGATTCTTATGCTTTTATTTTAATCCTACCTTTATTAATAATATTCTTATTTAAATATTTCTTATCAAATAAATTTTTAATACTATATCTAGATGATACTAATATTAACGTTACTAATTTTAGTTTTATATTTAGTTCTAATAAGTTAGATTTAGATAATAATAGTAATAATAAAGAATATAAATTATCAAAAATATCTTTAATAGTAACTACATCATTTTTCTTTCTTTATTTAATTATTATTTATGTATTATTCAAATTAATGATGATTAATCTAAATATATTTGATTCTAGTAATTATATTGATATTTATGTTTTGCTAGGAGTATATCTTTTATGTTTAATCTTTTATCTGTTAAGAAAAAAAGATTATAAGATATATAATAAGGTATATTTAATTTATAATTTTTTACATTTAATTATTCTTTTTATTGTAATTTTAGTTACTTCAATTAATTTTAATATTAATAATGTTAGCTCTGATGTAGTAAGCAATAAGGATAATCTAGAACTAACTAGTATTATATTTATGTTAATTTATCTAATAATTGATGCTATATTTACTTATATTTTCGATAATTCCAAGTTAAAAAAGAAATTTTTATAAAATATACATCGTTGATGGTTAAATAACTATATTTCTTTTAGTAACTTTAAGTTTTAAATATAAGTCGAATTTCTGTGTTAAAAAGAAAAAAGTGCGATAATTATCGCACTTATATAATCAATCTGGTGGGTGCTATAGGGATCGAACCTATGACCTTCTGTACGTCAAACAGATGCTCTCCCAGCTGAGCTAAACACCCAACGCTCAATAATATTACCACAGACTTAACACGATAACAAGTTTATTTTTATTTTTTTTCATGATATTATTTAAGTTGTGCCGACTTAGCTCAGTTGGTAGAGCAACGCACTCGTAACGCGTCGGTCGTAAGTTCGATTCTTATAGTCGGCACCAATATTGTTTAATCTTTACTTCATGAATATTTATTAACTTTAGTAAACTTAAATTACTAAAGTTATTTTTTTATAAATATTAATTTTTAGTAGATTCTAAATCTAATAAAAATTTCTTTCTATCAAGACCATAAGCATAACCTTTTAAAGAATTATCGCTACCTATTACTCGATGACAAGGTATTAAAATTGCTAAAGGATTTTTATTTAATGCTTTTCCTATAGCTTGATAAGATATTTGCTTATTATCATCTCTTTTCTTTAATACTAGATTTCCTAAATCTTTATAAGTTATTACTTCGCCATATTTAGCATTATCTTTCAAAGTATTAAGTACTAGTTTTTGAAAAGGAGTGACATCAATTAATTCATATTTAAAATTAATAAGTGGTTTTTTCTTATTAAAATAATCATCAAGATATTTTTTAACTCTTATAGTTAGATCAGTTTCTTTTAATTCTAAATCGTAAGAATTAAAAGAAACACCTACTAAAACATCTTCTTTAGCTTTTAAATAGATATTTCCTATTTTAGATTTATAAACCGACATAAAGTACATACTTAAAATTATACTAAATAAAGATAAATTAGGTAGAAATAAATATTCATTAGTTGTATGATATCAACAATGAAAAAAGAAAGAGAAACTTTAATACATATTTTATCTTATAAAATAGCTTATAGTTCTACTTCTTTTACTATTTATTAATTATTAATCAAATATCAAAGTGATACTTCACTTTGATATTTTTTTAAAAGATTGGAGGAAGAAAAAATGTTACATGTAGTAAATCATCCATTGATCACAATGAAACTTAATAAAATGAGGGATGAAACAACAAATACGAAAGACTTTAGAACACTTTTAGATGAAATTGCTTCACTTATGACTTATGAAGTATATAAAGATCTAAAAATTGTCCCAACTGGTAAAAAAATCAAAACTCCTACTGGTTCTATTATTGATAAACTTGCATTAGAATATGATTTAATTGTAGTCCCAATTTTAAGAGCTGGTATAGGTATGTCAAACGGTGTTATCAATATGCTTCCTACCGCTAAAATTGGTCACATCGGTTTATATAGAGATGAAAAAACATTAAAACCTGTTGAATACTTCTGCAAACTTCCTAAAGTCGATCACCCACTAGTTCTAGTTTGTGACCCAATGCTTGCTACTGGAGGTAGTGCAAGTGATGCAATTAGAATTCTTAAAAATAAAGGATATAAAAATATTAGACTCTTATGCTTAGTTGGAGCACCTGAAGGTGTTAAAAAACTTCAAGAAGATCATCCTGATGTCGATATTTATCTTTGTGCACTCGATGAAAAATTAAACGAAAAAGGTTATATTATTCCAGGTTTAGGAGATGCTGGAGATAGAATATTTGGAACTTATTAATCTTCTACCTTGATATATTTAATATATTCTACTTGTTTATAACTCGAAGCGATGGTTTCCATCGCTTTTTGTGTTTCATCTCTTAAATAAACTTTATTTTCACTTACACTTAATTCTTTCTTTGGAAGGATAGGTTCTCCAATTACAAGTGCTTTTCGAGGCTTAGCGTTTTTCCTTTTCTTTGGTAAATAAACTGTTACTACCGGTAAAACAGGTACAAAAAATTTTGCTGGATAATGAAAAGCAGCCGATCTAAGAGGTCTAATCTTAGTATAATATGGCCAAATATGGGCTTCTGGGTAAATTAAAATATCTTGTTTTTTCGTAAATAAATAATATTTAAAACACTCTAGCATTTCTTTTTGAGATTTTAATGAACGACCTAAAGGTATATAACCTCCAGATTTGCAGATAAAAGTTAAAAATTTTTGAGATAGAATATTCGAATTAGCTAAAACATTTACTCTTCTTTTTGAAATAACTCTTACTTGTCTATCAAAAGCATCTTCATTAGAAGTATGATTTGAATAAATAAACCCAGCACTATTATTTTCTTTGCAAACTTTATAATATGTTTTTAAATTTTCTCTTCCAATTATTTTGTAACCTCTAAAAAATGTATATAAGCCTAAGAAAGTTTTAAATACTATCCAATAAAACCATGACGAAAATAAAATATCGAAAGCCTTACTTCTTATATACTTGTAGTTGCTTGGAACATCTACATGCTCAAGTTCAATGTTTCCAAAGTCATCGTTTAACTCATCTTTATAGTATAATACTCTTTCTTTTTTATTTATTTTCATTGTTTAAATTCCTTAGAGCGTCTTTATTTGATATCTTGCCTTCATGAGCAATTTTATCCCAAGTTGTCCTTTTATATTTATGAAATAATCCGTCAACAAAAGCTGTGGCAAAATCACCAAAGAAATAAAGATAGGTAAGACAAACTCTTATTCTTGTCCATAACGAGAACTTCAAATATTTATTAGAAATAATAAATGTTATTAATGCTGCAAAAGAAAATGGCAAATTAAGACAAACATAATAAATCACAACCCAGAAAAACATTGATAAAGGAACGAGTTGGTTCATAAATTCTTGATAGAAGAAACAATAAACAATAGATGCTATAAATAAAGCAAACGAAAATAAAACTGCTAAAAATAGCATAATAGTCATTGCAACAAAAGGATAAATCGAGACGTTGAATTCAAATAAAGATGCTTTCATTAACCCTTTAGATAATGCACCATAATCAACATTTTTTATTTTAAATCGCTTATCGTCTTTAAAATAACCCCAAACCCAGCGAATATGTTGTTTATGAATTACGCTTAGTTTAGTTGCTTGTTCATCATAATATTGAGCAATTGGATAATATTTCATTGGAATATTATGGTAATAACAATATTTAGTAAGCTCAACATCTTCAGTCATTCCATTAAATATCCATTCACCTTCAAAATCAATTATATCTTTATCAACAAAATATCCTGTTCCAGTCAATGTCATTTTTTTAAATAGTCTAGATCTACCTTTTGAAGTATATTGATTCATATAGGCAAAAAGGGTTGCACTAGTCGCACTAATCCGATTAGCTGAGCCATTAGTAAAATTACGATATCCCATTCCGACTTTATAACCAGCATTTTTTACATCATTCATTAAATCAATGTAGTCATTCGAAGCAACATTATCAGCATCAAAGATAATAAAAGCATCATATTCTTTATTTTCTTTTCGAATATATTGATAAACTTCATCTAAAGCATAACCTTTTGTACGTTTATTAATTAAATCTTTTCTAATAAAAACGTTATATTTATATTTTTTTACAATTTTAACTGTTGGATCATCCTTTGATTCGACGATAACATAAACATCAAAAAGTTCTTTTGGATAAGTTTGGTTTTTTAAACTTTCTAAAATATTCGCAATAACTTTATCTTCGTTTCTTGCAGGAATTAAAACGCAATATTTATATTTAACTTTTCCTTTAGGTAAAACCTTATCTTTTTTTAAAGAATAAGCAAAATATGCGAAATAATACCACAAAAGGGCACAAAAGATAATAATCGCAATTGCTACAAAGATAATTAATCCTCCAGCAGTATTATTAAACCGTGTGATTAGTTCTTCTGCATTCATATTTTATATTTTAAATGTATAAACATTTAAAAGCAATTTATTTTTATATATCAAATTTAATATATACTAGTATATCTAGTATTGAATACTTGCAAATTTTAATAACAAAAAAAGAGCCGAATTTCGACTCTATTACTAACTAATGGTTGCGAGGGTAGGATTTGAACCTACGACCTCAGGGTTATGAGCCCTACAAGCTACCAGACTGCTCTACCTCGCGATATATTCTAACATCAATGATGTTATATACATTAATGGCGGAGAAAGAGGGATTCGAACCCTCGCTAGACTTGCATCTACTATCGGTTTTCAAGACCGACCCCTTCAGCCGCTTGGGTATTTCTCCGTTGGATGGTGGACCATCTAGGACTTGAACCCAGAACCTAACCGTTATGAGCGGTCCGCTCTAACCAATTGCGCTAATGGTCCAGCTTAATTTGGTGGCATCGGGGGGACTCGAACCCTCGACACACCGGGTATGAGCCGATTGCTCTAACCAACTGAGCTACGATGCCAAGTAAAATTAATTTCTCTATCTAAAATTAACTTTGGTAGTTAACGCTTTATCCTAAATTGGTGGACCCTAGGAGAATCGAACTCCTAATCCAAGCTTGCAAAACTAGTGTTATCCCATTTAACTAAGGGCCCATTTGTAAGCGCTCAAATAATATACCAAGAATAGAAAATAAATTCAAGAAGGATTTTTATTTTTTTTACTCTTTTTCTTTAACGCCTTCTTTTTTTAAGTTAACTTCCTTACTATACATTTTATGATAATCACTTAAAAGTTGGTTTTTTGAATAAGATTTACAACTACAATCGTTTAAAGGATGTTTACCTTTTCTTTTTTGCAACACAAAATAAAGAACTAATAATGCTACTATAATTAAAACTATTATTAAAACAACAATATCAATTAAATTCATATCTTTATACCTTTATTTTTTATATTGTTAATGGAGCAAATTTGCTCCATTAACAATACTTATGCTTAATTTTTTAAAGTTAGATTAGCTCTTTTATCTCTTGCTTTGTTAATAAAGTGAATGCTAACAATAAGTAAAGCAATAACAACTAAAACAATAAATGTTGTCCACCACCAAGTACCTACAAGGTAGATAACTGTTCCAGCAATATAGGAAGTAATTAACCAGAAGAAAATTGTATTTTTTAGTTTTCCTTTATTTAATTCAGCTTTAGCAGTTGCAACTGCTGCAAAGCAAGGAATTGTCGTCATATTAAATACTACGAAGGCTAATATACCAGGAATGTTAATATTTGTTGCTTGAATCATCATTGCAACATCGCTTGCTCCTTCGATATCACTAACTATTCCTCCAACACCTGGAACACTAGCAACTACTGCTCCTAGCATTGCAAAAGTAGCAATAACATTTTCTTTAGCGATAAGTCCGGTAATAGCACCAACTGCAAATACCCAACCAAATGTACCAAGTTGTGATCCAAATCCAAGTGGAGTAAAGATAGGTTGAATAATCTTTCCAATATTAGCAAGGATTGAATCATTTGTAGTTAAACTTGTAACAAAGCCTTCATCTCCATATTCAATATATTGCCATGATGGAGTAAATGATTGAAGAACCCAAATAACAAGGTTAGAAACTAAAATAATTGTGAATGCCTTTTTAACGAAATGCTTACATTTATCCCAAACATGAAGCATTAAAGAACTAAATTTTGGCCAGTGATAAGCAGGAAGCTCCATGATAAATGGTGGAGTTTCACCTCTTAAAGTTGTATTTCTTAATGTTAAAAGGGCAATAATAGCAATTACTATACCAATTCCATACATTCCTAAAGTAATTAAATCAGCATTGCCAACTCCAAATAAAGTAACTGTGGCTCCAGCGCATGCTGTTAAAATAGGAAGTTTTGCACTACAAGAGAAGAATGGAATAACTCTAATTGTTGCAGTTCTTTCTCTATCTGTAGCTAAAGTTCTTGTATTAGTCATTGCAGGAATAGAGCAACCAAAACCCATAATCATAGGCATAAAGGCTCTACCGCTAACTCCAAATCTTCTAAATATTCTATCAAGAATAAAGGCAACTCTTGCCATATATCCGCTATCTTCTAATATCGAGAAGAATAAGAATAGTAATAAAATTTGAGGTAAGAATGATAAAACTGAGAAAATACCAGCTAATATACCATCACAAATAAGAGCATTTGCCCAAGAAGATGCTCCAGCTAAATCTAGACCAACACCTACTTGTTCAGTAATAAAATCAGTAAATCCAACTAAAATTGTTTGTAATAATACACCAGGAGATTGAATACCTGCTCCACTAGAGAATAATATTCCTTCCCAAGTAGTTCCTACTCCTAATGTAACATCGGTATTATTAAATACACCCATTGCATTAAGATAGAATAAATCTTCACCAAAGGTTAAATGGAAGACAAGGAACAATATTGCAGCAAAGATAATTAAACCAAATACTCTATTAGTTAAAACTTTATCAATTCGATCAGATATTGTTCCTTCTTTAACTTTTTTCTTACGACCTTTTTTATCAACGATATATTCAACTTCTTGATGTCTTTTAAAAGAAACTGAACATTCTGCTTGAATGAATCTATATCTTTCATCAGCAATAATTGCTTCTAAATCATTTCCGAATATCTCATCATTAAAATTAGATTTAGCTTCTTCTACTTTTTGATAAATTTTATCGTGATCCTTCTTTTCTATTGAGTCACCTTCAATAAGTTTAATCGCGTGAAAAAGTGAATTACTTTCATCTTTTTCTTCATATAGTTCTTTAATTTGATTAATTAAATCATTAAGTTTAGTTTTATCAAGTAAGGTTGTACCTTTTCTTTTTTTGCTAGCTTCTTCATTTACTGTTTGCATTAAATCAGAAAAATCTTTTTCTTTTAATGCTGAAACCGGAAGAACTGGTACACCTAAAGCTTTTGAAAGCTTTTTATAATTGATTTCGTCTTTATTTTTTTGAACAACATCAATCATATTTAGAGCAATTACAATAGGTACATCCATCTCTAAAAGTTGTGTTGTTAAATAAAGATTTCTTTCTAAGTTTGTTGCATCAACTACGTTAATAACGCAGTCAGGTTTCTCATCAATGATATAATTTCTTGAAATAACTTCTTCTGGTGTATAAGGTGATAAAGAATAAATTCCAGGTAAATCGATAATTGAAATAGGTTCAAAACCTTTTCTTTTATATTCGCCTTCTCTTTTATCAACCGTTACCCCAGGCCAGTTACCAACGTGAGCTGTAGAACCTGTTAAAGCATTAAATAAGGTAGTTTTTCCTGAATTAGGATTACCTGCTAAAGCAACTCTAATCATAACTATTCCTCAACTTTCAATATGACTTGCTTTGCTTCATTTTTTCTTAAAGTAAGTTCATAATTTCTAATAGTGACTTCTAAAGGATCTCCAAGTGGCGCTTTTTTTACTAGTTTGACATTTGCTCCAGGAGTAACTCCCATATCAAATAATCTCCTTCTAGTAACACCTTCACCATTAACCTTGATGATCACTCCTTTTTCGCCAATTTTAAAAGTATCAAGTGTCTTTTCCATAGACTTTAATCCTTTCTTTTAACCTACGAAAATTTTTCGTGTAATATTTGAATCTAAAGCAAGTCTGAAGTCCTTGATTAAAATTATGACATTACCATTACTTGATGATAAAATTTTTAACTTCGTATTAATAGTCAAACCTAAAGATTCAAGGTGTTTTTTGACTTCTTCTTCAAGATTAACAATACGAATAATTTTAAGTTCAACATTTAATGGTGCTATAGCTAAAGGCATAAATTTTCTCCTAAGAAAAATCTTCTTTACTTTATCCCAAACAATAAGGTGTTAGTTTTCACTAACAAGTTATATTTAACACCTTAATTTCAGTTTTGTAAAGAAGAAAGTTAGTTAATGCTAACAATTATTATTTATTTAATATGTTCTTTGATTTTTTCTAACGTTTCGTCACTAATAACATGTTCGATTTTGCAAGCATCTTCTTCAGCAATCTTTTCATCAACACCAAGAGAGATTAAAAACTTAGTTAAAGTTAAATGACGATCAAAAACAGCTTTAGCATAAGTTTCGCCTTCTTCAGTAAGAGTTAAAGATTCATCATCATTGACGATAATATAACCTTTATTTTTTAAGTTTTGGATAGCTCTAGAAACACTGGCTCTTGAAAAATTCATCGCATTAGAAATATCAATTGCATGTACATTTTCTTTTTGTTTTTTAAGTCTAAGAAGAGTTTCAAGATACATCTCTTCACTTTCATTATAAAATTTAGCCATAAAAACTCCTTAGCGTCTTTGTTAGATATAAATAACATTGTTAATTATATCGATATAAATTTATTTTTAAAAGGATAATACTTCTTTATTTTATACGATATTGATTTAAGTTTTCTTTATCGTCTTTACTAACTCTAAAAGAATCTTTGATTTTAGAAATAGTTTTATTAGTTATAAATTTATTAAATTTTCTTTCTTTTAATAGATTTATAACTAATTCTTTATCATAGATATAAAAATAAGATAATAACCAAGCAACCATCATCTCTAAATAGTAGTAAGATGAGAAGTTATTAGAAATATTTAAGAACACATCGTTAATAATATATGAAGTAATATATTCTTTATTATTATTAAATAAATCTTTAAGCATAGGAAAAAGAAGATCAAGCCCACTTCTAACATAGATATCAAAGTTATCTACTTCTTTTGATTTATTCAAATATGAGATGAAATAAGGAATTAAATCATATAAATATTTATTCTTATCTATTTTATTTAGTTTAATAAGTTTAATACTATCACTTATTGCCCAAGAGTCAGCCTTAATTAACATCTTAGTTAAATAAAATTTAATTTTTTCAATATCAGTAAAATAAGAACAAACTACTTTAGAATAAATCTGTTTTTCTTCATATATATCTAAAGGAGAATTTTCTAGAAAATAATAAAGATTAGATTCATCTACTTTTCCATCAAGTAATATTTCTTTACTAATTTCAATTATCTTAGAACTATAAAATCCTAATAATTCTAATTTAGTATTTATAATTCTTCTTTGATAAGGTATACGATCATCATCTGCTTTAAAACTTAATAAATAAGCTTCATAATTCTTCATAAAATTATCGTCTTTTTTAATATCCAAGTAGGATTTAATATTCATTATTACCGCTCCTCTATAATAATTTCTTGCTCTAACTTCTTATTTGTTTTTATCATCACTTCGATTAATTTAGAAAATACTTGGTAGTTTTCATCGTATTTTATATTTAATAATAACTTAATATCTTTTTCATTTAATTCTTTCGAATAATTTATATATTTATTAAATATAGTCTCGTTCATTAAATATGGCCTAAAATCAATATCAGTCTTTGCTTCTAAATTAACAAAAATCTCAAGACCAAACGGATCTAGATCGCCGAAATGATAATATTCTTTTATCTTATTTAATGCTTTTATTTTTCTTAATAATACATTTATTTGATTAGAATGAAATCCACATAAAAATATTAAGACATAGTCATTAAATTCCTTTAAAGATGATAAATAATTAAAAGTTGTTAAATTTTCGATTGTAAGAAGCTTAATTTTACTTATTTTTACAATTTTTAATAAATTTATCTGGTCTTTAGATAAAGAAATAGGGGAATTTAATCGATCTAAATTAATCTTTAATTTATCAATTTTTAAGGTTAAACCATTTTTAATTAAAATATATTTAGAATTTTTATAAACATTAAAATATTCATAGAATTCTTCTTCGCTAGTCTCCTTGATTCCATCATCATTAAAATTAATAAATAAACGAATAAAGAAAGAAATATTATTTTCTAAATATTTCGATTCACTAAATACTTTTTGAGAAATTATTCTTACTGGCAAAGAAGTATTTTTATTCTTTAAATTGTATAGAAATTCAAATAAATCTGCAGTTAATTTTATATTATTAACATTAAGTTCCTTATTTACTAAAAGAGTCGTTAAAGATTTGTTATTTTCTACTTTTAAAGAAATAGCATCTAAATATTTTTTCACAAAAGATGAATTATAATGAGATTTCTGAAGAAATTTTTCAAGTTCTTCTTTAAATGCAAATCTCTTTTTATATTCAAAGCTATAAGGATGTTCTAAAAGAATCTCATCTATTTTTGATGTATTTAATATAATTTTATCGAAAAACGAAAGACTAAGATTCGATTGATTAAACTTTAAAGTTATATAGTTTTTATCAATAAGATCTTTTAAAACAACATCTAAAAAATCTCGATTTTCATCAATAAAATTATCATATTTGTTTAACTTAAGAGATGTTAAAGAAACCTCTTTTTTAAGGTCTATTGAATTATTTTTAATTACTTCCTTATCATAAGAACGAAGCAAATAGTTTAATAGTTTATTTTTAATATTGTGTAAGGTTTCTTTCTCACTCATAGATCAAAAAATTACTTGTTGTTAAATATTCAGCAGCAATATATTTATCTTTAACTAATCTTAATCCGATAACATCATCGACTTCATCTAAAAGATTAGCTACGTTAGTTGGTGGAACAACAATAAAAATATTTAGATCTAATTCTTTATAGAATTTAAGCAAAGTTTCAATTCTACCTGAATCCATATTATTAAATGCTTCGTCAAAAAGTATTGGACATAAAGATTCTTCTTTATGGTTATTGATAATCGAATTTAAGAAACATGCTGCAATAATAATATAGAATGGGTTTTGAATTTCTCCGCCACTTCTTTCTCTATTTACTTTTGAAAAGTAAGTGATAGAAGGGGAAATTGCACTCGAAATTTTAATGTCATAAGACATAAAATTTCGATAATCACAATATTCATTAATTTTCTTTAATGCATCATTATTTGGAGAATCTTGAGAAATTAAATCAAAAACTTTTTCCAAAGTATCACGATTTTTTTGTGATAAAGATGTAAAGAAGACCGAGAAATTACCATCGTAATTTTGATTGTTTTGAACGATATCATAAATATTTTGGAAAGTTTCGTCTTTAGAATTTGGTCTAGAAACTTCGATATGATAAATTTCTTTCTTTAAACCAAAGATTAAAGAAGAAAGTTTTCGATTAATTTCACTAATATTTCTTTTCTTGTTATTAATTTTCTCTCTTAATGAATTAATATAATGGAATTTATAAAGTTCATAAGCTTCTTCTCTTGCTTCTTCACATTTATTTTTGAATTCATTTAAATCATTGTTTTCATAATTTTTAAGTAATTCTTGGTATGAAGAAATATTTTTAGCATCAGGGGATTCTTCATAATTAAATTCTTTATTATATTCTTTCATTCCACTTTCGACTTTATATCTAGAATTACGGATATTGTCATCAATACTACTCCTATTTATATTTTCTTTTACCATTAAATCGATTTTTGCTTGATAGATAGAATCTTCAAAATATCCTGTTAATATTTCTTTATCTTTTGAAATTTCAAAATTTAAGTATTTAATTTTTTCTTCGATACCACCAATAATTGTGGCAATAACATTTGCTTTTTTATCAATTTCATTAATTTCATATTCTTTTTCAGACTTTTGTTTTCTTTTCTCGTCGATATCCTTAGATAAAGTAGATAAGTCGCTTTCTTTTAATTTTTTTATCTCTCTATCGATTGATTCGATTTCATTAACTAGATTATGTTCTAAAGTAAAATAATCTTGGTCAAAATCTGAAATAAAACCAGAGTTAAGGTTTCTTAAAGTATTTCTTGAAATATCAAAGCTATTTCTTTCTACTCTTAATTCGCTTAAATCTTTATCTAAATCTGCTATTTGTTCCTTAACTTCGTTAAGCCTAACGATAATAGCTTTTTTACCGATGAAATAATGCGCGTAAATTCGAGGATTAACCTTATTTAAACGGCCTTTTTTATAAATAAAAGCATCGCTTGTAGTTTCGTTTTTCGAAAAATCAAATTCTTTATCGTTTAAAAAGACATCCCCTAAAAGGTAATCAACATATTTTCTTGCGTAAGAATTAGAAGCGGAAATTACCGAAGCTAAAGATGCAGGGTCTTTTTCTTTATCTTTAATATCAGAAATATTTACAATACTTACGCTTGGATATCTTTCTCTATTATTTCTTAAAATTTCATAACATTCTTTAAAATAAAGCGGTGGAACAATCAAATCGAAACGACGATTATTTAAATTACCTTCAATTGCATCTCTATATGTCTCATCATTAATTTCGATTAATTCGCATAGAGGAGAACATGTAAATCCGCTTTTATCTTTAAAATGTTTGTTAAGTAAATCTTTGAAATCGTTTATTTCTAAAGAATAAGTCATCTTTTCATTATTAAGCCTATTACGTTCTTTTTTTAATGAATCGAGTTCTTGTTCTTTTTCCTTAATTTCAGCATCTAAATCTTTATATTCTTTGTCTAAATACGAAAAAGTTTCAACTAATTTAGTTTTCATTTCACCTAAAGCTTTATTTACCCCCTCAAATGAAAAATTCATATAAGAAGATTTTAAAGCTGAGTAATCAACTAAAGTTCTATCAAATAAATTATTAACAGAATTCAATGAATCCGTTAATTTTGTATAAAACGTATTGAAATTATTCAGAATATTTTTGATTCTTTGATGTTCTAATTCAATTCTCTCCTTTTTCTTTTCTTGTTCTTTAATTTCTCTATAGGTTTCATTATTTTCGAGTTTTAAAATAGTTTCAGCGAGATCTTTAATTTTATCGCTAAGATCAAGCTTTTTGAAATTTAAAGATTTTAACTTAGAATTTTTTGATTCTAATTCATCATTTTTTTGTTTTAGTTCTTCTAAATTTTTATTATAGTTTTGAAGAGCTTGAACTACGTTTAAATCTTTAATCTTTTCTTCGTTCCCTTTATATATTTCGTAATTAGAAACGATATCTTTTAAAGCCAAAATCTTTTTATTGCAAATTTCAACTTTAATTTTAAGTTCTTGATAGGCTCTAGTTTTAGCTTTTAAATCATTTAAATCTATCTTATCTTCTTCCATTAAAAAAGAATATATAAAATCATCGATATTATCAATTGGTTCAAATCCCATTGATTTATTTATTAAATTTGAATAATTTTGTTTTAAATAAAGGTCATTATCTATAATTTTTTTATAAATATCTTTTTTACTACCCTTTATTTCTTCAACTCTGAAATCATTTTCCTCATACGCTTCTTTAAGTTTATCAAAGTTTAAAACAGTGCCATCATCTAAAGCAAAGGCTTCAGGAATTAATGGAGCGTTTTTTACTCGATAAAATGTTTCTTTTAAGTTATTTAAAGCTGTTAATTCAAAAACAACGCCTAAAACACTTGTTTTCAAAGTCTTATCATTGATTATTTCAATAGCAATATGACTTAAAATATCCCCTTCTCTTGAATAAGAATTTTCTTCGCTGCCGTTTTTGCCTCTGATATAAGATTTAACGCTTCTTGAAGATTTTTTATTAGCCGCACTATTAAAAGAGTAATCATTCCCTCCTAAAAGAAGATATTCTAATGCATCTAAAAGAGAGGTCTTACCAACGCCATTTTCACCTGTAATAACAACGATGTTACTTTTAAAAACTATTTCTTGGTCGACAAATGATTGCCAGTTTATAAGTCTAATTTTACTAATTCGTTTCATCGTTATACTCCTTAAAATCTTTAAATGATTCAATTAATTCGTTAATATCTTTTATATCAACTAAGTAGTTAATTGTTTGATATAATTCAATTTTTATTTCACCATTTTCATCCATTTTATAATTTAAACATTTGTATTCTTTTAAAGAGTCTAAACTATCTCTAATTTGTGATAATTTAAGTTCACTACGATAAATTTGGTAGTTCATAATAAATTTATTAATTTCATTAATTGAAATTATTACATTATATGAAGTTATGTCTTTAGAATTTTTAATTTTCTCTAAATATAAATATTTTAAAATAAGCAAGATTACTGTATCTCTTTTATTTAATTTAACACTTGAAGTATCGTTAATATTACTTACTGCAATTATTCCATGATCTTTATCAATAATAAGTTTTTTATTAATAATCGATAAATAAGCATCGATCATTGAAGAACGTTCTCTAGAAAGAGCAAAATAATAATCGTCGTAATCTTCTTTAATATCGCAAATTAAATAAGATTCACTTAATAATCTAAGGATAACTCTTGAAAAATCTTTCTTTTCTTCATCTTTTAATTCGTTATATTTACTAATAAAATCAGTTAGTTCCATAAGCGTTACTTCTTACCTCCTCTTTGCTAGAAATATAATAGTTTGATAAGTCATTCAAATATTTATATGAATAGATATTCTTCAAAAATGAAATCGTGTATTTACATTTCTCGTCTTTTTCATATAAAAATAAATAAAAGGTTTTAACGATTAATTCATTTTTTTGTTTAATGTCTTTAAGCTCACTAGCTTCTTTATTAATTAGATCAAGTAGAGTTATTCCTTCTTTATATTTCGAAAGAACATAATCTGCAAAACTAAAGATATTTCTTTTTGAATACTTAGTTATTTCTTTAAAGAAAGCTTCGTTTTTATCATTATTTTCACTAGCAAGTTTATTGATTTCTTTTTTAGATATACTAAGTTTTTTAAATTCACGGTTATAAACTCTTCTTTTTGGTACATAAAGAGAGGAAGAATTAATAATATTTACTTTAAAATAATTCGATTTAAAGGAAAATGTAGCATCTTCATCTTCTTTTTCTAAACCCTTAAGAGCTAAAAGAAGTAAATCTTTATATGCTTTACCATTATTTTCTAAAAAATCAATTCTTGCGAAAGCTCTATTTAAACATTCTTGGTCTTTACGATAAATTCTTGATATTTGAGGCATGAATGAATCTAAATACTCATCATTAAATCGATCAATGTAAGTTCTTATTTTTTCGATTGTTTTTTGATTTGTATCAATTGAAAAAGTCTCATTTTTTGAAGAAATAATATTAAAAGAAACTTGTTTAATTGCTTCATCGTTAATAGAAAAATCATCGAGTTTACATCTAATTGATGAGATTAAATTTTTTGCCCTATTTCCTTCTTCTAGAGGTTTAATTTTCTTATTAAAAATACTTTGATATGTATCAAAAATTAAAGAAAACATCTCTTTAATTGACAAATTTTCATTAGTTAAAGTTTCATTTAGAAATCTTATCAAATCTTTACTTGTTTCGTTTAATTGATTCTTAAAATTAACAAAATTATCTTCAATACGTTTAAAATCACTAAAAGATTCAAATGAATTTAAATTAGAGAGCAATTCATTAGCTGATTTTAATGGTGTAATTAAATCGATATCGTCATTATCATTAGTCTCAATAATCTTTTTAAAAGCATCATATAAAAAAGACGTATAAGCACCATCTTCTACTATTTCTGCAAAGTTTTTATAGTAAGAAGCCAACCAATTTGTTCTTATAAATAAATGATATTTTTTTAAAGCAATATCGTGAAAAGAAATATTATTTTGTTTGCTAATTTCAACTTCAGCACCATCTTCAATATCATAAAGATCTTCGTTATTAATCTTATGAAAATCTTTAAGTTCATCTTCAATAAAAATAATCAAAGATTGTCTTTCAACCTCATCATTTTTGCTCAAATATTCATGTATTCTCGATAAAAGAAAATAGTTAGTATGATAATCTTTCATTTCAAATACTTTAAATAAATTGTTATTTACTTTTGAAAATAAATTTACATTATTTTTATCCATATATATTAATTATTTTAGCATAACCGAAAAGACAAAAAAATTGAAAATCTTATAAAGAATATTGATTTTGATAAAACACTTTTACCTATATAAAAATAAAATAGTTGCTAAATATTTTGGATAGATTTTATGCTGCTCTATTGCACTGACTTTGTTATTTGGCGATCTAAAAAAGTCATCTAGGTAAAAAACTAGGTGACTATCTTTTATTATTAATATCGAATTAAATATTAAAATTTGCTGATTCTTTTTGTAAACTTACCATTTTTGCAAATTGACCATTTTTCTTAATCAATTCTTGTGGATTACCTTCTTCTACAACTTTGCCTTCATTTAAAACGATTACTTTATCAGCGTTTTCAATAGTTCTCATCCTATGAGCAATAACTATAACAGTTTTACCTCTTGTAGCGTTAGAGATAGCTTCTTGAACTATCGTCTCATTTTCAGCATCTAATGATGCAGTTGCTTCATCAAGTAATACTATCGGAGCATCTTTTAATAAAGCTCTAGCTATACTAATTCTTTGTCTTTCTCCTCCACTTAATTCAGCACCATTTTCTCCTATATATGTGTTATAACCATCAGGTAATTTAGATACAAATTCATCACAATTTGCTTTTTTAGCTGCTTCTTTAACTTCTTCGTTTGTCGCATCTTTTCTACCGATACGGATATTTTCCATTATTGTATTATTAAATAAATTTACATCTTGGAAGACTATAGAATAATTCTTTAAAAGGCATTCTGGGTCAATATTTTTTATTACTTCTCTTCCAAGTTTAATAGCTCCCTTATCGACATCCCAAAATCTAGAACAAAGTTTTGATATAGTCGATTTTCCACATCCACTTGGACCAACAAGAGCTGTTACTTCACCTTGTTTAGCAGTAAAGGAAACACCATTAATTACACTTTCATCCTTATCATATCCGAATTTCACATCTTCAAAGGTTATGTCATAATTTTTAGGTATAAAACTATCTTTGCCGGTTTGAATTGGGCAGTTATAAAATTCATTCATTCTTTCTATATTCAAAAATGTAGAGTTTATTGCAGCTAAGTTTTGAAGTGCTGTTGCCATAGGTTCATAAAATCTAGAAACGAGGAGTAAGAACATAAAGAAAATCATCATATCAAGCGAGCTATAAATGTAAGAATAAATATACCAGTTGTGTTCAAATAAAATTCCCCACTTTTGTTCACTACTAGGTATATTTTTT
>CALVOX010000012.1 GCA_944350425.1 uncultured Bacilli bacterium
AAATTCTAATGAATATTTTGCCATTTAAAAACCCCCTTACATTAGACAATTTTGTCCAGTAAAGGGGGTACATCTTTATCTGGTGACCTATACGGGATTCGAACCCATGAATGCATGCGTGAAAGGCATGTGAGTTAAGCCACTTCTCCAATAGGCCATTACGCTGGCGCTGACTATAGGACTCGAACCTACAACCGATCGGTTAACAGCCGATTGCTCTACCATTGAGCTAAGTCAGCACTCTTAAACGCGCTTTAATAATATACCAAAGAAGATTTTAAAAAACAACAATTATTTTAACTTTTTTTCAACAAGTTTTAATAAGTCGCCAACTGTCTTAACATCTTTGGTTTCTTCGCTCTCAAAAGAGATAGAAAATTTCTCTTCTAATGAAAGTAAAAATTCAACTACATCAAGAGAATCTAAACCATAAGTTGAAAGAGTAGCACTTGGATCGATTTCATTTACATGTAATTGTTCCTTGATTAAATTTTCGACATCTGTAATATTTGCCATAAATTATTTCTCCATTTTTCTCTACTATTATATCAAAAATCGTTCAAATATAATAAGTAAATATAGTTCTTATTATAAATAAATGCATTAGTAGATTTTTAGTCGATATTAAGCAATAAATTACATATAAAAATTTAGCACTTAATACTTGCAAGTGCTAAAAAATGTATTAAAATATATTAGTCTACTTTAAAGGAGGTAACATTTATGGCTGTTGAAACAAACAAATTCCAAGCTGAATCGAAAGAACTTTTAAATTTAATGATAAATTCTATATATTCAAATAAAGAGATTTTCTTAAGAGAGTTAATTTCAAATGCTTCAGATGCAATCGATAAAAGAAGATTTGAATCGCTTAATTCTAATGGGAAAATTCCATTAGTTGAAAATCCTGAAATTGAAATTATTCCAAATAAAACTGAACATACTTTAACTATTAAAGATGATGGCATCGGAATGTCACATGATGAGTTAATTTCTAACATTGGTACTATCGCTAAATCAGGATCAAAAGAATTCATATCTAAATTAAAAGAAGCTGAAAATAATAAAGATTTAGATATAATTGGTCAATTTGGTGTCGGTTTTTATAGTGCATTTATGGTAGCTAAAAAAATCGTCATCGAAACTAAAGGCTTAAATGAAAAAACAGGTTATAGATTTGAATCTGAAGGAAGCGATACTTATACAATTGAAGAAATTTCAAAGGAAGAAGTAGGAACTTCCATAACTTTATATTTAAAAGATGATAAGGATGAAGAAAAATACTCGACATACTTGGATTATCCAACAATTGAATATTTGGTTGAAAAATATTCTAATTACATCAAATATCCTATTAAAATGTGTGAACACATTAAGGAACCTAAAAAGGATAAAGATGGAAAATATCTTGAAAATGAATATGATGAAAAAGATGAAGTTAAAACTTTAAATTCAATGGTTCCTTTATGGAAAAAGCCTAAAAAAGATGTAAAAGACGAAGATTTAAATAATTTCTATAAGAATAATTTTCATGATTATTTAGATCCTCTTCATTCAATCCAAATTAATGTTGAAGGGTTACTTTCTTATCAATCATTAATCTTTATTCCATCTCATTTAAGAAATGAAGTTTATAACCGTGATGAAGCAGGTTTATCTTTATATGCTAAAAATGTCTTTATTGTCGATAAATGTAAAGAACTTTTACCTCACTATTTATTTTTCCTAGAAGGAATTGTTGATTCTAATGATTTAAGTTTAAATATCTCAAGAGAGATGCTCCAACAAGATAGAAATATTACTCGTATTAGAGATAATATCGAAAATAAAGTCGTTGCTAATTTAAAAGATTTAAAGGAAAAAGATAAAGAAAAATACGCTAAAATATTTGATTTATTTGGTTCTTCATTAAAATATAGTATCTATGAAAACTATGGAATGAAGAACGATTTATTAAAAGATCTTTTGGTCTATAAATCATTAAATCATGATAATGAATATATTGATTTAAAAACTTATATCAGTGAGATGAAAGAAAATCAAAAAGCAATCTATTTTGCTAGCGGTTCATCAATCGAAGAAATTAAACTTTCCCCTGAACTTGAAAAATTTAAGAAAGATGGAATTGATGTCTTATTCTTTGATAAAGATGTCGATGAATTTGCGATAAATACTTTAAGGGAATATGAAACTCATTTATTTAAATCTATTTCAACTTCAAGCGAAGAAGATTTAAACGAAGAAGAAAAGAAGAAGTTAGATGAACTTAATATCAACTTTAAAAGACAATTAGATGATATTAAAGAAGCCTTAAAAGATAAGGTAAGTGATGTTAAATTCTCCACTAAATTAGTTAATTCTCCAGTTTCTTTATCTTCTAAAGAAGGTATTACATTAAATATGGAGAAAATATTAAATAACTTAAATAGAGAAAATAATGGTTTCAAATCAGAGAAAGTATTAGAAATTAATCCAGACCATGAAATCTTTAAGAAATTAGCAACCCTAAACGATGATGAAGTAAAAGAATATTCTAAACTTTTATATAATGAAGCTTGTTTACTTAATGGATTAGACATCGAAAATAAAGAGGAATTTGCTACTTTATTAAATAAATTACTACTTAAGTAATTATTAAGTTATTATTAATAAAAATATGAGAACAACTGTATTGTTCTCATATTTTTTGTTGATTATCTAAATTAATTAATAAGGTTTAAAACATTCATTTTCATCATATTTAAAGAACTTATAATTAGGATATTCGCCATTGCAAATTCTTGATATTTCTTGCTGGGTTAACATTATTTTTGCCGGCATAGCTTTTGGCGAATCAGGAAAAGTAAATTCAGTTAACTTACCTTTATAGAAGAAATGAATTCTATCTGTACCATATGACATAATAAAGTTATATAACTCTTTATTATTCATCTTAATTATAATATCTTCGTTTGTATTAATATTTTTCCCTACAAAAGAGAATCCATCTTTTAAAGATAAAGTTAATGTTCCTTCTCCATATTTAACTGCATATTCAAATGGTTTAACATAACGATAATCAGGAATTCCTGCAACACTAGCTTTTACTTCAAGTTTATAATCTGGATTAGCAAGAAGTTCTTCATGAACTTTTATTCTCATGTAGTCATACCATTTAGTTAAACTTGAAGGTATTTTGCATTCATCATTATCTTTAGTTAATGAATAATCATTATTAATAGTTGCTCCATTTCCACAAGAAGAGCAATATAAATGATTTCCTTTAGCTTCTAAAGTAAACTCTTTACCACATTTAGGGCATTTATATAAATATGTTTCAAATCCTTCAGCAATTGGATCTTTATTATCTTTATAAAAGATATGGTTATCTTTTGCCCATTTAAAATCATCGATATAAAGCGCTTCGTTTAATTTATCATCCATTTCTTCAATTGATAAATTCTTTAAATCTTCAACACTAAATAATCTTTTAATAGTAGTTTCGGTTTTAGCATATCTTTCTTTTTTGCCAAATTTATGTTTTGGTTGAATTAAGAATGCTCCATTTGTTATTACGCTATAAACTGGAAGTTTTAAAAACTTTAAAAGTTTAGAAGTACCAGGAGTAATAGGAGAACTTGCTCCAAATAATGTTGCTAAACCTTCTGGATAAAAAACAATATTCCCCTTAAATTTTTTAGCAATTGAAGCAATCTCAAATACTGTATAACTATCATTATAAAATTGTCTTTTAGGAATAATTTGCATTGTTCTAAAAAGCCAAGCAAGGTTACTTCTCATAAATTCATTATAAGCCGCAACAAAGTTTAATCTTCTTGGATATAAAGGAATAGCTGCAAATAAAAAATCGTTTCTTGAAGCGTGATTTGCTACAACAACAATTGGACCATTTTCTAATTTATTTGGATCATCGATGATATTAAAATCCATGTTATATTTTTTAAAGACGATTTTACCTAAATGATAAATTAGTCCATATAAAAACTTATTAGGTAAATGAATTTTTCTTTTATATAATTTTTCGTCTAGAGTTAATTTATTTTTAATTGACATAAATGTTTCCTTATTTATATTATACAAAAAAAGAAAAAATTATCGATTTATTTCTCAATCATTATGTTTAAAATCTCTTTATCAGTTTGTTTCATTCCTTTTTTAGCAAGTCGACCAACGGATTTAATAGTTTCATCACATGTTTCTTTAATAATTCCATCTCCAGCATGAATATTTGAATTATTTTTATACATATAATAACCAAGTAAACCAGATTCTAAGGCTAGAGCAATTTTACCTGCGCAAGAAGCTTTTGCTCCATCACAAATTATTCCACTAGCTAAAGCTAAACCATTAATAATTGTATGTTTAATAGCTTCCAAATTATCTTCTAACATATAAGCAATAGCACTAGAAGAAGCAATTCCAGCACTTATTGCACCACAAAAAGCACTTAATCTTCCAATATCTTTCTTTTCTTCCAAAGCGATTAAATCGCTTAAAATTAAACTTCTCAATAATTTTTCATGAGAAATATTATAGTAATTAGCATAAACAATTAAAGGAACAGAAGTAGTTAAACCTTGATTACCACTTCCAGAAATTATAACAACCGGAAGATTACATCCAGCCATTCTTGCATCACTTGCCGCACTAGTATAGGCTTTGGCAATTTCTTTAACATTGTTATTAGAATGATCAATAATAATTTTACCAATCATTGAACCATATTTATTTTTTATACCTTCTTTAGCAATCTCATAGTTATATTCTATTTGTCTTTCTAAATATGGTTTAATCCTATCTAAATTAACATTATTAGCAAATTCATATATATCATTAACATTAAGATAGTTATATTCTTCTTTCTTTTTCTTAATTAAATCATGTTTGGAGTAAATAATATCTTCATTATGTTTTATTAATGTAAAGTTATTATGAAAATCTTCGATTATTATCGTTACTTTATCATTATCTAAATAAGTAGCTTCTAATTTAATATATAGATTTTTACAAGATTTTGCTAAATTAACATGAATAATATCTTTAGATATTAATTCATCTAATTTAGATATTTTATCTTCATTAAATTTAGATAAAATATCTAAATTATAAGAAGTATCTCCGACAATTAAACCAACAAGTAAAGAAGGTATAACGCCTTTATGATTATTAGTTTTAGGTATGATAACTCCTTGTACGTTTTTGATAATATTACCAGAAATATATGCTTCAATATTTAGAGGTATTTCCCTTTTTATTTCCATTAGTTTAGCACTAGATAGAGCTAAAGAAATTGGTTCAGTACAACCTCTAGCAACGATAAGTTCATTAATTAATATATCTTCATAAATTTTGCTTAATTTTTTATCTAACATAATGTTTTAATTATAAAATATCTTCAATTACACTTTCATCTATATTTTTAATAAATTCTAGGTCACTAGTAAGTCTAGCAACTATTTTCCCTTTTAAATATATATCTTGTTTTTCTTTTAGACATTGATTTAAATAGATTGATAAAGAATGTTTATTATAGATATTATTTTTTATAGCGGTTAATAATAATGTTTCTCTTTGTTTAGATGATAAGAATCTTAAAGAAGTAGTATCATAACCAAGAAGAGATAAATATTCAAAAGGTAATAAATCTTTAATAGATCTAACTTTAATATTTTTATCATCTATTTTATTTAAACTAGAAAGGTATCTTACGAGATTAATTTGATAACACAAAGGTTTACCTTTAATTAATAAATCATCATAATCTTTATCTAATATAAAATAGTAATTAGTATTTAAATCTTTATATAGTGTAACTTTTTCTTTTATTAAATCACCTTTAAATGTTATTAAAGTAATATTACCAATTACTAACTTTAAATTAATAAAGTTTTTAATATTAAATACATGTCCATAGATTAATATATCATTAGTTTCTAGAGTAATATTAGTCGAATCTGGTGATTTAGCACTTTCGTATTTAAAGTTAGCTTCATTATATAAAGATGCGAGTTCAATTAATTTAAAAGTAGTTATTAATTTATTCTTAATTAAATAATTAATAAGTATTTTCATTATTTCTAATAACTGTTTTAGATTAATAAAACAAGATTCATCATAAGTAGGAGTAGAAATTAAATTATTTTTCTTATTACTTTTAATATATTTTAAAGCTTTTAAACTAACTTTCTTAAAATACATCTTTCTTTTAACTTCATACATCTCTATTAATGCTTTATTAAATATAAGAAGTATTGAACAAGGTCTTAGCTCAAAATTAAAGTTAGATGTTATTTGTTTAATTAAATCTTCATTATCTTTAATTTTATATTTATTTAACTTAGAAAAATCATTTTCTAAGTTATTATTTATTACTAAATAATACTCTTTAGAGTTAAATAAATATAAATCTAAAGAGATATTATGTTTATTAATCGAAGATTTACCAATTAAACTATAACTATCTTTCATAAGATTAATATACTATAAATTGATTAATAATTAGATTAATATTTTATCTCTTAAAAGGTATAGAAATATTTTAGTGTATTAATAGTATCTATTTAGTATTTCTAATATTTATATTAATTAATCGATATTAAGTATTGGTAAATAAAAACTTAGATTAAAAGAGATGACTAGAGATGCACGAAACTAAAGAAATATTGAGAGTATTAGAGCTACTTGATAGATATGACGGACAATTATCAAAAACAACTAAAGAATTAAATATTATTTATTAATTCGAATAACAAAAGAAGAACTAATATTTTTAATAACATAATTTTCTTCTTCATTATATAAATCTAGTTCTAAATAAAATTTATCGTTATCATCTTTATAACAACCACCATGTTCGTATACTATGTATCGTTTATTCTTATAGATTACTTTTCTACCTAATGGGAAAAGTTCTAGTAAGATTCTTTTATTATAAAAAGTTTTAATTCTATATGATAAATCTTCGATTTTCTCTTTATCTTCAAACTTTTTATAATAAAAAGAATTATCTTCATTGATAACTAATATATTTATATTATATGGTGAATCTAAGCATATATTATCTTTTCCGAAATAAATATTATATGGATCATTTATATTAAAATGCCATGAGTTAAGGTGACCATGAATTACTTTGTCATAGTTATATTTATTAAAAGGGATATTACTAGTTTTTGCTTTATTAAAGATAGGAATAAGTAAAGCCCAAGTTTCTTCTTCGATTAATGTTTGACTAGAATCATTTTTAAAATCATGTTTATTAAAGTCATCTTGATAAACTTTGAAATCATATTGATATGATAATCCACTATGACAAAGTAAATATTTATCATTTATTACCATGAATGGTAATAAATGATTAAAATAGTGCCTAAATTCTTCGCTATGTCTTACATTTAAAAAATAAGAAGTTATAGATTCATTAGGAATAACTATCCCAGTATTATAAAACCTTGTTAATGCCATTAAGTCTTTACTATTAATAGTTAACTTCTTATCTTTTTCTAAACCTTCAATAAATGACTTGATAGTCTTAGTTGTTCCATTTGCTTCTATAACATATTTATAATTTTCATAGTTAGAATAAAACCAAGAAGCAAGAATAGTTTCATGATTACCCCATAAAGTAATACATCGATTATTTTTAATCATTGAATTAATGTATTTAAGTAAGTTATAAGAATCATTTCCTCGATCAAAAAGATCTCCTAAAGAAACTAATATATGGTTAGGATTATTTTCATCAAAACCTACTTCAAATAACTTTTCTTTAAGCTCTTTTAAACTTCTACCATGTATATCACTAAATACGAAATATTTATACATAATTAAATTATAATAGGGTAATAATACTAAATCTAATATAAGGAGTAGTTAATTTATACTCTTATTTTAAAATCAATGAAACTTAATAAAATATCTTATGAAAATACAAAAAAAGCCGATATCTATCGGCTAAATTTACGAATGGAGCAAGTGACGGGAATCGAACCCGCATATTAACCTTGGCAAGGTTACGTTCTACCACTGAACTACACCTGCGTTTTGCTCAATGCTTGATTATTATAAGTGAATGCGGTATAAAATACAAGGAGATTTTTTAAAAATGATTACAAAAGAAGATTTAGCTAATTTAATATTTCCAGATATTACGAGAACTATCGAAGATTTAGAACTTATTTATCCTAAAAGAAATTTAAAAGAAGGAGCACAAGTTACAAGATTTGCGCCTTCCCCAACAGGTTTTTTACATACAGGATCGCTATTTACAGCTATGGTTGCTTCAAAAGTTGCTAAAGATAGCGAAGGTATATTTTATTTAAGACTTGAAGATACAGATACAAAAAGAGAAATTGAAGGTAGTGCTTTAAAGTTAGTCGAACAACTTAGAACTTTTAATATATTACCAAATGAAGGCTATTTAATTGATGAATCAAAATATAATAACTATGGTCCTTATAAACAATCTGAAAGAAGAGATATTTATAGAACAGTTATTAAATACATGATTTTAAATGATTTAGCTTATCCTTGTTTTGCAAGTGAAGAAGATTTAAATAAACTAAGAGAAGAACAAACCGCTAAAAAAGAAATTACTGGTTACTATGGTAAATATGCTATTTATAGAGATTTGCCTATTGAAGAAGCTTATAACAAAATTAAAAATGGCGAAAAATATGTTATTAGATTTAAATCTAGAGGAAACCATGAAAACAAAATAAAAGTTCATGATGAAATTAGAGGTGATTTATTACTTACTGAAAACGATCAAGATATTGTTATTTTAAAAAGCGATGGTCTTCCTACATATCACTTTGCCCATGTTGTTGATGATCACTTCATGAGAACAACCCTTATTACTAGAGGAGAAGAATGGCTTCCTTCTTTACCTTTACATATCGAAATGTTTAAAGCATTAGGTTTTAAAGCTCCTAAATATGCTCATCTTCCTGTTATTATGAAACTAGATGAAGGTAAAAGAAGAAAGTTATCAAAAAGAAAAGATCCTGAAGCAAGTGTTGATTATTTCTTAGAACAAGGATATGAACCTTATTCACTTCTAGTTTATTTAATGACGATTGCTAATTCTAATTATGAAGATTTCTTAGTTTCACAAAAAGATTACAATTTAGATCATTTTAAGTTCTCTCTTAAAAAGATGTCTTTAGATGGAGCATTATTTGATAACGATAAACTTAGTTTCTATGCTAAAGAAATCTTATCTAAAATGAAGAAAGAAGAAATTGCCACTAAATCATATGAATGGGCAAAAAAATATGATCAAAGATTAAAAGAATTTATTGAAAAAGATTATTCTAGATATGAAACAATCTTAAATATTGAAAGAGAAAAGAAGAATCCTAGAAAAGATTATGCCAAATACAGTGATATCTTTGATGTAATTAAATTTTTTGATACTTCTGAGTATCAAAAAATACTCTCTAATGGTTTAACATTTAATCCTAAATTGGATATTAATTTAATTAAATCATTCCTAAAAGAATATCCTAATTATTTAGATTTATCTTTAGATGAAAATACATGGTATCAAAAAACTAAAGAGCTTGCTTTTAACTTAGGTTTCTGCGTCGATATGAAAGCTTATAAAGCTAATCCAGATAACTTTATCGGTTCTATTAATGATGCTTGTGAGATTTTAAGAATAGCTTTAGTTGGAAGAAGCGTTACTCCTAACTTATTTGCAATTCTTACTATTTTAGGAAAAGAAGAAGTAATTAAAAGAATTGATTTAGTATTAAAACAATTATAAAATTAACGAACTTGGTAATTTTACTAAGTTCGTTAATTCTTATTTGGTCCGTTGGAGAAGTGGCTTAACTCATTGCCCTCTCAAGGCAACATTCACGGGTTCGAATCCCGTACGGACTACCATATTAGAACGACATGTCTGATACATTCTTAGTCGCTGACTAGGGGTGTGCAGACTTTTTTTGATTTTAGGCTTAAATGGCCACTTTTTAAATTTATGCCGTTGTAATAGTGAAAGCAAAAATCTTTAAAATTCATCAAAAAACCATCATTTTTAGGGCTCACTTTGAAACGGCAGGTGTGCACTATTACACGGCAACCCCTATTTTGCACACCCTTGCACACCCCTAAACACGGCAACTGCACACCCTATCTTTATTAATAACATTGATTGACCATCTGGTTCTAACTGAGCTGGGTGGTCTTTTTTGTTGCTCAGAAATATTTTTTTTAACTTTTTTCAATTTATACCCCCATCAAAATGGCCTTGAAATCTCCATATGGTGAGAAGGGTAGTGTTCGCTCTTCTCTAGAAACATAAGGAGGAAAAAGTTATGAAACACAAATTAACCATTGGCGTTTCTAACAAGTCTCCTAAGAGCAGAGTAGTTACCTATAAGAAAGTATCACCAGAAGCAAAGGTAAAAGATGTGATTGGTGATGCAAGTAAGGTAGCAATCATCGTTCCTGGAGATTCAGTTAAAAGCGTCACCATTGAAGAAACTAAGGAGGAGCCAATATGGAAAGTAGAGAAGAAAAGTTACTCCATGCCATTTTTGGTGAAAGTGAACCAAAAGCCAAAGCTCTAAAGTTCTCTCTTAATTTGGATGATGTAACAGTAGACGTTTCTATCAGAAAAAATAAGAAAGAGAAAGTAGAGAAGCACAGTCAATGTAGATGTGGAGGTAAAAGACAATGAAACCTCAAAATCATTCTAGGATATTTAGTCCGAGTAAAAGTATGTTGTGGCTAGAATGCTATCAATCAGTTTTATTTAATGATGGCAATAATAGTGAAACTAATGAGCAGGCTGAGTTTGGTACAGAAACACATGAATTAGCAGCTGCCACAATTAGTAATTCATTAAATGTTGAAGATTTCGATGGTAATTCAAAAAAGCCATGTGAGGTAATACCAAATCTCAAATGTTATAACGAAGATATGCAGGAAATAGTAGATAAATATGCAGATTTCGTTATTAAAACTTACCAATATGAACTTCATAACAGTTCTTTAAAACCACTGGTTCTTATCGAGCAACAATTAGATCTTGGCTTTGATGATAACTCAATCGGCACATTAGATTTGGGAATCATATCAAATAGAGATGGTGGAACACTTACTATTGTCGATTTGAAGACAGGTAGGAATCCTGTGATGAGTTTCGATAAAGAATTAAATCGACCAAATTCGCAATTATCAATCTATGCATTAGCTACTTACAAATGTTTTAAAGATGTTTATCCAATAAAGAAAGTTAGATTAGTTATCTTCCAACCTGTCATCAGTAACACTAATGAGTATGAAATGGAAATTGATGAACTTTTAAAGTTTGAAAATGAGGTTATCTTCCCAGCTGTAAAAGCCATTAAAAGTGGTAATAGAACTGCTAAAGAAAACTCTAAATGCAAGTATTGTCCAGGATTTGTTTATTGTAAGAAAAAGCTAGATTCTGCAAGGAAAATTATAGAAAAGGGTTCAAAAATAGAACTTTTAAGCGAACAAGAAATAGCTGAAATAATCCCTAAATGTGATGACTACATCGCCTTCTTCCAAGCTGTAAAAGAACACTGTCTAAAGAAAGCTTTAGGTGGTTATCGCTATGAAGGTTATAAGTTAGTTCATTCCAGAGTTACTCGTAAGATAAATGATGAATCTAAAGTTGCTGAAATTCTAACTGAGGCAGGTTATGAACCATATCAAGCAAAGAAATTGTTAGGAATTACTGAACTTACGAGAAAGCTTGGAAAAGAGAAGTTTAAAGAACTTGTATCACCATACATATCAATTCAAGAAGGCTCTCTTGCTTTAGTTCCTAATAGTGATCCTAGAGAAGAAGTAATTATAACGGAGGAAAAAGATAATGTTAAAAATTGAAACTGGAATAAAAAAGCGTGCCATTAAGACAATTCTCTACGGCCCAGAAGGAATAGGAAAATCTACTCTTGCTAGCCAATTTCCAAATCCACTTTTTATAGATACAGAAAACGGAACTAGCACATTGGATGTTAGAAGAGTGATTTGTAATAAAAGTTGGGATGAACTGATTTCTATCGTTAACGAAGTCATAAGCGAACCATCTATAGCAAAAACACTGGTAATTGATAGTGCTGACTGGGCTGAACAATTAGCAGAAGATGATGTTTGTCAAAAGAATCGTGTAGCATCAATTGAAGCTATAAGTTATGGCAAAGGCTATACATTCGTTGCTGATAATTTTTCTAAGTTATTAAAACTATTAGATAAGTTAATTGAGTTAGGAATTAATGTAGTTTTCACGGCTCATGCAAAACCTAGAAAATTTGAATTACCTGAAGAAGCAGGACAATTTGATAGATACGAAATGAAACTATCTAGACAAGTTGCTCCACTAATCAAGGAATGGTGCGATATGCTTCTATTTTGCAACTATAAAACCTATGTCGTAAGCACTGAAAATAATACGAAAAAAGCTCAGGGTGGAAAGCGTGTAATGTACACAACTCATCACCCTTGCTGGGACGCAAAGAATCGCTTCAGTTTGCCAGAAGAACTAGATATGGGTTTTCGTTCGATTGAACATTTATTCTCGAACACAGAACCTAAAAAAGGCCTAAAAACGCAAGAAAACACTGCAAAACCTACATCAAATCCAAAAAGTAGGCCATTAGTTGATAAAGTCAGATCTCTTCTTAAAAATGCAAATATCAGCGAAGAAAGCTTTAAGAAACTGGTGGAAGCTAAAGGGCATTACAAAGTTGATGTCGCGCTTGAAGATTACTCGGATGATTTCTTGTCACGCTGGGTATTAACGAATTTCAAAAAGATTGAAGAAGCTATTAAAAACGGAGGAAATAAATAATGTTAGAAAATAAGGTATTGTCTTGGGACGATGAGATTGTTGATTTGAATGATGAATATAAACTTTTGCCTGAAGGAGATTATTTCTTCAAGGTCATAGGTTTTGAAAGGGCGATGTATCCAGGAGGAGCCAAACTTCCTGCTTGTCCTAAAGCGATTGTTACAATAGCGATATATGATGGACTTAAAATAGCTACAAGGGTTCGTCAAGATTTCTTACTTTGTGAGAGTGTCGCTTGGAAAATATCACAATTCTTTAGATCAATTGAAGAAAAGAAAAGCGGTGAAAAAGTCCAAATGAAATGGAACATTGTGAATGGCTCTTTTGGAAAATGCCGTCTTACAACTAAGAGTTATGTCAATAAATTTGGTGAGAACAAAACGATTAATTCGATTGATAAATTCTTGCCCTATGAAGCTGAGGTAATCAATAAATTTAAAGGCGATCTTAACGAAAAAGAAGCTGAAGACATTTTACTGGACGACAGTCAGTTGCCATTCTAGAGGTTAATATTTATGTTTGAACTTAGGCCTTATCAAAAAGAGGCGGTTCAAGCTATCGAAAATGAATGGAATAGCGGTAACAAAAAGACCTTGCTTGTTTGTCCTACGGGAACTGGCAAGACGCAAATCTTCTCTTCCGTAATAAAAGACCAAATCAAGGATGGTTCAAGAGCTTTGATTCTAGCGCATAGGAACGAACTCTTGGACCAAGCCTCTAATAGATTAAAGAACACATACGGAATTGAATCGGCACTTGAAAAGGCAGAGTCTACTTCGGCAGGCTCTCCTCTTAACGTTACCGTTGCATCCATTCAATCTTTAGCTAATCACTCTAGATTAAATAAATTTAATAAAGATTACTTTAAAACTATCGTTGTAGACGAAGCACATCATTGTTTAGCAGATACATATCAAAGAGTTTTAAACCATTTTGAAAATGCAAATGTACTAGGTGTTACTGCGACTCCAGATAAAGCTGACCACAAAAATCTAGGAGAGTATTTTGATTCTAAGGCTTTTGAATATTCGATGCCAAGAGCCATAAGAGAAGGTTATCTTAGTCCGATTCGTGCGCAGATGATTCCCTTAAAACTAGATATCAATAATGTCAGTGTTTCAAATGGTGATTATGCTGCTGGAGATATAGGTAATGCTCTTGAACCTTACCTCAATCAAATTGCTCTTGAGATGGTTAATTATTGTAGGAATAAAAAGACAGTTGTGTTTCTTCCTTTGGTAAAAACATCGCAAAAATTCTCTGAATTATTAAACGTTCATGGACTAAGAGCAATAGAAGTAAATGGTAATTCTAAAGATAGAGAGCAAAGAATAAAAGCTTTTGAAAATGGTGAATATGATGTTCTTTGTAACTCAATGCTTTTAACTGAAGGTTGGGACTGTCCAAGTGTAGATTGTATCGTCATTCTTAGACCAACCAAAGTTAGAAGTCTATACCAACAAATGGTAGGAAGAGGTATGAGACTCGCTCCTAATAAGGAATATTTGTTGTTACTTGATTTTCTTTGGCTAACTGAAAGACACGACTTATGTAAGCCAAGTGGACTACTCGCCAAAAACGAAGAAGAAGCCAAGAAGATAGATGAAAAGATAGCTAATTCTGGATATGAAGTCGATTTAGTTGAAGCTGAAGAAGAGGCAAAGCGAGATATAGTAGCTGAAAGAGAAAATGCTTTAAAACGTGAATTAGAGGAAATGAGAAGAAAGAAAAGACAACTCGTTGATCCTATTCAATATGCATTCTCTATCAACGCTGAAGACTTAGCTGATTATGAACCTACATTTGCTTGGGAGATGGCTCCGATGTCTAGTAAGCAAAAAGAATATCTTGAAAAACATGGAATTTATACTGAAGAAATCGCAAATGCTGGTATGGCCTCATTGATAATTGATAAGTTAAAAAATAGGCAAATCGAAGGACTCGCTACACCAAAGCAAATTAGACTTCTTGAAAGATATGGTTTTCTTCATGTGGGTTTATGGACATTCGATGATGCAAGTTTAATGATTACAAGAATTGCCAATAATAGATGGTTTGTTCCTTTTGAAATTAATCCAAAGACATACGAGCCAAGAAAGTGGATAAGAGCATGAAAGAAAATATTTTAGAAGCATTGGATCATATCCCTGTTTCTAGTTGCAATTATACCGAGTGGATAGAAGTTGGTATGGCTTTAAAACACGAAGGTTATGATTGTAGCGTTTGGGATAATTGGAGCAAGAATGATGATAGATACCACGATGAATGTTATAGGAAGTGGGAGTCATTTAATGGTTCTTCTAAACCTATTACCGGGGCATCTATCATTAAACTGGCTAAAGAAAAAGGTGGTTATGCCACTACAAAGAAGATTAATAACACTCGAGTTTTAGCGTGGGACGATTATGTGGAAGATAGCGAAGATCCTAGTATTGATTATTCTAAGCTTAAACCTACCGAACAACTGAAGATATTTTTAAAAACACTATTTAAGAGTAGTGAATATGTAGGCTATGTCAGCAATGATGTTTACTTTAATAAAGACCACGATAGATATGAACCAACAAAAGGAGTTTACTATAGAACGGTTGATGATTTGCTTACGTCTTTAGATAGGTATCCTGATGATTTAGGCGCAACAATAGGCGATTGGAAAAAAGAAGCAGGTGCTTGGATAAGAATAAATCCACTTGATGGAAAAGGCGCAAGTAAGAAGAATGTCACTAGATATTCTTATTGCTTAATTGAATCTGACGACCTTCCTATTAAAGAACAAGAGGAGACTTTCAAAAGGCTTAATCTTCCTATCGCTACAATGGTTTATAGTGGTGGTAAATCGATACATGTCATAGTTAAAATCGATGCTACGAATATTCAAGAATATGAAGAAAGAGTGCAGTTTTGCTATGATTTTCTAAAAAATAATGGAATTTCGATAGATATCCAAAATAAAGATCCTAATAGATTATCTAGAATGCCAGGAGTTACAAGAAATGGCGTAGCGCAGACATTATTAGGTGTAAATATTGGCTATGATTCCTGGAAAGATTGGATGGCTTCATTAGGTAGGAACGATGATCTTGTAGTAGAAAACCTAGCCACGCTTTTAAAGAATCCACCACCACTGGCACCAGAGCTGTTACATGGTTATCTAAGAAAAGGTCATAAGTTTCTATTAAGCGGGGCTTCAAAGTCAGGAAAGAGCTTCGCACTTATTGAACTTGCTGTTGCCTTATCTCAAGGAACTGAGTGGTTTGGATTTAAATGCGAAAAAGCTAATGTTTGTTATATTAACTTAGAAATTGATAGGGGCAGTGTTGTTAAGCGTTTTGAAGATGTGTGTAAAGAGCTAAAAATAGATAAAAGCGCTGTTGATAAAGTTAATGTCATAAATCTTAGAGGCAAAGCAAAGCCATTAGATAAACTTGCTCCAGAACTTATAGAAGACTTAAAGGGCAGTGATACCGACGTCATCATTATTGATCCAATTTATAAGGTTATTACTGGCGACGAAAATAATGCTACTGAAATGGCTCAGTTTTGTAATCAGTTTGATGTTCTTTGCGATAAACTTCACGCAACAGTCATTTATGCACACCATCATTCTAAAGGTGCACAGGGAGGCAAAACCGCTCAGGATAGAGCAAGTGGCAGTGGTGTATTTGCTAGAGATCCTGACGCACTTATGGATATGGTCGAACTCGAACTGGATGATAACTATAAAAATAATGTTTCGGATTATGGAAATGAAGTCCTAGCTTACCAAGTAGAGTGTGTGGCTCGTGAATTTCCTAAGCCAAAAAGTAGAAAGGTGTTCTTCAAGTATCCACTGCATATTGTTGATACTACTGGTCAATTAGATAAGTTTTATCCAAAGGGTGACATCCATAATGCTCAAAAGGCATCACCTAATTACTCTACTAGAGATGATAGAAAAGCAAAATTAGACAATGCATTCGATGTAGCTTGCTTAGGTGAAGATAAAGTTCATATAAATGACGTCTTGCCTATGTTTGATGGAACTGAAAAGACGTTGCGCTCATACATAAAAGAATTCCCACAAGATTATGCAATCAAAAACGGCATCATAACACGCCTGAAAAAGGAGTAATTCAAAAAGGGAAATTCTGTAAACAGCCTATATATATAATTTCCTTACAGAAAATTAGGACTTGGAAAGAAATAGGGGTTCAAAGCCACCCCTATTCCTTCCCTACGTCCGTGTCGTTGCTGAGGTAACTTACAAGTTCGCATTTTCTGTAAGTTTAGTTAAAAGTAAAAATAGAAAATTGGAGGTAAGAAAATAATGAAAAGAACAAAAAATATGAAACTCAAACTTAATGGAAAAAGACTTTATATAGAAATGGTCTTTGAAGATAAGGCAATTGAGAATAGAAGATATATTAAGTGTAGAACTTTGGATATGGACAATCCTGACTTGCAAGGCGAAGACATCGAGATAGTTTTTCTTTCAAATAAACTCTACGACCCTGAGTGGGAGAAAAACTTCAATTTTATTGAACTTGGTGAACCTAAAACAAAGGATGATTGAAGCATATGAAGTTATTTCTCTTGTTAGATCCACCAACAATAACCGCTCAAGAAACTAAGGTAGCGATAGTTAATGGTAAGCCAAGATTCTATAAACCTGAGAATGTGACTAAAGCAAAAGAAGAACTTAAAAAACATCTAAGACCATTTAAACCGAGTGAGCCTATGAGTGGTCCGATCGAGTTAAAGGTCACATGGCTATTTCCAAAAGGTAAAACACATAAACATCTCGAATGGAGAGTTACTAAACCTGATACCGATAACCTTGAGAAACTTCTAAAAGACTGCATGACTGAAGTTGGCTTTTGGAAAGATGATGCTCAGGTTGTTAGAGAAATCGTAGAAAAACTATGGAGCGATGAACCGACAGGAATAGCACTCGAAATAGAAATATTAGGCAAAAGAAAGGAGGTAAATGCTAATGGGGATAATTAACGAGCTAAGTGAATTAAGCGCCTTACGAGCCAAAATAAAGCAATTAGAAGGCCGAATTGAATACTGCAAGGAACAATCGATGATGATTCCTGGTCCTATGTGGGGTGAAGAAAAAATACAAACTCAACCTAGTGGCAAAGCTCCTTTTGAAAAATGGGTAATTAAACAACTCGATTTAGAGAAAGAAGTAAAGGAACTGCAAGGCGAGTTTGAAGCATTGTCAATAAAAATTACTGATGAGATTACTTCACTAATTGACGATGAACAAGAAATAAGGGCTGTCTTATATCGTGAAGTTTCCTTTATGAAATACACTGATATAGCAGAAAAGATGAAGATCTCTAAAAGCTATGTCTATCGACTTCATGATGCAGGAATGGAAAAATTAAAAGAAAGAGTTTAAATACTTGAGGCTATGTTAGAGTCGTTAAACCTAATTAAGGTGATTCAACATAGCCTTTTCTTTTTATAATTTTTAGTATGTTTGACGCTACGTTAAAGACGTTAGTTTCATTCAAGGTGATCTAAGGTAAAAGACGTTTTGAAAGATTTTGTCTACGTTAGCCGATACGTTGAATACGTTAGAAAGTTTTAACGTAGTACGTTAGATAATATAAGGTCTGAAAATTTATCTACGTTAGTCTTAAAATCGGCAAAAATAGGGCTATTATTGGCAATATTAGGGCAAATTGAGGCAATATTGGGGATACGTGCGTTTACGTTAGAATTTTCAATGTGATTTAACGTAACAAATTACTAGGAAGATATTGTCTTACGTTAGGGTATACGTTTGATACGTTAAAAAATTTAAGCAAAAGACACGTAAAAGACTTTTTAAAAGACATTGTCTTAGATTTGAAATACCTTTAATACCTTGAAAGTCTTTAACTAGATAAGCAAAGAAGACAATGTCTTTCTAGCTGTATACAAGGGCAAGAAGACAAAATCTTTATTAGTGAACGCAAGTAGACCTTGAGTAGAAAAAATAAGAAAAAATAAGAGCTTCAGTTGACTTTGATGTACCTGTCAAGTGGTATAGACTATTCATAGTAGGCAGTATGCCTATGCGAAGTAATAATAAGAATATTGCCTGTGGAAAAACCATGGGCTTTTTTCATGCAAAGAAAGGAGGAGTCATGAGTGGCTAATAGAAAAAATAAAAGAATTTATACAACTGATATCTGGGAACAATGGAAAAAAGATGGAAAGTTAGAAGAAGTTTTAGCTTTTATTGCCGATTGTTCTAAAAAGCTCGTCACTCAAAGGGAGATGTGCAAATACCTCAAGATTGAAGAACATACTTTTACTAATTT
>CALVOX010000013.1 GCA_944350425.1 uncultured Bacilli bacterium
AATTCTAATGAATATTTTGCCATTTAAAAACCCCCTTACATTAGACAATTTTGTCCAGTAAAGGGGGTACATCTTTTTTTTGGTGCCCGGGACCGGAATCGAACCGGTACGGTATCGCTACCACAGGATTTTAAGTCCTGCGCGTCTACCTATTCCGCCACCTGGGCACTAAAATGGTGACCCACTGGAGATTCGAACTCCAGACCCCTTGATTAAAAGTCAAGTGCTCTACCAACTGAGCTAGTGGATCGTATATATTTACCGCCTAATTGAGTGTTGTAACTATTGGCTGGGGTGGCTGGACTCGAACCAGCGAAATGACAGAGTCAAAGTCTGTTGCCTTACCTCTTGGCTACACCCCAATGTTAATTGGGTGGTGGAGGGGGGCAGATTCGAACTGCCGAACCCGAAGGAATTGATTTACAGTCAACCGCGTTTAGCCTCTTCGCTACCCCTCCAAAAATGAAGTATTTAATGGTGGATGTTAGAGGGCTCGAACCTCTGACCTCCGCCGTGTAAAGGCGATGCTCTCCCAGCTGAGCTAAACATCCTTCCTTAACTCACACTCTTAGGCGTGCTTAAATAATATACCAATAATGACTTTTAAAGTCAACGAGTTTTTTAATTTTTTAGAACTTCAAAAGCCTGATTAAATTCTATAATATTTTTCTAAAAATAGGTATAATTTTTATCGTTATGAAAATACTAAATTATTTTAAAACCGTTAAGTTTAATCGTATTGTTGTAAAATTATTTTCAATACTGATACCTTTAGCCTTAATTTTTGTTCGTTTCGCCCCATTAATGAGTAAAGATGAGTGTTTTATTAATTTATTTAATGTACCTTTATATTATCAAATAGATATTATTTTCTTGATAATCACGATAGTTCTTAATGTAATAAACATTTTTGTTCCTAATAAATTTATAAGATTATCATCAATTATTTTAAATTTTATTGGAGCAATAATATTTATCATATTTTTTTCTTTTACATCTATAATTATCGGATTTTTTGTTTTATTAATCTTATTATATTTTTTAAATTTATTAATGATATACGAATCAAAATAAAAGAGTATCAAATTACTATTTGATACTCTTAAAATATTTAATGTTTGTTTATATTAATATCCTTTTTTACCAAGAAGATGGAACATATTTTTCTTATAAATTTCAACACCTGGTTGGTTAAATGGATTGACTCCTAACAAATAAGCACTCATTGCGCAAGCTTTCATAAAGAAGAAGAACAAATATCCAAGATTAAATGTAGACATCTTATCTAAAGTAATAGTGATATTTGGAACTCCACCGGATTCACTATGTGCTTTAAGCGTTCCTTCGTATGCTTTATGGTTAATGAAAGATAATTTTTTACCTGCAAGATAATTTAATCCATCTAAATCATCTTTATCACTTGGAACAACTATATCGTTATCTGGTTCTTCAATATAGATAACTGTTTCATATAAGATTTTAGACCCTTCTTGAATGAATTGACCTAAAGAGTGCAAATCAGTTGTAAAAGTAACACTTGCAGTTAAAACTGCTTTACCATCTTTACCTTCAGATTCATCAAAAAGTTGTTTCCACCATTCATTTAAACTTCTAAGTCTCATTTCATAAGAAGCAAGCATTTCTACTTTATAACCTAAGTTATATAAGTGATTTCTTTCTAATGCATATTGGTAACATGGATTGGTATGAATATCTGGATTAGCGAAATCTTCTCTAGCTTTTGCTAAGCCATTTAAAAGTTCTTTAATATCAATTCCTGCACAAGCAATTGGGAATAATCCAACTGGAGTCATGACACTAAATCTTCCGCCAATATCATCAGGTAAAATATATGTTTCATAACCTTCAGTAGTAGCAAGTGTTTTTAAAGCGCCTTTTGCTTTATCGGTAACACAGACAATAGCGTTTTTTGCACCTTCTTTACCAAGTTTCTCTTCTAACATTTCTTTTAAGATTCTAAAAGAAACACTTGTTTCAGTAGTAGTACCTGATTTAGAAATACAGCATACAGCAAATTTTTTATCTTTAATATAGTTTAAAGTTTCGTGAACATAATTTGGGTCTAAGGAATTACCTAAATATAAGACTTCCATAGCGCCTTCTTTTTTATATCCGCCGTTTAATGCCTCGATAGCAGCTCTAGCGCCAAGATAAGAACCACCAATTCCACAAACTACTAAAATATCATAATTTTTCTTAAATTCTTCAGCTTTTTTAATGATTCTTTCGATTTCTTCTTTATCATAGTTTACTGGATAATCGAGCCATCCTAAGAAATCATTTCCCTCACCAGTTTTATTATGAATCACATCGTTAATTTGTTTTACTTTTTCTTCGTAAGCATCAAAATCAACCATTTGATTTTTGTTTACATAATCAAAACCAACTTTAATCATAAATCAATTTTCCCCTCTTCAATTTTTTCTCTATCTAACTCTTCTTTAATCATTTTAGGAAGAGCTTTTTCTAATTTTGTAAAATCAATATCTCTTAAATAAGAAGTTATCTTTTTTGATGGTAAAATCTTAGAATAAGGATTTAATTCTACTGGAAGTAACTTTAAAGATACTTTTAAAAATTTAGTTTCTAAATCTATTTCTTTAACAAGTACTTTAACTTTATCGCCTAAATGAAAATAACGATTAATGTTGTTAACAAAATTAGTAGAAATTTCTGAAATGTGAAGCAAGCCGACATAACCTTCGTCAAATGAAAGAAATACCCCATATTTTCTTATGGAGATAACAACACCTTCGATAATATCATTAATTTTATATAACTCTTTTTTGGCCATAAATTACAAACCTTAAATATTATAGACAAATTTGAGCCTAAGTTTAACCAAATATTTATTTATTTTCGACTATTTCTTTCATTAATAAGAGATCTTCTTTAGTAGTTACTTTAAAGTTAAATTGGTCACCTTTTATAAGTTTGATTTTAGTAAAAGGATCTTTAGCTAAAACTAAACTTAAATCATCGTTTCTAATTCTAGTAGAAGATAAATGAGCTTTATATAAAACATTAAATCTAAAAGTTTGAGGAGTTTCTATTCTTTTAATCTTATCTCGATCAACATAAGAAGTAATTGAATTATTTTCTACGAGCATTAATGAATCGGTTGAATCTAAATAAGTAGTAGTTCCTTTAACTTCTTTATCTTTAATAAAAGCATTAATATTGTCAATAATAATTTCTTTGCTAACTAAAGCTCTAGCCCCATCTAAAACAAGCACTAAATCTTTATCTAAATCATTAAATAAATTAAATTTTATATATTTTAACGCATTAAAAACACTTTCTTGTCTAGAAAATCCACCTTCAATTATATGAATATTCGTTAAATCTTTGTTTGAATCTTTAAATATATCATTATTTCCTACAATAATATTTCTTGTTACATTTATATAATCTTTTCTTACTACTAATATAATATTATCGATATCGGATATCGATAATAATGTTTTAAGTGGATAAAGAAATAATTCAATATTATTTATTTTTACATATTGTTTTAATTTATTATCATTATCTTCATTAAATCTTAATGAATTTCCAGCAATTAAAAGTATAGCGTTAATCATTATAAATTCTTCTTTCTATCCTCTAAAGAAGCTTTAACGTGGGCTTGTTGTATTAATAATTGTACAATTTTTTCTAATTCACTGTTCTTCGAAAAGTCAGCTTTGCAAATATAGTTAACTCTTCCATCTTCATAATATTTAGTAACTTTTTCTCTTTTGCCTTTAGGATAAACCGCAATAGAAGTTCCGCCACCATCTTTAACAGTAATCATTGCTGGAACATCAGTTAATCCATCACCAAAATATATCATATTATCGATTGGAACTTTCTTTTCATCAATTTTTTGATTAATTTTAATATCATCATTCCCGTCGATAATACCTTTTTTAATACGATAAATATATTGCGTTTTACCTGTATAATTAATTGCAGTTTTTGGCCAAATAGCAACACCTTCGTCATTATAAATAAATTCGCAACCATATACTTTTTTAAAATGACGATATATTGATGAACCTTCAATAATTTCTAAATTACCACATGAAATAATATAGTGTTCTATCTTTACATTATTTTTTGCACCAAAATCATTAATTCGATCAAACCAAGTAGTTACACCTTCAAAAAACTTAATATCTTTACCACATTCATTTAATAAACTTCTTGTAAGTTTAATACCTTTTTCCTTACAAATATTTACCATACAGTACATGTAGCATAAAACTTTGTCCATGTCCCATTTTTTAAATATTTCGTTAGTTAAATCCCAAAACTCACCCGGTTCCATATGTAAAATTTCAGGAATAAAAGTAAAATTTTGCATATCCGAAGAGGCTAAAGTATTATCAAAATCATAAAGCAAAGCTATAGTTGGCATTTTCATATCAAAATTATAGTATATCTAGTTGTTTTTAGCAAAATATAGTTAACTTTATCGTCAACATATTGATTTGTTTATCGTAATTTGATTTATTTAAAATTATCAAATATTCAAATAATTCTTCAATAAATAGCATTAAGATTATTCTCATGTGAATAAAAGTTAATTCATGGAAAGGTTTTATGCTATTTAAAGTTAAATTTATTAAGAAAAATACTTGTTTTGGGTTATAATTTCTTTATGCGAGATGAAATTCTTATTTTTCTTATTGTAATAGGTTTAATTTTTATAAGTTATATAACTTATGTCATTATATCTTTTGTTTTTATGGGTGCATTTTCAAAGAAATTAGATGTTCAAAATAAAACATTAAATATTCTTTTATATCAAAAAGTTAGTGCGTTATTTAAAATTATAGAGATTATAAATAAGTATATTAATTTAGATAATTATTTAGATAAATCGATTATTAATTATTCTAAACTTAATATTTCTAGTAATGATGTAAAAACATTACTAGAAATAACATCTAACCAAGATTATTTAAAATACCAAGAGTATAAAGATACATCTTTATTAGTATCTTTTTTTACATCTTTAGATAAATATTTCTTTATTGTTAATGAATTACTTAAACTTATTAAGATTTCAAATAAAGAAGATTTACAAAACATTAATTTAAATTTAAGTATCAACGATGATATTTCTTCTAGATTTATTGTTACCACCCAATTATTTAATTCAAATGTTGTTGGATATAATTATTGGAGAAATCTAAAATTTACTAAATTCATAAAAAGAATGTTTAAAGTAGCAGAAAAGAAGCAAATATTATAAAATTACTTAAATTTATTTATAAAAAAGAAGAGGTATATCCAAAATATGAAATTTGAAGATATGAAAAAAAGAGTTCCTTCTTTAGAAAAAACAAAGAAGAAACTAGAAGAACTTACAACTAAGTTACATGAGGCAAGCACAAAGGAAGAAGCAATAAAAGTAGTTAGATCTTATTTTAAATTCTCTGATTCTCTTGAAACTGATGTCACTGTAATTTCAATTAGAAATACAATTAATACTAAAGATAAAGTTTATGAAAAAGCAATGAATAAGATTAATGAAATCTTACCTGTTATTCAAGGCTATGATCAAACTTTCCGTCAAGCTTTAGTTAACTCAAAATTTAGAAAAGATTTAGAAGAAACATTCGGTTCACTCTTTTTTAAGATGATTGATGCTTCTTTTAAGGTCTATGATGAAAAAATCATTCCTTTAATGGTTGAAGAAAACAACCTTGATTTGGAATATTCGAAAATTATGTCTGGAGCCGAAATTGAATTTAAGGGTGAAACATACTCTTTAACTCAACTTGGCAAATTCTTAAGCGATAAAGATAAAGACGTAAGAGAAGAAGCTGCTAAATTATATTATGGTTATTTAGAAGAAAATGACGAAAAAATTGGCGAAATCTATGATAAAATGGTTCACCTTAGAGATAAGATGGCTAAAGAATTAGGTTTCACAAACTTTGTCGAAATGGCTTATCTTAGACTTGGTAGACTAGATTATAACGAAGAAGATGTTTCTAAATATAGAGACCAAATCTATAAAGTCGTTGTTCCAATGGTTAAGAAAATTAGAAGAAAACAGGCAACTAGACTTGGCATTTCAAAACCTAATTTCTTAGATTATAACGTGATGTTTAAAACAGGAAATGCTAAGCCTTTAGGAAACTCTGAATTCTTAATTCAAAGAGCTAAAGAAATGTATGAAGATATGTCAAAAGAAAGTGGCGAATTCTTCAATTACATGATCGATAACCACCTCATGGATTTAGATGCAAAACCTGGTAAAAGAGGTGGTGGATATATGACCTATATGCCTAAATACAAAGCACCATTTATTTTCTCTAATTCAAATGGTACAAGCCAAGATGTTGATACATTAACTCACGAAGTTGGCCATGCTTTCCAAGGCTATTTAGGTAGTAAAATTAAAGTTCCTGCTTATAGAATGCCAACTCTTGAAGCTTGTGAAATCGATTCTATGTCTATGGAATTTTTTGCTTATCCTTACATGGAATCATTCTTTGGAAGTGATGCAGAAAAATATAAATATGCTCATTTAAGTGAAGCAATTGCTTTCCTTCCTTATGGTGTAGAAGTTGATGAATTCCAACACTGGGTCTATCATAATGTTGATGCTACACATGAAGAAAGATGTGCGAAATGGATGGAACTTGAAAAGAAATATCGTCCATGGATGAATTACAAAAATGTTCCATTCTTAAATAAAGGTAAAATTTGGATTAGACAATCACATATCTTTAGTTCACCTTTCTACTATATCGATTACACTTTAGCTCAAGTCTTAGCATTTGAATTTAAGTGTGAAATGGATAAAAATAGAGAAAAAGCATGGAAGAAATATATTAAATTATTAAAGATGGGTGGCAAATATCCATTTGTTGAACTTATCACTAAAGCCCATTTAAAGAATCCATTTGTTGATGGTACAGTTAAAAAATATACTAAACCATTAATGAAGATTCTTGATTCGACTGATGATACAAAACTTTAATGAATAATATAAAGGCTCGATAATAGAGCCTTTTTTAATTCGTAATTATCGTAAACTTATATTACCACGTGGAAATTTTATATTTCATTACATGTATAAATTTTTCGCTATAAATAAAAAACCGCTCATTAACTGAGCAGCTATATATTACATCGCGATACCTTTGATAGTGTCGCTACTAATAATTAATTTTGGTGCGAGAAATGAGAATCGAACTCACACAGGTTGCCCTATACGCCCCTCAAACGTACGCGTCTACCAGTTCCGCCATTCTCGCAGTGCTTTTAAAATGCTTAAAAATAATATCAAAGAATACCCATTTTGTCAAAAGAAATTGCAACTATAGTTCCATTATTTTCGCAAAAAAAGTATAATATTTTCATGGAAAAAGAAAAATATAAATTAATAGGACCTTTAATTGGTGATATTTATGGTTTTTATTATGAAAATCATTTTTATGTTAATGAAATAAGTAGAATTTATCCATTTTTAAAATTAAGTTCTAATGTAAGTGATGATTCAATTTTAACAATTGCTACAATGGAATACTTATTAGACAAATATATCGACAAGAAAAATGTTTTATATTTTGATTATCTTTATAAATATTTTAGTAAATATCCTAATAATGGTTTTGGAAGTGGTTTTATTTTCTATATGTATCACTGCGGAAATAATCCTAGTAAAGTAGATAAAAATAATGGATACGGATCAAAAGGTAATGGATGCTTGATGAGAATTAGTCCTATTCCTTATTTCTTCGTTAATGATTATGATAAAATGATTGAAGAAGTTAAACTTACAACGAATGTAACACATAATGATCCTGAATCTATTTTTTGTAGTGTTCTATTTAGCGAAATTATTTATCATTTATTAAATAAAACTTATAAAACTTTAGACGATTTATATCAAGAAATTGTGATAAACAAATATAATTTTAAAATGAACGAAATAAGTCAAAGTAATATTAAAAGTCCAAAAGTACAAGACACTTTGGAAATAGTATTAAATTTATTTTTTAATAAAGAAATTGATAATAATACTGAAAAATTGATTGAAACCATTATTAAACTTAATGGTGATACAGATACACTTTTAAATATTACTTTAGCTCTAAATGAAGCTTATTTAGGCTATTTAGATGATAAATATAAAGAAGACTTATTTCGTGTTTTTACAAGAAGAAAATTAAATGATTTAAAAGATGTTTTTCTTAAATTTAATTCAAATATAGACTGAGTTAATCTATAATTTAATGTATGGAAAAAAGAGCTAACTATACAAAACTAGATTTACTAAATAAGGTTTTTCTTCCTTCTTATAAAGGATATGACCCAGAAGATGTAGATACTTATTTAGATAAAATAATTGAAGATTATGAATATTTTAATTCGAAAATCAAAAGTCTGGAATCATTAATTGGAAACTTAAAAGATGAAAATATTAAGTTAAAAGAAACGATTAAAACTATTAAATCTAGACCCGACTTAAATAAAAAAGTTAAAGAAAACGATATTTCTTTAACCTCTTTAGACATCGACTATTCTAAAAATTCAACTTTAGATAATTTAGACCTTCTTCGTAGGATTGATGTCTACGAAAAAGTTTTATATAAGCATGGAATTGATCCATCAAAATTAAAGTAGTATCTAACTTTAAAATATATTAAAATCTAATATGCAATACTTAAGTATTGCTTTTTAGTCTATGCAATCGCTGTTAATTAATATTATTTATATTTATATAAACAAATTAATTGATAGAGGAAAGTCCATGCTCGCATGATCTTTTTACTAGGTCATAACGTTTATGCTAGATGATAAATAAATAATACTAGGTATCTAAGTAGGAGTAGATAACGGCTTCAAGAATTTTCTAAATATATTAGAAATAATATACATGAATTAGTAATGAACTAAGGTGCCACAGTGACGAACTATTTTAGAAATAAAATAGATGAAACGTTTGGTAAACCCCATAAGCGAGAAACCCAAATATTGGTAGGGGAAATCGTAACTATAAGTAAATGAAAGAAAATATAGTTAAGGTAGTGTAGAAATACATTAGATAAATGATTGTATATAACAGAACATGGCTTACGGACTAAAATTCTCCTACGTTTATTTTCAAATATAAGGATTAGATTATGAAAAAGATTAATTTACCAACAAAAATCACTATTTCAAGAATTGTTCTTGCAATATCGTTACTTCTTGGAATTTTTGTTTTATATTACTTAGATTATTTTCATGTAATTACTATTTCTCAATATGATTTAAGTATTTCAAATGTTACAGTAAATTTAGTAAATTTAATTATTTTAATAGTGTTTTTAGTTGCTTCTTTAACCGATTTTTTAGATGGATATTTAGCTAGAAAAAATAATCAAGTAACTACACTTGGTAAATTCTTAGATCCTTTAGCTGATAAAATGTTAATTAACGGGGTAATGATTTTCCTTGCTATTAATTTTAAATCTTTAGAGGGTAAAGATTTAACTTTCCCTTTTTTCTTGGTAATTTTAATGATTATTAGAGATTTAATCGTTGATTCATTAAGATTTGTTGCTGCTAGCAAAAATAAAGTTATTGCTGCTAATATATTTGGAAAAGCTAAAACAGTACTTGAAATGGTTGCTATTACTTTTGTTTTACTTAATGGTTTCCCATTTTCGTTTTTTGATTCATCATGGCCTTATTTGATTCATATTAGCGATATTTTATGTTATGCTGCTTGCTTTATGTCCTTACTTAGTGGAGCAATATATTTAAAAGATAACTATAAAGTACTTTTAGAAGATTAAATATGAACATAAACGAAGAACTTGTTTTAACTTTAATTAAAAATAATTTATCTATTTCTATTGCCGAATCATTTACTGGTGGTTTAGCTTCTTCTAAAATTGTTGATATCCCAAATGCTTCTAAAGTATTTAAAGGTAGTATTGTTTCTTATCAAGAAGAAATCAAAGAAAGCGTACTTCACATTTCAAAAGATTTGATTGATAAATATTCAGTTGATTCAAAAGAATGTGCCCTAGAAATGGCAAGAAGTGTCAAAAATATATTTAAAAGTGATATTTCTTTATCTTTTACTGGTGAAGCAGGCCCTATTTCTTATAAAAAAGATGTTTTGCCAGGAACAATTTATATTGGAATAATTATTCAAGATAAAGAAGAAACATCTAAAGAAGTTCTTTCTAACTTAAGTCGAAACGAAGTAAGAGAAAAAGCAGTTGAGATAGCTTTTAGAAAAATTCTTGAAGAAATTTTAAAATTAGAGAGATAAATTTCCTTGATCAAAACATTCTTGATTATAAAGGAGATTTTATTTGTATAAACTATGAAGACAAAAAAGAAGATTGAAGTCGAAGCTAATGATGAACTTGAAGAAATCTTAGCCGAAATTAAAACTCGATATGGTCAAGGGGCAATTATGTGCCTAGGTGACAAACCATCAGTAGATCTTGAAGTTATTTCTACTGGTTCTTTGCTTTTAGATCAAGCATTGGGAGTCGGTGGTTATCCTAGAGGTAGAATTATCGAAATTTATGGCCCTGAAAGTAGTGGTAAAACAACACTAGCTTTAACGGCGGTTGCTGAAGTTCAAAAAGCCGGTGGAAGATGTGCTTTTATTGATGTTGAAAATACAATCGATCCAGATTATTCGGAAAGAATTGGGATTGAAATTGATAAATTGGTCGTTTCTCAACCTTCAAGTGGAGAAGAAGCTTTTGAAATTGTTGAAGCTTTGTCTAAAAGTGGGGCTTTCGATTTAATTGTTATTGATTCAGTCGCAGCTTTAGTTCCTCAAATTGAATTAGATGGAGTTATGCAAGATTCTAGTGTTGGATTACAAGCTAGAATGATGTCAAAAGCCTTAAGAAAAATATCTGGAATTTTAGCGAAATCTAACACTACTTTAATTTTTATTAACCAATTGAGAGAAAAAGTTGGCGTAATATATGGAAATAACGAAACTACTACCGGAGGTAGAGCTTTAAAATTCTACGCTTCAATTAGAATTGATATTAGAAGAAGTGAGGCTATAAAAGAAGGAGCAAATATTATTGGTAATACAAGTGTAATTAAGATTGTTAAAAATAAAGTTGCCCCACCTTTTAAAACAGTCAAACTTGATTTGATATATGGACAAGGCTTCTCAAAAGAAGGAGAACTTTTAGATTTAGCTGTTGCTCATAAAATCATCTCTAAATCTGGAGCGTGGTATGAATTCGATGGCGATAGAATGGGCCAAGGAAGAGAGACTGCAAAAGAGTTTTTAAGAGAACATCACGATACTTTTGATCGAGTTAAAGAACTCGTTTTAAAAGCAATGAATGAAGACACCGAAGCAAAAGAAGAAGAAACAAATTACGATAACGAAAAAATAAACGAGATCATAAATAAGTAATCATTTTAACTTGCTTGAATTTCCAACCGTAGCTAATAAATTTCTCTTTGAGATGAAAATATGTTAATATTTACATATATAAATGTGTAATAGATAATCGAAAGGAGTATTTTTATTTATGGCTAAAATCTATCTTAAAGAAATCGAATTAGATGATTTAAACATACTTTCAGTTATGATTAAAGACTTCTGGAAAACGCAAATTTATGACGCAAGTAAAGCAGACATACTTGATGATATCCGTAAATTTTTATCAAAAAAGAGTTGCTCATATCTGATTGTTTATGAAGATAAAATTGCGGGATTTATCTACGTTAATGAAAAATATGGATATTTAAATAATATTGAATATCTTTATGTTAGAGAAGAGTTTAGAGGAAAAGGTTTAGGAAAATTTGCTCTTAGAAAAATAAAAGAAATTTTATTAAGTAGAGGTGAGCATAGAGTCCAAATCGAAGTTAACCCTGCAGCTAGAAGTAATATCAAACTTTACCATGACTTAGGTTTTGATAATATCGATACCTTAACTTTATCAACCGATATTATAGGCGAAAAAGAAGATATTGATATTTTTGGAATGACTTTTAAAGTAAATAAAGCAAAATTATTTAAAAGAAAATATAACGAAGAATAAAAACCTATAGTCAACTTTGACTATAGGTTTAAGAGGAATAATATGTATGGATTCTATTAAAAATTATTTCTTTGAACTTCCTTCAACAGCATTTGTTTTAGCACTTAAATCTTCTTTAAGATTGAAAGTACTAAAATCTTTTGAATCAGGAAGAATAACATTCCATTGATTTAATTTGTTAAGTTTGAATGTAGCATTATTTGATGCAACTTTTAAGATATGTCCACCATGTTTTAAATCTTTTGATAAGAAGTGAATATGCCAACCTGGTAAGTTCATACCTTCAACATAGTTTGGGCAATATAAACCAATCACATGTCCTTTAATTTCATGATATTCAAATTCTCTTTGATCACATGCAACTTTGTATAATGGTTCATATGGTTTATTTTGTTTGAAGCAGCTTCTAACTCTAACGTTAAAAGTACCATTTAATTTAACCATATAGAAGTAGTTCTTAGATGGAAGTTCTTTTTCGAATTTTTCTTTAAATTCTTCGATTGAATCAAAGGAGATTTCTTTTTCTTCAACATCTTCATTAAATTTTGTTACACATGCAAAAGGAACAAGATCATCTTCTTTCATTTCGCTAACTTCGCCGCTAGCTCCGCCATTATAAGCTTTGCCTTTAAAGAAGATTGCTTCACCATCAAGGCCATCGAATGTACCGATACCGGTATCAGCATTTTTTAATAAGTCTTTAATTTTAACGCTACCTTCGTAGTCGCCTAACATTAAATCGTTTAATGTAGAAACTTGAATTAATTTGTTTTCTTTCATATAAAGTTTCCTCCAAAAACTTTAGTTTTGTTTATTTTCAGTAGATTCATCTTGTTTATTTACTTCTTTATTTTGAGTATCAATATTTTCTTTATGAGATTTGATATGGAAAATTTTTGAGAAGTAATGATGATTATGGTGATGAGTTCTATAATTTCCATTTTCATCATAAACTTGGTCAAGAAGTTCTGGATGAGTTCTAGAGAATACTTTGATTGCACCTTCTTTATTGTGCTTGAAATAGATATTCATATTCCATTTAGTAAAGAAAGGGCAAAGAATATTTGTAATTAATAATACGAAAGCAAGAATTGCAGTCGCATTTGAAGCAGCATCAGCTCCGCTAACTCCATTGAAACTATAAGCTCCTACCATGGCAGGAATTGAAAGAGCAACACCAGCTAAGGAAGCCGAACCTACAGAAGCATAGCCTGGTCTTTTTAAAATGAATTTATCAACAAAGACTGGGATAATAATAGTTACTGCCCAGAAGAGTACTGTCAAGATTATGGCAGCTAGTATAACCTCACCTTGGAATGCCTTAACAAGGTCGATAGTTGATCCGAATTGGAAACCTAAGAAAGGAAGAATTATAGCATTTCCGCCTTTGAATACATCTCTAATTTTATGATCAAGGTTACCAAGCAAGACGCCAAGAAGAAATGGAATTAATAAGGAGATAATTTGCATTACGCTAGATAAGATGTTTCCACTACCTTCACCAAAGCAACTTAAGAAGATAAATGGAAGCAAAGGCATTGAAAATATCAACATGATTGGGAATGTTCCTTTATCGGAATCATCACCATAAGGTTGAATAATACCCATATAAAGCGCAGCATTAGCCGAAGTTAAACAACAAGTTAATGTAATTGCATCAATTCCAGCAAAGCCATTTACGCCGCAAATTAAGAAGACAACAGCACAAATTGCATATGCAGGAATTAGTCTAGCAAGGATAATCCAGACGCCTCTTTTACCAACTTCGACAAAGTCATGACCTGTAATAGTAGTACCAGTACAAAATAGCATTAAACCGATAAGTAGCATTTGTCCTGTTGAACCAAAGAGGTCTTTCATTGGGTTTCCAAGATAATCCCATAAAGACATTCCAAGTCCACAGTGGATACAAATTGTTGTAATGATAGCGCTTATTACAAGTGGTACAAACATCGTACCGGCTGGAATTTTATTTAAAAAATTCCAAATACCGATACCTTTAAATGACTTTTTTTCTTTAATTTTCTTTTCCATAAAACTTATTTGTTACAGCAAGAATGCTCTTGATAATATTTTTCTCCTAAGCAATCTTGGAGTAAAATAGCATCTTCTAATTCTTTAACTCTAACATCTCCGCTAAGATTATGAATTGATTCGCCTTTAGCACAACTTGCAACAGCGATTTGATGAACATCTTCTTTTGTGCAGCCAATTTCTTTTAAGGTAATTGGAAGATCAACTGAAACCATGAAATCTCTAACTTCGTTGTATTCTTCGATACTTGCATCTTCAAGTAATAGTTGAACAAGAGTTCCATAAGCTACACAGTTTCCGTGCATAGCAGTCTTTTTGTTTAATGAAGTTACACCATTATAGAAAGAGTGTGAAACGCAAAGACCACCATTATCTGCGCCAACGCCACTTAAATAAGTGTTTGCTTCGATAATAGAATCAAGTTCTGGAGTAACTAAATGATTATTAGCAGCTACTAGAGCTCTAGCACCATCTTTTCTAAGTGTTTTATAGCAAAGTTCGCATAAAGCCATTGCAGAAAGGCTAATTCCGCCATTTTCAAGTGATAATGAATGAGTTTTATAGCAAGCTCTTGCTTCAAAATATGTTCCAAGAGCATCACCCATACCTGCAACTAAGAATTTAGCAGGAGCATTAGCAATGACTCTAGAATCAACTAAGACTAAATCTGGGTTATTTGGATAGAATAAGTAAGAATTAAATGAGTGATCGTCATTATAAATAACGCTTAATCCTGTACAAGGTGCATCAGTTGCACAAACTGTAGGAATGATGGCAATTCTCTTGTTTTCATAATAAGCAGTTGCTTTTGCTGTATCAATAGCACTACCACCACCAACACCGACAACGACATCAATTTTGTCTTCTTCAACGATTTTCTTCATCTTTTCAATTTCACCTAGAGAAGAAATTCCGCCAAAGACTTCATATCTTCTATATGTGTCGCTGCTTCCAAATGATTTTTCAATTAAATCTTTTGTTTGTTTATAACCTGAATTTGAGCAAACAAATAGAAATCTTGAACCAAAACTAGAACAATTTTCATAGAAATGTTCCAAAGCACCTTCTCCTTGAATATATTTTAAAGGAGCTCTCATAAGTAATAAGTCTTTCATTTTTTTAAACCTCCAAAACTTATTTTTACGTCAAAAATTTTACTTCGAATGATATTGAAAACAATGGTTTGAGGTTATAAAATATTTTTAAATTTTTGTGCTGAGAGAACAACAAAATGGAAAACTTATATAAAGACATATATAACATAATTCTAAAGTCAAACGGATTAAACGATTTGATTAAAGGCTATTATTATCTAATTAATAATCCAATAATGGTGTTTAACAGTGATTTTCAACTTGTAACTTATATTTCGCCTTTTCTTTTTGAAGATGAGACATGGAATTATACGATTAAAAACGGATATTTAAAAATCGATCTATACAAGAAAATTAGAAGAGATTTAAAAGAATCTGATGATTACAAAATAGTTACTTCATTATCATCAAATAGAAGATTAATTATCAATTTAAAAGATGAAAACAAGAAGATTATAGGAATAATGATCATTCTTGAAATTAACACGAAACTAGAAGATATAAGTGAAGAAGAAATACGTGTCTTTTCGAATTTATCTTCAAAGATTCTTCTAAATCAAAAATTTAATGGTGATTCAATTACGTTAAATATGTTCTTTATGTCGTTATTAAATAATGTTTATAAAGATAAACAAGTATATTTAGAGAAAATAAAAGAATTAAATTTCGATTTAAGAAAAGATTATTATTTATTAATATTTGATTTTAACCATCAATATAACGATAAGAATAGAGAACTAGTAGAAAATTATTTTAGAAAACTTTTTTCTAAAATATTAGTTTCTTTTACTTATAAAGATGGATATTTAGTTATTTTAATATCGAAAATAATTAGTAATAATGAAATTGAAAGTATTAATGATTTTATATTTAAACATCATTTCTATATGATTATTTCATCTAAAATTAATGATTTAAATCCTATATCTACTATTTATAAAGATGAAGTAAAAGTACTTAAATTATTAGAAGATTCTATAAAAGATTACATATTATATGATTTAAATAATTATTTACCATTACTTCCACTTATTTCTTTAAATAACGAAGAATTATTAAACTTTATCAATAAAAATATTAGCGATATATATCATTATGATTTAGAATTTAAAACTAACTTTCTAGATACTTTATATATTTATTTAGTTACTAATAAATCATTAATTGAAACTTCTAAAAGATTGTTCGTTCATAAAAACACTATTACTTATCGTCTAGAAAAGATTAAAGAATTGTTTGGTGTGGAATATGATGATTATAACCAAAACATAGTTTATATTACTTCGATACTTATAGTTTATTATCTAAAAAGAAGCATAAATAAGATTATTATTTAATTTTAATGCATCTAAGTTTCAATCTTGAGCAATAATTATTAAACTTTAATTAACTTAAAATAAAAGGAGTAGTTATGAGATATCTAATAATTGGTGGAGTGGCAAGTGGAGCTTCCTTTGCATGTAGACTTAGAAGACTTGATGAACAAGCTGAAATAAAAATATATGAAAAAACTAATTTCGTATCTTATGCAAATTGTGGTTTACCTTATTTTATTGGTGATGTAATAAAGGAAGAGTCTTCATTAACTTTACAAACACCTTATTCGCTAAAAGCTAGATTTAATATCGATGTTAAACTTAATAGCGAAGTAATTAAAATTAATAAAGAAGATAAAACGATAGTAATTAAGGATTTAAAAACTAACGAAGTATATTTAGATTATTATGATAAATTAATTATTGCAACTGGTGCAGAAGCAATTAAAATAGCTCCTTTATCTAATAAAATCTATGAACTTAAAACTGTTGAAGATTCTATTAAAATTAAATCGATTATTAATAGTAAAGAAAATAATATCAAAGATGTGATAGTAATTGGCGGAGGATTCATTGGTTTAGAAATTAGCGAAAACTTAGTTAAAGCCAATAAGAAAGTTACTTTGATTGAAGGATCTAAACATTGCTTAGCGTCTTTAGATTTAGATATGGCTTCTTTTTTACATAATGAATTAAGAAATAACGGAATCAATTTATTGTTAAATACTTTAGTTACTAAAATAGAAGAAGTTAATAATAAAGTGAGGGTATATTTCAAAGATAATTCATATTTAGAAAGCGATATATTGATTGAATCAATTGGAGTTAAGCCTTCGTCTAAATTAGCAAAAGAAGCTGGTCTAGACTTAGATTTTAAGGATTCAATCAAAGTAAATAATAACTTTCAAACTAGCGATAAAGATATTTATGCTATTGGCGATGCGACATCTATTAAATCATTTATCGATAATGAAATTACATATATTCCTTTAGCTGGGTTAGCTAATAAAGAAGGTAGAGAACTTGCAAACTACTTAGTTAACAACGATAATATCGATTTGAAGGCATTAGGTACATCAATTTTAAAGATATTTTCGTTAAATATCGCTTCTACAGGTTTCAATGAAGAGACATTAAGAAGAAAAGGTATACCTTATGAAAAAATATATCTATCTCCTTTAAATCATGCTTCTTATTATCTTGAAGCTTCACCTTTAACCATAAAGGTGATGTTTGATAAATCAAATTTTGAAATTTTAGGCGCAGAGATTATTGGTAATGGTGGTGTAGATAAACGAATAGATGTTTTGTCTACAGCTATAAAGTTTAAAATCAAAGGCTATGATTTAACTAAGTTAGAACTATCATATGCCCCGCCATTTTCCTCAGCCAAAGATCCTATAAACATGATTGGTTATATGATTGAAAATATTAAAAATGGACTTATTAGACAGCATTATTTCGAAGAAGTGGATTCTTTAATTAACGATAAAAATGTTATGTTAGTTGATGTTCGTAATAAAGAAGAATACGAATTAGGCAATATTCCTAGTTCAATTAATATACCATTAGATGAACTAAGAGATAATTTAAGTAAACTAGATAAAAACAAAGAAATTGTTTTAATTTGTCAAAGTGCTTTAAGAAGTTATATTGGCTGTAGAATATTATCAAATTTAAATTATAATACCTCTCATTTAGCTGGAGGTTATCGAATATATTCAATGATTAAACATGATCAAGGATTAACCAATTAAACCTTCAATAAGTATTTTTAGACCGATGGCTAAAAATACAATAGAAGCAATTAAAGAAGCCCATTTCTCTAACTTGGAAGCTAATTTAGAGCCAAAAGTAGTAGTAAGTAATGTTAGAATGAAAGTTGTTATACCAATTATTCCAAATGTTAACATAGCATTAGGAATATCATAATCTAAAAAGACAAATCCAATACATAAGGCATCAATAGAAGTAGCTACACCTTGAAAAAGGATAGTAGTTACTTTAATTTTCTTAGTCTTAACTATTTCTGTTTCATTATTTTCTTTTTGTTTCTTTCTTTCCTTTAATTCTTTTATAAAATCGATTAAAGATTTAATTGATAGAATAAGAAGTAAAGTAAAAGCAATATAAGGAATGTAAGTCTCTAATACATCCTTAAATGAAAAACCAATAAAATAACCAATTATAGGCATTGTTGCTTGAAATATACCAAAAGTTAGAGCAATTAAAATTACTTTAACCATCTTCATATCTTTTTCTTCAAGTCCATCAATTGCCCCAACAGTCATTGCATCGACAGACATTGATAAAGAAGTTAATGTAACGTTTACTATGTCAAAACCCATCTTTAAATCTTACTAATTAAATTAATAACTTGAATATTTTATCGAAAATCTAACTAGAATTAAATAAGTATCTTCTTTAATTAACATTAATTATTCATTAAGAAATGCAAATTAGAAATAATATATTAGAAATAGAAAAACTTTATGCTAAAATTATCATGTAGTATCTAACCTGACTTTGGAGTTTTACCCCTAAAATAAGGTGCTCTAAAATTCAATATTGAGAAAATTTTGTATATCTTTGT
>CALVOX010000014.1 GCA_944350425.1 uncultured Bacilli bacterium
GTTTACAGAAAAGAGAATTAAAGTTAGACTATGGAAAAATCAAAAAACAGTCTAATAAAATGTCCGCACGCCCTTTTCAGCGGTCGAAAATGCAGGTATTTAGATGTTACCTGCATCGCCATATTCATCGTATAGTAATTTGCCTTTGACACGATATGATTGTCTTACTATTTTTGTAATGTATGATTGGCGGATAAGAGGTTAGATAATAGCATTAATTAAAGTATAGTCTCCAAATACATCTTCCCATTTAGATGAAGGATGATTAGTAGTCAAAATAATTAACTTTTTAAAAGATAATTTAAGACTATTTCTTTTTATTATTGACACTTTTAAAGATAATCTATGTGTGAAATATTGACATTTTTTTGAACGCTTTTAAAATAGAATTAATTTATCTTTGGGGGTTAAAAACAATGAAATTAGCTGCATTTATATTTTGCTTAATAGGCACTATTACTATGGGGTGGACGCTTATTCCATTATGTTGGTGTATACCTATGACGATAAGTGTCTATAAAGCTTATAAAGGAGAAAAAGAACTAGGGGTAGGATTTAAAGTTTGCACCTTGCTCTTTGTGAGTCTCATTGGTGGAATTTTATTACTTTGTGATAACGATAAAGTTCAGCAATAATTATTTTTTAATTTTTAATAAATCAAACGATAAAGTAATTGAATATTTTTAGTAGAGTAGAGTTTTTAATTTTACTTTACTGATTTTATTAACACCATACCTGCATCATGTATTAAATATTTTATTAAGACATGTACAATGCTTAATCTCTTAAATTTAGACACTAGATTACAATTGATACAATTGAGTAAGATAAATAATCATAAAACTTAAAAATTGAAAAGATATCTATATATCTTAATATATAGATATAATATTAAAGTTTTTCATCCTTAAATACGATTCTGCAGAATTATTCTAGTGTACTAGTGTAGAATAAAGTTATATGGTGTAAAGTTTTTTGGTTGGCCTATATAAGATTTATCTAAGGCATTATAACTACAGGTAAAAACATCAAATTTCATCTTTACTAGCCTTTATCTATTTTTTTAATTTTTTTACTTCCAGATGATGTTGCATTGCTGATGCTGAGGGAGTTTTTTTATATTTAAATTTAAATATGGTCTCTTTTATCTTATTTAATCAATAAAAAATACATTTACTAACAAAATCTCTTTTTTTTATTCTTATATTTATAAAACTAGATTAAAATATTAATAAGAAATTAAGGAGAAAAAATATGTCACATCCATTTGATAATATTAAGAAAAATTTTGGTTTTGGAGTAATGAGACTTGCTTTAGATGAACATAATAAAGTTGATTTAGATTCATTTAAGAAGTGGGTTGATTATTTTATGGCAAGTGGCTTTAACTATTTTGATACAGCCCATGTTTATCTTAATGGGGAAAGTGAAAAAGCATTAAAAGAATGTTTAACTTCTAGATATAAAAGAGAAGATTTTGTATTAACGAATAAATTATCTTCATCATGTTTTGAAAAAGAAGAAGATATTATCCCATTTTTCAATCTACAATTAGAATGCACGGGAGTTTCTTATTTTGATTTCTATTTAATGCATGCTCAAAGTAGAAATAACTATGAAAAATATCAAAAAGCTCATGCTTATGAAGTTGCTAAGAAACTAAAAGAAGAAGGTAAGATTAAACATATTGGTATATCTTTTCATGATAGTGCAGAATATTTAGACAAAATATTAAGTGAACATGAAGAAATTGAAGTTGTTCAACTTCAATTTAATTATTTAGATTATGAAAGTGAAGATGTTCAATCTAAACTTTGTTATGAAGTCTGTCTTAAACATAATAAACCAGTAATTGTAATGGAACCAGTTAAAGGAGGAAGGTTAGTTAATTTACCTTCTAAAGCTGTTAAGGTATTAAAAGATTTAAATAACGGTAGTAATGCTTCTTACGCTATTAGATTTGCGGCTTCTTTTGATAATGTTTTTATGGTTTTAAGTGGAATGAACACGATAGAACAATTAGAAGATAATGTATCATTTATGAAAGATTTTGTACCATTAAATCAAAAAGAAAAAGATACATTAAAAGAAGTAGTTAAAATTTTTAATGAGATTCCGACTATTGCTTGTACATCTTGCAAATATTGTATAGATGGATGTCCTAAACATATTAAAATTCCTAATTTATTTTATGCTTATAACAATCATCTTTTGTTTAATGATTTAGATTCTTTCAATGCATATAAAAGAAATACAAGTGAAGATAATGGAAAAGCTAAAGATTGTATTAAATGTGGTAAATGTGAAAATATTTGTCCGCAACATCTTCCAATAAGAGAATTATTAACTAAAGTAAGTGATGTTTTTGATAAATAATAATATGAATATATTAATATATGGTGGAAGTTTTAATCCTTTAACAATTGCTCATAAAAGTGTTTCTAAAGCTTTATATAATAAATTTAAGTTAGATAAATTAATTTTTTTACCAACTTCCACTAACTTTATTAAAAATATAAAAAAATATAATAGTAAAGATATTATCAAAGAAGAAGAAAGAATTAATTTACTTAATGATTTTATAAACGAATCTAAAAAGGATTATAACTTTGAAATATCTTTACTAGAAATTAATAATATTACATTTAAAACTTATGATTCTTTAATGTATTTTAGAAATAATCTTTATCGTAAAGACATAATATATTTTGGAATGGGAGATGAAAAACTTTCATCCTTTTATAAATGGTATAAAGTAGAAGAAATATTAAAAAATTTTAAAATAGTAATTATCAAAAGACTTGGTTTAGACCTAGAATCACTATTTAAGATTGACTTATATAAAAGATATAAAGACCAATTTATCTTCTTTGATCCTAAGATAAATTTATATAATATTTCTTCAACAAGTTTAAGAAATAATAAAAGTGATTAAAGAAATAAAATAAATGATTTAAAATATATAAAATTGAACTATTTAGATTTGTGAATTGAGAGTAAAAATGATATATTTTTTATCGTGAATTTTAAGGAAAGAAAACTATGAGTGAAATTAAAAAAAGTCTTCAAGAAATTATTATTAATTCTGTTAAAAATACATTTAATGAAATAGATGAAAATACTTTATCTACTTTAGTAATGGTTGAAATACCAAAAGATAAAGTTCATGGAGATTATTCGACAAATATCGCTATGAGACTTACTAAAATTCTTCATAAAGATCCAATGTCAATTGCTAGTCCAATTGTTGAAAAGTTAAAGGAAAGTGAAGTATTTGATAATGTTGAATTAGTTAGACCAGGTTTTATTAATTTATTCTTAAAAAAAGATAGTTTGTCAAGAGTTATTAAATCAATTATCACCTTAGATAAAGATTATGGAAAAGGTGAAAAGAAACAAGAAAAGATCATGGTTGAATATGTAAGTGCTAATCCAACTGGAGATTTACATTTAGGTCATGCTAGAGGTGCAGCTTATGGCGATGCTTTAACTAGAGTTATGACTTTTGCTGGATATAATATTTTAAGAGAATATTATGTTAATGATGCTGGAAATCAAATAGAAGTACTTGGTAAATCACTTTTTGAAAGATATAAAGAAGCTCTTGGTTTACCTTTTGACCTTGATTCAATTGGTTATCAAGGAAAAGATGTTCAAGTTTTAGCAAATAAAATTAAAGATGAAGATGGCGATAAATGGCTTAAAGTTAACGAAAAAGAAGCTCTAGAACATTTTAAAGATGTTGGAATTAAACTTGAATTAGATAAAATTAAAAGAGATTTAGATTTATATCGTGTAAGTTTTGATCATTATCAAAGCGAAAGAGAACTCTATTCATCTTTAAAAGTTGAAAATACTTTAAATTTCTTAAGAACATCACCTTATACTTATGAAAGTGATGGTGCTTTTTGGCTTAAAACTACTGAATTTGGTGATGATAAAGATAGAGTTTTAGTTAAGAGCGATAAGACTTTAACTTACCTTACCCCTGATATTTCTTATCATAAAGATAAGTTTGATCGAGGTTTTGATAAATTAATCGATATTTTAGGTGCAGATCACCATGGTTATATCGCTAGACTTAAAGCTTCATTAAAGATTTTAGGTTATGACCCTAATAATTTAGAAGTCTTAATTATTCAAATCGTTAGACTTATGGAAAATGGTGAAGAAGTTAAGATGTCTAAAAGAACTGGTAATGCAGTAACTATTAGAGAACTTTGTGAAGATGTTGGAGTAGATGTCGCAAGATATTTCTTCATTTCAAAACCAATTGATTCACATCTAGATTTTGATTTATCTCTTGCTAGAAAGCAAAGTGCTGATAATCCTGTTTATTATATTCAATATGCTTATGCTCGAATTGCTTCTATTTTAGAAAAAGATAGTGACTTTGAAGTTAAAGATAAATATTCTTTATTAACTAATGAGAAAGAAGTAGAAATATTGAAACATCTTGATTCTTTCCCTAAATTAATCGAAGATGTTGCTCTTTCAAAAGAAGTTAATAAGATTTGTAACTATGTTTATAAACTAGCTCAATTATTCCATTCTTATTATAATGAAGTAAGAATTATTGACGAAAATAAAGAATTAACTAAAGAAAGACTCGCTTTAGTTAAAGCAATTTCAATTGTAATTAAGAATGCTTTAAATTTAGTTGGCGTTGATATTAAAGAAAAAATGTAATAATTAGGTAAAACTATGATCTCTAGGTACCAAATCAAAGAAGTAGAAGATATTTTTTCACTTGAGAGTAGATATAATTACTTTTTAAAAGTTGAACTGGCAGTAATTAAAGCTTATGTAACTTTAGGAACTATTCCTGAAGAAGATTATTTAAAAATAAAAGAAAAATCTAAAGTAGATGTTAATTTAATTAACGAAATCGAAAAAGAAACTAAACATGATGTTATTGCTTTTACTAGATCTTTATCTACTTTTTTAGGTGAAGAAAAAAAGTGGGTTCATTATAACTTAACTTCTACCGATGTAGTTGATACTGCTTTATCTTTACAAATTAAAGATGCAAATAAATATATATTAGAATCAATCGATTCTTTACTAAGCACTTTAAAAACTTTAGCTTTAAAATATAAAAACACCCCAATAATTGGAAGAAGCCATGGAATGCATGCTGAAGTTACTTCTTTTGGATTAAAGTTTGCTCTATATTATGATGAACTTTTAAGAGATAAAGAAAGATTTATTAAAGAATCTGGTAATGTTACTTGTGCTAAAATTAGCGGAACAGTTGGTAATTTTGCTAATCTTCCTTATGAAATTGAAGGCTTAGTTGCCAAAGAAGTCGGTTTAAATAAAGCTAATATTTCAACTCAAGTTTTATCTAGAGATAGATTAATGTCATATACTTATTCTTTAGTTGCTATCGCTTCTTTAATTATTAAAATTGCTACTGAAATTAGACATTTATCAAGAAGTGAAGTAAGAGAAGTTAATGAATATTTTGCACCACATCAAAAAGGAAGTAGTGCAATGCCGCATAAGAAAAATCCAATATCAAGTGAAAATGTTACTGGACTTGCAAGATATGTTATTTCTTCTTTAACTATGGCAATTATGAATAATGATTTATGGCATGAAAGAGATATTTCTCATTCATCTAATGAAAGAATTTATATTTCTGATGATATTTCTTTAATTATTTATATCTTAAGAAGAACTAATAATATTTTATCTAATCTTGATGTCCATGAAGATAAGATGATTGAAGATATTAATTCTGATTATGGAGTAATTTATAGTGGAAGAGTTATGAATTATATTCTTTCTCATGAGACTAAATCTTATTCTAGAGAAGAGATATATGATGCAATTCAAGTTTTAGCTTTTAAAGCATATAACGAACATATTGAGTTAAAAGATTTATTATTACAAGATAAATTATTTTCTTCTTTGTTAAGCAAAGAAGAACTAGATGAGTTATTTTCCTATTCCTACGTTTTTAAAAACGTAGATAAGATATATCAAGCTGTTGGAATTTTAGATTAAAGGAGATTTTTAAAATGAATAGTTTAGTAGTCGTTGGCTCGCAATGGGGTGATGAAGGCAAAGGAAAAATAGTTAATTATTTAGCAGAAAAAGCTGATGTAATTATTCGTTATCAAGGTGGCGATAATGCTGGTCATACCGTTAAATTTAATGGAAAAGAATTTCATTTAAGAACAATTCCTTCAGGTATATTTTATGAAGATAAGATTAACCTTTTAGGTAATGGTATGGTTATTAATCCTTTATCTTTAGTTAAAGAAATGGATGAAATAAAAAAAGAAGGTTACACTTTATCTAATTTATATATTTCATCTCAAGCCACATTAGATTTAATCTATGATATCGAACTTGACGGGCTTAAAGAAGCTAAACTTTCATCTAAAAAAATTGGAACTACTAAAAAAGGTATAGGACCTTCTTATACTGATAAAGCAGAAAGATCTTCTTTAAGAATGTCTGATTTAAAAGACGAAGATTTTTTAAATATATTAGAAAATAAGATTAATGAAAAAAATGCTCTAATTGATTTTTATGGTGGTAATAAAATTAATTTTGAGGATTATAAAGAAGAATATAAAAAAGCTAGAGAAATATTACTTCCACATATTGTAGAAAGTGTTCCTTTTGTTGCTAAACTTAGAAAAGAAAATAAGAAAATGCTTTTTGAAGGTGCTCAAGGTACAATGCTTGATATTGATTTTGGCACATTCCCATATGTAACTTCATCAAATGTTATTGCTGGAGGAGCAATTAGTGGAAGTGGTATTGGTTTAGGTTATATTGAAGGAGCTTTAGGAATAATTAAAGCTTATACAACTAGAGTTGGAGAAGGACCTTTTGTTACTGAACTTTTTGATGCAACTGCTTCAAAAATTAGAGAAGATGCTCATGAATATGGTGTAAATACTCATCGTGCAAGAAGAATTGGCTGGTTAGATTTAGTTCAATTAAAATATTCTCAAAATGTTAATGGATTTAAATATGGTTCTTTAATGCTTCTTGATATTTTAAAAGATTTAGATGAAATTAAAGTCTGTATAAAATATGAACTTGATGGAGAAGAAATTGACTATCTTCCAACATCTTTAAAAGAATTAGAAAGATGTAAACCAATCTATAAAACTTTCCCTTCATTTAAAGAAGATGTATCAAAATGTAAGTCTTTTGAAGAACTTCCTATTGAGGCAAAAAACTACATTAAATTTATTGAAGATTTTCTAGAAATTGAGATAGTAATTATTAGTGTCGGCAAAGATAAAAGTGAAACAATAATTAGAAAAGAAATTTTCTAGAAAAATAATCTTAATTTAATATTAAAATTTGTTAATTTTTAACATTAAAAAATCGCGATAAAATCCATAAATATCGCGATTTTTTTAAAATTAAAAATTACCTATAAAAAATTAATAAAAAAATTGTTGTATTTTGACAAAAAAACATTTATATTTTTGCTCAATGTTTTAATTTTTAAGGCAGGTAATAGGAGGTCTTACTTATGGAGAATAAGAACTATATTATTGATCTTAAAAACGTTTCCAAGATTTACGATGATGATACAGTTGCAGTCGATGATGTATCTTTTTATGTTCGTAAAGGTGAGTTTGTTACGCTTTTAGGTCCTTCTGGTTGTGGTAAATCTACAACTTTAAGAATGATTGCAGGATTTGAATTCCCTTCTAAAGGTGAAATCTTGCTCAATGGGAAGAATATTTCAAATCTTCCACCTAATAAAAGACCTATTAACATGGTCTTTCAAAGATACGCTCTTTTTCCACATTTAGATGTTTATGACAACATCGCTTTTGGACTTAAACTTAAGAAAATTCCTGTTGCTTTAAAAGATAAGGATGGAAATCCTATTCTAAAAATTAACAAGACTAAAGCTAAAGAAATCAAAAGAGAGATGAATTTAACAAAAAGAAATAAGCATTTAAGTAAAGAAGAAAAAGAGATTAAGTTAGAAGAACTTTCTAAAAAACTTAATGAAGCTCTTACTACAAAAGAGCAAGCCTATAAGTATACAAAACTTAGTGCTAAAGAAATCGACGAAAAAGTTGCTCGCGCCTTAAAAATTGTTGACTTAGAAGCTCTTGAAAATAGAGGCATTGATACATTAAGTGGTGGACAACAACAAAGAGTCGCTATTGCTAGAGCAATTGTTGTTGAACCAGAAATCTTGCTTCTTGACGAACCTTTAGGAGCTTTAGACTTAAAGATGAGAAAAGATATGCAACTCGAACTTAAAGAGATGCATACAAAACTCGGAATTACATTTATTTACGTTACTCATGACCAAGAAGAAGCTCTTACAATGTCAGATACCATCATTATTATGAAAGATGGTGTTATTCAACAAATTGGTCGACCAAAAGATATTTATGATGAACCAAAGAATGCTTTCGTTGCTGACTTTATTGGCGAATCAAATATCTATAATGCAACAATGATGAAAGATAAAGTTGTTAGATTCTTAGATCATAACTTTGTTTGTATCGATGAATTCCCTATCAATGAAAAAGTTGACGTTGTCGTTCGTCCTGAAGACATCGTAATGAAAAAAGAAGGGGAAGGAATGATTCAAGGAAAGATTGTTTCTAAAATCTTCAAAGGATTAAATTATCAATATGTTGTCATGGTTGGTAAAAATGAAGTCATGGTTAAATCAACTAAAGAATATGAAAATGATTCAGTTGTTTCTCTTGATATAGAAGCTGATTCAATTCATATTATGAAAAAAGATTTTACAACTAATATTTATACAGATGCTTGGATTAATAAAGAAAATCAAGTAATGATTGATGAACAACCATTTGATGTAGATATTCTTCAACTTGTTGAAGGCGGAAAATTAGTTGATGGAGAAATAGTTGATAAGAAAAATAAAAAATATGATTTCAATGATGCTGACGTTGTAGCTGAAATTCCACTTGATAAGATTGAAATTATTGATGATATTGAATCTCCTGCATGTCAAATTGTTGGTGAAATCGTTGATAGTGTTTATAAAGGTGATCAATATCTTTACATTATTAGAACTGAAAACGAAGAAGACTTCGTAACTTATTCAAATTATGCTTATAACTTAAACGATAAAGTAGGAATTCATGTTAATAAAGAAGATATTAAGATTCGTCTTAAGAAGGAAGTAAGCAACTATGAGATTTAGACTTCAAAGGAAGCAACTTTGTATTCCATACGTACTTTTCTTAATTTTATTTGTTATTATTCCTATTTTATTTATCGTTTATTATGCTTTTACCGATTCTAATGGTTATTTTACATTTGATTCTTTAGTTTCGTTTTTTACTTCAACTAATAAGTTAAATGTTTTAATTCAGTCATTACTTTTTTCGGTAATTAATACAATTATTTGCTTAGTAATTGGTTATCCTATTGCTTATGTACTTGCTTCAAGTAAATGGAAAGCAAGCTATGTTATAGTTATGCTTTTTGTTATGCCAATGTGGATTAACTTTGTTCTTAGAACCGCAGCTACAAGAGATGTTTTAACTTGGATTGGTATTGCTGGAGGAAATCACCCTTATATTGCTACTTTTATAGGTTTAGCTTATAACTATATTCCTTTTGTTATTTTACCTTTATATTCAACAATGTTAAAACTTGATAAAACTCAAATTGAAGCTGCCGCTGATTTAGGATGTAGTAGATTCCAAGTTTTTACTAAATCTATTTTCCCACAATCTATTCCTGGAGTATTTTCGGCTGCTCAAATGGTTTTTATGCCAACAATGTCATCATATGTTATTCCTGAAACATTATCAGAAGGTAAGATTGTTTTATTTGGTAATTCAATTTATATTGGTTTTTCTAACAACCAATGGAATAGCGCTTCTTTTATGGCAATTATTATGCTTTTAATTGTTGGATTAACAATGCTTGTTACTCGTAACTATACCGAAAAAGATACTAAAGGAGGAAGCTCAAGATGGTAAAAAAGATTTTAAGTTTTTCCTTTCTCTTTTTAATTTTGATTTTGATGTATGTTCCTATTTTTGTATTAATAGTTTTCTCTTTTACAAATACAACATATATCGGTGATTGGAATGGTTTTTCTTTTAAACTTTATATCGATTTATTTACTGATAGCGAAACGATGATTGCTTTAGGTAATACGATTATTCTTGCCCTTATTTCTGCAGTTGTTTCGACATTTTTAGGAGTTAGTGGTGCAATTGGTGCTTTCTATTCTAAAAAAAGAAATAGAGCCATAGTCGAAAATTTAAATCAATTGCCTGTTGTTAATCCTGAAATTGTTATTGCTCTTTCTTTAGTTGTCATGTTTGTTTTTATTGGAAATGTTATTTTCCATAAACAAATATTCTCTTTCTGGACACTTTTAGCAGGACATGTTGTTTTAGCTGCACCATTTGTTTATTTAAATGTTAAACCTAAGTTACAACAACTTGATCCTAGTTTATATGAAGCAGCACTTGATTTAGGTTGTTCTCCTAGAAAAGCTTTAAATAAAGTTATGCTTCCTCAATTAATTCCTGGAATTTTATCTGGTTTCATTCTTGCAATAACTTTATCTTTAGATGATTTTATTGTTACAGCTTTTGTTAGAGGCCCAGGTTTATTAAGTGGGGAAAATGCTATTGAGACTCTTTCAACTTTAGTTCAAGCTAAAATTAAAAAGGGTCCTATTCCACCAGAACTAAGAGCTTTAACTGCTATTATTTTCTTAATTGTTTTAATTGTTGTTATTGGTTATACAGTTTATAACAATAAACTTTCATTAAAAGTTAAAAAAAGGAGGAATTATTAGTTATGAAAAACACTAAATTTTCTTTGCTTGCTTTACTCCCTCTTTTAACTACGGTTTTAGCTTCTTGTGGAGGTCAAACCGTTCAAGAAAATGATAATGGAGTAACTTATGTTCACGTTTTAAATGCTGAAGACTATATCGACGAAGATTTACTCGGTGAATTTGAAGATTATATCTATGAAAGAGATGGTAAAAGAGTTTCTATTATCTATGATACATATGATACTAATGAAACAATGTATAATACAATCCAAACTGGTAAAACTTCATATGATTTAATTTGTGCTTCAGATTATATGGTTCAAAGACTTGCTAATGAAGGCTATCTTCATAGAATTGATCATAATGATGTCCCATTTTACAATAACTTTGTTTCTGAATTTCTTTCAAATGATGATCCTTCAAACCCTGGAAAATTAAATTTACTTAAAGTAAATAATGATGAAGGTTCATTCGAACTTGATGATTATAGTGCTGGGTATATGTGGGGAACTTTAGGCATTTTATATAACCCTGAATATATCTTAAATTTCAATAGTGAAGCATTTGATAATGATCCTGAATGGAAAGATTTATCTCATGATGAAAGAATTAGTAAAATAGTTGAAACATTTGAAGGTGATGATGGTTATTCTTTCTTATGGAATCCTCTTTTAAATGGAACTATTTCAATTAAAGATTCAATGAGAGATACTTACGCTATTGGTAACTTTGAAGTATTTAAAGATTTCTATTTAAGTGAATCAACATATGACGAAAGAAATGAGAAGTTTAATGACTCAACAAACGATACAATTGAATTAATTAAAAATAAACTCATCGAATTAAAAGGTAATATCTTTGGTTTTGAAGTTGATAGTGGTAAAAATGATATTGTTACACAAAAAATTGGTGTTAATGTCGCTTGGTCTGGTGATGCTGTTAACTCAATTAATAGAGGATATTATGCAGATGATGATTGGACTATTCCTCGTGAAGACCCAGTAGACTTATATTACAGTGCTCCTAAACTCGGAGCTAATGTTTGGATGGATATTTGGGCAACACCAGAATCTAGTGTTCCAGGTTATTATGAAAGTGATACTTATAAATATACATTAGAATTTTTAGATTATTTAAATATGCCTGAAAATTCTATTCGTAACGTTTACTATAATGGTTATACATCATTCATTACTAGCGGAACAAATACTAACTACGATGAAGAAGAAGCAAAAGCAATGCTTGCCTATATGCTTTATTCTTATGATTTAAGTGATGGCGATGAAAATAGTGATTATGAATCCTATGATTTATATGATGTTACCCCATTCTTTAACTTTACTGAGGAATTCACTGTAGATCTATCTTATGTAAGTGGTGAAATTTTAGAAGAAGAAGTAGATGATAGAACTTTTACCTTTAAAAAAGATGAAAATGGTGAGGTAAAAATTCTTATTCGTACTGATTTTGATAGTTTTGAAGGAAGATTATTAAAAGCACAATATCCAGAAGCCTCAACTATTGATAGTCTTTATGTAATGAATGATTATGGTCCACAAAATGATAAGATAGTTCAAATGTGGGAAGATGTTAAAGTTAATCCATTACCTCTTTGGATTACCATAACTTTAATTGTATTCTTAGTTTTATTTATCGGATATCTAGGATCATATAAATTAATTCGTATAATTAAACTTAAAAATAGAAAGAAAATGAGAGAAAATTCTTCTAAATAAAGCTTTATATCTACTCTACCTTATTTTAAGGTAGAGTAGATTAACTAAAGATAATATTTAAGTTGAAATTAACTCTTTCTTTGTGGTATTATTCATAGGCAAACAAACGAAGGTATGCTTCCTTAGCCAAGTTGGTAAGGCAACTGACTGCAACTCAGTGACCAGTGGTTCGAATCCGCTAGGAAGCTCCATCTTATAAAAATGTGTTTGCTTTTTATATCGCTCTTGTATATAATATTTGAGCGCTAAAAAAATATCGGGACGTAGCGTAGCTTGGTATCGCGTCTGCTTTGGGAGCAGAAGGCCGCAGGTTCAAATCCTGTCGTCCCGACCATCTTATAACTAACATTTTGATACAATTAAAGGGTGTCAAAATTAATTATATATGTCCGAGAAATCGGGCATTTTTTTATAAAAACATTTTTGTTAGCGATAACTAACATTCTTGTTGTAGTGTTTCTATAACAGTGTTATAATAACGACGTTATAGGAGGAATTTAAATGAACGAAGAAATAATGACAGAGATTCTTAAAGCAGCTAAGGAAGAATTTTTATCTCTTGGATACATTGATGCTTCAATGAGAAATATTGCTAAAAAAGCTAATCTGACTACTGGATCTTTGTATTATCGTTTTTTAGATAAAGCCGAAATGTTAGATGCTGTTGTTGGAAATGAAGCTGAAGAACTTTTAGCAACTTTCAAACAAATTCAAAATGATTTTGCAAAAAAAGAAATCAAGAGCCAAATAAATGAAATGACAACCTATACAGAAAACGGGTTACATATTCTTTTAAATTATATCTATGATCATTATGATACATTTAAGATTATCGTTTGCAAAAGTAAAGGTTCTAAATATGAATTTTATCTTGATAGCTTAGTAGATGTAGAAGTAGAAAATACTTATCGTTTTATTAATGAATTAAGAGCTAAAAATATAAAAGTTAAAGAACCAAGTGAAGATTTGATACATATTTTGTGCACGTCATTTTTTGCAAGTATTTTTGAAGTTGTTCATCATGATATGAAAAAGGAAGAAGCTTTAAAATACGCTGATGAAATTTATGCTTTTAACCAAGCTGGATGGTCTGTTTTATTAGGCTTAGATTTTAAGGAGGATTTATGAAAAAAGAAAAAGTATTTCCGCGTTTAATGCATTATGCTGGCAACCATAAAGTTCTTACATATTTATCGCTTATTTTATCCGCAATAAGTGGCGTTCTTGCCATAATGCCATTTGTTTATATTTATTTTATTATTCGTGATGTAGTCAAAGTTGCACCAGATTTTTCAAAAGCTACTAATTTGGTGTTTTATGGTTGGATGGCTGTTATGTTTGCCATTCTTGCTATCTTTATTTATATTGGGGCTTTGATGTGCTCACATATTGCAGCTTTTAGAATAGCAGGAAATATGAGAATAGAAGGAATAGAACATCTTACAAAGATACCAGTTGGTGAAATCGAGGAAGCGGGAAGTGATAAATTAAGAAAGATTATTTTAGATTCTAGTAGTGCGACTGAAACATATTTAGCCCATCAACTTCCTGATATGGCTCAAGTAATTCTTATGCCTTTAGCTATTATAGTTATATTATTTATATTTGATTATAGACTTGGGCTTGTTTCTTTAATTCCAATTATTCTTGGATTTTTATGCATGTTTAAAATGGTCGGTCCAAAAATGAAAAATGACATGGCTCAATATCAAAATGCTATGGAAAGTATGAATAACGAAGGTGTTGAGTATGTTAGAGGGATTCCTATTGTTAAGACTTTTAATCAATCCATTTATACTTTTAAAAGATTTAAAGGGGCAATTGATAATTACTCTAACTTTTGTATTTCATATACAAAGAGATGTAGAGGTCCAATGATTGCTTTTGAAATATGCGTGAATTCCGTTTTTGCCTTTCTTATAGCAATGGCTCTTATTTTATCTGGTGTTAAGGCTACCGATCAAACGTTTATTTTAAATTTAATTTTTTACATTGTTTTTACTCCGATTATATCAACAACCCTTTTAAGAGTTATGTATATGTCTGAAAATACAATGATTGTAGAAGACGCTTTAAATCGAGTAGATTCAGTTCTATCTATTGAGCCATTAAATGAAACCTCTAATCCTTTAAAGCCAAATGGGGATGAGGTGAAGTTTGATAGTGTATTTTTTAAATATAAAAATAAAGAAGAATATGCATTAAATGATATTAGTTTTATTGCAAAGGAAAATTCCATTACCGCTCTAGTAGGTCCTAGTGGCGGCGGCAAAAGTACTATAGCTAGTCTTCTTAATAGATTTTACGATGTCGAAAAAGGCTCTATTTCTATCGGTGGAGTTGATATAAGAAACATAAAAAAAGAAGACTTGATGAATGAAATTAGCTATGTTTTTCAGGATTCAAAACTTTTAAAAAATACTATTCTTGAAAATGTAAGAATGGGTAAAAAAGATGCGACTTTAGAAGAGGTTAATGAAGCTTTAAAACTTGCTCAATGCAATGACATAATCTCTAAACTTCCTGAGGGGTTAAATACTATTATAGGAGCTAAAGGAACATATTTATCGGGTGGAGAAATGCAAAGGATATCTCTTGCGCGAGCCATTTTAAAAAATTCTAAGATTATTATTTTAGATGAAGCTACGGCATTTTCTGACCCTGAAAATGAGTATTTAATTCAAAAAGCATTCCAAAACCTGAGTAAAAATAAAACAGTCATTATGATTGCTCACAGGTTATCAACTATAAAAAACGCTGACAAAATTCTTGTTGTTAACGATGGAAAAATAGTTGAGGAAGGAACTCATGATTCATTGTTAAAAGAAAAAGGAATTTATAAAAAAATGTGGAATGATTATCAAAAATCAATTAAATGGAGGGTTAAAAATGCTTAAATATCTCATGCATAAATTTGCGCTGACCGAACAGGGTGCAAAAGATTTTATAAAAACTCTATTAATGAATGTATTAAGCAATATTGCATTGATGATACCAGTATGGCTTTTATATATTTTAGTAGATGATCTTCTAGGGGAAGGAATTCTAGCTAGTCATTATTATTTGTTTATTTTCGGATCTTTAGGAATAATCGTTGCATTAGGATTAATTTACTATATTCAATATCACTGTTCTTATTTCCTTACTTATAAGGAAAGTGGTAAAAGAAGAATAGCTTTAGCTGAAAGATTAAGAAAATTACCTTTATCGTTCTTTTCGCATAAAGATTTGACTGATATGACTCACGTTATTATGAATGACGCGACAGCAATTGAGCAAAGTTTTTCGCATTTTATGCCAAATTTTTATGGTTCAATGCTTTCGACGGTTATAGTAATGATTCCTATATTTATTACTGATTGGAGGATGGGACTTGCCTCTTTATGGGTAGTTCCGGTTTCTATACTCATTGTTTTTGCTTCTAGAAAAGCACAAAACTATTTTAATAGGAAGAAAGACAAAGCTGATTTAGAGCTTCAAAATAATGTTCAAGAGTGCATTGAGACTATAAAAGATTTAAAGGCTACTAATTCAGAAAAAGAATATATGAAAAAAATTAAAACAAATGTTAGATTAGTGGAGAAATTTCATATCCAGTCAGAATTAGGCGTAGCTTTATTCGTGGTAACTGCTCAGATGATTCTTAAATTTGGCATTGCTACAACAGCTTTAGTGGGTTCAATTCTTCTTATTGGCGGCTCGTATAAATGTCAAGATAAAAGTCCCACTTTGTTAAATTTAATTTTCCTCACTTTCGTTCATCGTAAGCTTATCCTTTA
>CALVOX010000015.1 GCA_944350425.1 uncultured Bacilli bacterium
CAATACAGGCTTAAAAATGGTTATAATTGGTAAAAAAACGATAGCAAAAAATGGTCCAGTAAATAGGGTACCCACCAGATTACAAATAACACGATGTTTATCGTGTTTTTTATTTTTATAGAAATTATTAAGCCCCAAAGCGGGGCTTTTTTTATAAAAAACTCTATGTATTAAAAAAATTTAAATTCTTTTATAACTACTATTTCTATTAGAATTAAATTCTATATAGATATTTTGTTCTTTTTCGTTAAATCATCTCTTTTAAATACTTTTAAAGGAATTAATTTATCGAATTCTAATAGTATTGGCTTATTAAATACTCCAGACCAATGTTTAGTTTTAAAAGCTTTTATAGGTAAAGGTGTTATCATTCCTTTTTTAACTTGCTTTAAAGCACTATAGTCATATGAATTTCTATTTACTCCACTTCTATTTTTAGTAAAATGCTCTAAAGAAGTTATTATTTTAACTACTGCTACTTTGCTATATCGATCAACCCAAATCACAATTACATTATGATAACCATTATGTTTTATACCTAAGAATCTATTATTTACACGATAAACATTATTAATTTTAATATTTTCTTTTCTATACATTATTCCTCCCTTAAATCTTTATAGAATAAAAGGCTATTAAAGATGTTTAAAAATTATCTTTAATAGCCTTATTAATATCTTGATTAAAAACTAGAATGTTAATAATTCGTGTTCTAGTAATGTTTCGCCTTCGGTTGTAACATCATCGGCTGTATCATCAGCTGCACCTTCAATTCTATCAGCAACTGTTTCCGATGCTTTTGTAAATGCAGGAACTAAAGCAGCTGCAACTGCTCCAAAAACGATTAAAACTAAAACAACTCCTAAAATTTGGCCTTTTACTTCTGACATATTTTTTCTCCTTTTTTATAAATTTATTAGTTATATATAGCGACGATTACTGTTCTTGTAACCGTAATTTCGAATGCCTTATTTCCCATTACTAATGGTGAATAAGATCTTTTTAATGAATAGGTACATGCTTCGCCTTCAGCATATTGACCGGTTTCTGGTGGGTTATCTTCGATAATATAGATATTTTTTTCTTCCAAAGTGTCTTTTAAATATTCACTTACTTCTCTTTCTTTAGAAATCTTATACGAAACATAAGTCGACATTGCATCTAAGTCGGTGTAATTAATTTGGATCATGAATAAATCAGCTCCAAATAATAAAGCAACAAAAATAATTCCCAAAGATAAAATTAAACCTAGTTTAGAACCCATTTGTAGCTTCTCCTAAAAGTTGGATAACACAGAAAGATAAAATAATCATAATATAGCCACTACCCACTAAAGACATCATATTAATTGAATCGAATAATCTAAATCTTTTATCTTTATCTTCTCTTTCTCTTCTGTTTTTAAAATCTTCGAAAATCTTAATGAATTGATTAAGATAGGCTTCATTATTTCCGTTGTTAATAAGTTCGAATAAAGCAATCATTACTTCTTCAATAACTTTATTTTTAAATTTTCTAGAGAATGTGATAAATGGTTGAATCGTTTTATCATTATCTATTTCATTTGTTAAATCATCAAGTCTTTGAAGCATTGCTGGACTAGAAAATTCTTTAATATTCATTAATGCCTTATAAACACTTTCTTTATTTGAAATATAGATCTTCAAATATGAAAATATTTCAATAAATTCATCATCTAATGCTAGTTCTTTTTTATGTAACATCGAATCATATCGGTTTAAATAAAAGAAAGTAAAAACAATAATACCTAGACCAAGTAATATGATTACTAAATAAGAAACGTTAAAGAAATATAAGGCGACTCCAAGAGCAAAAAGAATTAAATCAATTATTGCTAGAGTTAGTATTTCTTTTTGAAAATTCAGATTAAGCTTTGCCATCTTCTCTTTTAACTTGTTCATTAGGCTTTTCCTCCATATTTTCATTAATAAATGAAAGATTAAATCTTTGTAAAAGTATTAAATATAAGAACACCAAGAAAACAACAAAGAAACCAAATATCGCTCCTGAATAGAAACTCATTTCTAAAATTGTGTCGTAAAACATCGATAATGATAATTGAACAACAACCAGAATAATAATTGTAATTCCCCATAAAGTTGCAAATTCGATAAGTTTTCTTTTAGCAACTATGTTAAAGTCATCCAGTGTCGATTCAAGCCTTCTTGAATCGAAGATTAACATTTGCGAAATGTTTAAGATATCACCACCATTAAAAATATATTGGTGCATCATTTTCACAAAGAAGTCATATAGATTTAAATTAAAATAGCTTTTTAAAGATTCAAGTTGAGCTTCGATTTCCAATCCACTTAAATTATCAAGTTCTTCTTTAAATCTCCCAGAATATGAATCTTTAAGTTGTTCAAAGGTTGAAGTTGGCGATTGTGTAATTGATAAATTTAGAATGTAGTTATTAACAAAAGAAATACATTCGTGGGTTCTACGATTCTTTTCGAAATATTGAAGATATTTCTTTTCAACAAGAAGGAAGAAAAATAGAAGGTTTATCGCTAATAAAACGCCACTAAATATTACATGGCGAGTTGTATAAAAATAAATAGCGGTTAATATTAGTGATAAAAGTATGTAATAAATAAATCTATTTTTTGATCCCTCTTTACTAGAAGTTTTATTTCCTTCTTTCTTCTTAAATATATTGAGCTTTTTCATAAGTATTTTCCTTATATGAAATATAGTTTGATTGGCTAATCCAGGCGTTATTAATGAAATTAAACTCATCATCGCTTAGATTAAGTTCTTTTTTAAAGTCTTCTGGAAAAGGATGATAGGTATTTGGAAATGAATAAAGTTCATAATATTTATTATGATAATTAGTGCCAATTTTATCTAAAAATCTAAATATTTTTCCATCTTTATCGTAAGCTTTATTTACATAGAAGATAATTTTAAAATGATCATAAAGATCTTCTAAGACTTCCTTATATCTTAAATTTTCACCATTTTGTAGGCACATTCTAGCCATTCGACGATAAACAAAATCAGCACCCTTTGCGTGTATCGTTGAAATAGTAGGATGTCCTGTCATAGCTGCATTTAAAATTGAAAGCATTTCCTTTCCTCTTGCTTCGCTAAGAACAAGCCAATCAGGGTTATTTCTTAGAGCATTTTTAATTAAATCGTTATATGTTAAATCTAGATTCTTTCTTAATAACCATGTTTGAGAATCAATATCATTCAAAAAATCATCCGTCTCTAATTCTTCAACATTATCTAAGATAATTAATCTAGAATTAGCATCCAACTTCGAAATTAAATATTTTTGAAGCTCTGTTTTGCCACTTGAAGTTGTTCCTCCAATAATTATTGATAATCTTTTCTTTAAAAATATTTGAGCTAAGGATAAACATTTCTTGGTTATAAATTTTTCATCATCTTTAATTCTTAGCTTTGCATAACCGATTCTTATAGAAAAGTTTATCGCTTGCTCTCTATTTTTTCTTGCTAGAGCAAAATGTGTAGCATTAATTCTATATCGATCAACCGAGACATCTAGAATTGGCGATTGAAAAGAGAATTGAGAATCGCTTAAATTAGCTATTTGACGTATAAAGTCATAAGCTTTTTGGTTAGTTAAAGGAAGAGTATATTTTTGTCTTCCTAAGATATTGTCTTGATAATAAATATCTTCACCGTTATAAGAAATATCTGTAACTGTATCAACTTTAAGCAAATCTTTTAGAAATGAATTTTCTATAAATTCAACTAATTTATTACTCATAACTCCCCATTTCCTTTTCTTCGATATAAAAAGACATTTCTGAATCTATCTGAAAAGATTCATAATAATTACACCTAAACCTAATTAGCACTCCGGTAGGTTCTAAAATCGAACTCTCAATAAAACTACCGTCTTCTTCTTCATAGAATTTATAGGCTATTTGATAAGAACTTATCTTATCTTTTAAATTTAGTTTTAAATATTCATTCACGTTTTGTTTCACTAATTCTTTATCAAAATAGAAATTTTTTTCTTCTTCTACTTCCAATTCATCAAAAATTAAAAGATCATCGTATCTTAAAACTTCCATTGTAGTTTCTACTTTGTTTTTATCTATTACCGAATTTTCAAGAACAGTTAATGGCATATTTAAGAACGTTCTATTTATAAACATGCCCTGTGTTCCAAGCATTAAGCAGGTAATTCCCGAAACAATAATCGCAAATGAAGCAAATATTGGTATTAAACTCATGGTATATCCACCCCTTCTAATTCAAAATCTTCTATTTCATCATCTATTTCACTTTTACCCATTTCTCCAACTACATCGAAAATCGTGTTGTTAATTTTTCCGGTAAATTTAACATTAATTTCGATTCGATAAGTTAAGTCATATTTTCCAAAATTAGAAATTTCAACATACCAAACCGATTCTTTTAAATCTTCATAAAATTCTTTTGGAAGATAATAATCTTTTGTAGATTCATATCCTTCTTGATATTTAGAAACTACATGGTTGTTCGATTTGTTAACATAATAATCTCTTTTATTTTGAAGGGTAAAACCTACTCCATTATTTTCTGCCCAAGAAATACTTGTATAAGATGAATTATCATATACTTTGTATAAATCTTTTTGCTCCTTAGAGAGTGATTCAAAATTTGAAGGTTTAGGAACAATCATATTTGTTCTTCCTTCAAGATATGAATAATTAGCCATCTCGGTATATACTCTTAATTTCAAATCATTGAAGTTAAACCTTAAATAAGTTGGTATCTCGTACACTTCTTGTAAGTTTTTAACATAAATTACATCACCAAAAACTTCTGAGTAACCTTTATTTGGATAACAAGTAACTTCATTTCTACTAACAGCAATTGGATTATCCCAAGTTAATGTGGCCCCTTTTGGCATAAGAGCAAACGTCGCAACAGTCCATTTATCGAGTAATCCATATACTTCAAACTTGAACGTAACTTCTCCTTCATAATCATAAGTCTTCGATGTAAATTTAAATTCCTTATCAAAATTAAAAGCTTCAGTATTATGACGATTCTTAATTGTTTCAAGTAAGTTATTATTTTCATCATAAGTCGAAATATAAAACCCATAACTATAATGGCCGACTTTCCAAAAAGTAACTTCTAATGGAATCCCTTTTCTTAAAGACGATACTGAGTAAGAAAATGGATCAATTATAAATTCATCAAAATTATCACTTTCATATTTTTGATATGCTTTATTTTTATATTTACTTACTTCCACTTCATCAGGATATAGATTTGTAACACCATTTGTAGTGTCTTTACTACCTATTCCTAATAAGAAAATTGAAATCGGAATCATGAATAGATTTTTTAACATTACTTTTTCCTCCTTCCATTAATCAAGAATGTTTTGATTATTAAAATTTATCCCCCATAAATTTATTTTATTTATAATTCAATATTTTCTAGTTCATCATCTTCTATATCGTCATCAATTTCACCTTCGCCAATTTCTCCAACAACGTCATACATTGGGTTTGGCACATATTCTGTAAAACGAACTTTAAAATTAATCCTTGCATTTAATCCGCTCCATCCAAAATCAACAAGTTTTATCCCAAAATAGCATTCTTTTAATTCAAAATAAAATTCTCGTGGTATACAAAAATCATTAGTCGGTTCGTAACTTTCTTGATATTTTAATGAATGATGATTGGTGCCATATTGAACATAAAAATCATTATCATTATAAAAAGTAAAAGTTTCTCCGTTATTATCTTTCCAATAAATTCCTTTTTTAATTTCTTCATTAATAACATCATATAAACTTTGAATTTTTTCACTCATTTCATAAAAACCACTCGGAACCGGAAAAAGAATAAATGTTTGACCCCAATGCCCTGTTTCTTGAGCTAGTTCATATCTAATTTTTATCTTTAAATCATTTAAAGTAAACCTTAAAAAGGTAGGTATTTCATATATTTCTTTAAAATTTACAATCTCAATATAATCTCCAAAAGCTTCGCTATAACCAAGATTTGGCTCACAAGTAATTTGAGTTCTTGCTGCAAAAGAAGGATGTTCATAATCTAAAATTGCTGTTGAAGAAAGTAATTCAAACTTACCAACAACATAGGTGTTATAGACGTCACTTATTTCAAAAACATATGTTACTAAACCAGAGGCTTTTTTAGTTTTATCTCCAAATTTAAATTCAAAATCATAGTAAGATTTTTCACCATGAGTCATATAATTAGAATTTTCTAAATAATTGCCACTAGAATCAAAGGTAGAAATCTTGAATTTATATTTAGAACGAGGAACATTTGAAATATAAACCATTAATCCTAGGTTACTCCATAATTCTTTTTTACTATAGGTAATTGTTCGAATCTTAAATTGAGTAAATGGTTCAGTTTCATATCTTTTATATGCTTTATTTTTATTTAGCCCAAAACGAAGTTCTTTTGTATAGGTATTAGCTTTATTATGAATATTAATAATATTTGCTGATGTAAAAAGATAAATGGATAAAGGAAAAACGTAGATAAATTTGAACATAAAAATACCTCTTTATATTCAAGAATGTTTTCATTCATAAACTTTATCCCTTTAATTAAATTTTATTTTGTATATTTTTATTCTCGCCATATAATTATCTTATGATTATTATCGTTGGACCAAGCGCATCAGGAAAAACAAGTGTTGCGAAAGAATTAACAATTAATTATGGTTTTAAAAAGTTTGTAACTTCTACTACTAGGGCTCCCCGTAGCCAAGAAATTAATGGGGTAGATTATAATTTCATAACCCTTGATACTTTTAATAAGAAAATTACTCAAAATGATTTTATCGAATATACCTTCTATAATGGTAACTATTATGGTAGTGAGCGTAAACATATTGAACAAAATACTGTGATAATTGTTGAATCAAGTGGATTAAAAGCATTTAAAAATTTAAAAATTAAAAATATTGTAAGTTATTATCTAGATATTGATGAAGATACTAGAGTAAAAAGAATGGAAGAAAGAGGAGATTCTAAAGAAGCAATTAGAGAAAGGATTATCCATGATAAATATAAATTTGATTCTTCTTTGCTACAATATATCGATAAAGTAATTAAATGCGATAGTAAGAAGGTAGAAGAAATCGCAAAAGAAATATACAAGGATTATTCTTCCAGAATTAATTAAAATAATAAAAGATGCTAAGGGATTCGTATTCTTAGCATCTTTTTTATGATTAAATTTATTATTTATATTTTATTTACGAATAACTTGATGGCAGTGTCTACATCTTGGTTCATAACTTTCAGTAGCACCAATTAAAACAAGTGGTCCATCAGCAGGAGCAGGTTCTCCATTCATTAATCTTTGAGTTCTTGTAGCTTCTTTTCCACAAACTGCACAAATTGCAGTTAATTTTGTAACATCTTCTGCTCTAGCGAGTAAGTCAGCAGTAATTGGAAATGGATCACCTTTAAAATCAGTATCTAATCCGGCGCAAATTACTCTTACTCCACGGTTAGCTAAAATCTCACAAACATCGATAATTTCTTCATCAAAAAATTGAATTTCATCAATGCAAACTACATCGATATCATGAGTAATATATTTTAATATCTCGCTAGCTTTTGAAATATTATGAGCTTTATAACTTCTTTTTTGATGAGATACAACTTCATCATCTTTATAACGGTCATCAATTTTTGGTTTAAATACTAGAAAATGCTTTTTAGCGTATTTTAAACGATTAATTCTTCTTAATAATTCTTCGCTTTTTCCAGCAAACATTGGACCAGTAATAACTTCAATCCAACCGATGTTACGATCTTCTCTAACCATAATTTTCCCCTTTTTAATAATATTAATAATATATAAAATAAAGTTATTGATATAATCTAGAATCTAAGTCAAGAGCTTCAGCAATAAGTCTAATTAAATAAAATTCATCATAATATGACTTAAAAACGCTCTTATCAAATTTTTTGTAAATATTTAGGTTTTGACGTCCATCATATTCACCTAAATAAACATAAATATAATTATCAATAATAACAATAGATAAATCGATTTTAAATCCATGAACAAGATTAAGTAAATCTAATTGAACTTTAGGATTAAGTAATTCTCTTGCTTTATTTCTAGATGAAGATTTAACGATAAAATATTCATTAAAGTCGCGATATTCAAACTCAATTTTTTCGCCAATTCTAGGATCTACTAATATTTCTTTTGGAAAATCTTTTGTCATTAAAGAAATAAAAGCTATATTATCTTTTTTTACTTCAAAACGAATAAATTTTCCTTTATAAGACACTTTAATTCGATCAATTTTATCTTCTTTATTTTTAGATTGGCGATCATAAATATAATTTAAATCATAATCACTTGATATAGCATTAATATTATCATAAGCAATATATAAACCCTTACTAGAAGAAAATTCATCTGGGGTAGCAATTATCCTTGATTTAGAGAATAAATCAAGAGAAACACCACTTTTTCTATCGTATTTAAATTTATCTTCATATAAATATTTAAGTGATTCTATATCTAAATTTCCTATAAAAGATTTAAGATATTTATTATTAAAATAATAGTAAGTTGTACCATAAATTATGGCTGCTAAACCGATTGAAATTAACGAAGCTAATAATAAATATCCAATTTGATGAGTTGTATCAGTAACAAAGCAGAAAAAAAGAATTAATAAGATTAAAGCCACACCTAAAAGGCATAAAGAAATATAGAAAAAGATATCTAATTTTTTCTTCAAAGTTAATCTTAATTTTTCGACATTTTCAATAAAACTATTCATCGATTACTAATTATACTTGTTTCTATTTATTCCTTCAATTGTTTAAAAGACCAGTTACTTGCCGTGTATAAAATTATCTCTTTTTTAATAAGAATTAGAGAAGAGTTTTAACTAAAAATAATTAAAATTTGCCATTCAGTCATTTCTTATATTGATGCAATTTGACACGGAAATAATATATAATTCTTAAAGAAATTTAACTTTTACATAACTCAGAAATCATTATATTTTTTGACTATTATTCTCAAAGAATTAATAGAGAAAATAACGCGAGTTTTTATGCTAATTTTTATTTTTGATTAACTATTAGACAACTAGCAACAATTCGTTTATTTTATTTTTTTATTGACACTATTTTTTACATTTATTTTTCTAAAATTATGGTAACAATTTTAGAAAATATAATAAGAGAAAATATGGCTGAAGGATGTACTTTTAATGTGCCTAGTTCTTTAAATTTAATAACGATAACTCTATCTTTGGTTCATGCACTGATAATAAATAAACAGCTAAAAATAGAAACGAAAAAACTAACGACTATTAAAGGAGTAAAAAATTAGACACAATTCTTATAGCAAAAGTAGAACATCAAAATGACTTCATAATACAAATTCTGAATTCACTAATTAGAAACACGACTGTATTTAAAACGGAAAAAAAATATGAGTTCTATTTTAAATTTGATCTAATTATATATCAAAAAATTTTAAAGAGACAGAAAACACAAAAAGTAGTTGGTCGACAAAAATTTTCAGCTAGTTTTAATTGACATTAGTTTTAATAAATTTTGTCAATTAAAAATATCAATTTGTAACTTTTAAAAATTTTTAATAGTCAAAGTAAAACGTGTTTTTAAACACATATTTTTAAAATCAACAAGCTTTACTAGGTAGTAGTTTTGGAAAACTACTAACTTTTGGTGCGTGTCTACTAAAAATTTACTAAACATGTATGTATGTAAAAATTACATATACTATTTAATTCCTAAAAGTGAGTATAATAATTAAAAAATTATAAAAATTGTCTATTAGAGGGGTCAAACACGAAATTATGATGTTTTAAACAAGTTTGAAAAAATGTTGATTTTAAAGCTTCTTCTATCAGTCAAAAACACAATTAACCGTAAACTCAAAATCGTAATTTTTACTATCTCAATTTTTACCAAAATTTTAACAAAAAATTGTCAAAAAAATCTTGAAATTTGATCCTAAAAATTATATTCAGTAGCTAAAAATCATAAACAGGCGTTTTAAGTATTTTTAGCATTTTTTAAAAACATGTTGTAATTTTTACTAACAACTACTACTATTATTAATGTATGGAATTAAAAGATATGTTAAAAATTTTACGAGCTTCCAAAGGGCTCACCCAGAAAGATGTAAGCAAACTGCTACATGTTAAACAGTACAATATTTGCGACTGGGAAAGAGGAAGATCAACTCCTAACACAGAGACATTAATTAAGTTAGCAAATATATATGAAGTAAGTTTAGATGACCTTTTAGGCAACAAAAAAACACCTGAACCTACTTCTTCTACTTCAGCTATTAATGAGTATGTTAAAGATCTTCATACGCTAAAAATTATTCGTCGTATTGAAAATTTAGATACTAAAGAAAAGGAACAATTATATAATACAATTGACACTATTATCAAAACTATGTTTGGTAAATAAGAAAGGATAATTTGACACTATGATTAAGTTTTTTAAACACCTAAAGATAGTTACTACCCATAGGTGGAAAGTTCTTGTTTTTTCTTTTAAAGTAGGTATTCCTTTAAATGGTTTTAAACATGATTTATCTAAGTTTTCTTATACTGAGTTTTCTAGATCGTTGAAATACTTCCAAGGCGTTTCTTCTCCTATATTATGCGAACGTATGGATAATGATTTATATAGTGAAGTTGCTGTTCATCATACTAATAGAAATAGACATCATTTTGAATATTGGATTGATGTTTATAAAGGCCAACTTGTGATTAAAAAAATGCCATTTAAATATAACCTAGAATATTGTATTGATATGATTAGCGCTTCTATGACTTATATGAAAAAAGATTTTACTAAAGATAAAGTTTTAAACTATTTCTTAGAAAGAAAATCTAACTATTTTATGCATCCAGGAAGTAAAGAATTTGTAATAAAAGTATTAGAAGAATATTCTATAAATGGTTTTAAAAACTTAAAGAAAAAGAAACTACTTACACTCTATAAAGACATAATATCTAAATACGAAAAAGATACTATTTTAATTGATACTAATATTAAAGATTTTGATTATAACTATACAAAATAAAAGAAAGATATTTAGCTTTATAACAACTTTTAGTACCGTAGCATTTTATGAAAAAAAGAGACTTGCTAAATATCTTTCTTCATTAATCTAATTTATACATCTATTTTTACTTTTTTCGTGTTTTCTAACTTGAACTTAATATTAACTTAATATTGTTGAAATTTTATACAATAATGTTTATACTATTTATCGCTAAAAAACTTGCGCCAGTAGCTCAACTGGATAGATCGCTTGGCTACGAACCAAGAAGTTGCGGGTTCGAGTCCTGCCTGGCGCGCCACAATGAAATTACCCCCAAAAGTTGCACAAAATGTGATTATTATGTAATGTGTAACAAAGGGGGTTTTTATGTTAATAA
>CALVOX010000016.1 GCA_944350425.1 uncultured Bacilli bacterium
ACAGGCTTAAAAATGGTTATAATTGGTAAAAAAACGATAGCAAAAAATGGTCCAGTAAATAGGGTACCCACCAAAAATTAAAATTATCCTCTTAGTCGACCTAAGAGGTTTTTTTATAGCATTTAAAACTATTATGCTATAAAATAAAAATATGAAAACACCTAAATCTATTAAAATATTATCCTTATTACTTTTAGGATTTCCGCTTTTATTATCAAACGCACCAGCTCCAGTTTATTATGCTGAAGAAGTTTATAATTATTCAGATTTTAAAATAGAAAACGTTGAACAAAAAGATAATTATTTAACATTAACCATTGATAATTATGGAGATGCTTTTATAGAAAATTACTATTTAGGTGATTTACATATATTTTATTTAGACGATAACACTTCAGATTTAGAAGAATTAGTAATCCCAACATTTGAAAATTATATATCTATTTATCCTGGCGAAACTACTACTCTTACTACAAATCTTAGTGGTGAGACATTAAACCTTAAAGCAAAAAATATACTTCACTCTCATTTTGAAATAGCAGAAATATATTTAAGTGAAATAGTCGATGTAAACTCAAATTATACTTATAAAATTAGTACTTCTAATGATACTAATACTATTACTTTTGAAATTAATATACCAAATTATTATAACTATTACGATGTTTATACAGCTTCTGTTGGTTTCTATTATTACGATATCGAAGCTCAATCCCTTGAGTACAATGTTGCTAAAGCAAAAGAATATATTTCATCTAGGCACTTAACATTAGAAAAAACTATTGAAGGTAGCATTTCAAATAGCACTATTATTTTCGATAATTTAACGCTTTATCTAAAAACAGATATTAATTCGCCTTATTATCGAAATCGAGAAGAGAAAGAAATAGTTGGTTTAACTACTCTCTTTGTCGTTCTTAGTCTTGTTATTCTTACTCCAATTTTTATCTATTTCTTAGTTAATAGAAGAAATAAAGATAGGAAATAATTACTAATCATCTTTCTTTTTAAAATTATTTTTAGCGCAATTATAAGAACAAAAAACTGCTAAAATTATTACTTCTATTACAAATATAGAAATAAAACTATAAGTGAAGATTATTTCTAGATAAAAACTATTTTGAAGTAATAAATTGGAAATAATCCCTACTAAATAAGAGATTAAATTAGCTACAAAAGAGTATAGCAAATAATATGCTAGCTCTTTTTTCTTTCTAGATAAAAAACTCCAAAGAATAATCCGTTCAAGAAATACTACTATTATTTCTAATATATAAATTAAATATGATATTTCGTTAAATTTTAGATAAATTAAATTTAACGAAATATTAGTAATAGCATTCATTAATATTATTACTACCACTCTTATCAGTTTATAATTAGATTTACATGTTAAAACGTAATATAGAGGTAACTCTATAATAAGAGTTAAAAATAAAGCGTAAAGATAAGGGATAAGTTCATTCATAAATATATAGTTATTTTATTTGAATATTTAATATAAAGCGAATAAAATTATCAAGGATTTGGAAATTGACTTATGGAAGATATTAATACAAACGAAAAACTAGAACAAAACGATGAATCAAACAAAGAAACAATTAAAAAAATCGAAGATACATTAGAAAAGATTAAACCATTTCTTGAAAGAGAAGGTGGATCATGTGAATTCGATTCTTTTGAAGATGGAATTGTCTATATTAGAATGACTGGCGCTTGTGAAGGGTGTATGTATGTTAATCAAGATATCGAACAAGGAATTGAAGTTATTTTAATGGAGGAAGTTCCTGGTGTTGTTGCTGTTAGACTTGCCGAAGAAAAAGAGCAAGTAAAAGAAGCGATGCGTAAAATTAAAGAAGAATCTGAAGCATATAATAAAAAAATTGATGAAGCTAATAAAAATAGCGAAGGAAATAATTAATCTTCCTTCGCTTTTTTAATTGCTTCATCTAATTCTTCTAAAGCTTTATCAATATATTTATAATCAAAATTAAAATTTGAATACCCTTCCTTACATCTATTAACATATCCTTTAGTTGGTTTAGTTAAATTAGTTGTATCATTCATTATATAGATTAAACCTTTATAAATTTGATTATTTAATTCAAAATCAATGCAAGTTTTATAATATAAATAAGGATATCCTTCATAATAATCAAGTGCCTCTTCATCTTCTTCATTTATTTCAAATATACCAAGAGGCAGCACATCACCTTTAGATGGAACAATAGTTAAATAAGAATTACGAAAAATTAATTCATAGTCTTTTAAAATAGTTGAACCAATCATTTTTGCACTTGGGCATCTAACTTTCATCTCATTCAAATTTAAATTTGAACCATAAGCTAAGTAATATTTCATAATTTTTAGTTAAAAACCTACAACAAATGTTGTAGGTTAAATTTATCAAGGATATAACCAGTTATCTAAAGAATTAACTACAATATAAGATCCGTTATGAACGTTTTCTCTATTATATGGGATTCTCTTTTTATTTAAATCTAAGACATAACCTCCAGCTTCTTCAATAAGCAGAGTAAATGAAGCTGTATCCCATTCTTTAGTGCCTTTATTTAAACGATAAGTAATTTCGCCTTTTCCTTCAGCAATTAAACATGCTTTATAAGAACTTCCAGCATCTTTAACTTCTTTTATTCTATCTTTATGTCTAGCGTATACTTCTGCTTCATTTTCAAAAGCATGATATCTAGATTTAAAAACGATTAAATCATTCTTTTTATCGTTTACAAAGATTCTCTCACAAACATTTGTTTTTGTATCTAATTTATAAGCTCCTCTATTTTTCAAAGCATAATAAATCTTATGATAAACAGGTATCGCTGTAACACTAGCTACAATTTCATGCTTGTAACATAAAGCAAGATTTATAGCAAATTCATCGTCATGATTAACAAAATCCTTTGTTCCATCGAGGGGATCGATTATGAAAATAAGATCTTTATTTAATCTTGATAAATCGTCTGATTCTTCTTCGCTCAAAAAAGCATGATCAGGAAAACATTTCAAAAGGTGTGAACGAATAACTTTATCACTATTTTTATCAGCATCAGTTACAGGAGAATCGTCCTCCTTAATTTCAACTGTAAAGCCTTTATGATAAATATCAAGGACTAAGGAAGATGCATCCTTAGCCACCTTGATCATTTCAGATAATTCTGCTAAATATTTTTCCATAAATAGGATTATTCAGCTTTATTATCACTACCAAATTCTTTGATTTTTTCTTTAACGATAGCAATCATTGCTTCGTAGCCAGGTTTTAATAATTTACGTGGGTCAAAACCTTTTTTGCCAATATCTAAATCTTTTTTAGCTTCAACATATTCTCTTGTTGCACGAGCAAATTGAAGTTGCAATTCAGTGTTAACATTAATTTTTGAAACACCTAAAGAAATAGCTTTTTTAATTTGTTCAGTTGGAATACCTGTACCACCATGTAAAACTAATGGTTTGCCGTTTGTTGCATCTTGGATTTCTTGTAATCTATCAAAATTTAAGCCTTTCCAATCTTCTGGATAAACACCATGAATATTTCCAATCCCTGCAGCCAAGAAATCAACGCCAAGTCCGGCAATAGTTGCGCATTCTTTTGGATCAGCAAGTTCACCAGATGATGTAACACCATCTTCAGAACCACCAATTCCGCCAACTTCGCATTCAATTGATTTGCCTTGGCCATGAGCTAAAGCGATTAATTCTTTTGATTTTTCTAAGTTTTCTTCAAATGGGAAGTGTGAACCATCAAACATAATTGATGTGAAACCAGCTTCAAGGCAAGCTTTTGCACCTTCATATGTACCGTGATCAAGGTGAAGAGCTACTGGAACTGTAATTTTGAGGTAATCATGGATATGTTTAACCATTCCAACAACATTATCCCAACCACACATATATTTTCCTGCGCCTTCTGAAACACCTAAAATAACAGGGGATTTCATTTCTTCAGCAGCAACAAGAATAGCTTTAATCCATTCCATGTTATTGATGTTGAATTGACCAATTGCATAATGGCCAGCATGAGCCTTATTAATCATTTCTGTAGCAGATACTAACATATTCTTTCCTCCTCGTATCTATAAATTAATTAATAACTAAAATTAGAAAATTTCATCAGATGAACTACTCTTATAATAGTTTTCATCATCATCTTCATCTTCTCCATCGCTGCGAAGAATCTTATCGTCTTCATCCTCGTCTTCATCTAATGGAAGTGATGAATCTTTATCGCCTTCTTCAATATCTTCATAAATAGCATTTAAATCAACATGGACTTTATCGAAAGTTTGTCTGCTTCTTAAATCCCATTCATTATTTTTTAAGGCAACAAATCTACCATCTAAGGACAAATTTGTGAAGAAATTTGAAATCAAAGCAGCTTTTCTATCATCTAATAATCCTGCTTCGTTTGCGACTTCATCATATAAGTCTTTAAATTTAATTGGTTTATCATGACCGCTTAAAATATCGTAAGCGACATCAACTAATGATTTATTTTTATAATCTGTCATATCTTTTTCCTTTTTTTATGAAAATAATTATACTTGATTTTAAAACTCTTTTAAAGATTACTATAATCTTTTAAGTGTTTCTTCTTTTCCTAAAATATCAATAATGTTATACATCTCAATTCCGTGCATTACACCAGTTAATGAAATTCTAATAGGCATATAAATATCTTTACCTTTTAAACCGGTTTCTTTCTTAATTTCATTAAAAATGTTTTTAACGGCTTCTTCATTTACTTCATTTAACAATTCTAGCTTTTGTTTAAATAAAGCAATGACTTTAGGTGATGTTTCTTTTTCTAAGATTATTTTTTCTTCTTCATTAAGTTCATCTTTCTTAATTAAGATATCTTTTAATAAAGAAACAATTTCTTCACCATAATTTAGTTCGTTTTTAAACATTAAAGCGATTTCTTGTTTTCTATTTAAATCGATATCTTTTAAAGAATCAATTTCGTCAATATATGGGAAGATGAAACTAAAATATTTTTCATTATCCATTGCTTTAATATATTGAGAATTAATCCAAAGAAGTTTTTTATTGTCAAACATTGATGGTGAAGTTGATAATCTTGAAGGGTCAAAAGTTTCGAAAATATAGTCTTTATCAAATAATTCTTTACCAGCTTGATCGGTATAGCCAAGTAAACATAAGAAATTAAAGATAGCTTCAGGTAAATAACCAAGTTTTCTATATTGAGAAACAAATTGGACGATATTTAAATCTCTTTTTGATAATTTCTTACCATTTGGATTAATAATAATTGTCATATGTCCAAATTGAGGTGGTTCCCAGCCAAAATATTCATAAATTTGGAGTTGTTTTGGAGTGTTGGAAAGATGTTCTTCTCCTCTAAGTACATGAGTTATTTCCATAATGTGATCATCAACTACAACCGCAAAATTATAGGTAGGGATTCCATTACTTTTCATAATAACGAAATCGCCTATATCATCACTATTAAACGAAACATCTCCTCTAACTAAATCATGGAACTTTAAAACATGATTAGAAGGCATCTTTAATCTAATTGATGGTACTCTTCCTTCTTTTTTATATATTAATTTTTCTTCTTCAGTTAAATTTAAACATCTTCTATCATATTTAAAAGATTTAACTCCAGAAGAAAGTTGTTGAACTTTCATTTCCTCAAGTTCTTCTTTTGTGCAATAACATTCATATGCATAGCCTTTATCGATTAATTCTTGAGCATATTTACGATATAACTCTAATTTTTCAGATTGTCTATATGGAGCATATTTTGGGTTTGGTTTTTCGGTTGATTCGTCTGGAATAATTCCTAACCAAATTAAATCATGAAGTTGTTCTGCTTCAGCACCTTCAATATTTCTTTCAATATCGGTATCTTCAATTCTAAAAACAAAATCACCATGATATTTTTTTGCATAAAGGTAATTAAAAAGCGCACTTCTAGCACCACCAATATGTAAATATCCTGTTGGTGAAGGAGCATATCTTACTCTTACTTTCTTTTCTTCCATTTTATTTATCCTCCAATAGAACAATACTTTCGCATTCAATTGCTTTATTTTTTCCAATATAACCCATCTTTTCGTTTGTTCCAGCTTTTATCGAAATTTGATCTAATTCAATACCTAGAACTTTAGAAATATTAATTTTCATCTCATTAATATAATCTTTTAATTTAGGTTTTTCGCAAGATATAAAGCAATCAATATTTGATATTTTATATTTAGAATCATCAAGAAACTTTTTTGTATATTCTAATAAAGTTAATGACGATATTCCTTTATATTTTGGATCATTATCAGGAAAATTTTGGCCAATATCTCCAAGGTTTAAAGCTCCAAGAATTGCATCAATAACAGAGTGAATTAAACAATCTCCATCAGAATATGAAACTAATCCTTTTTTAAAAGGAATTTTCGTTCCACCTAATGTCAAGTCATACCCTTTCTTTAAAATATGTATATCTTTTCCTAATCCGACTCTCATCTTAATTAAACATTGAATCTAAAGAAGAAGATATCTCCGTCTTTAGCAACATAATCTTTTCCTTCTACTCTAATTTTTCCAGCTTCTTTTAATGCAGCTTCGCTTCCAAATTTAGCAATATCATCGTAAGTATAAACTTCAGCTTTAATAAAACCTTTTTTGAAATCAGTATGAATAATTCCCGCACAATCAGGTGCAAGCATTCCATTTTTAAAAGTCCATGCTCTTACTTCATCTTCTCCTACAGTGAAGAATGTCGATAAATCAAGTAACTTATATGCGGCTTTAATAAGTTGATCTAATCCCGATTGTTTTATACCTAAAGTTGTAAGAAATTCTTCTTTTTCTTCTTTTGAATAAGTTGAAAGTTCAGCTTCGATTTCGCAAGAAATAGGTAAAACTTGAGCGTTTTCTTTGCTGGCATAACTTTTAACAGCATTAAAATATTTATCTTCATCAATATTAGCTAAAGAACTATCAGCAACATTTGCGACATAAATAATTGGTTTAATAGTTAAGAAACCAAAATTTTTAAGTATTTTCTTTTCATCTTCATTAAAAGATAAAGATCTTATAGGTTTTTCGTTTTGTAAAGTCTCTTTTATTTTAGTTAATAAATTTACTTCAAGTAAAGCTTCTTTATCTTTAGAAATTCTTGCTTTATTCTCTATTTTTCCAAGTCTATTTGTTGCAGTTTCTAAATCAGCTAAAATTAATTCAAGATTGATGATTTCTATATCTCTAATAGGGTCAACTGTATTTTCAACGTGAACAATTTCATTAGAATCAAAACATCTAACAACTTCAATAATTGCATCGCATTCTCTAATATTTGCTAAAAATTTATTACCAAGTCCTTCTCCTTTTGAAGCACCCTTAACAAGTCCAGCAATATCAAAGAACTCGAAAGTTGTATATATTGTTTTCTTTGGATGAAATATTTTTACTAATTCTTCAACTCTTTCATCAGGAACCATAACAGTTCCAACATTTGGATTAATTGTAGCAAATGGGTAATTTGCAGCTTCTACTTTTGAATTAGTGATTGCGTTAAATAAAGTTGATTTTCCAACATTTGGTAATCCGACTATTCCTGCTTTTAATCCCATAATAAGCTTCCTTTCAAATCGTTTTAAGCGTTAATATTATATACGTTTAAGAAGCAAAAATACATTTAAAAATACGTTTTTTACTATTAATGTAGCTCTTTTTTAAAATCTAACTTCTGAAGTGGCCTTAACATTAAAAGGGCGTGCGGACATTTTATTAGACTGTTTTTTGATTTTTCCATAGTCTAACTTTAATTCTCTTTTCTGTAAAC
>CALVOX010000017.1 GCA_944350425.1 uncultured Bacilli bacterium
TTCTTATAGAATGAAAGGAAAGGAGGATTTGTTTAAAGAAGACTAACCAAAATTGGTGAAACATATTTTCCCTTATTTGGTAAAAAATATATTTACTTTTTCAAACACAAAAAATTGTTGAATTTATTAGAATTTTAATGTTACTGAAAACTACGATGGTACTTTTATAAACACTGCAACTTATAAAAAGATCAAAGAACTGCTCGGATTATCTAAACTTGGGAATGTATATTTGAAAAACAAAGATATACAAAATTTTCTCAATATTGAATTTTAGAGCACCTTATTTTAGGGGTAAAACTCCAAAGTCAGGTACTATAAATAAGTAGAATTTATAAGTAGGTAAATAAAATGATAATATTATGTGAATTAGTAGATTACAAAAATGATTTCTCTAAGATGTGTTAAAAGAAGATGAAGGAACTTTAATTATTGTTGATGCCAAAATATAAATTAATCTATGAACTGCAGAGTTGCTTTAAAGAGCGGGACTAGTTTCATTATTTGTTTGTGGAAAGATTTAAATAAATAATCATTTAATAGTGGTTTTGTTATTGGATTTATTGAGTTTAATAAATGTATAAACAACCAAGAAATTTAAAAAAGTTATTAAAATACTTCCAACAAGGGAAATCAAAAGTTCGATGAAACTTATATTAACAAAAAGATTACTTATAAATAAAATAGGGCGTAATAAGTAATAAGAAATTAGTAAAGATATTAAACAGGATAATGCAAATATTATAAAAGTATAGCAAAGTAAAGACTTGACTATATCTTCTTTGGTAACACCTAGCTTTTCCATTATTGATTCGATTTTCTTTCTATTTATTAAATTGAAAATTAAGTTAACTAATAAATTTAAAACAAGGAATATTGGGAGCAATATTAATAAAACTATTTTAATATTTCTATTTGTGATTATTGAAATATTAAAAACTTTACTATTTTGAATATAATCAAATAGTTTTTGATTATATAAGTAATCCAATTCATTACTTAAATCATCATTTTTATTATTTAGAAAAATATAAATGCTATTAATATTGTTATTCGGATTTAATAAAACTTCTTCGCCAACTTGAGGAGGTAAGATGGTTAAAGTTGCGCTATTATCAATAAAATATAAACCGTTGAATTCAAGCTTTAATTGGGTATTGTTTTGCCTATTAATAAGAGTTAATGTGGGGGTAACGAATTCATTAGAATATTCCTTTTTTAGGTAGTCAAACATTTCTTTCATGTAAGTTGTTAACTCATTATAATATTGTTTTACCCTAGAATCATTAAAAAAAGGATCGTTATAGATACTTATTAAATATTCTTTGAAAATCTTAATTTTATCTTCTAATGATAATGAAGATATATCTAATTTGTTTTGAAGGCAATAATCTTTTATAAAAATACTTTGTGCATATGTTAAAGAAATAGTTGAAAAAAAGTTATTTGCTTCTTTCGTGGAAATATATTGATAGGCATAATCATCTACATTAGAAACTAAATTTTGAATTGAAGTTTTTAATTTCAAATTTTCATTACTATTAAAAACAAATTCTTTTGGAATTATATATTCTTTTTCTTCATTACTTAAATAGGAAGCATATAGTTCATGATTTAATAAAAAATAATTTTGATTATTAAAATTTAAATCGTTATTAAAAAGATAAACTTTAGAATCATTACCAATATTTTCTAAATAAGAGGGAAAAATAAAATTAGGAATATATTCTTTAAAAGCGTAGCCATCCTTAAATGGTTTGGTGGAAAGAGAACTTGTTAAAGTGTTAATATCATCAATATTTAAAAATATAGCTTTTTGAAATATAGCGGGCATTTTAATTTCGTCGAAGACAAAAAAACCAGATATTTTTAATGAATAGCCATCTTTAAAAACACATGAATCAATAAAATCTTCGTATTTAATAAAAGATTTAGATTCATCGTAAATTGTTCTATTTAAATCTATAAAGCCATTATCTTTAAATATTTCAAAATATTCTGAGGACAACAATACTTCGCCTTCCTCTGGTAAATTGCCAATTATAGTAAAGTCTTTATCTTTTAAAGAAGAGGCGGAAAGAACGATAGGAAAGTATGCATCATTCATATTTTTTTCTCTCAGATTTTCCTCAAAATTAAACCCTAAGACATTAATGCTAGTTTGGGAAATAATCAAATTATTATTAATCTCATTTTCAATTCCTCTAACTTCTTCATATTTAAATGAATTATCTTTTTTTAATTCAATATAATTTATTTTTTTATTTTCTGCTTCTCTAACAAGTAAATTGCCGACATTAAGAAAATTTATAGACGAAAACAATATAGAACACACAACAAAAACTAAAGATAATAGGATTGTAGATATATTAATCATTTTAAAAGATTTTAAAATTTTTATAACTTTCTTCATAATAGTTTAATTAACTTTTTGTATATAAATTGATAAACCGATTGATTTTAGCAAACTAGAATCATCAGTAGACAACTCTATAGAATATAATTTGTTCGAATCAATGGTAAAATTTTGCCAAATTCCGTTAATATCCTTATTTGAAATTATGAGTTCATTATTGGAATCGAATAATTTAAATGAAACAGGGGATAATATAGGTGAAATAGTTGTGTTATCCCAAAAGGAGGAAATTTTATATGTGCTGGAAACTTTTTGAATTGTCAAGAAAGTCTTTGTTTTTATGGTACTAAAATTTGTTATAAAAATGGTCTTTTTAGCTATTCGACTATTAATGTTTGGAATGTAACTTCCATACCATACGTTAAATTTTATTGACTCATTTGCAGTCGAACTAGTTCTAATTACAATATAATATGTATCATTTTCTAACAATGAAATACGTAAGCCAGAATTTTTATTAGTACTTGAATATTCTGAAATTATTTCAAATTTATCGTTTAATATAAAAACTGAGTACTTTTTGTAAGACGCAGAATTTGAGTTCAAGTTAAAACTAAATAAGCCATCATTTTTTGGGACAAATTTGTAAAAATATGTATCTCCATTATAATTATACGTTTTTGAAGTATAATTTTTAGCATAATCAGAAGCCCTTGCGAGATTTATAATACCATTGTTAAATAATATGTTTAACTTTGCTCCGCCGTAGGCTTTAACATTTGTAACAGAATTTTTCCTAGATATTGTCAACGTATATTTTTGACCTTTTATAAGACTTTGACTTAAACAAATAGTTTTTTGATTTGCTTTTTTTCTTTGCTGCCCCCAAGCATCTATATATACTTTAGCTCCGCTTGTAACTGATGAATTTCCTAAAGATAATGTTGTATAGGATAGGCAATCAGAAAGAACGAACTTATAATTCCCAGTTACTTTAGGGACAAATTCAACAGTTTGTGAAGAAGTGTCCCCACATACGGTATAATAACTTTTGTTGCCTTGCGCATTAATAAGCTGGCTCTTAACATCTCTCCCAAGCCGAGAAGCAAAACTATTATTAATAGTCCCTAAATACTCAGGGTTTTGATTAAAAAGAGAAGAATTGTCATTAAATATTTCTAGTTGAATGTCAAAAGCAATTAATGCAGTATAATTGTTGTAGCCATCTTTAGAAAGATAGGAGATTGTATAATCTACTGAATCAGAGTTATCTTTAAATAAAAGAGGGCTTTCTCTGTTTGTTTTACCATCATACGAAGCAGAACTATCTAATGGTCGTATTTCCAAATATTTGTTCATTTTATTGGCTTTTTGATAATCTGAAAATCTCGATAGACCACTTATATATGAGCGATTAAAAACATATTTACCATTCTTTTTTGAATAAGATGCAGTTGGTTCTTGAACAAGTGCATCTTGGAAATATGTGGATGACAGATCAACAATAGGAGAAACTATTGCAGAGACAGCAAGTTCACCTAATAAATCATTTCCAGGGATTGGAACCAGACTGAAGCCAGTTTCAATAATTAACGATATACAATTGACGGCATTTTTTACATCGTTATTATAATTTTTACCAACGCCTGTATATTTTGCAAGCCAATCATGAAAAATGTATCCGTTATCCGAATTTGATGAGTACCCCGTTTCTCCTGGATTTGGATGATCTATTCCATTAAGATCACCGTTTATTTTTTCATATTGAATAATAGATTTTAATTCTGGATTTGCAAAACAATAGTTATTTTCAACATCTTCGATTACGATATCAATGTCAGCATCATATTTAAAATTTTGTGATAAAACTGGTTTTATGGAAATTAATGTAGGCTCAAATGAATCAGCCTTTTCCATAATAACATCATAAATAAATAAACTCGTAATTTTATTTTGTTCATAATCAGTGTACGTTTTTGCATAATAACCCCATTCAGTACCAGTTTGTGTATAAGTTCCGTTTTTAGTAAAAATATTTTTGGGAATTATATTGCAAATTGAAGCATCAGAATCATAAATTAGCTCAGAAAAACCTGAATTAGGGAATCCTAGTTCAATCATATTTTTAGGAGTATTTTTAATATTTAAAAAATGATCCAAAGATTCTTGAGAATTTATGGGTGAATTATCTGCTCCAAAATAGTCAAATCGATTAATAGAAGTACTTTTTTCTTTAGACTTAAAATCGTATTCTATGTTAAGTGCAGTAATAATATTATTTTTTATTTTTTTATTATTTAGTGGTAAAACTTTTCTTTTGATTTTATTGTAGTCATCGTCGCTTAATATATAATAATGTTTTTCTAACAAATCATTGTTCATTGTGAGTAACTCTAAAACAAATTTATCTTTGTAATCTATATCGGTTTCAAATCTGTATAAGTCAGGATTATTTATAATCTTGATGTGAACTATATTTTCGATAAATTTTTCTGAGTTGAGAGTATCAGCAACGAAATAATCTATATTTCCAACCTTGTATTGATAAAAATCATAATGTTCTATAAAACTATTAATATCTAAATTATTTTTATAATTATTATTTTGCTCAATCAAAATATATTGTTTTTGAGAAACGGTAGAATCGTTATAACAATCTAAATTTATTTCAGTATTTTTCAATCCAAAAATAAGAAAAGGAAGTAACAGAATGGATTTTATTTTTGACATAAGTTAGCCTCAAACTATGTATTGAAATTGTATATTTTTATTTTAACAAACGGTGTTGTTCTTTTCAATATATCTATTTCTAATAAGATTGATTCTGAATAACGATATATAAATGGTAATCTTTTTTTTACAATTAGAAAAATTAAAACCTTTATAATTAGAAAGGATTCCCGTTTTTAGATTTTGAACACCTTAAAATTTAGACTTTGAACAATAGATATTACAAAAATTCTCGATAAAATT